>PANN01000024.1 GCA_002707645.1 Fidelibacterota bacterium | reverse complement strand
TTGTGGCGGTTCATGTGCTTTAGATGCAGATGAAGATGATGTTTGTGACGACGTTGATGATTGTGTAGGAGCGGTTGATAGTTGCGGTGTTTGTAATGGAAATGGTCCCTCTTATAACTGTGGCGAAAACGGTGATTTAGTATGTTCAGATACTGATTGCCCAACAACAGGTGGAGTAATCGTTGATACTAACTTATCTGCAGGTTGGAATTGGATATCTACAAATGTTTTATCCTCTGATATGAATTTAGGTGTTTTATTTTCAAGCGTTGAAGGTGACGATTTTATTAAAAGTCAAACAGGTTTTTCTACTTATTATGATCTCCCAGGATTTAGTGGTTGGTTTGGAGATATTACTAATGTAGAAATTGGTAAAGGATATAAATTAAATCTTCAAAATTCTTACAATTGGACTTATACAGGAATGGGTGTGTCTTCTTCTGATTACCCAATATCTTTATATTCAGGTTGGAATTGGATAGGATATCTTCCCTCATCTGATTTAGATATAAATACAGCATTGACATTTGAAGCTCAAGACGGCGATTATATTAAGGGCCAAACAGGCTTCTCTACTTATTATGATTTAACTGGTTTTACTCAATGGTTTGGACAGTTAAATACTTTGTCTCCACTTAATGCTTATTTAATTAAAGTTCAATCTGATGTTGTATTTACTTATCCTGAAGGAATCTCAAGAGCTTTGGATTATAATTTTGATTTAAATCCTACTTTTGATTATGGTGAATTTGAATTTAATGGTGCAATAACTGCATCAATTAATGCCAGTGATATTGATGTGTCTAGTAATGATTTTTTAATTGCTTACGATAATTATGGACAGGTAAGAGGAAAAGTAAATCCGATTTATTTCCCTCCAACAAATGAGTATATATTCATGTTAATGGTTTATGGCAACAAGAATGATGAAACTTTATCATTTGAATATTATAATCAGGATGCAAATCGTAGTTATTTATTAAATGAAATGATTAATTTTGAATCTGATATGATTATTGGTGATGGATTAAATCCATTGAATTTTAATATGAATAACATTGAAGAGGTTTCTGTTTTATCTATATCAAAAGCATATCCTAATCCATTTAATCCTTCAACAAATCTTGATTATTCAATAATGAATTCAGGGCATGTTGAAATCACTGTTTTTGATGTAACAGGAAGAAAAGTTAGTATTCTTGAAAATTCATTTAAAAATGCTGGTGATTATAATATAGTATGGAATGCGCAGAATAATACAAGTGGAATTTATTATATTCAAATTTTAGCGGGAAATGAATTGAAAACTCAAAAAGTAGTTTTATTAAAATAAATTTCTAGTTTATAATTATTAAAAATAAAAAGCTCCATTATCATTTGGAGCTTTTTATTTATACAATAGTGTTGTTAATTTAATTTATCAATGTATATAAAAATAAGTAATCTTACAAAATCTTTTAAACTCTTTAAACGATCTGCTGGTTTAAAAGGTGCTATTAAATCTTTCTTTAATCGTGAATATCAAACTTTTACAGCATTAAATGAAATTAATCTAGAGATTAATGAGGGTGAAATAATTGGCATTCTTGGAGAAAATGGAGCGGGTAAAACGACATTAATTAAACTTATGGTTGGATTATTATATCCAAACAGTGGTACTGTAATTATAGATGGTTACAATCCTTGGGATAGGAATTATAATTTTTTAAGCAGTATATCAGTTGTAATGGGTCAGAAAAATCAACTTTGGTGGGATATCCCTGCATCGGAGTCCTTTCTGCTTAATAAACATATATATAATCTAAGTGATAACGAATACAACGAAACATTAAATGAACTTGTTGATTATTTAGACGTAAAGGATAAGCTTAATGTTCAAGTTAGGAGATTATCCTTAGGTGAAAGAATGAAAATGGAAATTATTGCTGCGCTTTTACATAGACCAAAAATTATTTTGTTAGATGAACCTACACTTGGTCTTGATGTTATTTCTCAATCTAAAATTAGAGAATTTGTTAAGTACTATAATAAAAAATATAAAACTACATTTGTTATTACAAGTCATTATTCCAAAGATATACAAGAGATGTGTAGAAGAGTTTTTGTTTTAAATAAAGGAAAATCTGTTTATGAGGGAAATTTTAGAGATCTGGTTAGAAATATTAATCCTAAAAGAAAATTAGTTTTTGAATTTGATAATGTTCCTGATTCGGAATTACTTATTTCATTGAAAAATAAATACAGTTTTGATATTAATGACAGGATACTAACAGCTATTTTATCAGAAATTGAATTACAGAATCTTTTGAAAAATTTATTGCAAAGATTTAAAGCTGATAATATAACTTTTGAAGATATCCCTGTTGATGATGCTATGAAAAGTTTTTTTGAAAATCCTCAAAAATATATTAAATAAGTAGTTGGGTAAGTATTTTTCAATATTAAGAATTAATTGGATTCACGCGCTTGAATATAGGGCAAATGCATTAATAGGTTTGTTTGCAATATTATCAGGACTTTTTATTGAATATCAGATTTGGACTTTAATTTTCTCATCTAGCGATACAACAAATATTCCTATGAAAGGTTCAGATAGTGTTTATACTTTTGAACAATTAATTATATTTATTTTTTTATCAATAATTGTAGGTCAATTAAAATCGTCATGGATTACTTCATCCCAAATGATAATGGAGATAAGACAAGGACTTATTAGTAAATATTTGATTAGACCCATATCTTACTTTTGGTATTACTTGATGATGTTTATAGGAATAAACTCTCTTTATTATATCGTTTATTCAGTTTTAATAGTAGTATTCGTATTTTTATTTCCCAATATGATTTTTGAATTTGATTATAGCATGTTTGGCTTTATAATTTCCTTGTTTCTATCAATTTATTTATCATATTGTATCTATTTTATTATGGTATGTTTTGCTTTTTGGTTTGGGGAGGTTAGGTCTATTGTAGTTGCATATAATCTTGGGATGATAATGATTTCAGGCCAATATATTCCTATCAGATTATTTCCAGAAAATTTTCTATCAGTTTTAAGTTGGACTCCAGTACCTTATTTAGTTGATTTACCTGTAAGCATAGCAACAGGTTTATTACCTTTTGACGTTTGGAAAATTGATGTTTTATATGCTTTTATCTGGTGTTTTATTTTAACAATAATTAGTTTATTATTTTATAATAATGGTATTAAAAAGTATGAAGCATTTGGTCAATAGATACTTAACTCTTTGGCTAGCATTTTTTAGAAATACTCTATCAAGGGATATGGAATTTAAATTAAATTTTATATTCGAAATGTTTATTGACGCTGTCTATTACGGATCTTTATTTCTATTTTTTCAAATTATTTTTCAATTCACTGATTCTTTAGGTGATTTTAGTAAGGATGCAGTGATTATTTTCTTACTAACAGTATATATTTCTGATTTATTGTATGTCTTCTTTTTAGGTGGAAATGTTTTTGGTATTAATGAAAAAGTTAAAACAGGTGATCTTGATTTCATATTACTAAAACCTATGAATTCTCAATTTTTTATATCTTTTAGATATGTAACTACAAATGCATTAATTTCATTATTTATATTAGTAATCTTGTTATCAAGATTAATTTATATTTATCATGGTGGAGTGATTTTATTTGAAAATTACTTTATCTATTTAATATCAGTGTTTTTAGGTATGTTTATTTTTTATTCATTTGAGTTTATGATATCATGTTTATCATTTTGGTTTAGAAATTTTTCTTATGCAGGCTGGCTTGCAAGCGAATTGATTAAATATTCAAAAAGACCTGATTCAATATATAAAAATTGGTTTAGAAAATCACTATTTACAATTTTCCCAATGGCTTTAATATCTTCAGTTCCAGCTAGAATATTAATTTTTGGTGTAAATTATAAATTACTTTTACTACAATTTTTTATAGCTTTATTTTTTCTTTATTTAACAACTATAATTTGGAGAAAGGGATTGAAGTTATACGAAAGTGCTTCTAGCTAAGTTTTTCTTTTTTTCTTTTTAGCAGCAGGAAATAATATATTATTTAATATTAGCCTATAGCCTGGTGAGTTTCTGTGTAAATTTAAATCTGTAGGGGGGTCTCCTACAAAATGTTTATAGTCTTCTGGGTCATGTCCACCTAAAAAAGTAAAGGTTCCTTTTCCTGCATTCCCATGAATATATTTTGCCTGATTAGAAACGTAGTCTTCACCCAAAACCAATACATGTTTTTTTAAGAACTCTTTATTATATCCTGTTGTTTGTCCCATAAATCCATTAATAATAGATGAATGATTTTGTGTTAGCATTGTTGGGACAGGATCCCACTTAGCTGAAAACTCAAATAATGAAAAATAATCTTCTTCTGCTCCTTTTGTAACGGGGAGATGGCTTGGTGGATAATCGATTGTTGAAAATTCGTAGATCATAGGACTTGTGTATAAACTGTAATTTTCAAATGCAAATGAGTTATTAAAGTTTAATTTATTGTTATAATTATTGTCAGCAGGAGTCCCATCAAATACACTCTCTGCTATATCAACATTTTGGGCTGCTAGCGCTATATCAAAAGAATCTGTAGCAGAGCACATAGCAAACATAAATCCTCCATTTATGACATACTCTTTTATTTTTAAAGCAACACCTTTTTTTAATTTGTGCACGCTCCCATATCCATGATTATGTGCAATTTTATTAAAATCATTTTCAAGCTTTTTGTACCATGATGTATTCTTGTAGCTTTTATAAAATTTACCATATTGGCCTGTAAAATCTTCCTGGTGTAAATGAAGCCAATCATATTTAATTAATTCTCCAGTAAGGACTTCATCATCAAAAATAGTTTCATATTCAATTTCTGCATAAGTTAGCGCAAGAGTTACTGCATCATCCCATGGTTGTTTACCTTCAGGTGAATAAACAGCAATTTCAGGAGCTTTTTCAAGCATGGCAATATCCATATTATTATTATTTATTATTTCATAAATCGTATTTATTTCTGAAGCACTTACATTGTAATAAGTAATGCCTTTCATTAAAGCTTCTTTTGCTATAATATTATTATTCTCAACTAAGAAAGAACCATTTTTATAATTTAGAAGCCATTCAATCTTAACTTGTTTTTTAAGTGCAGAATATACTAAACCATATGCTTTCAAATGATCATTTTGAGTTTCATCCATTGGTATAAGTATTTTTTGATTAAAAACAATACTTATTAATATAAAATAATATATAATATTTACTCTCAACTTGTAATTTCTCTTAGTCGCAATCTAATTAAATCATAATAAATACTGTTGGGATAATTTTCTAATAAATATATATATAAATCAACAGCATTTGATGTGTTATCTAAGATATAATCATATATTTCAGCTTTAAGTAATATGCTTGATTCTATTATAGTACTTTCATTATCAACTGTATTTAAAATATTTATTGCTTCTTCAATATTATTTTGTTTAATTAGTAAATAAGCATGTTCATATTTCATTTTAGATGAGATTTCTATATCAGTGTTTTCTGTTAATTCACTAATTATTTTAATTGATTCATATCGTTTGTTTTGAAATTTTTTCATTAAAGATTTAGAATAAGATTCAAGATCTTCCTTATTGTTTCCAAATATTGCTATATAATTTTTTATTTTTAAAATATCATTATAATAATTGGTCATTTTGAGTTCTCTTTTTAAAAAAATATCAATTTTTTGATTTAAATTTTCCCACTCATTTAGATAAAATAATATTTTAATTTCTTTTATCAAAAAGAGTTCATTTGGATCAATATCATTTTCATATTTTTGAAGTGTCTCTTTGGCTTTTGTTAAATCACCTTTTGAAATCAGTATATTTATAATCTCAATAATTGATTTTGTATTTAACTGATTTGAATTATTTGTATTTAATACTAATCTATTAAATAGTTTTTGCGAGCTATCAAGATCTCCAAGAATTTTATATTTGATCTGTGCTAAGTTATATAATGATTTTGTATCCTTATTTTTAACTATTAATGAATCATATATTGCAATTGCATTTTCAAGAAATAAGTTCTCATCTTTACCGATTTTTACAAATGGAGAATCTAAAAGCTCGTTTTTATATATATTAGAACTTATGGGCAGCCTTAGTTCTTTATTCTCTAAAATGATTTCATATAACTCAGCTAGCTTTATAATGCTTGATCTTAGTGTTTTTGCTGAAAAGTTGGAATTGATTATATCATTAATTACAGTTTGTGCCAATTGATATTCTTTATTTTTAATTAAGCTATCAATAAACTCTAAGAATTTAGACTCATCACTTGAATATTCTTTAAGTAATTTATAGGCACTATTAAATTTTTTATCTCTAAACTCTAAATCAGATAAAATTAATTTTGCATTATTAGATTCATATTGACGCAATATTGTTTTTACTTCATTATTAATATTATTAAAATCTGGGAAAGATAAAATTTTATTTCTTATAATATTGTATTTCCATGGGCTTTTATTATTATCTAGGTGCAATATAAACTCATCTATAGATTCTTTTATTGATAAATTCATAGCATAATGCATACCTAGCTCATAAGAAAAAAAATCTTTAGCTCTTTCTTCTCTAATGATTTTTATTTTTTTATCTAATTCTAAATTTTGATTATTTTTCAATAAAATATTAAATAGAGATTTTATATTTTTTTCTTTTGCCATTTTATTACTTACAATATCAGTTGTTATTTCTATCCATTTGTCATCACCAATCCATATGAGTATATCAATAATGTCTATTTTAGATTCAGTATTATTATTATTGCTTTCTAAATACAGTGGATAAATTTCTTCTAGAGTTTTAAAGTCGTTTTCATTTTTTAATATTTTTTTTAATGGATAAAATGCTTCTTTTAAAAATGGACTTTCAAGAAATAATTCATAGTAAATTTGTTTAGACTGTTTATTTAGTCCATTATTTTGAAGAGTTTTTGCTTGACGAATCTTTTGATTTTGGCTAGGAGTTAATCTGTATTTTTTAGTTTCACTAATTGCTATAGATAGCATTAAAATAATTAATATATAATTTATTTTATTCATCATTATTATTATTTCTTTGAAGATTTAGAAAATATAATCTTGTAATATTCTGATAATCCATAGGGATATCTTCTTTCAGCGCTGATTCCATAGCATTAATAAAAAATGCATTCTTATCTTTAATATCTAAGGATTGATTAACATAGTCTGAATCTAAATTATAATTCGAGGCTGTTTTACTAATTCGTTTTTTAGAAAAATCTTTTTGAGTTAATGATTTTTGACTATCTAGCATTTTAGATAAAATCCTTTGTTGTCTTTCAATAGTTTTCCTTGAAATATTATTATTTTTTAAATCTAAAATAACTTCATCCATTTCATTCCCAGCATTAGATAATCCACCTGTTTTTTCACCAGGATTATCTCCAATTAATTCCTCTAGCTTTTGTCTCAACTCACTTTGCTGTTTAAGTAATTCTTCTAGAACAGATTTCTGCTGCATCATACTCATTTGACCAAGCTGCATAGTCATTTGGTTTATACCTTGTTGCTTATTTGACATTTGCTCTAGAGATTCCATGAATTTTTCAAATCCAGAAGCTGATTCACTTGATTGCATCTCTTCCATGGACAAGAGTAATAAATATGTTATGTTATTAATATATTTTAATATCTTTTCATGCTCATTGAATGCTGTAGTAACTTTTTTTTGTTCAACATTTGAGATAGCCTTAGATATAGATGATTTTAAACCTCCTATTTGACGGTTTATATTTGGATTTATATAGAATGTACTATTAGATAAATCAGTTAGTTGTTTTGTAATTTGATTTAGTTGCCTATCAATACTATCTTGTTTTCTATTGATTTCTTTAAGATATGGGCTTCGTGATTTAATACCTTCTGATTCTGAAATTATTTTTTCTTGTTGATTTGACATACTAAGTAAATTTTCGATTATTTTTATAAATTCTTTACTCAATTTATCTGATAATTCTTTTTTGAAGCTATTGTTTATTTCACTGATAATTTCTTCAATATCCTTTAAGTTTTTTTTTGTATTATTTGAAGCATTTTTATTTACTGATTGATTTTGTTCGTTCATCAATTTTTCAGTTTCTTTATTTATAGAACTTTCTGACAAGTCTGATAATTGATTAGAAGTATTACCTGAAAATTTATTAATTAGTTCAGTTGTCTCTTCAAGAATTTGATTGAATTCTTGGAATCTATTTTCCTGTTTTGTTGTTTTTTTATTGATGATATATTCATCTTCTTTATTATTAATATCAAGGATAATATCAGATTGCTTTTTTATCATGTTTTCTATTTGTTCAGCTAATTCATTAAGCTTTTGTTCAGCTAGTGCCATTTCAAACATTTCCATATATTGATCTAATTGTTTTTCAAATTGTTCCATATTAAAATAAAATTATAGTTTTCTAAAGCTTCAGATATTTTATTCATATCCATATTTTTTAAAGCATCTTGAAGTTCTTGCATTGCTCCAAATAATTCTTCGCTCATTATCTCTTGAATAAGATTTTGAAATTTTTCAAATTTATTAACTAAATCATTGTCAAATAACTGATTTTCAGTTGCTTTTTCTATAATTTTTTCAATATTTTTTTCTATTTCTTCAATTTGAGAATTTATTTTTTCTATTTCTTCAAATGAATCTTCAATTTTTTGTTCTTGCTCCCAATTAGTTTCATCTGATTTAAGAAGCTCCATTCTCATATTATTTGTCATTTCAGAAATTTCTTCAATAGATGAATTAATATCTTCCATAATATCCTGAGTATTTGTTTCTATTTCTTCTATTTCGGTAAACAGACTTTCTAAAGAAGGAAATTTCCCAACAATAGTTTCTGATTCAGATATTTGATTTCCATTTATTTCATTATTATCAATAGCTATGATTCTAAAGTGAAGTTCTTCACCCATGGAAATTGGAAGATTATTTATATCCCAATTAAAGTTTAAATTATATTTTTTATCATTTTTTATTAAAATATCCAATTCTTTTCTAATTTTGTTTTGATTAAATTGTGGAAAATCTTCAGATAATATTTGATATTCAATAAATATTTCTTTAATACCATAATCATCAATTATATTTGCATTAATAGGAATAATCATTAATTCGTTAATTTCAAATTCCTTTGATGGTTTTTGGATTGCAATATTAGGAGGGTTATCTTTCTTTGTAATAAGAGTATACTGCCTAGGATTTAAGTTTGGGATAAATTCATTGTCCAAACAATGTAAAGTAAATGTCATTTCATCCGTAAAATTGATATTTTTGCTGATTTTGTGATTATCTATTTCAAGATTGATTCTACTTTCGTTGGTTTTTAACCATGCTGAATTTAAAGGTTTGTCTGTTTCGCCTTTTATAAGCAAATTACTACCTATGGGAATTTGAAGCTGATTTATATTTTTGTAATCTTCAACATATATATCTAAACCAGTATATTCAGGAGGCACTACTTTAAATGTGAAATCAATAATTTTTGGTCTTTTCTTCACATTTATTGTATATTTATTTGTTGAAATTATATTCCATTTTGAAAAAAAATTAGGATTTTTATAGCTGGCCCAAGATTCAATATTTTCATTAATTTCATTAAATGTAAAGGAATATAAATTATTTTTATTAGGTACATTTTTTTTAAAATTAATATTATTTTCAATCCAATTAATCATAATACTATCAGGAGTTTCACCAAATCCTTCTATTTCAATTTTCAGATTATCGTTTGATAAAACTGATTTATTTTGTGTGATAGAATTAATGGTAAATGGTAATGGCGGATAGAATTTTTTATTATAATTTATTAATCGGTGAGTTGTATCCTTTATAATTGGTATTAGGAGTAAAATGGTTAGCGTTGAAATAATTGTAAAGCTAATCTTTAGTTCAGATTTATTTTTTTTTCTAAAATCATTTAAATTTATATTTGATATTTTTTTATAGACTGCTTTTTTTGCATAGTTCGTTAAGTCTGAATTCAACTTTTTGGAATTATTACTTATTTGTAAAATATTTATTAATTGATCTTTAACTTGTTTGTTTTTTATACCAATTTCTCTGGCTATATCATAAAAATTTTTATAACTAAATAAAGAGTAAAAATGAATAATGAACTTGATTATCAAGTAGCTCAAACTAATAATCGTTAAATTTATAAAAATAAGACTAATTAGTTTTCTTGTGAAACTATTGATATAAAAAATATGTTCGAAAAAAATACTAAATAAAAAAATTGCAAAACATATAATAGATAAATTATTTACATTTTTAAGCAAGGTATTGAATGCGCTTTTTTTACGGTAGCAAATTAATATTTTTAATATTTTTTCCATACTCATTGAATTAGGCTATATATAATTATATTAGTACCCATTTTTAAAGCTTCTTGTCTTATGTTTTCAGGATCATTGTGAACATTTTTATCTTCCCATCCATCACCTAGGTCTGATTCATAAGTATATAAAAGTATTAGTCTCTCTTGATCAAATATTCCTAAAGCCTCAGGTGGTTTCTTATCATGTTCATGTACTTTAGGAAGTCCATTTGGAAACGAATAATAACAATGAAATAGTTCATGAGATTTAGGTAACAATGATAAATCTTTTTCTGGGAATAATTTTTTAACAGCTTCCCTAAAAGATTTATCTAAGCCATAGTTATCATCAACATGTAAAAATGCTCCATTTAATAGATGATTTCTTAATATTACCGTTTCTTCAGGATTAAATTTTATATCTCCGTGTCCAGTTATATAGAAAAATTTATTTTTATAGAATAAATCATCGCCGATTTTAACCTGCATCTCTTCTTTATTCACATTTATAGATGTATTGCTTTGTACAAAATCCAGTAAATTAGGTAGCGAGCTTCTATTTGCATACCAATCACCACCACCAGAGTATTGTATTCGGCTAATATTAAATGATCCCGTATCAGATAATCCGATTGATACAGTTACTAAAATTAGTTCTATAATATTTAATTTAATTTTCATAATAATTAAAGATAATACATAAACAAGTATTAAATTTAAATATATATTTAACAACACATGTTATAATAAATTTTTATTTTTAAGAAATAGTATGAAAAAAATATTTTTGATTTTTTTGTTTTTTAGTTTCTCTTTTTTGGAAGAATCTAATTGGGCTACAACTAGATTTGAAGTTTTTTGGAAAAGAAATTTTAAACAAATGTCTTTCAGAGAACCTGTTTACTTTCTTCCATACGATATAAGGCTGGGATACTATGAGTATGGAGGTTCAGGGTACTTTAATGAGTTAGATAATTTTTTGTCTGATAACGATAATTTAGAATCTAATCCATATAACACAACTGATTTAAACTTTCCTAATATAAGTAATAAAAAGTTCAGAAAAATGATGGCACTTGAAATTGACCTCTTAAGGTATAATTTTTTTAAAGATATGCAGAATATGATTGATATTCAATTGGGTCTTGGGTATCGATTATATAAAAACATAAATGAAGTTCAATTTAATAATGGAGATGCTCTAGAACCAGAATTTAATGAGTTTAATATTAATGGAACATTTATAATGCAATTTAATCCTAGATATTATAATTATCTATATTATTCAAAAGGATATGCTCGTGCATCTTTTTATAATAATAATTTAGCAGGCGGTGAAGCAAGTGGAGCAGGAACAAGTAATCACATAGGATTAGGATTAAATTTTATTAAACAAAATCATCAAGAAAAATCAAATTTCCACTATGGCATAGAACTAAGATTTTCTTCATTGGATATTAGTAAGATTAATGAGCCTGGCAATTTATCTAGAATTAATGGTTTTAAAGCAGAATCTATTGGTCTTGTTTTTTCTTTTGGTGTTGGGTATGGTGGTAAAAAAACATTAGGAGATATTGCATATCTTCATATGATAGATAATAATTATATAGAGGCATATGAAACATTTAAATTATATAAAAATAGTACTAGAGTTTATAATAAATCAAAAATAGATGATATGATTGAATTTAGTAAAAGTCAGATTCCATATCAAATATATAATAATGCAATGTATTTTTATTCGAAAAATGAATTTAATAAAGCATTAGAATTATTAAATAAAATATCTTACAAAAATGATATTGATTTGGATTATAAAATTAAATCAATAAAATATATTATAGCAGATAAAATGATAAGTGATTTTAATGATATCCAAGAAAGCTATTCAGTTGATTTCAAAATTCAATATTACAAAGATATAAGTGATATAAGTCCTAAGATTCGCGATGAAGTTAATAAAAGATTATCTTTATTATATTTAGAAAAGGGAGATTATTTATTGAACAATAATAATTATGAGGAGGCTTATGAATTTTATATGTATTCAAAAACAACAGGTCAGTATAATCCAGAACGTATAAAAATTAAATTATCTAATTTAATTACTTCTATTCTAAACGATGCATACAACTTTTTAGAAAACAAGGAAGATCTTCTTGCATATGAGAAATTGTTTTTTGCAAAAAATATAGCTAACAATAATAACGAATATGTTAATTCACTTATAGATATTTTAGATAGTAAAATTAATTCATTAAAATTAGATAAAACTAAAAAGAAAATGAGATTGATGCTCCAAGATAAGCGAGAGTATATACCAGAAGAAATTAAAAAAGAAATTTTAATTGGAGATAGTACTATTGAGGTTATCCAAATATTGGGTAAGCCTGTAGATGAAATAAGTAGAAAAAAAATTAATGCAAATTATAAAATAATGAAGTATTTAATATTTAATAAAATATATATATTCTTTTTTAAAGACGAGATTTTAATTGATATTGATTTTGAATAATAGAATAGAATTAATTATTTAATTGTTTTATTTTTTAACGATGTTTTTATGCAATAAATAAAGAAGATAAATTAGAATGATAAAAAGAACTCATACTTGTGGAGAATTAACTAAAAAAAATTTAAAAGAAGAAATATCTCTTAATGGTTGGATTTCTAAATCTAGGGATTTAGGAGGACTTATTTTTATTGATTTAAGAGATAGGTACGGTGTAACACAAATTGTTTTTAATGAGAAACTTAATAAAAAAGAATTTGAAATTGCAAAAAAATTAGGCCTTGAAGATGTCATTGGAGTAAATGGACAGGTCATAAGTAGACCAAGTGAAGCTATTAATAGTAAAATGGTTACCGGTGAAATTGATGTCAATGTAAATAAATTATGTGTTTACAACGAATCTGACAATCCTCCCTTCGATATTAATGATAGGTTTTCTGCATCTGAGGAACATAGGCTAAGGTATAGGTACCTCGAATTAAGGACGAAAGAGTTACAAAGCAATATCTTAATTAGAGATAAAGCTTTACTGGCTACTCGAAAATACTTTTCAAAAAATAATTTTATTGAAATTGAAACTCCAATTTTAATGAAATCGACACCAGAAGGAGCAAGAGATTTTCTTGTGCCAAGTAGAATTCATTCTGGTAAATTTTATGCTCTTCCTCAATCTCCGCAAACATATAAACAATTATTAATGGTTTCTGGATTTGATAAGTATTTTCAAATAGTAAAGTGTTTTAGAGATGAAGATTTTAGATCAGATAGACAGCCTGAATTCACTCAAATTGATATAGAAATGTCTTTTGTCGATCAGGACGATATCACAGATATGGGAACACATTTTATACAAACTTTATGGAAAGAAATTTTAGATGTTGATTTACCTGATAAATTTACAATATTGACTTATAAGGAAGCGATGAATACTTATGGATCAGACAAGCCAGATTTGAGATTTGACATGCAATTAATGAATTTGAAAAAATACGTCATTAACTCAGATTTTGATACGTTTAAGAATATTATCAATTCTGATGGATTAGTAAAAGCTGTAAAAGTTAATAATGCTGATGGCTATAGTAGAAAAACTATAGATGAGCTAACTAAATGGTTGAAAGATCAATACAGTGTTAAAGGATTAGCATTTTTTAAATGTATTGATGGAGAAAAACTTGAAGGTGGAATCAGCAAATTTTTTAATGAGAATATTCAATCTAGGATGATAAACGATTTAGGTATTAAAAGTGGAGATATAGTTTTTGTGATCGGTGATAAACCAAAAATTGTTTTATCAGCTTTAGGTGCCTTGAGATTAAAAATTGCGCATAGAGAAAATTTAGTTGATGAAAATAAATGGTCTCCATTATGGGTTGTAGATTTCCCTTTATTTGATTGGAACGAAGATCATAAGAGGTGGGACTCTTTGCATCACCCCTTTACTTCGCCTAATTTTGACGATATAAAAAAATTAGATGATAATCCTGGTGATGTAAGGTCGCTTGGATATGATATAGTAATGAATGGTTATGAAATTGGTGGTGGATCAATTCGTATACACAACAAAGATTTACAATCTAAAATTTTTAATCTTTTAAATATTAATGATAAAGAAGCTAATGAGAAATTTGGTTTTTTAATGAATGCTTTTAAATATGGTGCCCCTCCACATGGAGGAATGGCATTTGGTTTTGATAGATTAATAATGCTCTTAATTGGTTCAAAAAAAATCAGAGATGTTATAGCATTCCCAAAAACAACCTCAGCTATGTCTCTAATGGATGATTCCCCTTCAAAAGTAGACAAAAAACAATTAAGCGAATTAAGTCTATTATTAAAAGAAAAAAATGAAAAAAACGTTTAAATTAAAAGATATTGACCCAGTTGTATTTTCAGGTGCTGGAGATGAAAATATTAAATTAATTGAAAACTTTTTTAATTCAAAAATAGTTTTAAGAGGTAACAACCTGATTGTTGATGGACTAAAAAAAGAAATTAGTGAAATTGAGCTTTTAATTGAAAATATAATGTATACAATTAACAATAAAGGATTTATAGGAACTAGTGATATCAACGTATTAATTAATTCCTCATCTGCTCAAAATATATCAACAAATAGTGATAGTAAATTAGATAATGTAATTTTATATACATATAAAGGCGCTGTTGTAGCAGAGACAAAAGGTCAAAAAAAATACTATAAAGCTGTCTGTAATAATGATATTGTTTTTGCAATTGGTCCAGCTGGTACCGGGAAGACGTATCAAGCCGTAGCTTGTGCTGTTTCTGCTCTAAAGAATAATGAAGTTGAAAAGATTGTTATAACAAGACCTGTCGTAGAAGCCGGTGAAAGATTAGGGTTTTTACCTGGCGATTTAAAAGATAAAGTCGATCCTTATTTAGTTCCTATTTATGATTCTCTACATAAAATGATTCAATCTCAAAAATTAAAAGAGTATTTAAATAAAAATATTATTGAGATAGCTCCTTTGGCTTACATGAGAGGAAGAACTTTACATAATGCTTTTATTATCTTGGATGAGGCGCAAAATTCGACAAAAATGCAAATGAAAATGTTTTTAACAAGACTAGGGGTTACATCGAAAGCTATTATAACGGGTGATCTTACACAAACTGACTTAGGGCTAAATGAGACTTCAGGATTAACTGATGCAGCAAATATATTAAATAGAGTAAAGGGTATTTCATTTGTTACTTTAGATGAGAGTGATATAGTAAGACATAAGTTAGTTAAGGATATTATTAAAGCATATAAAAAAGGTGATAAATAAATGAGCTACTCTTATATCTGTTCCTATTCAAGGACTCCAATCGGAGCGTTTCTTGGTAGTTTAAGCAAAATACCTGCTACTAAGCTCGGGTCATATGTAATTAAATCAGTGATTGATAAATCTAAATTAGATAAAAATCTTATTGATGAAGTTATCATGGGAAATGTTTTATCTGCCAATCTTGGGCAAGCACCTGCACGTCAGGCATGTAAAGGTGCACAACTATCAAATAGTGTAGAATGCTTAACTATAAATAAAGTGTGTGGTTCTGGATTAAAAGCTGTGATGCTTGCGGACCAATCATTAAAATTAAATCATTCTGATTTAATTGTTGCTGGTGGTATGGAGAGTATGAGTTTAGCGCCTTTCTATTTAAATAAATCAAGGACAGGTTTGATGTTTGGTCATAATAAAGTAATTGATTCAATATTAAAAGATGGATTATGGGACCCCTATAATGATTGTGCAATGGGTAATTGTGGAGAGGTCTTATGTAAAGAAAATAGTTATACAATAGATATGCAGAATGAGTATGCTATAGAATCTTATAAAAAATCAAATAATGCAATAAAGTCAGGAGCATTCAAGGATGAGATTATTGGAGTTGAAATTAATAACAAAAAAAATAATATTTTATTTGAGGATGACGAAGAACCATTAAAATTTAACGAGGATAAATTAAATAAATTAAAACCCGCATTTGATAAAGATGGAACAATTACTGCTGGCAATGCTAGCAGCCTAAGTGATGGTGCGGCAGCTGTTTTGGTATGTTCTGAAAAGTTCAAAGTTAAAAATGGAGTAAAACCTATTGCAAAAATCTTAGGCCATGTTTCTTATGCAACAGATCCGCTATATTTTACTAAAGCTCCAATATATGCTATTAAAAAATTACTTAAAGAAATAAATTTAGATATTAATCAAGTAGATTTATTTGAAATTAACGAAGCTTTTTCTTGCGTAGCAATGGCTGCAATAGATGAGTTGAGACTAGACCCTGCTAAAGTCAATATTAATGGCGGTGCTGTTTCCATGGGACATCCTATTGGTGCGTCTGGATCAAGGATATTAGTTACTTTATTAAATGCATTAAAAATAAAAAAATTAAAATATGGCATTGCTACATTATGCATTGGTGGAGGCGAAGCTTCTGCAATGTTAATTGAGATGTGTGATTAAATGAAGCATATCAGTATTGGTATAATTGGCGCAGGAACTATGGGTAATGGAATCGCTCATGTTTTTTCATTATTTGATTTTGATGTTCTAGTAGTTGATATTGATAAATCTATATTAGATAAGGCTAAATCTACAATTGCACAAAACATGAATCGTCAACTAAAAAAAGGTACTATTAATAGTCAAAAGATGACAGATTCTTTAGATAGAATTTTATTTTCAAAGAGTATAAATGATTTAAAAGAATGTGATTTAGTAATTGAGGCGATAAAAGAAGATATTGATGTAAAGTCTAGAGTTTTTGCAGATTTAGATTCAATCTGTAAAAAATCAACTATATTAGCATCAAATACTTCTTCAATATCAATTAATAAATTAGCAGAAGCTACCAATAGACCAGACAAAATTATTGGTATGCATTTCATGAATCCTGTACCAATTATGAAATTAATAGAAATCATTGTTGGAAATAAAACATCTAAAGATTGCTTAGATTTTATAATGGATTTATCTAAAATTATTGATAAAATACCAGTAAAGTGCAATGATGCGCCAGGATTTGTATCTAATAGAATTTTAATGCCTATGATTAATGAAGCTGCTTTATGTTTAGAGGAAGGTATTGCAACAGTAGAGTCAATAGATGAAATTATGGTATTAGGAATGGGCCATCCAATGGGACCTTTAAAATTAGCGGATTTAATTGGTATAGATGTTTGTATTTATATTTTAAATATATTGTATAATGATTTTAATAATAATAAATATAAGCCAGCAGAAGTTTTGTTAAGTATGAAAAAAAATAACAAGTTAGGTAAAAAAACAGGGGAAGGTTTTTATAAGTATGAATTTTGATTTAACACAAGAGCATAAACTAATAAAGCAAACAGCAAGAGATTTTGCCCAAAACGAGTTGCTTCCAAAAGTATTAGAAAGAGATGAAAATAAAATTTGGCCAGCTGATGCTATAAAAAAAATGGGTGAGCTAGGTTTTATGGGCATGATGGCCTCGCCTGATTATAATGGAGGAGGAATGGATGCTATTTCTTATGTAATTGCAATGGAAGAGATAGCAAAAGTTGATGCAGCCGCATCTGTTGTGATGTCTGTAAATAATTCGTTAGTTTGTTCCTTATTAGAGAAGTATGGGAATTCTTTCCAAAAAGAAAAATATTTATCTAAATTGGCTAAAGGTAAGTTGCTTGGAGCGTTTTCATTATCAGAACCACAGTCAGGATCTGATGCTTCAAATATGTTAACATTTGCAAGAAAAACAGAAAATGGATACCTTTTAAGTGGAACAAAAAACTGGGTGACTAATGGTAAAAATTCTGATGTAGTTTTAGTTGCTGCACTAACTGAAAAGGATGTTGGTCATAAAGGAATTTCGTGTTTTATTGTAGAGAAAGGTTTTAATGGTTTTAGCGTAGGGAAACCAGAGAAAAAACTTGGTATTAAATCATCGGATACAACTGAATTATATTTTGATAATGTAGAGATACCAAAAGAAAATTTAATTGGTAATGAAGGCGATGGATTTAAAATTTGCTTAGGTACTTTAGATGGTGGACGCATCGGTATAGCTGCACAAGCTTTAGGGATTGCTCAAGCGAGTTTAGAGGCAGCAATTAATTATTCTAAGGAAAGAAAACAATTTAATAAGCCAATTTCTTCTTTTCAAGCTATACAATTTAAGTTAACAGATATGTCGATTGCAATTGAATCTGCTAGGTTATTGACAATTAAAGCTGCCTGGTTAAAAGATAATGGATTGAATTATGGTGTTGAGGCAGCAATGGCTAAATTACATGCTTCTGAAGTTGCAATGAAAGCTTCAACTGAATGCGTCCAGATTCATGGTGGGTATGGTTACATCAGAGATTATGGCGTTGAAAGATTAATGAGAGATGCTAAAATAACTCAAATATATGAAGGCACTTCTGAAGTCCAAAGAGTGGTTATAGCAAGATCTTTGCTAAAATAAATTTATGGATAAAAAACAAAAAAGGGCAGCGCGCTGTTTAAGTGTACAACTATTATATAGCTTTGAATTAATACCTACCTCTTCAATTAATAAATTAGTAGAAAATTTTTTCAAGAGGAAAGACAATGATTTAGATGAAATTACGTATAAGAAAAAAGAGATTGATTATGCAAAAAAACTGGTTAAGCATGCAGTTAATAATTCAGAATCTATAGATCGGTTAATAGAAAAAAAGCTGAGTAACTGGGATATTTCTAGATTGGCTATTATAGATAAAATCATATTAAGAATGAGCATTGCTGAAATGTTTTTTATCGATGATGTTCCTAAGAAAGTTTCTATGGCAGAAGGCATAGAAATTTCTAAAGAATTTAGCACAAAAGATAGCAGTAGTTTTATTAATGGAATATTAGATGCAATTTATAACAGTAAAAACATAACTTTAGAAAGTTTTAAAACGGAAAAAAAAGTCAAAGTATTAGAACAGGATAAAAAGTAACAAATGTCTATAATCTCAAAAGTATTAACCACAGTTTTTGGTAGAAAATCTGATAAAGATTTAAAAAAAATATTACCGACCGTTGAAAAAATTAATTTAGAGTATGAATCATTAAATAAATTAAGCGAAAACGATTTAAAATTAAAATTTCAAAAAATTAAGGATGACTTACAGCAATTAATATTAAAAAATAAAAATAAATACTTAGAAGAAAATAAAGATCTAAATACTGTTGATGACCTACTTTATAAGGATGAAACTCAGTATCTTGACGACCATATGGTAGAGGTATTTGCAATAGTAAAAGATGCCTCAAGAAGGCTGTGTGGCAGTTCTTATCAAGTTATGGGACAAAAGATGAATTGGGATATGGTTCATTATGATGTTCAGTTAATTGGTGGAATTGTTTTGCATCAAGGTAATATAGCTGAAATGAAAACTGGTGAAGGTAAGACATTGGTTTCAACGTTAGCGATTGCATTAAACGCTATAACTGGTCGAGGATTGCATGTAGTTACTGTAAATGATTATTTAGCACAAAGAGATAGTGAATGGATGGGCTTTTTGTTTAAATATTTAGGCTTATCTGTAGGATGTATTCTTGATAGAATGTCTCCTCTTGAAAGAAAAGAGATGTATGCAAAAGACATTACTTATGGTACCAACAGTCAGTTTGGGTTTGATTATTTAAGAGATAATATGGCTGTTTCATCGGAGTCTCAGGTTCAAAGAAATCATGTTTATGCAATTGTTGATGAAGTTGACTCCGTTTTAATTGATGAGGCAAGGACTCCCTTAATAATATCAGGCGTGGTAAACTCTCAGCAAAATGAGCAGTATACTGTTTGGAAACCTTCTGTTGAATCATTAATAAAGAAACAAAATCAAAATATAAATGAAATTTTATCGGATATAGAAAATCTTATTGAGTCAGATAAAAATGCAGCTGGTAGAAAATTATTATTAGCAAGCAGAGGTGCACCTAAAAACAATAAGTTGAAAAAAACCTTCCAAATTCAAGGAACAAAACAGCTTTGCATGAAAGTAGAAAGTGAATTAATAAGAGATAAAAAATTGAATGAACTTGATGAAGAGTTATATTTTTCTATTGATGAAAAATCAAACATTGTTGATTTATCTGAAAAAGGAAGAGAATTTTTATCTCCAGATGATCCTGAGAGCTTTGTTATCCCTGATATTGGAGAAGAATTTCATAAAATAGAAAAAAAACTTTCAAAAGATAAAGATATTGCAGTAGAAAAAGAAAAGCTTCAGGCTCTACACTCTGAAAGAAGTGAAAAAATTCACACTATTAATCAATTATTAAAAGCATTTTCTCTTTTTGAACTAGACAATGAATACATTGTTCAAGATGGCAAAGTTTTAATTGTTGATCAGCATACAGGAAGAGTAATGCATGGACGTCAATTTTCAGATGGGATGCATCAAGCGATTGAAGCAAAAGAAAAAGTTGCAATTCAAAGAGAGACACAAACCGTTGCTACAATAACCATACAAAATTATTTTAGAATGTATGAAAAACTATCTGGAATGACAGGAACAGCAAAAACTGAAGCACCAGAATTTATGCAAATATATAAACTAGATGTAGTTGAGATACCAACCAATAAACCAATCTCAAGAACAGACCATGAAGATTTGATTTATAAAACAAATAATGAAAAATATTCATCCGTTATTAGCCGAATTAAAGAGTTGTATGATAAAGGTCAGCCTGTTCTAGTTGGTACAACATCTGTTGAAGAATCTGAATTGCTTTCAAAGCTGATAAAGAAAACCGGATTACCTCATAATGTATTAAATGCAAAACAACATCAAAGTGAAGCAGACATTATTACAAGGGCCGGATTGAATAATGCAATTACGATTTCAACAAATATGGCAGGTCGTGGTACAGATATAAAATTAGGAGATGGTGTAAAAGAAGCAGGGGGTCTATTTATTTTAGGTACCGGAAGGCATGAATCTAGAAGAATTGATTTGCAGTTAAGAGGCAGGGCTGGAAGGCAGGGAGATGCGGGAGAATCAGTATTTTATTTGAGCTTAGAAGATAATTTGATGAGATTATTTGGTTCTGATAGAATAGCTAAAGTTATGGATAGAATGGGAATCAAAGAAGGTGAAGTTATAACTCATTCAATGGTCACAAAATCTATAGAAAGAGCACAAAAAAAAGTTGAAGCAATGAATTATTCTGGAAGAAAAAATATTATTGAATATGATGATGTTATGAACTACCAAAGAGAGATTGTATACAACAGGAGAAATTACTCTCTGCATAAAGAAGATATTTCAGAAGAACTTAACGTTATAATCAATGAATATGTAGATGATGTGATAAATATATTTTGCCAAGGAAGTTATAATGATTGGGATTTTGAATCATTAAATTCAGAATTATTGAATACATTTGGTATCGAATTTAATTTTGATCAAGCCCATACAGATACTAATGATATTAATCAGATTACAAAGGAGCAAGTTAAGCTAACTAAAGAGTTTAAAAACGAAAATTTTAATGAAGAATTATTTAATAACTTCCAGAAATTTATTATTTTAAGAACAATAGATGAAAAATGGCAGGATCATTTATATGCAATGGATCAGTTAAGAGAAGGTATTGGCCTAAGGGCTTATGGTCAAAAGAATCCATTAATTGAATATAAGCAAGAAGGTTTTAAAATGTTCGAGCAAATGATGGAAGAAACAAATCAAGAAACCTTAAAAAGAATTTTCAGAACGGACCTTACATCAGTAAAAAGTAGCTCTATGGCATTAAATGAGAGAGCTAAAAATTTAAAAATGAAAAATGATCAGTCGAGTCAAGCAAATTCTAATGCTCAAAAAATTAATCCCGCGAATATTCCAAATCAAACCAGTGGAATGATGCCTCCAACTCAAAATTTTCAATCAAAGGTTTTAAATAAAAGGACTCCAATCAAAGTAGATAAAAAAGTTGGAAGAAATGAACCCTGCCCTTGTGGAAGCGGAAAGAAATACAAAAAATGTCATGGGTAAAAAATTCCTTCTATTTATAATCTAAACATTGTATATTTTCAAGCTTTAGTAAAGTGCGGATTGTAACAAATTGACACAAACTATATAAATTAATGTATGAAATAAATTTTGTAAGTTTATTTTAGTAAAATTTTTTAGGAAGAGATTAATGAAAGGAAACACTATGTTTAATGCTACTTATAAAAAAATATTAATCAATATTTTTTCAACTCTATTTTTATTTAACTTTTTATTGGCTGATCCAAGTGAAATGCCAGTAAATACTATATCCCTTAATGATGGTGATGTGTGGTTCAATGTTGACACTGATATTGCTGGATTCCAATTTGCAGTAGATGGCACAACTGCGGCTGGTGCTGGTGGTGGTGAGGCTGCAGCTAACGGCTTTGTAGTATCTGCAGGAGGTTCTACTGTTTTGGGATTTTCTTTTAGTGGAGCTACTATTCCTGCAGGATATGGAACATTGACTAGTTTAACTTTAAATGGAGAAGCTACAGGTCTTATTGATATTGTCTTTTCTGATAGTTCAGGAAGTGCATTTGATGTAACTTACTTTTCAGGTGAGGATGAATGTGCTAGTGGCATTTACGATTGCGCTGGAATCTGTGATGGCTTGGCTGTTGAAGATTGTGCCGGTGTATGTGGCGGTTCTGCCGTTTTAGATGAATGTGATGTTTGTGATGGAGATGGTTCATCTTGTCCTGAAGCAGACCATACTATTAGTTCTGGTTCTTTTTATTATACTCCTAGTACATTAACAATTGAAGCAGGCGAAACTGTTGAATGGGTAAACGATGGCGGTTTGCATGATGTTGTAGTTAATGCTGGACCTGAATTATTTTCTCTTCCTTCTTGCTCTGGTCCTTGTACAATAGGGAGCATTACTTTTACTGAGCCTGGATTATATGAATATATTTGCAGTATAGGTAATCATGCTGCTCAAGGTATGGTAGGAACAATTATAGTTAACGGTGCTGGAACAGATGATGGTGGTGCTGAAATAACAGATGGTTGTGATTTACCGGAAAATTCAATACATTTAATGTCAAATGGAGATGTATTATATAATGTTCCAACAGATATAGCAGGTTATCAATTTAATATTGAAGGGACAACAGCAACTGGTGCATCTGGTGGTGAATCTCAATCTGCAGGATTTACCGTATCTGCGGGTGGTTCTACAGTTTTAGCTTTTTCTTTTACAGGGGCAACAGTTTCAAATGATTGTGGTCTACTAACAACTTTAGCGTTAAGTGGTGAAGCTACAGGGCTATCTAGTTTAGTATTTTCTGATGCAGCAGCATCAACAATACCTGTAGAATATTTTGATGGTGGTGATACTGGTGGTGATACTGGTGGTGATGCAGAAATGGCTATGGTTCAGATTATACATAATTCAGCTTCTCCTACCGTAGATGTTTATGTGGATGGTGCTTTAGCAATTGAAGATTTTACCTATAGATCTGCTAC
>PANN01000023.1 GCA_002707645.1 Fidelibacterota bacterium | reverse complement strand
TACTGGCGATGCCAATATAGAATATGATGAGTATGTTGATGATATCAATGATTGTCGAACAATTGAAGGATATGAATGCGAATTAATAGAACGGTATATTGGTGATGGAGAACCAAATGATACAGGAGATCCAGACAATGATGGTCTGATGGGTGAAGATTGGTATAATGGATACGATGATGATGGCGATGGGTTAATTGATGAAGACTACTTTTATGCAGATGGGATAGATAATGATGGAGATTGTCCTGGAGATACTAATGGTGATGGAATAGTATGCGGAACTGGAGATGAAGGTGTTGACGAACTTATTGACTGGTCTGCAGATACTTGGATTGATGGAGCTGATAATAATAATAATGGTCAAGTTGATGAAGCTGAAGAAATGTATACAGGTGATTTTGATCGCTACAATCTTCCTAATTGGCATTATGATATAGAATTTGATAATATTATTGCTAATGGTGCTAGAGAAAATGATGTTCTAGTAGATAAGTATGGAAATGAAACAGTTAATATTTGGTATAATGGAATAGATCCTCATATTAGAGGTGAACATATTTATGATGAAGAAAATGTAACCTTATTATTTGACACATTCATTTACGATTTTGGAGTAGATGGAATTCCCGGTGACAATGCTTTCAATGATACTTTTGGAGATAATCAATTTACTCCATGGGAAGGAAATAATTTACTTAATGGTAACTTAATTCCAACTGAGAGCTGTTATGAATCTACATTAACTGGAGATGGTATATGTACAGAATCAGAGTTCAGTTCTTTCTATGACTGCGGTATAGATGGTTTATGTGCAGGAGCTGAAGGTTATACTGGCCCTGACTTTGGAGAAGGAAATGGAGTATTTGATTCGTTTGACTGGGATGAAGATGGATCTTATTCATACGGTGATACATGGAATAGTGATACATGGGTGGATAATGGCAACTCTATTCCTGATATAGATGATGCTATTACTTGGGAGGATATTTATCCCTTTGCAAATAATCAATGGGATGAAGGCGAGGAAATTCTGGATTATGGGCAAGATGGTCTACCAGACACTAATGATCCAGGCGAAAATGATGGTAATTTAGTTTATTTAGATTTAGAAGAATTGGATGGGTTTTTTGATACAGGAGACAATTGCTTTGGATGTTTTAACGCTGAAGAATTTGTTGATTTAAATGATAATGGAAGATACGATAGTAACGAACCATATACGGACTCTAATGATGATGGGATTTATACTCCCGCAGACTATAAAGATGAATTTAGGACCACATATGATATAGATGGCGATGGTTATGACGACTATCCAGATTTTGAAGTAAAAAACTCAAAAACAGAAATACGTTTTGATTATGATCCAAATGATAATATCAATTTAACCTATCAAAGTGGATATTCAGTAAGCAAAACAAATCAGGTATCAGGTGTTGGTAGATATTTAGCTGATAATTATGAGTATACTTATTATCAATTACGTGGAAGATATAAAAACTGGTTTTCTCAGCTTTATATTAATCAAGGAAACTCTGGGGATACTAGAGGATATGACCGTGGTGATATGATAAGAGATGAATCAAGGAATATAGCCTTTCAACTACAAAATAATTTTAAATTTAAAAATACAAAAGTTGTTTGGGGACTAGACTATTTTAGAACAGAAGCAATGACAAATGGAACGGTTTTAAATGATGGTCCTAATGGGTACGATAATGATGGAGATTCATGGTTTACAGGAAATGATAATATAGATAACGATAGAGATAGTGATGATTTTTCAGATTGGGGATTTGATGGTATTGGTCCATATGCTATAGACGAATTTGGTGGATTAATCATTGATAATTGTTCAGATTGTGAGGCAATAGTTAACAGTCAAGCAAATAATGCTTCCTATGATAGTGAGTATGACTTATGGTTTATAGATGAAGATAATGATGGCAAATGGACCACCAACAATGACGTATATCCATATTTACCAAATCCTAATTATACTGGGCCTGATCAAGGAGAAGGGAATGGTATTCCAGATCCCGGTGAGCCGGGTGTAAACTATGCTGGTTTTGTAGTTGTTGATTCTATTGATAATGATTGCGATGGTTGTGATTTTGATAATGATGGTTATCCAAATTTTCAAGAACTGCAATTAAATACAAATATTTATGACCCAACAGATTTTCCGACATCGGTTGACCCATTATCAGAATTTATAGCATATGATGAACTTATTGATGAACAATATTGTGGTACTACCCAATACCAACCTTATGTTGATGTTAGCGATGTCTCTGGTATAAAACAAGGTAGACTATGGAAATGTGAAGAAGGAATCGATGAGAAAGATGAATATGAGCAAGTAATTTCAAATGAGCATGGATTTTATTTTCAAACTAAAACAATCCCAAAAAAGAATAAAAAGTTCGAAATTATTACAGCAGCAAGATTTGATTCGCATGATATGCTTAATGAAGGCATACAATTTTCACCGAAATTTGGTTTATTTTACAAACCCAATAATTTTCAAACTTTTAGACTTACGTATGGAAAAGCATTTAATACACCAACTGCAATTAATTTAGCTACTGATTTATTCATTGGTAAAAGAGGATTTGTAGATTATTATCTTAGAGGAAATACAGATGGTACTCCATATCAAAGAGTTGGAGATGAATTTGTTGCCTCTAGCCCATCAGTATCAATTGATAATGAACTGTACAATCTAATTAATATAACAGGTGGTCAAGATGCTAACTATTGGGATAATTATACAGATAGGATAGATGGAGCTGTATATTTTTTAGGTTTTAATACAGACTTTAGTGATGTTCCTGAATTTATGCCTCTGGATACAGCCTTGTACACTATTTGGGTGCCTGAACTAGCTGATTCAGGAAGAATATATACTCCTACTGAAGCACTCAACATTAGAGATGTTGCACCTATTAAAACTGAAAAAATTCAAACTTTAGAAATTGGCTTTAAAGGATTTTTATCTGAGAGAATCCATGCTTCTATTGATTATTATGTTAGTTTATATGAAGATTTTTTTAGCGCACCAACTATAATAACACCACTTATCATTAAAAGACAATTTCAAGATAATATGGATATTACAAATTTTGATAATTTAGAAGTTGTTGGATTATTACCAGCAAATTACAATGGAGGAAATGCTCCATTTGCGACACAATGGGATGGCAGAGACAATGACAATGATTGGCATTGTGGACCTGATTCAGATTGTGCTTATCGTAATTATGGATATTTTGAAAATGATGATGATACAACTCCTGAATATGGTTTAGATTGGTATGATTTGTTTAATTGGCAAGGTATTGAAGAACCATATACTGATAGTAATTCAAATGGTATGTGGGATTCCAATGAACAGTATGAAGATTTAGATAATAGTGGTTTTTGGAATTGTATCGATTGCTCAGGTGAATGGGGATATATTGATTGGAGAACTTCTAATGGAGGAGTTGATACACTAGGGTATACTATTGTTCATCCGGAAGATGTAATTAATACTTCAATTGCAATGCAATCTGGAGCTATTAGTTTTGGAGATAGTGGTCCTGAAGCTCAGTATTGGACACCTGTAGGGATTGATGAGTATAGCGCAGTTAGCGGTCTATCTGAAGCAGAATATATACAATCGCCATTAATTGGTGTTGATGGAAATCCTATTGTAGCTCCAGGTTTTGCTTATACTCCCCTACATTCCGTACTTGCTCCAATGAATTATGGAGAAGTAACAATGCAAGGAATTGACCTTGGTCTTACCTATCTAATTCCTCAGTCAAACATGGCTATAGATGCTAATTTTTCTTTTTACAACACAACAGAATATTTTAATACTTTAACACTAAAAAATGATCCTATCAATGCTCCAAAATTTAAAATGAATGCCTCCGTAAACTGGGAATCTCCTGTTGGAAACTTCTCTTTTAAATATAGGCACGTAGATCAATTCCAATGGCAAGATGGAATATGGGAAGGTGTCATAGGACCTTATGATTTATTTGATATTTATTATAACTATAAAATAAACAAACATTTAGAATTGAATATGACAGGTCTTAATGTGTTTGATGATAGGCACAAAGAAATGATTGGCGGAGCTGTAATGGGCCGACAAATCATTATGCGACTTTCTGCTTCTATTTAATTTGGTAACTTATCTTTAGGGAATTTAAATGCTGGTGAAATCTTTTGATTTGAGATTTTAATTTCACCATATTTCTTTTCAAACTTTTTAATATTATCTTGTAGAGCATTACAAAAAGTCTTAGCGTGGACAGGTGATATTATTATTCTAGATTTAACTTTATGTTTCATAGCACCCGGTAAAACTCTAATAAAATCTAAAATAAACTCAGCTAATGAATGAGTCACAACAGCAAAATTTGCATAGGTACCCTCACCTATTTTTTCATCTATTTCGATTTTAATTTTTTGTGGGTTATTTTTATCTTTATCCATTATTTTTTATTCTTTTTATTAAAATCTTCCCAGTCTTCATCTATACCTTCCCAAACTCTAAAACTTTCTTCATCAGTTGTAACTTCTTTTAAATCTACTGATTCATCATAATTTTTTAATTTTTCTGATTTATCTTCATAATCTTCAGGATTTGTAAAATCTTCTAACTCTTTTTCTTCAATTGTTTTATGCTCAATTTCATCACCATACAATGTCTCATCAAAAAAATCTAAGTCTGGTACGATTCCAACCATCATTAGATACTCTAAAAAAGCTAAGAATTTTTTTTGTTTTAAATTTGTTTTACAATGGGGGCAAATTAATTCTTTTTTTAATCCCTCTTCTTCCAATTCTCCTGCACAAGCAGGACAGATTAATCCTTCAAAAGCCATTTTTATCTCCTTATTAAGGTAGAAATATACTTGATGTTAATATTATGAACAAGAATTTATATCAAATATTTTGATATAAATGTTTCAACAATTTTTTTTCAGATTTGTGGAGCTCACAGCCCCTTCTTTTAAATACTAATTTGCATGTTTCAATGAATTTATCAAAATCAACTTTTTTATTATCGCCCCACGCAAAAGAATCAACAAATTTTTTACTGAAATTATGATTAAAAATATTTGATCCAATTCCAATAAATGTTCCAGTATTTAGACTCGTAGATATTGCAATTTTCGAAAAATCTCCAATCATTGAACCTAAAAAATATTTTTTTGAATCAAGAACATTTTCGCCAAAATCAAATTTAATATTGCTGTAATTATTTTTTAAATTACTGTTGTTAGTGCCAGCTCCAATATTCACCCACTCTCCAATATAGCTATGTCCAATAAATCCATCGTGCACTTTATTGGATTTACCATGGAATATTGAATTACTAACTTCTCCTCCAATTTTGCAGTCTGGACCAATTAATGCACCACCCCTTATTTTAGAACCTGGAGAAATATATGAATTTCTATCGATAAAAACTGGGCCTTGGATTAAAGAACCAATATCAATAACTGTATTATCATTTATATAAACCGGACCATTTGTTGCATCAATTATTGTACCAGGCTTAATGCTAGTATTTTTACTAATGAATATTGAATCAGAGTTAATGAGAATGACGTTGTCTATACTTTTTGTTGGGACATTGTTTAAATTCAAAAAATCTTGTTTAATTTTAGAATTAAATAAATAAATTGAATCCCATAAATAGTTAATACATGAAATTGAATCATTTAGCTTAGAATCATCCTTAATTAAATTTATCTTATAGTTAAAATCCTCTAAAGAAATAGAAGATTTATTTTCAAAAAACAATGTATTCTTTTGATCAAAAAAATTAATATACTCATGATTCCAAACTACTTTTGAATTAATACATTTAGCTGGTGGAATTATATCAGGGTTTATATTATAATCAGGGAATCTGTATTTAACTACATCCTTAATATCATCTCTCACAATCAAATAAATTTCATAATCTGTAAAATAATTTGTAAATCTTTCTAAATTTGAAAATAAACCTGTTTTTATTTCAAATACAGCGTGGTTAAAACTAAATGGTTTTAATTGATTTGCATGTTGATCTTCAAATATTACTAATTTCATATAATTATTTTAATAAATTGTTTATTTGTTTATACCCATCTTCTAATATTTCAAAGCTCTTTAAATCAAATTGAACATTATAGAAGTAATCAGAATAACTATTTTTAAATCCAACCTTATAATAACTTGACATTTTATTAATTAAATATGATATATCAAAAACAAATTCATTATTTAGATCAACAATTATATCAAATTTTACATTCATAGCTATTTCGTTATTAAAATAGCTATCAATCTCAACTTTATCTTTTTTTACATTATGATATAAATCATAAATATGCCCATTTAAGTGAAAATTATTTTTATAAATTGAATTGATAAGATAATAATAACTAATATTTTTCTTCTTAACTAAATCCCTTAACGAATAAAGAGCTACCCTGAATTGTTCATCTTTAATAGGGAAAATAATTAATACATTTTTAGTTTTATTTGTTTTATTTTGATTAACTTCTATCCGTTTATCAATCTTTTTAATTTTTCCTAATAATTTTAGGTAAAATAATTTAAATTTCAACAGGTATACTTTAATATTTTTCATTAAGTATAATTTACAAATTGATTAAAATTTTAAAAATATAAAGATTTAATATTTTGAGACATAAATTAATTATCATTCTTCTTCTTTTGTCGTATTTAATATCAGAAAATACTGCAATTAATTATCTGTGGCCAACAAATACATCTAAAACTATAACTACATTATTTGGTGAAAAGAGGAGCAGACGATTTCATGCTGGGATAGATGTTAGGACATATGGTAAAATAGGTGACAAAATATTTGCTATTGAATCAGGGTATATAAGTAGAATAAAAATAAGTCCAGATGGATATGGTAAGGCCCTTTATTTAAAACTAGATGATGGGAACACTGCATTGTATGCACACCTTGATAAATACAACCCTGAAATTGAATCACTTGTTAATAAACTAAGAATAGATAACAGTAGCAGCTTTATAAATCACTATTTAAAGGAAAATAAATTACGATTTAATAAAGGCGATGTCCTTGGATACTGTGGTGATACAGGAAGCTTATCAGGTCCACATTTACACTTTGAAATAAGAGATGAAAGCGGGCAACCAATTAATCCTTTAAAAGGATATTATTCAATCGAAGATACATTAAGGCCTATAGCCGAGTCGCTAGCAATAATACCCTTAGATAATAATTCTTTTATAAATGGATTACAAGGTTATTCCTTATTTGATATTGAACCATTATTGTTAAATAATAATACAAATACATATAAATATTTCATAAAAGATACTATATCTGTAATTGGGAAATTTGGAATTGGTCTACAGGCCTATGATCAAATAAATTCATCCCCATTTGATTTTGGTATTTATGAGATTGAATTACTTATTAATAATAAAAATCAATATAAGATTAATTTTGATAAATATGATTTTGATCATGACCATTTAATTTATAGAGAAATAGATTATTATTTATTGGAGAATGAGTCGAAAAGTTTTCATAGATTATTTCTTAATGAAAATTCTCAGTTAGATTTTATTGATAAAAGTTCTAATAAAGGAATTACACTGGATAAGGGCTATCATAATTTAATAATAAATGTTACAGATAATTTTAATAATAGCGTCCAGATTCAAGGAGTATTAAAAGGTGATATAGTTTTACCTCCAGATATTATTTATGATAATAATAATTATATTTTAAAGACAACTTATCCGAATAATGATTTATCATTATTAATATCAACAAGATATGAAAATTCTCGAAGTATAATTCCTAATTACACACAAATAGATTCTACTACATATATATTTGAAAAACCATTAAAACCATACGAAGTTTTAGAATTATATAATAAAGATTTAGGAATAAAATCTAAATCTTCATTCATTTCATTTTATGATTTTAATCCTTATAAAATTAGCGGTGATTTTGAAATAGAACATATTAATACACATATTAAAATCAATTTTATTGAGGATGAGTTTAGTGGCTACAATGCGAAATTAATTTTGAAGGGTGAAAATGAAGAAGTTATAGATTTGAATAGATATAAAAAGAATATACTTACTACAGGACTAATTAAAGTAAATAGATTAGATAATATAAATCAAATTTCTATTGTTTATGAAACAGAACCTGAGATTGTATTTAATAAGAGTTTATATGGAACCATTTTTAAATCAAATATTAAATCATCCTTAAAATTTAAAGAATTTGAACTTGTTAATAATAAGGATTCTTTTTACTATGATAGTTTTATAGGTATTGAAAATGAACAAGTTAAAATACCAAAAAATTATGATAAAATCTCAGATCCTATTATCATTTACCCTAATACTATTCCATTTAAAGAATATATGATTTTAAAATATACTAATAACAAAATTTCAAATGGAGGTATTTACCAATATAATGAAAAAAATGAAACATGGATTTTCAAAGGTAAAATTAACAAAAACGAGTCAACTGATATAAAACTTTATTCTGGAGGTATTTTTTGTATTCTCAATGAACGTAAAAGTCCCATAATTAAAAATATATTCCCAAATAATAATTCATACTACAATGCTAATGATATGGATAAAATATCTTTTAATTTAGTTGACCTAGAATCAAAAATTGATCATAATTCAATAGAAATTACATTAAATAATCAACCTGTATATTATGATTATATACCATATAGAGATTATGTAAGAGCAAACCTATTAAATGAATTAGAAAAAGGTGAAAATATTATAAGAATTTCAGCTAAAGATAACTTGAGCAATACTTCAATTAAAGAAACAACTTTTTTTATTAAATAATTTTAATGAACTTTAAAATCATAGGAATAACAGGCGGTTCGGGTTCAGGTAAAACATATTTATCCAATACTCTACTTAATAAGTTTGGTGAAGAAAATATTAATATAATTCAAATGGACTCTTATTATAATGATTTAAAATATTTGCCTATGTCAGAAAGAGAGAAAAGTAATTTTGATCAACCTAAAGCATTTGATTTTAATCTTTTATTAACTCAATTAAATATTTTTAACCAAAAAGGTAGTATTAAAATACCTGTTTATGATTATAAAACTCATACAAGAAAAAATAAAACTAATAAATTGATTAGTAAACCAGTTTTAATTATAGAAGGAATTTTTGCAGTTTATAATGACCAAATAAGAGAACTTATGGACTTAGTTGTCTTTATTGATATTAAAAATAATATTAGAAAAAAACGTAGAATTGAACGTGATATGATTCAACGTAAAAGGACTAAAGAATCTATTATATATCAATATGAAAATATTGTTGAACCTATGCAAAAAAAATATATTTTCCCCATGAAAAATAAATCTGATTTAATATTAAAAGAAAACAGTGAAAAAAGTAATGAATTTAATATATTAACTGACTATATAAGTAAAATTATCAACAAAAATGAAAAAGATTAAAAAAGGAACTATAGAAGTTATTTGTGGACCTATGTTTAGTGGGAAAACAGAAGAGCTAATCAGAAGATTAGTTAGAGCACAAATTGCAAAAAAAAATGTTTCTATTTTTAAAAATGCTGTAGATAATAGATATAGTGATGAATACGTTGTATCACATAATCAAAATAAAATTAAATGTCAACCAATTAAAGATTCAAAAGAAATTTTTGACCATAGTAAAGAAATTGACATAGTAGGTATTGATGAAACTCAATTTTTTGATTTATCGATTATAGATGTTTGTAATAAATTAGCCAATAATGGTAAAAGAGTTATTGTTGCTGGATTAGATAGAGATTATAAATCTATCCCTTTTGAATCAATGGCATATTTATTAGCTCATGCTGAAAAAATAACAAAATTATCTTCAATATGCATGATATGTGGAGGATATGCTTACTTTAGTCAAAGATTAACTGATGATAAAACACAAATTTTAGTTGGAGAATCAGAAGAATATGAAGCAAGATGCAGAAAGTGTTTTAAACCATAATTATATTAAGGGAAAAAAATGAATAGATTAATAGGTTTTGTTGGAGTATTTGCAATTTTAGGGTTAGCATATCTTTTATCAAACAATAAAAAGAAAATTGATACAAAATTAATTATTTGGGGTATATCTCTTCAAATATTTTTTGCTGTATTAATTTTAAAAGTTCCCGGAGGAAAATTTGTATTTAATAGCATAGATACTATCATAAAGAAAATTTTAGATTTTTCAGTTGAAGGGAGTAAGTTTTTGTTTGGAAATTTAGCTGATGATTCACTTTATTTTCCAACTGATGGATCATGGCCAGGGTTTGGTTTCCAGTTTGCATTCCTTGTTCTACCTACGGTTATATTTTTTTCTAGCATAATGTCAGTTCTTTATCATTTAGGAATTATGCAAAAAGTAATAAAAGTTATTTCAAAAATTATGCAAAAAACAATGGGTACTAGTGGAGCAGAGACTACAAGTATTTCTGCTAATATTTTTGTTGGACAAACTGAAGCACCGCTTGTTATTAAACCTTTTATAGATAAAATGACAAAATCAGAATTAATGGCAATAATGACTGGGGGTTTTGCAACAGTAGCAGGAGGTGTTATGGCCGCTTATGTATTAATGTTAAGTAATACAATTCCTGGTATTGCAGGTCATTTAATGGCTGCATCAATAATGAGCGCACCTGCTGCATTAGTAATTGCAAAAATAATATACCCAGAAAATTCAGTTCCTGAAACAGCAAAAGAAAACATTGAGTTATCTAAATTTTCAGATGATGCAAATTTCCTTGAAGCTATTGGTAATGGTGCAACTGAAGGTATGAAATTGGCACTCAATATTGCAGCAATGCTTATTGCCTTTATTTCTGTTATAACATTGCTAAATTGGGTTTTAGGTCTAATTTCATTTGGTGGGATTAATTTATCAATTGAATTAATACTTGGCTACTTATTTATGCCTTTAGCATTTGTCATGGGAGCACCGTGGTCTGAAGCACAAATTCTTGGTAGCTTAATGGGACAAAAGCTAGTATTAACAGAATTTATTGCATATGGAAATTTAGCTGCTTTAGGTGATTCTATTTCACCAAGGACAGCAACGATAGCTGCATATGCTTTATGTGGATTTGCTAATTTTGCATCAATAGGAATTCAGCTAGGGGGAATTGGTTCAATTGCACCTCAACGTAAAAAAGATTTAGCAACGCTAGTAACAAAAGCAATGCTAGGTGGAGCTTTAGCATCTTGGTTAACTGCTACAATTGCAGGAATTTTAATTTAAGGAATAATATGAAATTTTTATTAATAGGTCCACCAGGAGGAGGTAAAGGAACACAAGCAAAAAAGCTTTCATCAAAATTCAACATACCTCAAATATCTACAGGAGATATGCTCCGAGACCATGTTAAGAAATTATCTGAACTTGGTAGAAAAGCAAAAAAATTTATGGACAATGGAGAATTAGTACCCGATGAATTGATATTACAAATGATGAAAAAAAAACTATCAAGCGATGAATGCATAAATGGATATATACTTGATGGGTTTCCAAGAACTCTACCGCAAGCTGAGGGTTTAAATATTTTATTAAATGAAATAGGTAGTAATCTAAACAAAGTTATTGTTATTGAAGTTAGTGATGATATTATTGTTGATAGAATGGGTGGTAGAAGAGTTCATAAAAATTCAGGAAGAATATATCATATTAAGTTTAATCCTCCAAAAAATGAAGGCTTTGATGATATCACAAACGAACCTTTATCAATAAGATCAGATGACAAAAAAGAAACTGTTAAAAATAGACTGAACGTTTACCATGATTTAACAAAACCTTTAATAAGTTTTTATGATAAAAATCAAATTCTATTAACTGTTAATGGAGAAGATAGCATCGAGAATGTGTATTCAAATATAATTGAAAATTTATAAATTGTGTTAAAAATTGGTATAACTGGAGGTATATCTTCTGGTAAAACAACAGTAACTGAATACCTTAATAAAAATAAAAATGTATTTATTTTTAATGCCGATAAAGAATCTAAAAGACATCTAAAAAAATCTCTTACTCTACAAAAAAAATTAACTCATATATTTTCAGATAAAATTATTAATAATAAAAAAATCGATTTTAACTTATTAGCAAAAGAAGCTTTTTCAAATTCAACAAACCATAAGATATTAAATGGGGTGTTATGGCCAGAAGTTTATATTTTAATTAATAATGCATATAAAAAAGCACAAAATAATAACTATAATTTATTTATTGTAGATGCAGCATTAATATTTGAAGCAAATTTTTCAAGTTTTTTTGATAAAACAATACTACTAATTACTAATAAAGAAAAAAGAATTAAAAGAGCAGTTAAAAGAAATAATATTCCTCTTGAAAGCATACAAAATAGAATGAGACTTCAGATGTCTGATAATAAAAAAAAGAAACTAGCTGATGTAATTATTTATAATGATGAAGATTTAAATTCGCTTTATAAAAAAATTGATAGACTGTATAAAAAACTATTACTTTAGAAGTGTTACTTTTTTAATAAAATTCTTACTACCAATCCTAAATTTAATAAAATATATTCCACTTGAAAAATTTGAGGCATCCCAAGATAAATTGTAGTATCCACTTTCAAATAATTTATCTTTAACTAAGTTGTCAATCAATTGACCCTTAATATTATATACGTTAACATTTAAAATAGATTGGTCTGCAATTTCAACATCAATATTAACAATTGGATTAAAAGGATTTGGGTAAGCATCTTTAACAGAAAAAGAATTTGGTAATTCAATTCCATCAATTACTTTATCAATAATAAAGTTATTCAAGTTAGACCAATTAGGAACATTAATATCTAAATCTATAATTTCATCTTCTAAATATCTATAAACTTTAAAAGAAACTTTAGATTCATTTTTACAGTAATTTTGTGTTTCATTAAATTCATCAACTCCCATGATTGGGACTTCAGTATATTCTCCGAACCATTGTCTTGCTCCAACTATTTCTTCATTACAGTAACCTAATATCCAATCATCATTAGTTATTTCAATGTTTTTAATTTTAATATTTTTAAAGAAGTAAAATGCTTGATTTTGGGATTGGCTATAGTAAAATTCTTGAGGCAATTCTAATCTATTTACACTTATAAGTTCTTTGTCATTTCTTGATAGAATATCTGAGAAACTATAACTAAAATTAAGATCTTCTGATACATTAAACCAATATCCTCGAAGAGGTTGAAGTCCATTATTTGCTAGAGAACCCACCCACTCGCCATTTATTCTAGTTGCAGAAGTATTTTCACCAATTACATCTGTAAATAAGTTTTCGATATCATCTGGTAAAACATCATCTATATCACTATACACATCTTGACTTATGTAAGATACTAAATTATTACCATAGTGTAAATTATATTCAATTTCATTATCTTGATCTATAAATCTATATGTTTCAATTTCAAATGAATCTTGTTGTTCTAATCTTAACCAATAACCTTTCTGAGATTCCAAGGTATCTAAACTCCCGAACCATGATCCATTATTAAAATCATCTAAAAATATAGACGCATAATTTTCTGTAAAAATATGAGTCAAATTATTTTCAAGAGGACTAAATATTGACTGTATTGAATTATCATTATTATCTAAACCTATAAAACTAATTAGATTATTGCCATCTGATAAAAAATCAAAATCTTGAAGCACTTTAATATCTATATTAAATATTTGTTCATCAAAATCCTCAAATAAATCTGAATCTGAGATTCTAATTGTTATTCCTTCATACAATCCTGTCTTATTTGGTAACCAACTAACTAAACCTTCAGAGTTAATTAACATTCCATCTGGATTATTGAATAATTCATAAAAGAAAATATCATTATCTGGATCATCTATTTGAACTTGATAATCATACTGATTATCAACATAAGAATTTTCAATAGGCAATGAAGTTATCACTGGTAAATCATTAACAGGCTCTACTAAAACTTCAAATGTTTGATACTCAATATTTCCATTACCATCATTAATTGTAATTGTTATTTCATTAGAAGTTAATATACCTTCAGTTGGTGTCCACAAAATTAAACCGGTATTAGAAACGCTCATAAAATCTGGAGCATTTTCTGATAGATTATAAATCAAATTATCATTATCAGGATCATCAACTTCTATTTGATATTGGTATTCTATATCTTCAATTGCATTAATAACTGGTGAACTTACAATGGTAAACGGATCATCAACATTTAAAATCTCAATATAAATTGTTCCATTATCTGATAATTCACCGTCATCTACTGTAAAAAACAATTCATCAAAGCCATAATAATTTTCATTTGGGATGTACGTTATAAAACCTGAATTAATTTCATATGTTCCATGATTAGGTAATTGATCTATAGTATAATTTAAATTAAAATCATCTACATCAGATGCATTAAAACTAAATGTATTTGATGTATCTTCATTTAAAATAACTGATATATCATCTGATTGAGGAGAATCATTAACTGGGATAACATCTAATATAAATTCAGAGAAAGTATTTAAAATATTATCAGAAACAATAACATTTATTGTAAGTTGACCGTAATAATTTTCATTTGGAATAATATTTAAAAAATTATCTTCAAAATATAGAATTGCATTTTCCTCAGATTCAAAATCATATAATAAGTTGTCACCATCAATATCAAACGCATTAACTTCAATTGAAAACACTGAATCTTCGTTAATAGAGCTATCTGAAATAACTTCAATTACTGGGAAGTCATTAACATTATTAATATTTAAAGTAACAGAAGATTCTTCAGAATTTAATAAGCCATCTGAAGCAACAAATGTAAATGTATCTTGACCTACAAAGTTTAAATTTGGTAAATATGAAATAACTGAACCTTCAATAGATAAAATACTTCCATTTGGATTATTTATGATAGTATAATTTAATGGATCTCCATCTACATCATTTGCTTGTAAAACTATTGAAGTTGTTTCATCTTCATTCATATTTATAATTAAATCACTTGATATAGGTGCATCATTAACTGATAAAACTGAAACAACCACGATTTGGATATCTGTTAACTCTCCATCAGATACTGTAATAACAAAACTTTCAATACCATAAAAATTATCAGAAGGATTAAAAAATACAGTTCCATTATCAATTGATGCAGATATTAGATTTCCTCCACTAACACTAAAGTTTAAAATATCACCGTCATAATCGTTAGCATCTAGCACTAAACTATATATATTATCCTCTGCAAATGATATATCATCAATTAAATTTAATACAGGAGCATCATTAACCGCATTAACATATAATGAAACTGAGGCGTTATCCGTTAACTGTCCATCCGATACTTGGAATATAAACTCATCATATCCATTATAATTAAGATTTGGAGAATATGTAGCTAATTGACCTTCAATTGTTATGCTACCATTTGTTGCATCTGATAGTAATGTGTAGTTTAGGTTATCTGTATCAATATCTAAAGATAACAAATTTATTATTATACTTTCTTCTTCATTTGTATCGCCTAATAATCCAGTTGTTGCAATTGGAGCATCATTTACAGGAATAATCGTAATGGTTAAAACTTGAGAATCGATTAAATCACCATCAGTTACACTTACAGTAAAATTCTCAGAACCATTAAAATCATCAGGAGCACTAAAGGT
>PANN01000022.1 GCA_002707645.1 Fidelibacterota bacterium | reverse complement strand
TAATCCTAATATACTTACAATACTTATATCGAAGAAAAAACCTAATTTAAATCTTAAAAATCCTAACTCTACCCAATTATTACTACTAGCTCCAAAACCAAGTGATTGAGTTAGTAAAAAAAAATTCTTTACTACTCCATCAGGAATAAAAAAAGATACTAGCAAACTAAATATAGTACCTATCATCATTCCTACTAATAAAACAAAAAAAATAAAACTTATATTTTTATTCATAATTAAAATCTACTATCAATAATTGATTGAAAAATTAACTTACCATCATCTGAGCCTAATATTTTATCACAAGCTCTTTCTGGGTGTGGCATCATTCCTAGGACATTACCTTCTTCATTTGTAATCCCTGCAATATCTAATTGAGAACCATTTGGATTGTTTAAATATTTAAAAGCTATTCTATTATTGTCCTTTAACATTCTTATTGTATCAATATCTGCAATATAATTTCCTTGTTTGTGAGCGATTGGCATTTCTAATGTATCACCTTTATTTAATTTATTTGTGAACATAGATAAATTATCTTGAACTTCAAGCTTAACATTTTGACTTAGAAATTTTATATTTTTATTATTTATCAACGCCCCTGGTAATAGACCACATTCTAACAAAATTTGAAAACCATTACAAATCCCTATTACAGGAATTCCTTTTTTTGATTTAGATACCACTTCTTTCATAATAGGTGAAAATTTAGCTATAGCTCCTGTACGTAAATAATCACCATAAGAAAAACCACCTGGAATTAAAATCATATGATAAGAATCTAAATTTGAATCTTTATGCCAAACAAAACTAACTTCAATCTTAAATATATTTTTTAATACAAAGTACGCATCATTATCACAGTTAGATCCAGGAAAAACTAAAACAGCACATTTAGTCATTTATAATCTCATATGAGTAGGTTTGAGTATTTGGATTAACAAGTAATTTCTTACAAGAATCATTTGCTATTTTATCAGCTTCATCCCTAGTTATATCATCGAACTCCATTTCTATATATTTACCAATTGACAATGATTCAATACCCTTGACACCGATTGAATTCAAAGCATTACCTGTTACTTTTCCTTGGGGATCTAAAATTCCATCTTTATATTTAATAAATATTTTTGCTTTCATATTAAACTTTCTTCATTTATTGTAGTTAATTAAAAATTTTAAAACATTTCCAAAAATATAAATTGAAATAAATAATAATATTATAATATCATAGTCTCTGTAGTATAATGATACACATAAAATAATAAAAAATAAAATTACTTTTAAAAGATCTTTATTATTCTGTTTATTTATATTAAAACTAATTAAAGGGAATTTCTCATAATCAACTTTTGACATTAATAATAAAGAGCTAATTGTTGATATAAAAAGAATCATATATTGGATTTCGAATAACCAACTTAAATAATTATATACAACCTGTTCAAATTGATTAAACCCTAGAATCATTCTAATAGGTGCGTTGTTTACAAATAAAATTAATGAGCAAATTAAAATTGCATTTGAAGGTGTTGGCAGGCCCAAATATTTTTCTGATTCACGCATTTCTTCTAAAGCATTATATTTTGCAAGTCTTATTGCTCCAAAAATTAATGGAAATGAGCTTAAAAAAATTAAACTCGGTAAATTTAGATAATTAGGGAATATCACTTTATAGTAAACAAAAATCAAAAAAGATGGTACTAAGCAAAATGAGATTAAATCTGCTAATGAATCTATCTCTTTACCAAATTCACTTGAAACATTAAGTTTTCTTGCAATTTTTCCATCAATAGAATCTAAAATACATCCAATTAAAATCAAATAACATGCAGTTGAAATATAACTTACCTCTGTATTTATACTCATTGATAGCAGTACTATAGAAGTAAAACCTAAAAATAAATTAGATATTGTTATAATACTTGGTATTACTCTTTTAATTGAAAATATCATTTTATTAAATCAATTAATGATAGATTTTTTTTGATTCTACTTTGCACATTACCTATACTAGGATTAAAATCTTCTCCTAATAATTTTTTATACAATTCCATATATTTCTGAGATAATAAAATTCTTATATCGTCAGTTAATTCAGGTGGTGTGCCTTCACCTTGGAATCCTTGTTCTATTAACCACTTTCTAATATTTTCTTTATCTAACATTTTTTGACCAATACCTTTATTAAATCTATCTTGATATTCATCTTTAACCCAATATCTACTTGAATCTGGGGTATGAATTTCATCAATAACTATTAACTCATTATTATAAATTCCAAATTCATATTTTGTATCAACTAAAATAAGACCCATTTTATTTGCCCATTTTTGACCAGCATCAAATAATTGTAGAGCATACTTTTCAGCTTTTTTATATATACTTTCATCAACAAGAGAGTTAATAATTTTTTCTCTTGATATAGGCTCATCATGTAAACCATAGTCAGCTTTAGTTGATGGTGTCAATATAGGGCTATTAAACTCCTGATTTTCTTTTAAGTCAGCAGGTAGCATGAATCCGTATTGACCATTAATTCCTTGCTTATATTCTCTCCACAAACTTCCAGTTATATACTGCCTAACTATAACTTCGACAGGTAATGTTTTAGCTTTTTTTGTAATTAAAACTTGTTCATCCGGAGATGAAATAAAATGATTTGGAACAATATCTTTTGTTTTATTAAACCAAAAACAGGCTATTTCATTTAATATCTGACCTTTAAAAGGAATAGTGCCTAAAATATGATCAAAAGCTGATACTCTATCACTTGTAATCATTACAATTTTATCATCTAAATAAAAATTTTCTCTTACTTTACCGCTGTAATGATCTTCACTAATAGTTAAATCTATTTTCTCAAGTGTGTTATCTAATTGACTTTTAATTGAATCTATCATTTTAAATTTATCCTCTTATATATTTTATTTATATTGATCATGATTTTATCTAGATTAAAAAGTTTATCTAAATCATCCTTGTTGATATATTTAGTTATTACTTTATCATTTAATAGCAATTCTTTAAAATCACATTTTTTTTCCCAAACCTTCATAGCATTTTTCTGTACAATTTTGTAAGCATCTTCTCTTTTTAAGCCTTGTTTAATTAAAGCAATTAATACTTCCTGACTAAAAATCAAACCGTTTGTTAAATTAATATTTTTCATCATATTATCAGGATACACATTAAAATTTTTAAATAAAAACGTCATTCTTTCAAGCATATAGTCGGCTAGAGAAGTAGAATCAGGTAAAATAATTCTTTCTACAGATGAATGAGAGATATCTCTTTCGTGCCAAAGAGCAATATTTTCCATACTAGCATGAGCATTTGTTCTTAGTAATCTTGCAAAGCCAGTCATTCTTTCAGTCACAATAGGATTTCTTTTATGTGGCATTGCGGATGACCCTTTTTGGCCCTTTAAAAAATATTCTTCAACCTCAAGTACTTCTGTTCTTTGTAGATGTCTGATTTCAATAGCTATTTTTTCTATTGTAGAACCAACTAAAGCTAATGATGTTAAAAATTCTGCATGATGATCTCTTTGAATTACCTGATTGGAAACTGTTTCAACACCTAGTCCTAATTTCTTGCACACTTTCTCTTCAATAATGGGATCTATATGCTGGTAAGTGCCAACGGCTCCAGATATTTGACCTACACAAATATTTTTCAATGCATTTTCCCATCTATAAATACATCTTTTAATGTCTTCACTCCACAGAGCATTTTTTAAACCAAATGTAATTGGTTCAGCATGGACCCCATGAGAACGTCCTATCTGAAATGTTTTTTTATATTTAATCGCATTATCTCTAAGGACAGAATGAAAATCATTTAGTTTTTTTAATATTATTTCGCCTGACTCTTTACATTGTAATGCAAGCGAAGTATCCAATAAATCAGATGATGTCATGCCCATATGCAGATATCTTGAATCAGGGCCTATATTTTCAGCAAGATTTGTTAAAAAGGCAATAACATCATGCCTAGTTTCTTTTTCAATCTCAAGGACTCTTTCAACAGAAAATTTTGATTTCTTTTTTATTATTTTAAGGGACTTTTTAGGAACTATCCCCATTTCCGTCATTACTTCTGCAACAGCTATTTCAACTTTTTCCCAAGTTTTGAAACGATTTTGATCAGACCAAATTCTTTTCATATCTTTTGTAAAATATCTATCTATCATTTATTATCCTTAAATATTTTTTGAAGTGAAATTAAACCTAAATCCTATGTATAAATATATTATATAATTAACGAATTTTAAATAAAGAATTTTAATAGTCCACTTTATATAAATACAATCCTAATGAAGGTGCAGTAACAACTTTTTTATTCATTTTAATATTATGAATCATATTGTAGAAATTTTCTTCTGATATTCGATTTTTTGAAACTTCAATCATTGTTCCTACCAACATCCTTACCATATGATGTAAAAACCTATTTGATTTAATTTCAAAAACAATCTCATCATTAGAAAAATTCCATGATGATTTCATAATGTTACATAAATTTTCATTTTTCAAAGATGTTGATTTACAGAAATTACTAAAATCATGCTCACCAAGTAAAACCTCTGAACACTTTTCTAATTTTTCAATATCTAGATTATAGCTTTGATACCATAAGTATTTTCTTGAAAACGGAGAATATTTTTGAGAAATCTTATATATGTATTCTCTATTTTTAGCAGAAAATCTAGAGTTAAAATTTTCATCTACTTTTTCACAATTTAAAATATAAATATCTCTGCTGATTTTAGAATTTATGGCATTTAAAATCTGAGTTGTTCCCATCTTTGTGCTTTTAATTAAAAAATTAGCAACCTGCCCTATAGCATGAACTCCAGAATCAGTTCTACCAGATCCATATAACTTTAAATCTTTTATTTGAAAAATTTCTCTGATTGCAACTTCTATTTCGTTTTGAACTGTCCTTTGATTTGGCTGAACTTGCCAACCAGAAAAGTTAGAACCATCATATTTAATCGTGAGCTTAAAATTCATTTAATTAAGTTAGTTGATGTAATATTTAATAATTAAATTAATAAATAATTATGTTGTTAAATTTATATAATATTATATTAATCCCTTGGCTTATTTTAGCGATAATTTCTTTTTTTTTACTATTTAAAATCACTGCTCCTTATGGAAAATTTTCTAATAATAAATTTGGATTTTTAATTGATTATAAATTAGGATGGTTTATTCAAGAAATAATTTCTCCACTATTTTTATTCTATTTTTTTATTATTGGGAATGGAGAGAAGTCTATCATTCATTGGTTTTTAATATTAATTTGGATAATACATTACATTAATAGGAGTATTATTTTTCCATTGAGGATAAATATATCTTCTAAAATACCAATATCTGTTATCTGTTCAGCAATATTTTTTAATATAGTTAATGGCTTTATAAATGGTTTCCATTTAGGAAGCCTTGCAACCTTTTCAAATGATTATATATTTAGCTTCAATTTTATTTTTGGATTACTATTATTTTTAATTGGTGCACTAATTAATATTAATGCTGATAATGTTTTAATTAAGATTAAAAAGCAAAGCAAAGGATATCAAATTCCAAAAGGAAAATTATACAATTTAATTTCATGTCCAAATTATTTAGGTGAAATGATGGAATGGATTGGCTTTGCTTTCATGTGCTGGTCATTACCAAGTTTACTATTTGCAATTTGGACAATAGCAAATTTATTTCCCAGAGCTCTTTCTCAACATAAATGGTACAAGGAAAAATTTGATTATCCTATTAATAGAAAAGCTATAATTCCATATATTATATAATCTTTAATAATGCATAATTTTAAACAGAAAATTATTCCTAATTCATCAACAACTTTAGAAGTTCAATTATTATCTGATATAAAGAATATAAATGTCGATGATTTTCTAAAATCCTATAAAATAAGTAATATGTGGAAAGGAAAGTTTTTTATTAAGAGAATAATAAAAAAAATATTCAAATATCAATTAATTACAAATATAAATTGGAATAATAATTTTTGGCAATTAATAACAATAAACTTAATATCAACTAATTTACAACTTGATACTGATGATATTACTTTACAATTAAAGAATAAAATCACGAAAAAAAGGTTTAATGATATTGAAAAATATAAAAAGATACTAATTAAAAAAGATATGGGTAGTCCTCTATACATTACAGGGAAAGCATTAAATATAATCGGTGGAAATGCAAAAAATAATGAGATATTCATACTTGATGGTTCAAGAAGAATTATTGCAAGTGCGTTAAGTAATTTAAATCCTAACATTCTATTAATAGATTCATTAGATAGAGCAATTGAATAAAGAAAATATTTATAATATATCTACAAGTAACAATCAATTATTATTAGAAATAATCAATAGAGTTGATAATGATATTCCATCATCGATTATCAGGAAAAGTGATGGAGAGAATGTAATCATTGGTTATAAAAATATTAAGGGGATTAAATTAAGGAAATACTTAAAAAAGTTAAGACATTTCAATATTAGTTATTTCAATTTTTCATTTCAAAAATTCTTTAGAAAAGAATTGATAAATTCATTCTATGATGCTGACTATATAGGCGTTCCAATAAAATATTTTTATTATGGATATACTAGTAGCGTAAGAAAATTTGAACCAAAAATAACAAATTACTTTTTATTTAATAAAGAAAAATATGTCGACAATCATTTTCAACTTGAGTTTATAAAATTACCAAAAAAAAATAAATTAAAAAATCCATTAGCGGAAAAATTAATTACAAATAAAAAAATTGGACTTATTACACACTTTGATTTAAATGATTTTTTTTTAAAATTTGATTCTAAAGTATTATATCAAAAATCAATACCAAAACGAGATTTAAGAAAATTTAATTTAAAAATGAGTATTGATAAATATAATGATATTATAAATTTCATTAAATTAAATGCAAATAAAGTTGATATTTGGTTTTTAGCAGCTGGTGCATACGCAAAACCATTTAGTAATTACATAAAAAAATACAATGGTATCGCAGTTGATCTTGGATCAGTAATTGACACTTGGTCAGATGAATTTCATAGTAGAAAATTTTTAAGAAATCAAGAATGGGAAAAAAAATGAAAAAAAATAAAGCTGTTAAAAAAAGTTCTATAATATCATGTATTATTTGCATCTTATACTTGATTATATGTTCATCATTGACTATTAAATATAATTTTGAATTTATATTTATAATTTTTCTTATAAATTATTTGTATTCAAAACTTTATTCATTTGATGAGATAATGATTTCTTATCAACAAATAGAAGTGTTAATACCACTATTAAGTGATTTAAATATTACAAAAAAATTACCTAATACAAGAGGTTATGCAGCTAGCCCAGATTATTTATATAAAATTACTGATACAATTAAAAAAAATAATCCTAATCTAATCCTTGAAGCAGGATCAGGAGTTTCAACATTAATAGCAGCTTATACAATAAAAAAGTATGGTGGAGGTAAAATCATTTCTTTAGATCATGATGAGATGTATGCAAAAAAAACAAAACAGGAATTAAAAAAACATAATCTTGAAAAATATGCAGATGTAATATATGCTCCATTAAAAGAATATAATTTAGATAACAATAAAAATTTTAAGTGGTACGATACTGATAAATTTAATATAAATAAAAAAATTGACTTATTTGTTATAGATGGTCCACCTATAAATACAAAAAATTCAAAGTTTCCCAGATATCCAGCTTTACCATTAATGCTTGATAACATTCAAAGCGGTTCAACTATAATTCTAGATGATGCCAGAAGAAAAAATGAACAAGAAACTATAAAATTATGGAAGAAAGAGTATAGTTTTTTTGAATTTGATTATATTGATGATAACGATAAAGGAATTGCTATAATTAAAAGAATTAAATAATTATTTTCTATTTTTTACTAGTGATTCAACAATAGAAGGGTCAGATAAAGTAGAAATATCACCTAAACTATTTATTTCACCTTCTGAAATTTTTCTAAGAATTCGCCTCATTATTTTACCCGATCTGGTTTTAGGTAAACCAGATGAAAATTGTATTTTATCAGGATAAGCATGGGGACCAATAATTTCTCTAACTTTAAATTTAATTTCTTTTTCAATAATTTCATTAGATTCAACACCAGTCATCAAAGTGACATAAGCATATACTCCTTGTCCTTTCAAATCGTGTGGATAGCCTACAACTGCGGCTTCTGCAACGTCTTTATGCTGGCCAATTGCCCCCTCAATTTCTGCTGTTCCTAATCTGTGACCTGAAACATTTAAAACATCATCTACTCTTCCGGTAATCCAATAGTCACCATCTTTATCTCTTTTTACTCCATCACCTGTAAAATAGTATCCTTTAAATTGTGAAAAATAGTTGTCAAAAAATCTTTTATGATTACCATATAAAGTTCTCATTTGTCCAGGCCAAGATTTTTTTATTGCTAATAGCCCTTCAGCTGGATTTCCTTTAACCTCATTTCCGTTAGGATCTAAAATGATTGGTTCAATCCCAAAAAATGGTTTTGCTGCAGAACCAGGCTTAAAATTATCCATTGAAGGTAATGGAGTTATCATAATTCCTCCTGTTTCTGTTTGCCACCATGTATCAACAATAGGACATTTTTTTTCTCCTACAACTTCATAATACCACTTCCATTCAGGCTCCTTGATTGTTTCACCAACAGAACCTAATAATTTCAAAGATTTTCTATCAGTTTTTTTTACAAATTCATTTCCCTCTTTCATCAAAGCTCGTAATGCAGTAGGCGCAGTATAAAAGATATTTACTTTATGTTTATCAACTATTTGCCAAAATCTAGAAAAATCAGGATAATTAGGTACTCCTTCAAACATTAAAGTTGTTGCTTTATTTGATAATGGTCCATAAATAATATAAGAATGTCCTGTAATCCAACCAATATCAGCTGTACACCAATATATATCCTTATCTTGATAATCAAATACAACTTCATGTGTATAAGAGGCGTAAACTAAATATCCACCTGTAGTATGCAATACTCCTTTTGGTGTTCCAGTTGAACCAGAGGTATATAAAATAAACAAAGGATCTTCTGAATCCATCCATTCAGGCTTACAATCTGAAGAAATATTTAACATTTCTTCGTGCCACCATAAATCTCTATTAATTTTCATTTTAATTTTTGATGATGTACGATTTACTACAAAAACTTTTTCTATTGAGGGACAATCAATAATTGCCTTATCAACATTTTCTTTCATAGGAATATCTTTTTTTAAACCTCTAACTCCTGTATCCTGGGTAACAACCGCTCTACATCTAGAATCATTAATTCTATCTCTTAATGAATCTGAAGAAAAAGCTCCAAAAACAATTGAGTGAACAGCACCAATTCTTGAACATGCTAGCATTGCTATTGCAAGTTCTGGTATCATTTGCATATAAATACAAACTCTATCACCTTTAACTATATTATTTGATTTAAGAACATTTGAAAATTTTGAAACTTCGTCTAATAATTCCTTATATGTAAATTGCTTATCTTCTAATATATCATTTCCTTCCCATATCAAGGCAATATCATCACCATGTCCGTTTTCTATATGTCTATCAATACAATTGTAGGATACATTTAATTTTCCATTTTCAAACCATTTAATTTTTGCTTTTGAATAATCAACATCTGATACCTTATCCCAATTTTTAAACCAATGAATTCTTTTTGAAACTTTAGACCAAAAATTTTCATTATTATTGATTGATTCATTATATAATTTTGAATATTGCTCTGTTATAATATGAGCTTTATTGATATCTTTATATCTAATCACTGATAGACATCCTTTCTTAGATTAGCTTTACATTCAAAACAATCTGATACGTTGTTTACATTTTCAATTCCACATTCAATACAAAAATTAAAGTTATTAGAATTCAGACTATTTACTGAATCTTCATGAAGATTTTCATTAGAAAAATCAAACAAAGCATCAATCTTTACAGAACTTTCAGATAATATTTTTTTATGAAGAAGAATATTTTTCTTAAAATTTTCTTTCAAATCTATATCAGATATATTATTGGAACATAGCTCTAGCAAATCCTGAGCCTTGGTTTCATAATGATAAGATTCATTAATCATTTTATTATTACTATAATATTGACTTAATAACCAGTAACCATAAGATTTATTTTTGATTCTTGATATATTATTAATTTTCTTGATTTGAGTGCTATCAATTTCACTTTTTGAAACTACTGATTTAAAAACTTCAATAAGCGTTTTATATTTATCATTGTTTAATAATACATCCCATTTACTGAAAATTTGTTCTGTAATATTTCCATTTAGATATAAATTCATATATAAATAAAAAAGAACCTCATTAAAATATTTAGATTTTATTGAGTAAAGAATATTTAAACTTTCATTATATAAAGAATCAGCTTTTTTAAACTTACCATTATTAGAAAAAACATGAGCTTCTAACTTCAAATAATGACCCTTTAACTCATTATTAATATTCTTAGAGAAATCTCTCTTAATCTGTATTATAATTTTATTTGCATAATCTATTCTTCCAGCAGATATGAAAGCATTACATAAGAAGCCTGAAGTTTCAATTTTTAATTTTCTATTATTAGTTGATTCAAAAATAGAATTTGCAAACTTTATACTCGCGGAGTAATCTCCCTCATTATAATAATAGTGCATTTTTTCGATATACTTCTTATTATAAGTAATGAAAATATTTGATGACTTACTAAACCAATCAATCATATTATTATATACTTCATATGTTACTTGATTAGATTTATTTATTTTAAATTTTTTATACTCTCTTGTAAATATATTTTTAATATATTCAATATCGGAATTTAATTTTGAACTTATTAGAATTCCACCTTTTGGAGCTAACGGTTCAAGTTCAGATGCTATATCAATACATTCACCATGATATTCACCATTCTGTATTTCATATGGACCACTATGGATCCCTATTCTTATTTTAAATTTTCTATTTTTTACGCTTAACTTATTTCTTCTATTAATTTTTGTTTGTATATCAGTAGAACAAAGAATTGCATTTTTAGAATCAAAAAATATAACTACAAATCCATCACCTCTATTTACTAATACTTTTCCATCAAAAAAATTTATAGACTTCAATATTATAGAATCATGCTCAGTTAGTAGCTCAAGAGCAAGCTCTTGATTATCTCCTGTAAGCTTACTGTAGCCTACGATATCAGTAACGATAACTGTTCCAATTTTCATTAAATTATCTTTTTGTTAATGAGGTTCCGCAATCAGGACAAAATTTAAAATCGTTTTTTATATTATTGTACGAGCAATTGGGGCAAAAATTAAAGTATGTACCATATTGTATACATATGGAAGAATTGTAATCAATATTTTCAGGAATTGAAGAAGGATTTTTTTTATGTTCAACTTTTTTAGTTTTTAATTCTGTATTGTATGCAACAGCTCTTTCATTTAACATTTGTTTATGCATATAAGTACTTAAATAATCATTCCTATATTTTTCATCAGAAATTTTTTCAGCAGATTTTAATAAACCAGTTTTACATAATTTTTGAAATTTATCTGCTTTTTTCTGATTTCCAATATTTAAATAAGTTTGACTTATATACAAGCATTCTCTATTGTTTTCTCTTTCTGAAGAGGATTCGATAATTTCACTTGCTAATTTATCTATATCTTTTTCTTTACATTTATTAATTTTTGATTTAATTAACATTTGCACTGCTCTTGATGTTGTATCATAAAATGATACATCTTTTCTTCTAGAAGTAATTAAAACAGCTTTATCTATATATTCTAAGGCTTTTTCATATTTACCCTCATAGAAATAAGCTGAAGCTAAGAATACTATTGTACCTTCATAAGCAGACCTATGCTCAGCTTTTTTATGATTAGCCATTGCTGTTTTAAAATGATGTTGAGATTTTGTCCACTTTTTCTGGTCTAAATACATTATACCTAAGGCTCTATGGCACATTCCAAGTGAATTAACATCATTCATATTTTGACAAATATCTAATGCTTCTGTAATATCTTTTTCAGCATCATTATACTGTCCCATAAACACTCTATACATACCCAGATAAGTTTTAAGAATAGAATCATACATTTTAACATTTAATTCTTGGAAAATATCTATTGCTTCTATTGAATAATTAATTGCCTTATAAAAATCACCAATCCTTCTATATACTAAAGAAGTATTATACAAGGTTGTGGCAATTCCTCTTTTATCGTCTAGTTCTCTTTTGATATCTAGAGCTCTATTATAATAGTCTAATGCTTTCTCCAATTGTACATTTTGACTATGAACAAGACCAATGTTCTGTAATAATTTTGATTCTTCATCAAGATTATCTTCTTTTGCTCTCAACTCTAAAGCTTTTTCAAAATAACTGAGTGCATTATTATATTTAGCCCACCTAGCATAAATAATTCCATAGCAATTATTAATTCCTGCCATACCAGAATTATCTCGCTCTTTTTTCGCAATAAGCATAGCGTCATCTAATATATCAACAGCTCTCTCATATTGATTGTTTTGAAACATAGTCATTGCATAATTATATCTAGCTTCAACATAATTTGGTTCAGTTTTTATGGCTTTTTTAAATAGATCTTGTGCAATTTCTCTATCTGTTGTGCTTCTTGCTTTAAAATTGGTATACTTTGCCTTAATAAATAATTCATAAGCTTCAGGGGATATTTTATCTTCTTTATCTAAATTATCTAATAATAATTGAGGAATCTCAAGGCCTACAGATTCTAATACCTTAATTGCAATTTCTGAACGAATACTTTGTATATTATTAACAGTACCTTCCCAGCTTTTATCCCAGATCAATGAAGATTTTTTTATATTAGAAAAATGCATTGATAATTTAAATTTATTACCAACTTTCATAATATTTCCTTCAATTAAAAAATCTACATTCAACTCTTTTCCCATACCATATGAATCTAAAGTAGAATCCTTAAATTTAATAACTTCATTAATTTTAGGAATTCTCATTTTTTTTGCTTTGCTTATATCTAATATTAAATCTTCAGTAATTCCATAACAGAAGAAATCATCATCAGCCGAACCTAAATTTTTTACATATGAAACTGCAATAGGTGTAACAGAATCTTTACCTGACTTTCTATCAAATAAATCTACACCTGCTTCTATCAACTTCTCATTGAGTTCTGATGCAGTTTCTTTATTATAATGATTCTCATCTTGGTATATTTTAAAAACTCTCTCAGGATCTTGTATATTTTTTAAAGCTATTCTTCCCATATCTCTTAAAAAAATATTACTATCACTTCTAATTGCATTATAAACTGATTGTGTGCAAACTGTACCATCTGTTTCAGCAATTGGTTGAATTCTTGCAGCCAAATTCACTCCGTCGCCAAACAAATCTCCATCTTTTTCATAAACTTCTCCCATATGGATACCAATTTTCCCATTAATTTGATAAGTATCTGGATTTTGTGAATTTTCTTTTTTAAAATTATAGTGAATAGATATTGCACATTTAACAGCATCAGTAGTTGATGGAAATTCAGCAAAAATAGTCTCATTAATATTTTTAATGATTCTACCATGATAACTTGCAACATCATTATTTATACCAGAGATATAATCTGATAATATTTTTATTGATAACTTTTTATCATTTGCCACATATTTATCATAATCAACAAATTTGCAAAACATTACAGCGGCTAGTTTCTTTTTAGTATTTTTTGACATTAATTTAATTTACATGATATGTTAATATTTTTTTAATAAAAAAATGGGACTTTAAATAAGCCCCATCTTTTCTAATCTATTTATTTATGAAATGCATTATTTCATTAGAACCATCTTCTTAG
>PANN01000021.1 GCA_002707645.1 Fidelibacterota bacterium | reverse complement strand
GAAATTTAAGAAGCAATATATTAAATAAATTTATTTAAAAGATTTACTAAATCCATAACTCTATTTGAAGATCTCCATTCATTATTATACTAGTTTAGCACTCTTAAATATTTACCATTAAAAATAAAGAGTATTATTAATAAAAATAGTTTATTAAAATAATCATTCAATTATTTAACTATCCAAAATAATATTAACTAATAAAATGATATCTTGAATATTTAGATTATAATCAAAATTAAGATCCGTCATTAAAAATACAAGTTCCCAGCTATAATAGTCTCCTATATTTAAAACATATGAAACTAATTCAATTACATCCAGAACATCTACCTGACCATCAAAATTAGCATCCCCAAGAGCATTAGTAAAACTAGAACCTACCGTTAACGTTAAAGTTATTGGATCAGTTATGGGACACATATTACAATAAGGATCATCAGATTCACTACAATCTTCTTCGCAATGCAACGTGACAGCTTCAGCTGTAAATGTTATTGGAGTACCCTCAGGAATAAATGGACTTATTTCAAATGGAATATTTAAACCATAAACACCCTGAGATTCTATAGCATACCACCACGTTTCAAATTCAAGAATATCTGTCCCCGTTCCACCATAAAATGAAACTCCTTCGGTGTTACTTTGGATTCTAATTCCAGGATAATAAGGACAAGCAGGACCGTTATTAAATAAATTAATACCTAAATAACCTGTACCATTTAAGTCATCATAAGGATTAACAATATTATCTCCATTCAAATCATAAGATATAAAATCACTAATTCCCAAATTATAGCAAACATTTAATTCACAATCAGAAAACATCGTATCTTGATTATTTATATAAGTTTCAATACAAGCAGGGTATGGAGGACATAATGCATTACCATTTAAATCAAAAATACTATTATCACTAAAATCTAAATCTAATTCACAAATACTATCTGGAATTAATCCACTTAAATCATTATATGACATTATAAAAACTTCTATGTATTCCCAGTCTGTTATATTATTAGGAATTTCACCTGATACATCTAACCAATTATAATTACCATTAATGATAATAGGATAACAATCAAACAATATAATTCGTCCATTTGCCCATTCCTGATCACATAATTCTAATGGTTCAATAACTCCATTATTATTTATATCAAGAATCATATTTATACTATCATTACTATTTTCGATAAATGTATCTAAAATATTAATATCTTGCTCAAAATAACATTCTTCATCTATCGGTATAAAACCAGTTTCACAATCTTGACTAATAACTAATGAAAATATAAAAATTAATATAAAATAAATTCTATTCATATATTTTATGGTAATCCTCCTACCAAAATATTAATCATCACAACAACATCTAGAATATTAACATAACCATCCTCATTAACATCTGCTATTAAATTATAATCATTTACAAGAATAATATTAATCATCAATACTATATCTTGAACATTTAAAATACTATCTTGATTAATATCTCCTAGAATATCTAAATCATTTATTGATATAGTAAACTCTACCTCACTACTGTGAATATCGTTATAATTTGAGGTAGCAATAAGAACATTATTGTATTCAGCATTTAGATTGAAATCATAAGAATTATTATTGGGAGATAAAGAAACTATATCCAATATATTTTCTTGATTTATTTTAATATGAGACAATTGAATATCATTTAAATAATCTATAGAAACCATTAAATCCATATTTTCTGATGGTAACTCAATAAATAAACTTGCTCCTTTATTTGTTGATAAAGTAAAAGTATTCTCAAAATCAGATAAAGTTGAACCTGAACAATAATTTGATGATTGACTAAAAAAATTATTAGGGATACTTCTTTCACCAGTAAAATATCTCCAGGTTGCATAATCAACATATGCATCAGATAAAGATTTACTATTATTTGTTACATATTCAATAGCATCATTATAAATAGGGAAAAGTGAAACGGAATTCCCGCTAGCATATTCAGTCCCATAGTCTTCCCAAAAATATCGTACTATAGATGAATCTTCTAATGATTCAACTAAAAATTTTTGCCATAAAGCACTTCTATAAGGATAAATTTCAGCTGGATAATCTATTCCATATTCTGGATATGTTAAAGGTGTTACAACATCACAATTACTAAGCATCGTTTGCAAATGAGAACTATTAGGATAAATTACATTTTGCATATAAGTAGCAGTTTGCTCAAAAAACCAACCATTATGCATATAATTCCCAGGTTCTCCTGAAACAGAATAGCCATATCGTAATTGAATCGAATGATGAAGTTCGTGCGCAACAACATGATAATTCCAAGGTGGTAGAGCCTGGTAACTATTTGATAAAGTAGAAATCTTCATATAGCTTGTATATCCACCCAAATAGGGAGCAAATGGATATGGATTTTCAGGAACAACCATACCGGAACCTTCATTTGATATATAAATATCATATTTAGAATTCCCACCAAAATTAATACAGTGTTCAACAGAATTAATGTCAGTTATTGATTCATCACAATCAGGAGGAATATTTTCCCAACCTTGTTCTAAATACTTTATTAATGCAGACTCTGCATGATCAATAATCGATTGAGCATAACCATAATTTGACTGCAAACTAATACACTCCCCATTTATTAATTGACATTCAGTCTCAGATATTGTAAAATGAACTATAAAATTTTCACTTTCAATAATTTCAGGATTAATAAAATTATTTCGATTAATATCTCTAGTATTTTTATCAACGATGCATAATGGTTGATTGGATTCAGATAAAAGGAAGCCAAAAAATACTAAAATTAAGAATAATTTCAACATAACAAATTTCACCATTTAATATAAAAATAAAAAAACCTCTTTGAAAGAGGCTTTTAAATTTTATTCTTTATCTTCAAACTACTTTTTTTTATTGAGTGAAATTCTTTTGTTTATATCTAATTCCATCTTTCTAATTCTTAAGTTTAAAGGAGTAATTTCAATCAACTCATCTTCAGCTATAAATTCTATACATTTATCAAGTGACATAACTTGGGGAGGGCGTAATACGACAGTATTATCTTTACTGGCAGATCTCATATTTGTTAATTTTTTTTCTCTAACAATATTAACATCTAGATCTCCAGGTTTATTCCTTTCACCAACTACCATGCCCTTATATACTTCAAAACCAATATCCACAAATAACTCGCCCCTATCAACCATTGCCAATGATGCATAAGGAGTGACTTTACCTGGTCTATCTGCAACAATAACTCCTGAATTTCTTTGCGGTATATTTCCAAACCATGGAGCATAAGAATCAAATAATGAATTTAGTATTCCGGATCCTTTAGTATTTGTTAAAAACTGATTTCGAAATCCAATCATTCCTCTTGAAGGAACTTTAAATTCTAATGTTGTTCTTCCAAAACCATTGTTATAAAGGTTGACCATTCTACCTTTTCTTGCTGATAATTTTTCTGTAATAATTCCAACATGATCTTCTTCCAAATCAAGAAATACAGATTCGACAGGTTCTAACGTTACCCCATCTTTTTCTTTAGTAATAACACGTGGCTTTGAAGCCATAAACTCATATCCTTCTCGCCTCATTGTCTCAATTAGAATTGCCATTTGAAGTTCACCTCGCCCACATACTTCAAAAACATCTGTTTCACTTGTTTTGTTAACTTTTAATGAGACATTGCTTAAAGTTTCTCTAAATAATCTCTCACTAATATTTCTTGATGTTAAAAATTTACCTTCTTTACCAGCAAAAGGACTATTATTAACGTGAAAAAACATCGAGACAGTTGGTTCATCAATCAATATTCGAGGAAGTGGTTTTGGATCTTCATTGTCAGATATAGTATCTCCAATTTTAATATCTTCAATTCCTGCTATTGCAATTATATCCCCTGATTCCAACTCATCAACCTTTATTTTTTTTAATCCACTAAAAGTATAACAAGCAGATAATTTTTGATCATATTTAATCTCATCTTTACCACATAAACTATATCTCTTATTTTTGGTGATTAATCCATTATTTAAACGACCAATTGCTATTTGTCCAACATATGAATCATAATCAATATTTGTTATTAAAAATTGTGTATGTAAATCATCTTCAACTTCAGGTCCTGGAAAAGTATCTATTATTAAATCAAAAAGTAATGTTAGGTCTTTAGAATTATCACCTAGTTCTTTATGTGCTAGACCATCTTTAGCGTTCGTATAAATTATAGGAAATTCAATTTGCTCATCATTTGCATCTAAATCAATAAAAAGATCATATACCTCATTTACAACTTCATCAATTCTAGCATCTGAACGATCTATCTTGTTAATAACCAAAATTATAGGTAGATTTTTACTCAAAGCCTTTTGTAATACAAATCTAGTTTGTGGTAATGGTCCTTCACTAGAATCAACCAATAATAATACTCCATCAACTAAATTTAAACTTCTTTCAACTTCTCCTCCAAAATCAGCGTGGCCTGGAGTATCAACAATATTTATTTTTATATCATTATAAAAAATTGAAGTATTTTTTGCAGTTATAGTAATTCCACGTTCTTTTTCAAGATCCATAGAATCCATAACTCTGTCAGTGACTGTTTCATGAACTTCGAATGTTCCACTTTGCTTTAAAAGTTCATCAACTAATGTTGTTTTGCCATGATCAACATGTGCAATAATTGCAATATTTCTAAATTTATTCTTTATCATGTGTTCTAATCTAATACAAATAAAATCTATAAAAGATGATATTCTATTTTTTATCTTTTAAAATTTTATTAATAATATCTTCATTTGAATCTTGCAATAAATCTGTTCCTATGTTTTTTGTAAAATCAATTTTATTCATAACATTCATTATATGATTTTTAGTATTGGATACAAACACCTCGATTTCACTTAATCTAGCATTTTTTATAATATCTTCTAAAGCATATAATCCTGATAAATCAACCATTGTTACTCTGCTCATATCAATAATTAATATATTGTGCTTTTTCATATTTCTATAAATTTTTATCATTGATTCTGTAGATCCAAAAAACAATGGACCATGAAGTTGCAAGAAACTAATTTTAACGCTACTCAATTTCTCTATTTGTTTTTTGTCTAAATTAAAATCCATATCTACTAATGAGATAGTTTTGTGATTAAATTTTGACTTCAATATTGATATTAAATCTGGCAAAGATTTAATGATTGATATGACAACACCAATAGCAACTGCAAACATTAAATTTTTATACACTGTAACAAATAATACAGTTATAAAAATAAATAAATCAGATTTTGGAATCTTCCTTAGTACTGGAATAATACGATAATCTAAAATATCAATACCCAACTTAAATAAAATCGCAGCTAAACAAGCGTTTGGAATAGAAGAAATAAAACTACCAAGACCAAGTAATACTCCTAATAAAGTTAAACCTTTAACAATAGTTGATAGAGGTGTTTTAGCACCAAATTCTATATTTCCAACAGTTTGGGTTGTTGCTGTTGCAGTTGAAATACCTCCCAAAATTCCAGCGGCCATATTTGCCATTCCCTGCCCAAAAGTTTCCCTATCGCTGTTATGTCTCAAACCTGTCATATTATCTGCAACTTTACAACTAAGCAAACTATCAATTATTGCTAAACCCGCTAATGCTAATGCAGGAACAATAAATTCACTTATTCTTGACAAATCAGGAAGATATATTGAAAAAATATTAGAATCGCTTTGAATATTCATTTTATCTCCAATATATGGAATATCTAAATTCATCAGATAAGCAATCCCAGTTCCTAAGATCAAAGCAGCAAGAGGAGATGGAATATTTATCAAAGATTTAAATAGACTTTTAAACATATTCCATGAAAATAATACTAATAAACATGGGACAGCAACATATAAAGCTTCAAAATTAATATTTTGGACTGTATACCTAAAATTTATAAAAAATTCGTGAACATTTTTTTGAGATTCTAACCCTAAAAATGGATTGATTTGAGTCAATACAATAATAACTCCAATACCACACATAAATCCAGCTACAACTGAATAAGGTATGTAATGAATAAATCTTGAAATTCTTAACATAGAAATGATTATCAAAATTAGCCCACTCAAAAAAATTATTGAAAATGCTGCAACTAGATCAGGCTCATTTGTAGTACCAATAATAAACGCACCCATGAATGCCGCAATTTGAGATGCCATAGGTGCTGTAGGACCACTTACTCCAACTAAGCAACCACCAAATAGACCACCTATAATACCTCCAACAATAGCACTCCAAATTCCTGCTTCTGGTCCTAACTGTGAAATTTCACCAAATGCAAGAGCCAAAGGTAAGGCAATGATTGCAACCATAATACCAGATAAAACATCTCCCTTAATATTATTATTTAATAATACTATATTTCTCCATGGATTTATATTTTGTGCAGTATTACTTGCAAGCTTAAAAAAGGAATTTATTGGTGTTAAAAAAATATTACTAATTAATTTCATACTGTAATTTATAATTAAAGAACAAAACTAAAAATTTAAACATAATTCTTTAGGCTTATTAGCAATAAAGAAAAAGTATTGATGATAGATTCATATTCCATTTTTAACATTTTTCTTTTGTAATAGATCGATTTTTTATGAAACTTATCATTAAATCCTTTACGTTTCAATTCTTGAAAGTCAATTTCAAATTTTGACCAGGAATCGTATGCAATATTGGCTTTTTTTTGTAAACGTTCAACTTTTTTTAAATATAAATTTTTAATTTTAGAAGGTGTCTGAGGTATAAAAAAATTAAGTTTATTTTTTATACTAATAAACTTTGCATTTAAAATTTTATGATCTGATACTTTTTGAATATTCCTAGTAAGTTTAAAAAAAGATAAAAATTTAATCATCCATTTACTTGGATCAAAATCATACCATCTTATGCCATTCCGATAATCCCATTGAAACTTATGATGGAAGTTATGGAATCCCTCACCAAATGTTAAATATGCAACCCACCATGAATCTCTAGCTGAAATATTAAAATCAAAAGGACGTTTTCCAACAAAATGACAAAGAGAATTAATAAAAAAAGTGAAATGATGAACTAAAGTTAATCTAAGAAATCCTCCCCAAAGCAAACCTCCAATTGGACGCGCAAAATAAAAGCCTATTAATAATGGAAGAATAAATGAAAGTCCAATAGCTATTGACCAATAATATTTATACTGAAATTTTAAAATAGAATTATTTTTTAAATCAGTTACACCTCTTATAATTTCAGGCTTGTCTTCTAGAATCCATCCAATATGAGCATGGAAAAAACCTTCTTTAATACTATAGGGATCATCTTTAGTATCCAATTTTTTATGATGTTGTCTATGATCAGAACACCATTTAATGACATTATTTTGAAGTGCTGCCGAACCACATAACATTGCTAAAAATTGAATAATTGGATGAGCTTTAAAGCTTTTGTGTGCAAACAACCTGTGGTAACCAAATGTAATTCCCATTCCTGATAAAAACCAACCAATAATCATTAATACAGGTTCTTGCCAAATCATGCCATATAGATAAACATAGATTAATGTTCCTATAATTCCAATAAATGGAATAAGAGATAATGAAACTATCATAAACCAGCTATATTTCTTCATAATTACTCCAAAATTATATTTATTAATTGAACAACATCAAGTATGTTTGTCATACTATCTTGGTTTATATCTGTATCTTCGCTTTGACTTAAACCTAGAACCACATTTACCAATAAAACTACATCTAATACATCAATGGAATTATCATTATTAATATCACCATTTAAATCAGATTGCACATTACTTACTTTAAGAAATCCAAATTGTCCACTATCAATTGCTATTATTGCACCACCATCATTAGTTATATCAATATCCTCACCTGCCCAATCATATGCAAAATTAAATAAATCTAAAGAAGAAAATGTTGTTTCTGATTCAATAGATCCATTATTACTAAATTTAATTAAATACGCATTCCATGTATCAGAACAATCATTACCATTGCATTCAGAATAATTGTATTCATCACCCGTACCTGCTATAGTGACACATCCACCATCATTTGTCGATTTTATCCCCCATGCCTCATCATGAATAAATTGGGGATTAAAACCCCTTGGATTACCAACTTTTTGTTCCCAAATTAAATTTCCATCATTATTTAATTTGATGGTATAAGTATCCCAATTTTGAGTTCCTGACAATGTATGACCTGCAAGAAATATGCTTCCATCATTACTTACATCCATACCAAAACAATGGTCATAATTATTACCACCATAAGACTGATGCCAAACCACTTGCCCATCTAAAGTCATTTTAATAACTTTAAAATCTAAGGCCTCTTCAGATAAACCGGAAATAATTAACTCATTATTAATATAATTTATCCTGTAAGCTTGAGCAATATACTCATTTAAATTCATACTACTTATTTCGTTACCATTTAAATCAAGAAACATAATAAATCCTTGACCTTCAGTATAAAATGTATTGTTAGAATCCTGTGCATAAATATAACCAACAGCAACAATTCCATCGGGTGTTACTGCAGCATGTTCAAATGCATCAGTGCCACCATTATTAAATGTTTGAGTAAATATAGTAGCACCTGATTGTTTATTTAATTTAATTAATGCACTATTTCTGTTTAAAGATCCAGAAATAAGATATCCATCATCTAATTCGATTGCACTATTACCTAAATTATGTCCTCCCACATTAATTTCTCTTGACCATACAATCATACCATTTGAATTAGTTTTAACTATAAGAATCTTAGAATTTGGTAAAAAATTACTCTCTCCAATTTGTAGAAATCCTCCATCATCACATGTCAATATATAATGTCCATGAGATTCTTCACTAGAACCATTATATTGTTCAAACCATTCGATATTAGGATTTGCAATGATAATTACAGGGAAACAAAGTATAAGTAATATTTTTTTCATATTTTTAATTTATGGCTTATTAATAAAGTATAATCTGTAAAATAACTTTCTTATAATAATTGGAAACATTAAAACAGGAAATAGCAGGTAACCAATATATTTATTCGAATGATTAAAATAAACCTGATCCTGGATAAGAGTATTTTCGTTCATTTTTTTAACAATGTGCTTGTGTTCCCAGCATGCAATACCAAGTGGCAATTCTATTCCTTTATCTATAAAGAATAATTGATTCTCATCTGATTTATACTCTTTATGCTCAACTTTAAAATTTTTCCAACCTAATAACCACAATTTAAAATGTGCTTTTTCACCATTAGTAATACCAGACCAACGAATTATTTTTACAGGTTGAAAACGTGTAAGAAATTTTACTATTTCAATATTATGAAATGATTCTTTTACTTTATTGAAATCATAATTTTTAATTATAACATTTTGATTATACTTCATTATTAAAATTCCCAATAACTGTTCTACATCCCTTAACTTTCATTCCTTTTTTAACTTTAATATCAAAATTTTTAGGTACAATTATTTCTACTCTTGAACCAAATTTGATAAAACCTAATTTATCTCCTTGATTAACCTTTAAATCTTCATTCATATGATTCACTATACGCCTGGCAACAAAACCTGCTATCTGCTTTATTTTAAAGGTATTTTTTTTATAATCTTGAAACAATATTGAAGTTTGTTCATTTTTATCAGATGCTTTGTTTTTAAATGCACCAAAAAACTTACCAGGGTTATATAAAGTATTAATCACTTTGCCACTTAAGGGAGTCCATTGTCTATGCACATTTAAAACAGATAAAAATATTGCTATTTTAGTTGATTTACCAATGTGAATATCATTGTAATCTTCTATTGAAATGATTCTTCCATCTGCAGGAGATAAAAAACTAGAATCACCACCAGAGATACTTCTAATTGGATCTCTAAAAAAATAACATACCATTAGTAGTAAATAAAACATATATATGCTTAATAACTCAAGCCATGAATAATTACTTAAAACTGAGAATATATACGTTGAAAACCAAATAGCAAGAGTATAGAGTATTATGCGATATCCTTCGGGAGCAATATTAATGATTTTTTTCATTGCCATAATTTATATCTAAATATTTTTTTATAAAATATTATATACAAAAAAAATCCACCAAATTACTAGAGTAAGCATTCCTATTTCAAAGATATAAGCTCTATGTATAATATTATGGTAACCCAATCTTATATAGCAATGAATGTATCTTGAAATAACAAAAACCCAAGAAAGTATAATGTCTACTAAAGCTACTTTATCAAAGATTAAAGTCATCAAAATTAATAAATAGAAAAATATGGGTAATTCAAATTGATTTTTTAGTGTTTGCCTTGATATAGTAACATAATCTGGAACATCGCCTTTATAGTTTTTTAAATAACTAATTTTTATAGCCCCACTTCTAATAGCTTTTCTGTTATCTAAAAAGTTTTTAACGTATAAAAACAACGTTAAAATAATCATTGAAATAGCAGGATAAAGTATCAACGTTCTGTTCATATTTATTTATTCTCTAGGATAGTAAAATCTAGTAATACCTTACCAAAATTTTTTCTATTTTGTATATGTCTATGTGCTTTTGGAGAATCTTCAAATGAAAACTTACTATCAATAATTGGATGCAAATCATTTTTATTAACTAACTTAATTAAATTATTAATAGACCTTTTAACTTTCCACTCGTGACCATTAAATCTACCTAGATGGTAACCCATTACTGCTTTATTATTAGCCATCAAATCCATTGGTTTATACTTTGGCATTGAATACATTTCTTTCATTGCAACTAGAGGTTTTAATTTATCACCTTTGACAAGGTTTTGATCACCATAAATAATTAATTTACCCATCTTTGCTAAAACTCTATAACTTACTTTCCAATTTTCTGCACCAATAGGATCAATAATAAGATCGACACCTTTGCCATTTGTAAAACTCATAATTTCTTCTTCAGTATTAGCTTTATTGTAGTCAATACATTTATCAACACCCATTTTTATTAATTCCTCATGTTTCCAAGCTGAAGAGGTTCCAATTACTTTAATGTTTTTTGTTTTAGCTAATTGGATTGCAGCTGTTCCTACACCACCCCCTGCCCCATGAATTAAAAAAGTATCTCCTTCTTGAAGATTACCTAAATCAAACATCATCATATAAGCCGTTATATAAGTAACAGGAAATGCTGCGGCTTCTTCAAGCGTAAAATTGTTCGGCAATGGAATAATAGATTCTTCATTTATACATGCCTGAGAGCTATAACTACCACTAAGTGTAAGTCCCATAACTTTATCTCCAATCTTAAAATCTTTAACATCTTTACCAATTTTATCTATTATACCGCTTACTTCACCACCCAATATTGAGCCAGGTTTTGGGCCACCCGGATATAATTTCATTCGAGCCATTATTTCTGCAAAATTAATTCCAGCATAATGAACTTTTATTCTTACTTGATTATCAAGCGGGCTAATATCATTTAGATTTTTTACTTCAAGCACTTCTGGTGCCCCATATTTTGTAAGTATTATACTCTTCATTTTTCTCCTATTTTTACTTAATTATTAATTAAAAATTTCTTCTATTGATAATAATGAACTTGGGAAAACTCCCTCTAAATTAAGAGGATAAGATTGGAGTACATTATAAAAATCGTCAACAGAAAATCCAAACATATCCAAGAAGTATATTTCCCAATCAGAATTTTTTGCTCCTGTTTGCATAAACTCTTTAAAAATCATTCTAAATGCTTCATATTCAGTATATCCTTGATTTATAAGTTCTTTTACTAAAACAAGGATCATAAAGACAGAAGAAGTATAATTATTATCTATATTATTGCTACTATAACTTTCAAAAACGCTAGGATCAGTATGAATTAAAGAACTTAGTTCTGTATGGACTAAATCATTGTTAAAATAATTATAATTGTAGTAATCTTGCACATATAGAGATTCAAATGAAGTTGCTGTACCTTCTATTAACCACTTAATACTAAATCCGTTTGGATTATACTGACCATTTGGTTCATTCATCGGTTCATTAATGCTTAATTGATAAACATGAAAATATTCGTGAGCTATAACAGATAATCTGTGCATATGATTCCATTCAAATTCCATTTCATTAATTTCAAGTACCATAATAAAGCCCTCGTCCCCTCCACCAATATAAGTTCCTCCTTCAATTCCTAAATAAGGATCTTGTACACTACTATTCCATGCATAAACATTTAAATCATTAAAATTATTTTGATTGGCCGGAATTATACTTATTAGATTATCAATAATGATATAAAATTCTATAATCCAATCTTCAGGTAAGCTTTCATGTATATTGTACGTGATATTTATTTGAGATGTACATGGGTTGTCTTCAAATAAAATAATATTTATAATACCAATTACATCTTGAATATTAACATTTTGATCATTATTAATATCAGCAATTTCATAGTTCACTTCATCATTATTTAAAATGGTGTTAACTATAATTATTACATCTTGGATATTAACGGAATAATCATCATTTAAATCACCGATACACTGAGAAAATATAGAAGAAAAACAAATAATTGTAATTGAAAATCTAATTAAGATTTTTTTAAAGTAAAGTTTCATGTTAAAGTGAAAATAATATTATGGATTTAAATATCATATCTTAATCTACATAATAAAAAAGCCTCTATAAAGAGGCTTTCTTATCAAAATACGAGCTATAGTACTAGAATTGCGGTATTCTAATACCTTATTAGGGGAGATTAATTAAAAATTATGTTTACTATTTCTATTATATCTAGCACATTTATAGCACTATCTAAATTGGTAATCATAAATAATAAACACACTATAATTTTATTCATATCAAATATTAATAAAAAAAACAGTGCGACTAACTATGACAAATGTTCACAAATTAAAATGCCTATAAGTTTAATTTATAATAATTAAGGGAAAAAAATTGAGTTAGGATAATATTATATTCACAAGCTGAACGATATCTAGCACATTAACTATACCATCTGAATTAAGATCACTATTCTGTTCATATTCGCTTGAAAGGACTAAGTTTATCATTTGAACTACATCTATAACATTAACAATTCCATCGTAATTGATATCTCCATTTAAAATATTTACTTGTTTATAAATCCATGCTTTATTGGTTGATATAAATCCATTTGGATCAAAACCTCCAAAGTAAATAGCATTTTCATTATTAAATGGTGATTCAACATAACACCTAGTTGAAACTAATGGGGTATCATTAAATGTAATAGCATCGTTAATTTCTTCTAATACATATTCACCATTATTGTTTCTAATAGCAAAAAGAGCACCACTATAGTAACCATTCCAAGAAGGATAATCACTTCCTTGAATTGCTGATTCAAAACCAACTATATGATAATATTGATTATCTTCATAATTAAATACTTTAAAAAACTCATTATATGCACCCAACAAATAATTTACAGTTACACCTGGCAAATAATCCTCAACAAGCAGGGAAATTTTAGTCTCATAAACTCTATTAAATTCGTTGTTTGGATTAGGGTCTAAACGAAAAATTAAACCCTTAGATTGACTATCAGGACACCACATTAAAATTAAAGAATCATAATCTTGATTATTAATTACTGTTAAACCTCTAATTCCTCCAACAGCAGAATTGACGTTTGAACTTAAATCACTAAAGTCATGAGCTACAGAATAGCTAGGATTAATTCCATCATTTCTTACATAAATTTTATTACCTGTAGAAAAATATAGAGCATTATTTGCAGTAGCAATACCTAATGGACGCATATTTAATGAACTAATTTCAGGTTCTAAGTCCCATTCAATTTTTCCTTCAATATTAGGATTATATTTTCCTGAAAAGATACCTTTTGTTCCAACTGATATAAGCAAATGCTCAGCTCCAGTGACACTATCGGTGTACAATTCCATATCCCTTATTGAGTAACTTTCATCTGTTGAAGGCAAATCACCTTGATGAATAACAGTTTGATTCCAATCATTTTCATCGTTTCTTACAAAAGCACTTACAGTGACTGGACCAAAAAAATAGTTTGATGAGAATGCTCCTACAACTAGTAAAGTATCAGGAGAGTCTAATAAAGATCCATCATTACTTTTAGTAAATATTACCTCTTTTAAAATTTCAGGCCTAAGATGATAAGAATCTAAATCTAAATCAACAAACCAATCTCCATTCGGATTATCTAAACATATGATTTGAGACCAGCCGATATTAGAATTACTCCCACCATACCAAATATTTGATTCGTCCTGCCAATAACTTACAGATGCAAATAATCTATTTTTATGAGATACTAATTGAAGAACTTCAGAACCACCCATAAAATTATTATTATAATCATAACTACCAGCAGAAAAAGAACTTTCCCATATTTGTGCATTTGTTATAACAAAAAATATTAATATTATGATATTTCTCATAAAATAAACTAAAAATAAAAAAGCCTCTATAAAAGAAGCTTTCTAATTTAATTCTCTAGAAAATAATTTAAATTAATTTACATAAAAAATATTATCAACTTAAAATTATAGTTACAATTTGGACTACATCTAAAATATTAACAATTCCATCATCATTGATATCAGCACTATTACTGTATTCATTAACTAAAATTAAATTTACCATTTGAATAATATCTAAAATATTAATAATTCCATCATTATTAATATCTCCTATTAACATAAAATTAGTTTCTTCAGCAAAATCAAATAAGTTATTTTCTATTTGAATCATAGCATCATAATTATTTGAATTTGTCAATAATACTACACCTATATTTTCTGAAAATGATATGAACATTTCTGTAGAACTTCCCGTATCACTCCCATTATGTCCAAATAATTCTCTACCGTTTGAATTTTTATAATACCACATCAAACCTTGCATTGAATTTGAGATTGGGTTATGAATTGTCTTCATTAATTCAATTGTATCAGAATTTAAAATTCTTACACCATTATAAACTCCATCATTCATGTATGCACTCATAAATTTAGCTAAATTATTTGATG
>PANN01000020.1 GCA_002707645.1 Fidelibacterota bacterium | reverse complement strand
TATGTAGACTATAAATGTGAAAATGGTGATAAGCTTTCATTTGGTTTGATTGGAACAAATTCATATGGTGTTCAAGAAAAAAACTGGGGTTATAGATTTATTGAAAAATCAGTTGTTGATAAATATGGGATGACTAATACCGCAGATTTTGGGGTAGGTTATTCTAAAATCTTTGGCAACGTTAAAACCAATGTTCAATTATTAAATGGTGAAGGATTTAAGAAAAGTGATGAAGATGGGAAACAATCTTTATATCTGAGTGTACTTTACGGAGATTCAAGACTTGATAAAAATGATGGCATGAATCTAGGTCTGGTTATAAATAATAATCCTCAATCAGATGGTACTGTTAGTAATTTAGTTGGTTTATTTGGTGGCTGGGCATCTAATGGATTAAGATTAGGTCTGGAATATAATCAGTTTGAAGTTGAAGCAACTGATATAACAGAGGAAGCTACATCCATTTATGCTAACTACGACATTAATGAAGATTGGGATGTATTTGTTAGGCATGATCTAAATGATTTAAATGTTGATGATGATGTTGATGCAGCTGATTTAACTATAGTTGGAGGAGTTTGGAATGTAACAAAAGGATTAATGGTTGCACCAAATGTTTATTTAGATGATACAAATACATACAGATTAACATGTATGTTTAAATATTAAATATAAAGTAAGCTAAATGTTTTAAATTATAGATATGAAAGATAGCATTAAAAATATACTTAAAGTACTTGGTGTTTTCTTAGCCCTATATTTGTTTTTGGTAGGGATTAATGGCTTGTCAAGTGGAATTAAGTTATTAGGTGGAGATTTTGCAAAAGAAGTTATATCTACCACTGGAAATCCATTTATTGCATTATTCATAGGAATCTTAGCAACCACATTATTCCAGAGTTCTTCAACAACAACTTCATTAATTGTAGCTATGGTTGGCTCTGGTACCGTTACCTTATCAGGAGCTGTTCCAATGATTATGGGAGCAAATATTGGTACTACTGTAACAAATACATTAGTTTCAATTGGTCACATTCAAAGAGGAAATGAGTTTAAAAGAGCATTCCAAGCTGCAACTATCCACGATTTTTTTAATCTTTTAGCTGTTATTGTATTGTTTCCACTAGAATACTTCTTTGGAATAATAGAAAAAACAGCTTCTTGGTTAGGAGTATTATTGTTTGGTACAATTAGTGCAGATGAAGTATTTAAAAGTCCTATTAAAGCTGCTGTTAAATGGGGTTCAAAAAAGTACAACATTTTTCTTTTGATAATGATATTCTATTTATTGTTATAAGTGTTCTTATAACATTCCTTATGTTATACACAATTGTTAAATTGTTAAGGAGCTTAGTCTTAGAAAAAGTAGAAGCATTTTTTGATACTTATATATTTAAAACAGCAATAAGGGCAATGATATTTGGAATGTTATTAACGATATCCGTACAAAGTTCATCCATAACAACCTCAACTATAGTGCCTTTAGCAGGAGCAGGGGTTTTAAGTTTAAGACAGATTTATCCATTTACACTGGGTGCTAATATTGGTACAACTGTCACAGCATTATTAGCTTCTCTTACACTAAATGCAACGGCGATGGTTGCATCATTTGCTCACTTGTTTTTTAATATATTTGGAATTCTATTGGTCTATTTAAATCCTTACTTAAGAGATATACCTATATATCTATCAGAAAAATTTTCAGACTTGGCAATACGGAATAAGTTTATTCCAATTACTTATTTATTAGTTGTTTTCTTTTTAATACCTTTTTTAATTATATTCTTAGGGAGATGAATTATGTTTAAACAAATATTTGAATTATTTAAAACCGATAGTTTATATGAACAAGCACTAACAGAATGTCATGAAATGTTAGAAATTGTTAGAGAAATGTTTAATGAGTCAGTTAAATCTTTGAGACATTCTGATAATGCTGAAATTCCTATAGATATTTATGCTATGGATAAAAAAATAAATGAATTTGAAAGAGATGTTAGAAGGAAAGTAATGACACATCTAGCTGTTAGTGGTCAACAAGATTTAGGTTCTGGGTTGATTCTTGTTAGTGTTGTTATTGATATTGAAAGAATTGGTGATTATACAAAAAATATTTATGATATGGCTGTTCAACATCCCAAAAAATTATTATGTGGAACTAATGAAGAAGCTGTAACGAATATGGAAAATTCATCAAGAGAATATCTTAATAGTACTATCGATGCATTCAAATCACAGGATATTGAATTAGCAAGAAAATTGATGGAAGATTATAAAACAGATATTTCAGCTCAAAGCAGTGAAATTGTAAATGATATTATTTCTGGAAAAAATGATGAATTATCATCAGATATTGCAGGTTCATTATGCTTATATGTAAGATATTTAAAGCGAATTTCTGCTCATTCAAGAAATCTTGTATCTAGTATTGTCAATCCTTTTGAAAGAATTGGCTACCCTGAGTAAAAAATCTATTTTATTTTTGTGTACAGGCAATTCATGTCGATCTCAAATGGCAGAAGGAATTGCTAGTAAATATTTGAAAGAGTATTTGATTTCTAGTGCTGGAACTATACCTGAACCTGTAAATCCTAATGCAATAAAATCTATGGAAGAAATAGGTATTGATATTTCTAATAATCAATCAAAAAAAATAGATTCGGATATGTTAAATAATTTTGACTTGGTTATTACATTGTGTGGTGATGCTAGGGATAAATGTCCAGTTATCACATCAGGAGAACATATTCATTGGAATATCTCAGATCCTGCAAATTTTATAGGTAGTTTTGAAGAGGTCGGACTAAAATATTCTAAAGTAAGAGATATTATTTATAATAACATTCAATTATTAAAAGATAAATTATAAAGGTAAAAAATGAAATACTTAGCTGAGAGTTTAGGTACTTTTTTTCTAGTTGCTGTTGTGGTCGGTTCAGGGATAATGGCAGAAAATTTAGCAAATGGTAATAATGCTGTTGCACTTTTAGGAAATACTATAGCAACAGGAGCAATTTTATTTGTTCTTATAAAAATGTTTGGCTCAATATCCGGAGCTCATTTTAACCCAGCGGTATCTTTAGTATTTTATTTAAGGAGAGAACTAAATAAAAAAGACCTTTTAAATTACATAATTATACAGGTTCTGTCAGGTCTGATCGCAGTAATTTCCATACATTATATATTCCAAATAGATTTATTCCAAGTATCTTCAAATATAAGAGGTGAATTTCCCTTATTAGTAAGTGAAATTATTGCAACATTTGGTCTTGTTCTAACAATTTTATTAATAAGAGAAAATGATGAGAAATCAGTAGCTATTGGTGTTGCTTTGTTTATTACTGCTGGTTATTGGTTTACATCATCAACATCTTTTGCAAATCCAGCTGTAACAATTTCTAGAATTTTTACCAATACATTTACAGGTATTGCTCCAGAGTCACTATTGTATTTTTTAAGTGGACAATTAATTGGATGTACAATTGCAAATTATACTTTTAATCTATTTAAAAAAAATTAATCAAATATCATTTCTTTAAGATTATTACATGGCTTAAAGAAAAATGATTCATTTTCAACTTTAGAACTTATTTTATTTTTCATTTCAGTAGTTAGAGGAGTTGAATCAAAAATAAAAATAAATAAAGAGATACTTACTAAACCTTTAACAAGACCTACCAACCCTCCTAATATCATATCTGCAATTACTTTTAATTCTGGATCTTCAAGTTGAAGAATAAAAATATTTGTAATAAGTCCAATAAGTAAGGAAAATAGAACAATAAGAACCATGAATAAAAATAGATTTAATAACTCACTTTGCTGAAAGAAAACAAAAAATTGCTTTTCAAGATTTTGAAGGACAATTTTGGATATAAATATACTTCCAATTAAACTAATGGTCGATTTAGAACTTAGAATAAGTTTGGAGTAGGCACCTGATACTGCAAATCCTACTAATATAAAAATTATTATTATGTCTAATGGGTTGATATTCATGATTGTAATTTACAATAACAATTAAAATCTTCCAATTATTGACTTAGTTATCTTGTTTTAATCCCTTCTAATGATATAAATTAACAAACTAAATAATAAAGGATATAATGAATTTAGATGTTAAGAAGATAATTAATCTTCATAAAATAGACACAAGACTTCAAGAGATTCACGATGAAAAGGGTGGCCTCCCTGATATTATTAATAACCAAATAGAAAAAGTAGATGAACTAAAGAATAAAATTCATGATTCCGAGGAAGAAATCAAATTATTAAATAAAGATAAATCAGCTTGCACATTAAGTATAGAAGATTTTAATAGTAATCTTGATAAGCATAATAAGATGATGGATAAGGTTAAAAATAATAAGGAATATGATGCTTTGCTTTTAGAAATCGATCATTTAAAAAAAGAAAATAATGAATTGCAATCTAAAGTTGATAATATAAATAGCTCACTAGATAACTTAAGTACTTCAAATGAAGAAGTTAATAAAGAAATTGATTTATTAAGTGAAAAAATAAATCAAAATGAAAGTGAACTAAAAGAAAAAAGCGTTGAATTTAGTATTGAAGAAAAATTACTTGAAAAAGATAAAAAGAAAGTAATGTCTGAAATTGGTGACAGTTTATTTTTAGATAAATATAAAGAAGATAACGAAAGTTTGGTTGCAGCTGTTTACAATGGTTCATGCGGATCTTGTTTTAATAGTTTACCAGCACAATCATTACAGGATACAAAAAATGGCAAATTGATTACTTGTCCAAGTTGTTCTATTTATCTATATTTTGATAAAGATAGTCAATAATTAGTTTTTTGAGATTAACTGGATAACTGCTCTTTTTTTAAAGAGAGGAAAGTCCGAACTCCACAGGACAAGATGCCTCATAATAAGAGGAACTATTTTTTAGTTGGAAAGTGCAACAGAAAGTATACCGCCATTTATGGTAAGGGTGAAACGGAGGTGTAAGAGACCCCCAGAAATAATTGAAAAATTATTTGCTATGTAAACCCCATTTGGAGCAAGATCAAGAAATCATGTGTTGTCCGCACTTAATGATGGGTAGATCGCTAGAATTAAATTGCGAAGTTTAATCCAGATGAATAGTTATCTACTTACTTTTGTAAGTAACAGAATTCGGCTTATAGGTTAATCTCAAAATATTAATAAATATAAATTATGAAAAACTCATTTATTAAAGATATAGCATTTTACGTTCCAGAAAAAATTCTAACAAATGATGATTTGTCAACTATGATGGATACATCAGACGAGTGGATTAAAACACGTACTGGTATAGAGAAAAGGCATTCAACTGGTGATACAAATATGGGACCAGCTGACCTGGCTGTTTTAGCTTCAAATAAACTTTTTGAAAAAATTGGAATGGATAAAAATGAAGTAGACTTTGTTGTGTTTGCAACATCAACACCAGATTACTATGTTCCAGGTTCAGGTGCTCTTTTTCAAGAAAAAATGGGATTAGATAATATAGGTGTTCTAGATATTAGGCAAGGTTGCTCTGGTTTTACTTATGCTTTATCTGTTGCTGATAAATTCATTAAAACAGAAACTTACAGTAAAATTTTAGTAATAGGAGCAGAAGTACAAACCACTCAGTTAGATTTTGATAATGATGGTAGAGGCACAGCTGTTTTATTCGGTGATGGTGCTGCTGCATGTTTATTAACCTCCACAGATGGTGATAAGGGAATTTTATCTGCTCACTTACATTCAGATGGACAATTTATAGATGTACTTTCAAGTTCGCACCCTAGTTCAAAATATAAAGATATAATAAATGAAGATAATATTAAAAAAAGACAACACCATATTCATATGAATGGAAGAGAAGTATTTAAGCATGCTGTTAGAAGATTTAAAGAAGTTATTTTAGAGGGACTCGAAAATAACAATCTCACAATAGATGAGGTAGATATGGTTATCCCTCATCAAGCAAATTATAGAATAACTCAAACCGTTCAAAAACAATTAGGAGTTAGTGAAGATAAAGTATTTTCAAACGTTCATAATTATGGAAATACAACTGCTGCATCAATTGGAATAGCACTAACTGAAGCACTTGAACAAAATAAAATTAAGAAGGGCGATATTGTAGTCTTAGCATCTTTTGGTGCTGGATTTCAGTGGGGGTCAGTGGTAATAAAATGGTAGATGATAACTCAATATATTATAATGATGAACATATTCTTTTAAGAAAAACTATACGTGAGTTTGCACAAAATGAGCTTGCTCCATTAGCAATAGATATAGATACTAATGGAACTTTTCCATCAGAATCAATTAAAAAATTATCCGAACTTGGCTTAATGGGTATTCCTTGGGACCCGAAATATGGTGGTGGTGGAATGGACTTGCTTTCACTCATTATTACAATAGAAGAATTAGCAAAAGTATGTGTTTCAACAGCAGCTACTTTAATGGCTCATACAAGTTTGGGAACGGGTCCATTTAGTTATTTTGGAACAGATGAGCAGAAGAAAAAATATTTATCTAAATTAGCGACAGGAGAAATGATTGGTTCATTTGGTTTAACAGAGCCTAATGCTGGGAGTGATGCTGGCAATACTCAAACAACAGCAACGTTAGATGGCGATGAATTTGTTGTTAATGGTCAAAAAATATTTTGTACAAATGCTGGATATGCTGGATGCATCATATTTACAAGTAGAATTATTGAAAATGGTGAAGATAAAGGAATTGGGGCTCTGTTTGTTGATGCTGGAACTAAGGGATTAAGTCTAAGCGAACCTGAAAAAAAGATGGGTTGGAAAGCATCCGATACTCGTTCAGTATATTTTGATCAAATGCGTATTCCCAAAGAAAATATATTGGGCAACGTCGGTACTGGATTCAAACAATTTTTAAAGACTTTGACGATTGGAAGAATAACTATTTCTGCATTAGCACTTGGAACAGCTTCAGGAGCATATGAATTAGCTTTAAAATATTCTCAAGAAAGAACAGCCTTTGGTAAAAAAATAAGTTCATTTCAAGGGATTAGTTTCAAGCTTGCAGATATGGCAACTCAAATAGCGGCTTCTAGGCAATTAATTTATCATGCTGCATGGCTTTATGATAATAATAAAGATGTTATAAAAGATGCTGCTATAGCAAAATTATTTTCAAGTGAAGCTGCCATGAAGATTACAACAGAAGCCATCCAAGTTCATGGTGGATATGGATATATTGAAGACTATCATGTTGAGCGTTTCTTTAGAGATGCTAAAATTTTAGAAATTGGTGAAGGTACGAGCGAGGTTCAGAGGATGATTATTGCTAGAGAGATATTAAAAAGTTTTTCAAATACGTGATATCAATAAATATCCATAATGACTTTAATAAAAAATTAACATTAAACAAAAACGCCATAAAAAATTTATGTAAAAAAGTAGTAAAAAATGAAGGTTGTCTTAGCGCTGATATTAATTTAATTCTAACAGATAGAAAATTTCTTAACTCCCTTAAAAAAAAATATTTAAAGATGGATGTTTTTACAGATGTAATGGCATTTAATCTAGGTGATAATAAAAATATTGATGGTGAAGTTTATATAAGTATTGATGATGTGTTAGAGAATTCACAATTATTTTCAAAAACATTTAATGATGAGTTCTCAAGAATTTTTATTCACGGAATATTGCATCTACTAGGTTATGATGATAAAACTAAAAAACAAAAAAATAATATGACATTATTAGAAGAAAAATATTTATTATTATCAAATATTTCATTAATTTCAAATATATGATATACGTAATTATAATTTTATTAATTTTTTCAGCATTTTTTTCAAGTTTAGAAACTGCGCTATTCCATTTAAAACCTACAAGTAAAAAAAATAAGATAGTAAAAGATTTATTAAAAAACCCTAAGAAGCTATTATCTAATTTATTAACGGGTAATACTATTGTTAACATAGCAATAGGCTCATTATCAGCTGCCTATACGTTAAATTATGTGTCCCCTCATTCAAATCTGAGCATATCTAATCTTTTGCTTATTCAAGTATCAATTATAACTTTAATTATTCTAATATTTGGTGAAGTAATTCCAAAAACTTATGCTATAGCAAAATCTGAAAGCTTAGCAAATTCTTCAGCTAAGATATTAAATATAATTTTAAAGATTATATATCCAATTGCATTTATTTTCCACAAGTTAACAGATCTCTTAATGGAAATTCTTCCTATTAAAAAAGAGCAAGCTTTTGATTCTGAAGAAGAACTTATTATGCTTGCAGAGGTAGGCGAGGAAGAGGGTATGCTAGATCATGAAGAATCAGATATGATTCAATCTGTTTTTGAATTTAAAAATAAATTAGTAAAAGAGATTCAAACACCTAGGGTGGATATATCAGCTTTAGATTCATCATCTAGTTTAGATGATGCTATGGATTTAATAATGAAAAATAAATTTTCAAAATTACCTGTATTCAAAGACACAATTGATAATATTAAAGGTATTTTATATGCAAAAGATATTATACCATATCTCATTGGTTCTAGACCAAGTATAGATTTACTTAAATTAACTAGATCTCCTTATTTTATACCAGAGACAAAACCTATTGATGAAGTTTTGCAGGAATTTAAAATAAAGAAAACAAGCATCGCCGTTGTTGTCGATGAATGGGGCGGCACATCCGGTTTACTAACGTTAGAGGATATAGTTGAAGAGGTTATGGGTGAATTTAGAGATCCTTATGACAAAGAAGAGTTTGAAATAATAGATCAAGACGATGGAAGTAAAATAGTAGATGGATCTATTAATATATACGATGTTGAAGAATATTTTAATATTAATTTCCCAGATGATAGAGATTATGATACATTAGCAGGTTTCATTCTAGATTCAATTGGTGATATTCCAAAAGTTAACCAAGAGGCAAAATTTGGCAATTTTGTTTTTAAGGTTATATCAATTGAACAAAATAGAATTGAAAAAGTTAAAGTTATTTAGCGATGGAGAAGTTTAATGAACTTATTAAAATAGTTAAAAAGCTAAGAGCCCCAGGTGGTTGTGATTGGGACAGAGAACAAACACATAAATCACTTATCCCTTACTTGTTAGAAGAAACTCATGAGGTTATTGAATCTATAGAAGACAATGATTACGATGCATTGAAAGAAGAACTTGGAGATTTAATGCTTCATGTAATTTTTCAAGTTGATTTAGCATCGGATAAAAATAAATTTTTTATTGATGATGTGTTAGATGGTATAAATAGAAAATTAGTAAATAGACATTTGCATATTTTTTCAAAAGATAAAAACCATAAAAAAGAAAGCTGGGAAAAAACAAAGAAAAAAGAGAAAAAAAGAGATAGTGTTTTAGATGGTGTACCTAAATCGTTGCCTGCATTATTGCAATCAAGAAGAATTCAAGAAAAAGCAGCTAGTGTTGGTTTTGATTGGGATAATAATAAAAAAGTTCTAGATAAAGTTGATGAAGAAATTTTAGAATTGAAGGAGGCAATAATAAAAAATGATGGAATCGATGAGGAGTTGGGTGATGTTTTATTTTCATTGGTCAATTTAAGTCGACATTTAGATATTGAACCAGAATCATCTTTGAAGAAATCAACCATTAAATTTATAAAAAGATTTAAAGAGATTGAAAAAGAAGTAGATATTGAAAAGCTTACATTAGATGAATTAGATGAAATCTGGAATAGAAATAAACAAAAAAATAATTTAAAAAAATGATAAGCTTTTTAAACAACTATTTTAATTACAATCATTTTTTTATATCAGGAATTTTAACTGTTTATCTGATATATTTATATTTTAATATTAAAAATATTGATAAAATGATATCTATTATTAAAGTTTTATTAATTTTTAATTTTGTTACTTTTTATGGATATCTTTTATATTTTGGAGACTTTAATTACAGGGTTCATCTTCCCTTACATTTATGTTACATAACAGAATTATTTTTATTTTTATCACTGATATTTAAGATTAAGATGCTTTACCCTTGGATAGTCTTAAATGGACTAGGAGGGGGTGTTACAGGTTTTACAAATTCCAATTTACCACCAGATTCCTTATTAATAGAAAATATTCATTTACATTTATCTCACTTTAATCTTCTCTTATTTACTCTAATAGCTTTCAAAATGAGATTAGTCATTACAAAGTCACATTTTTTAAAGAGTATTTTGCTAAATCTTTTTATATTCAGCTTTGCTGTCTGGTTTAATATAGAGTATGGCTCAAACTATTGGTTTACGATGAGCAGACCTCCGGGAACAAATCTTGCATTGCTATTTTCAGACTGGCCTTATTATCTGTATGGATTGATTATTATAGGTATAATATCTTACTGTCTAACTTTCAAAATTTTTTCAAGTAATATTTCTAAATAATTTTGTGGAGGCGCGCGGAATCGAACCGCGGTCCGAATAAGAATATCAAATAATATCTACATGTTTAGACTCTTTTTTGAATTCATCTTATTTTCTTGAAAAGTCACAATAAAATAAAACTATCCTGAATATTTACCGAAGTAAAAGAATTTTCATTTAAGAATCATCAGGCAGAGACTTAACATAGCATGCTAAGTGACACCTCGTAAAGTTATCGCATACAAATAACTATGAGATGGCTGTTAAACTTAATTAAGCAACAGCAGTATAGCTATAATCGCTATTTACAATTTACTCTAAAGTTTAAGGAGTTTATAGAGTTATGCTCCACATGCAATTATAAGCTCTTCGTTACCCGTCGAAGCCAATCGCCCCCAATCAAATTATTTCAAAAAACTAAGCACAAAAATTAACCATAAAATAATTTACTTCGTATAATTTTATTTTTTTAGTATAAAAATAGTTTCTAAATTTAGGTCTTGTACAGTTTGTTATTTGATTATTATAGTTATTGTTTTATTGATTTTATTTGTGACTCTGTAGCTCAGTAGGTAGAGCAGCACCCTTTTAAGGTGATGGTCGCAGGTTCGATCCCTGCCAGAGTCACTATTGTTTTATTTGAGTATCTATTAATAAGAGTATCCCATTAATAATAAATTGTATGGATATCACTAATAAAATCAATCCCATTATTCTCTGTATTATCCTTATCCCTGTTGCTCCAATTTTTTTAGATATTTTTTTTCCAAGTAAAAGAATGAAATATGTGAGCATAAGAGTTATCATAATATTTATGTGCACAATGCATTTATCAATAAATGTATTAGTTTGTGATGATAATATCATAACAGATGTAACTGCTCCTGGGCCTGCTATAAGTGGGATACCAATAGGGGTTATACTAATATCTTCTTTTTTAATTGCTTCTTTCGTTTCCAAAGGTGTTGAAGCTTCTCTTGAAATTTTTGAGTCTATCATATCGAAACTATTTCTAAGAAATAGTATTCCACCAGCAATCATAAAAGCATAAAGTGTAATTCCATAAAACTTAAATATTAAATCACCCATAAGAGTAAATATTGTAAGTATTATATAAGCGGTAAATATTCCTTTTTTAATAATTGTTTTATATTCTAAATCATTATGATTTTCTGTCATAGATAAAAGAATGGGAGTAATTCCAATAGGATTAATTAAAGTAAATAAAGATGAAAAAGTTAATACGATAAATGGAATATTAATGTTCTCCATTATTTTTACATCCTTTCTGGGTTTGAAATTCCTAGGATATTGAGTCCATTAGATAAAGTTATTCTAATGGCATTTATAAGATATAATCTTGATTGAGTGAGCTCATCTTCACTTTTGTTTACGATTCGGCATGTAGCATAATATTTATGAAATTTTGTAGCTAAATCAAATAAATAATTTGTTAAAATTTGAGGCTCTAAATTTTTACTAAGTTTTAAAATTAATTCTTCAAATTCTATTAATAGATAGATAAGCTTAATTTCTTGTTCATGCTTTAAAAGTGAGAGACTCGGTTCTTTAACATTATCGTGTTTGTCAAGAATTGTACAAATTCTTGCATGTGCATACTGAATATAAAAAATAGGATTTTTTTCTGATTTTTCTTTTGCAAGTTTAAGGTCAAAATTTAAATGTGAGTTTATACTTCTCATTATAAAAAAATATCTAACTACATCTATTCCAACTTCATCGATTAATTTTTCTAAAGTTATGAAATTACCCTTACGAGTTGACATTTTTACAATTTCGTTGTCTTCTAATATTGATATGAATTGATGAATAATAACTTTGACATTAGATTTATTAAAACCAAGTTGTTCTATAGCAGCTAGTACATCTGGATAAGCATCCATATGATCTGCACCAAAAATATCAACACATAAGTCATAACCTCTCTCAAATTTTGTTGCATGATAAGCAATATCTGGAAGCCGGTAAGTTGGTTCTCCAGTACTTTTGATTAACACTCTATCAGCTTCTAAGCCAATTGCCGTTGCTTTAAACCATGTAGCACCTTCTTTTTCATATATTAACTTTTTATTTTTAAGCTTATCTACAACGTCAAATATTTTTTTATTTTCATATAATTGATTTTCATTATAATAATTATCAAATTTTAAACCGATTTTTGCTAATGTTTTTTTGATTTGATTAAAAATATATTTCTCGGCATTATTTTTAAAAAAATCATCAGATTTATTTAATAATGTATCTTTTTTATCATCCACAAGTGATGAAGCAATTTTTTTTAGATATTCTCCTTTATATCCAGTTTCAGGAAAATCATAGTCTATGTTTAATGATTCATAGTATCTGGCTTTAAGAGATTCTCCTAGAATTCTCATTTGTCTTCCTGCATTATTATAGTAATATTCTCGGTCAACTTTATATCCATTCCAAGTTAAAATATTACTTACTACATCTCCAATAATTGCTCCTCTTCCATGACCTACTGTAAGAGGTCCTGTGGGGTTTGCACTAACAAATTCAACTAAAACTTTTTTTTGATTTCCAGAATTGTT
>PANN01000027.1 GCA_002707645.1 Fidelibacterota bacterium | reverse complement strand
CTGCTTTAGCTTTTGGTGCTACTTTATCTTTAGTTGCTGCTTTAGCTTTTGGTGCTACTTTATCTTTTGGTGCTACTTTATCTTTAGTTGCTGCTTTAGTTTTGGTTTCTTTTTTCTTCTTAACTGCCATATTCTTCCTTAAAAAAGTTAGTTTATAACTAATAATTAGCTTGTAAGCTTAATAAATAATAATAAGAGTTCAAAAGTAAATTTTATTAAACAGAATTAAATATGTTTCTGGAGATATTTGTTCTGGTCTTTTATCAGCATATTCTTCAATTAATTTATAATCACAAATATTCTTTAAATTATTCTTTAATTTTTTTCTTCTTTGTTTGAAAGCCTCTTTGATAAATAGTGAAAATTTTTCGACATTGATATCTGTTTTCAATTTTTTAAATTTAAGAATTACTGAATCTACTTTTGGTTTTGGATTAAAGACATTTCTTGATACATCAAACATATAATTAACTTTACAAAAATTTTGAACCATAACGCTAATTCTCCCGTATTCTCTAGAGCCATGTCTACTGGTTATTCTATTAGCTAATTCTTTTTGAATCATTAATATCATTGAATCCCATTCATGATTTAAAAATTTGAAAATAATTTGACTTGAAATGTTATAAGGAATATTCCCAACGATTTTAGTAAATTTTTTATCAATTTTGTACTTTAGAATATCCTTATTAATTATATCTAAATCTTTGTAATTTTTTTTTAACTTTTCACAAAGTAGAGGGTCTATTTCGACAGTAGTAAGTACGCTTGATTTAATTAATATATCTGTTAATGCACCATGGCCAGGTCCTATTTCTAAAACTATATCTTTATGCTGAGGATCTATAGTTGCTATAATTTTATTTATAGTATTATCATCTATTAAAAAGTTTTGTCCCCAGCTTTTTTTTATCGGTATATGATTTTTATATGTCAAAAAACTCTTTTGCTGTTTTAGTAGTTTGAGTTGCAACCTCTTCAAAAGGAATATTTTTAATTTTTGCAATTTTCATTGCGATATATTTCACCATGTATGGTTCATTTCTTTTACCCCTATGTGGTATTGGAGTAAGATAAGGAGAATCTGTTTCGATCATTATTTTTTCAATTGGTATATTTTTAATTACATGTTTTAACTCTTTTGCAAATGTTATTAATCCTGTGAATGATAAGTGAAATCCTAATTTGATAAGCTGTTTTGCAAGATCAAGATTACTTGCAAAACAATGAATAACACCATTATTATTTTTTGTTTTATTTATACTATTAATTAATTCTTTATCTGATTCTCTATTATGAATAATACATGGAATATCCAATGATTTAGCCAATAAAAGTTGTTCTTCAAAAATATTTATTTGAGTCTCTTTATCACTATGTTTATAAAAAAAATCAAGACCGATTTCACCTAGTGCAACAACTTTTTCATGTGAGAGCAAATTTTCTAATTCTTTAATATAATTTTTTTTAGCATCTTTTGATTCATGAGGATGAAAACCAGCAGTTGCATAAATCATATCATACTTTTCAGCGAGAGTAATTGATTTGTAGGAGCTTTCAATATCAACGCCAACACAAATAATCTTTGATATATTATTATCTCTAGCTCGATCCAGAACTTCATTAATATCTGTATATTTATCATAGTAAATATGTGAGTGTGTATCTATTAATTCCATTTAGTTTTCGATTCTTGGAAAAATATTTTTAATAATTTTTATAGTCAAATTTTCTTTTAGTTCTCCAAATGTAATTTTATCTTTGTGGGAAGATTCTATTGAGTCTAATATTAATTTTGATTTTTCTGGTATAATAGGATATAGTAAAATTGTTCCAATTCTCAAAGCTTCAGCTGATAAGTATATTGTTGTGCCTGCTAGGATCTTATCTTTTTTTATAGTTTTCCATGGTGCTTTATCTTCCAAAAATTTATTTATTAATCTAAAAATACTTATTGAGTTTTCAATTCCATCATGAATTTTTAACTTATTATAGTTTGATAGTGCAAGGTCTCTTGATTTTTCAACATTGTTGATTAGCTGGTTATCAATTAAATCAAGTTCTCCTTTAGTTGGAATCATATTATTAAAATTTTTGGATATCAATATAAAAATTCTGTTAACTAGATTCCCATAATCGTTTGCTAAATCAGAATTATATCGTTCATTAAATGAGCTTATTGTAAATGAGGAGTCTTGACCTAGTACCATATTCCTCATTAAATAATATCTAAGTGCGTCAGAACCATATTTATCTGCTAGTTCCAATGGTTTTATTACGTTCCCAATAGATTTTGACATTTTAGTATCATTCATCAGCCACCATCCATGAGCAAAAATAGTTTTAGGAAGTGTAATATTACAGGCCATAAGCATTGTTGGCCAGTATACACAATGCGTGGTAAGTATATCTTTTGCCATTAAATGATAATCAGCTGGCCAATAGTAATTAAATTTTTTATGATCTCTATTATAACCTATCGCACTTATATAATTAATTAATGCATCAAACCATACATAAGTTACATAATCTTTGTTAAAAGGTAATTCAATACCCCAAGAAAGTCTTGATTTTGGTCTAGAAATACACAAATCATTCAGGTCGTTTTTTAAAAATCCTAATATTTCATTCCTTCTTGATTTTGGAAGAATAAAATTTTCATTTGACTCTATATGTTTAATTATCTTTGATTTATATTTTGACATTTTAAAAAAATAATTTTTTTCTTTAATCTTTTTTATTTCTCTAAAACTACCTTCTTCCATCTCTTTCTCGGTTATAAATCTCTCTTCTGAAACTGAGTAAAGTCCTTCGTATTCATCAAAATAAATTTCTCCAGTTTTATACAAATTATTTAAAATTTCTTTTACTCTATTTTTATGATTTTCATCAGTGGTTCTTATAAAATAGTCATAATCTATATTTAATTTTTTCCAGGTATTCTTAAATCTCGTAACATATTCATCCACATGTTCTTTTGGTGATACATTTCTTTTTTCTGCAGCTTCTTGTACTTTTTGTCCATGTTCATCTGTTCCTGTTAGAAAAAATACATCATTATTTTGTTTCTTTTTAATTCTAGATATTACATCCGCAAGAATTGTCGTGTATGCATGACCTATATGAGGTTCATCATTTACATAGTATAGAGGAGTTGTTATATAAAATTTTGACATTATCTATTATTTAATATTTTATTTAAATCAATATATAAACTAGTTGTCATTAAAGGTGTATATCCATTTGAATTAATATTACTAATTACACTATCTATAGCTAAATTAAACTTTTCAAGATTAAGTGAGCAATTTTTAGATACTATTGATAAATATTTTTCTAAGTTATAAAAATAGATGTTATCGATACTATTTTTATATTTGTAAACATCATTTAAGAAAATGTTAAGCAGAGAAATGGATTCAATAATATTTTTTTTAAACTTCAATCTATTTAAAGTACTTTCCCATTTATTTAAGTCTGAATTGATTAGAGATTGAATCATAGATTCTAAATTATTAATTATTTCTTTGAAGTTTTTTGATAACTCTAAAGAGAGATTAATATTACCGAATGATATTTTAGGAGTAATTTTTGCAATATCGTCATCAATTTTATTTTTAATTAGGAAGTCATAATGTTTTTTATATTCGATGTTACTAAAATTTATAATAGAACACCTCGATATTATTGTATCTAAAATTTTTGAAATATCTGATGTAATTAAAATAAAAAAATTATTCTCAGGTGGTTCTTCTAATATTTTTAACAAAGCATTTCCTGCTTCTTGTCTTGGATAGCATAGTTTTTCAGACTCCAGAATAAGATGTAATCTAAATTTATTTTTTGGAATCGATAAGCTTATACTTTTTTTTATATCATTTATTGAGTTAATTAAAATGGTATTTGCATTTTTAATTTTTATTTTATGATAAGGATTTTTTCCTTTTTCTTCCAATTCATTTGCAAGTATATCTAGTTGTTTGCTATCAAGAGTTTTCAACACTGAATCTTTTTTATTGATAGATTTATTTTTAGGTAGAGGTAATACAATATTTAATAATTCATGTTGTAAAGATTTTATTTTATTACAAGAAGAACAATTAGTACAAGTTTTCTCATTATTACAATTTAAAGATGCAAAAAATTCAATAGCATGTGCCTCCTTTCCGATACCTTCTTGACCATTAAAAATATAAGCATTCTGAATTTTTTTGTTTGATATTGTATTTGAAAGTTCATCAAAAATATTTTTATGAATTAATAGATTATTATAAATCACTTCTTAATCCATTTTTCAGGGTCAAGCTTTTCTTGATTTAGCCATATCTGGAAATTAAATACGTTTTTATTGCTGTAGTTTGAGTTTGCTCCTTCTGCTACTTCAGCTAGATATGTTTTTGTATCAATGTATTGTCCTTCATAAACTGCTATATTTTTCAAATTAGAATAAACTGTATAATAACCTGCGCCATGATCAAGGATTATTATATCTCCATAATCACGAATATTTGTTATTGCAAGAATAACTCCATCTAAAACAGAATATACCCTTTCATCTTTAATTGTTTGGATATCAATTCCTAAATTTTCGGTATATATATTTAGTTCTTGATTTTTGTAAACTCCAAATTTTCCAATTATTTGACCTTTAACAGGCCAGTTTAGCTTGCCTTTCATTTTTGCAAAATTACCAGATGTGGATTTATTTTTTTCTGATCTTATCTTTGCTAGTTCTTGTTCTCTCTTTCTGGTTTCTTTTTTATCAGAATAAAGTTTATTAATTATTTTTTCGATCTTTTCAATTAGATTTTTTTTTGAAATTAAATCTTTCTCAAGTTTTTCTTTCTGATTTTTTATTTTAAATAAGTAAGAAGATTTTAATTTTTTATCATCTTCCAACGAATCAAATTTTCTGTTTTTTTCATTTATTAATTTTTGTTTATTTGATTGTTCTTTTTCTAATTGCTTTTTTTTTAATTTCAAATCATCAATATTTTTTTTTATTCTTTTTTTAATTTGATTTTCATAGTCATTTAAAATTTTTAGGTATTTTCTCCTATATATTTTTTTATTCCAATCACTTGATTGTGTTATTTCTTCTAATAGATTACTTTTCCCATACTTATAAAGATACCTTAGTCTGTTATTTAACTGATTTTTTAGTACGAATAATTCTTCTTCTTGATTCTTGATATTTGTTTTTGTTTTGTAAATTCGTTTTGAAAGGTTATTTTCTTCATCTGTTAGTCTTTTGATAAGCTTTTCTGTGAGTTCTATTTTTTTATTGATTTGAGTTATTATATCAATATTTAATTCTTCTTCTTTTGATTTTTCATTGATTAATTTTTCAAATTTATTAATTTCTTCTTTTATTTCATCTAATTCATCATTTTTATTATTAATATCTTCTTGAATTTCATTAGATGTTTTATCGCAATAGGATATATCTAGTGATAGGAAAATACTAAGGCACATGTATATTATGTTTTTTTGTATCATTCTAAATAACTTTCATATGTAGTTTTGTTCTTACTATCAAAATTAACTAGGAAATTTATTCCTTCTTCCATTTTCAAAAGATGAAATAAATCAGCAATTTCAATATGAAAAGCATTAATAAATTTTAGAGTGCTTTTATCATAGCCAAACTTATTATATATTGATTTAATATTATCTAAAAAAATTGTCATGTTATTTTTTAAATTTTCTATATTTAGTTCTTCAGAATTAATCATGTCTAGACAAAAGTAAAAATTATATCTAGCTTTTCTTAGCTCTTCATTGTTTTTTATATTTTTTATATCATCTTCAAATGCACTCCAATTTGATGAATGACCATTATCAATTGCTGTGTTGCATATATTTAAACTTTTCTGGTAGTAGGGACCACCTAAGAATAATTCATAGCTATCCAGTTCTCCACCTATAAATAGATATGCATAATAGTCAAAAAATGAACTTAAAGGATCAAAAAATGTTGGATTATGATAAATCGTTTTACCTTTATAATAAGGAAAACTTATACTTTTTGAGAAATAATATTGATCTGTTTGATTTGTTAAAAACATTTGGCAAGAGATTTGATTGAAGTCATTTTCTCCATTAAAATGAATTTTTTCATAAATTATATGGATTTTAATAGGAATATTTAAATCGCTATACTCCGAACTAAAAGTAGAAATATTAAAATAATTTTTAATTAATTGATTGAAATCTTCAAGGATGTAGACCTTACTATCTTTAATCATTCTTGGATTATATTCATAACTAATATCGATATCTCCAAATTGCGGGTAAATAACCGAACACAATAGTATTTGTAATATTTTTTTAACCATAGATGCCTAAATCTAATTAAAATAAGAGTAACTTTAAAATTATTTGAAAATATTATTAATTTCTTTTTTTACAAGTTAATAATTACTTATTTGACAAGTTAATATTTAGATGTTAAATTGTTTGAGGTTTATAAACTAGATTTGAGGAAATATATTATGCCAAGATTTAACAAAAATTTATTACTATTATTATTCGTTTTTAATTTCCATTTGTTTTCTGATGAAATATCGTTTTCAAATGCCAATATAGAATCAGGTGGAGTTGCAAGTATTCAAGTTGATATTTCTAATCAAGATGCAATTGGTGGTTTCCAAATGCAAATTCTGGATTTCCCTAATCAAGGATTTTTTACACAAGTATCACCTACGGAAAGGACTGCAGCGTTTAATGTTAGTTTTAATGAGCAGGCTGACGGCTCAGTAATAATTGTTGCATTTGATTTAACTGGAGTCGGGATGCAGCCAGGAAATGGCAGCGTTTTAGAATTGAGTTATCAATCAACAGGCATTTATACCTCAAATATTGAGATATCAGTAAATGAAAATTATACAGTTTTATCGGATATGTTTGGAGGTGCATTTGAATATAATGTCATAAATGGTAATGTGGAAGTTTTGGGTGAGGAACCTCCTCCGATTTTACCTATTGAAAATTTATCTGCGGTAGGTTCTTTTGGTGAAATTAATCTTTCATGGGAAGATGTAAATGATAATTCTGTAGAAATTATTGGTTATAGAATTTACAGTGGAGGTAGTTTTATTAGCACCTCAACTACTACAAATTATATTGATCAGGGGTTAGCTCAATCTACAGAATATTGTTACAGTGTTTCTGCATACGGAATAACAGGTGAATCTGATTTGTCAAATCAAGTATGTGCTACAACGTTAGAAATTTATTTAGAAGAACCTCAAAATTTAACAGCAGCAGAGGATGGCCTTGAAGTGACCTTGGATTGGGATACTCCTTCTAGTGCTATAGGTATAGGCGATGAATGCGTAACAGCATATGAACAAGTTGGTTTTATTGACTGTTCTGGAATTTGTTTTGAGGCAAGTTTAGCTGATACATGGATTGGGGATGGATTTTGTGATGGTATTAATGCACAATACGGAGTAAATTTTTCTTGCTCATATTGGAGTTGCGATGGATGTGATTGCGCAGGAGAAACTAATGGTGATCAAAGTAATGAATGTATTGAAGATTGTGGCTCATTTAGTTTGAATAATGCTGGTAGTCAAGCTGCTAATTCGAAACAAATTGCTGAAGGTACCTATTTAGTTGATTCAAGAGATTTAATAGGCTATGAAATTTATAGAAATAACGAATTAATTGATTATGTTGAAGAAACTGATTACATAGATACTTCAGATGGATTATGGTATTTAGAAGATTTTTGCTATAACATTGTTGCTGATTATAATGAGGGGTCTTCAGGTTTTTCTAATTCAGCGTGTGTTTCTCCTCAGTTAAATTCTCCATCAAGTTTATCTGCTCAAGGCACTGGAAGTTTTATAACTTTAGGATGGAATTCAACGCCTCAAAATGATCAAACAGCATATAATATTTACAGAAACGATGAATTGTTTGCAGAATATGTAACCGGTGAAATTTATGAAGATTATAACACTGAAATTGGCATTGAATATTGTTATTATGTAAAAGCTTTTTACGAAGGGATAGGAGAATCTCCCGCATCAAATACTTCGTGCTCTAATTGGAACGTATACCCTCCATCACAGATTGGAGCCGTACCAGGAGATCAGTTTGTAAATTTAACATGGCAAGAGCCTGTAGGAGGTGAAGAATTTTCATTGCAATATGATGATGGTATCCTTGCAAATGCATTTTATTTTTCTGGTAGTTATGAGTCTGGTTTGGCACATGGAATGAAATTTGATGTAGGCGTTGATTTTGATGTTTTAGCTGCATCGATAAAAGTTTTAAGTGATGGAGATACTTACTGGCCATGGCCTGATGGAACACATGGTCCTATTAGAGTGATGGTCTTTGATGATAATAATGGTGTTCCAGGAAATTTATTGCATGATGAGGAAGCTATAGCTGAGGATGGATGGGCAACTGTTTACCCCAATGTAACAGGTCTCTCCAATTCATTCTATGTTATAGCAAGTCACGATGAAAACTGGACAGATTATGAGGGTTTTGGTGTTGATGGTTCTGTTGATTATCCTGATAACATGTTTACGTATTATTATGGTTTATGGGAAACAGGTGATTATTTGGGATATGGCGGCGATTATATGGTTGCCTCTCAAGTAATGGCTTATGGTAATATTGAGACTTTGTCTTCCTCAGCCCAACAACCGGCTATATTTAATAGTATTAATTCAGATGTATCTATATCATTAAATGATGGAACTTTAACTACTGATCTGTCAAACGAGTCTCATCCCATTTATGAAACTAGAGATTTGCAAACATTCGACATATACAGAGATGGTGAGCTTATTTCATCTCTAGATTCAGGTACTTATTCATATACTGATCAACCATTAAATAATATGATTGAATATTGCTATGCTTTAGGTTCAACATATGATGAGGGAGCCTCAGAAATTTCTGATCCTGTTTGTGTTACGCCTTATCCTGGTCCTCTAGCATCTAATCTTGTTGTTGAAGATTTAGGAGGCTCGATGTCACTATCATGGAATGCTGCAATTGTTGATCCATTATTTGGAGATAATTTAATTAATTATCAAATTTATAAAGATGGTGTAAATATAGGTGAAACTTTATTAACGAATTATATTGATAACACGGAAATTATTGCTGGTATTAATTATTGTTATCAAGTTAAAGCTAACTATCCATCAGGAGAAACTTTTGGTTCAAATACAGATTGTGGTTTATTCTATTTAGATCCTCCTGTAGGGTTGAACTCTACAGGTAATAATGATGATCAGCATATTCTAATAGAATGGAACGAACCTGGCTCATTTGTAAACTATGATGTTACTTGTGATGGTGGTTCATGGCAGTCTGAAGTAAGTTGGGAATTAATTTCAAATGGAGAAGTTTTATTAACTGGTGGTGCTCCATTTTCACAAATAGATGTACCTTTATTTTTGGGGTCTTATACATTGAATATGCTTGATTATTATGGTGATGGATGGAATGGGAATGTTTGGAATCTGGTTGATGGCAATAATAATATTGCTGCTTCTTGTACATTGGATGCAGGTACGGAAGGTATATGTGAGTTTAATTTAAATGGTTTGGCTGATGCTGAAATAGTTATTCCTATTCAAAATGAAAATCCAAATAAAGATTATGATGAAAGTGTGAACAATCAAGTAGAATCTATTGATAATACTCAAGCTTTCATTCAAAATAATTTAAATCAAAATAGGGATATGATTGCATTTAGAATATATAGAGACGGGGAGTTTTTAATCGAAACAGATTTAAATACATTTTCTTATATAGATAATATGACAGAACATGATGTGGAGTATTGTTATACATTGAGAACTTTGTATGAAGAAGGAGAATCTGTTGATTCTAATATATCCTGTTCTCAGTGGATCCTAATGCCAGCTACAGATTTTGATGTTGTTGGAACAAATGGTCAAATTGAACTTACATGGACCCCCGCGCAATCAGTAGATGTCCTAAGTTATAATATTTATAGAAATGGAAATTTATTGCTTGATACTCAGACTTTAGATAATCAATATAATGATACTTCTGCAATTCATAATACTGAATATTGTTATCAGATTTCTGCATTATATGAATTAGGTGAGTCAGCAGTTTCAGATGAAGAATGTGGCATGTGGGAGATTTTATCTCCAAACGAAGTTTTTGCTAGTGGTCAAGATGGTGTTGTGCATGTAACATGGACGGACCCTCCAGCTGGTGGTGAGCCTGGGGTTGGTGATGAGTGCATATCTTTTGATTATTATTACAATGAAACTTTAGGTTATGTTGATTGTTTAGGGCAATGTGTTCCTCAAACAACAGTAGATAGTTGGGTTGGAGATGGTATTTGTGATGATGGTTCATTTGGAGTTTATCTTGATTGTGATGAATATGATTGGGATGGAGGAGATTGTCCTGAGTATGGTGTTGTATCAAGTGAAGAATTTAATTATAGAAATGATAATCAATTAGAAAATTTATTACCATTTATTTCTAATTTGGATAATTTAAATCAGAATCAAAGAGAACTTGTTGCTTTTAATATTTATAGAGACGGATTATTTCTTTCAACAGTTGATTCAGGTGTGTATGAGTATTATGATTATGATGTAGAAAAATTATCGCAGTATTGTTATACGATTACAAGTGTTTACGAGGTCGGAGAATCTGAAATTTTAGATGATCCGGTTTGTGCTATACCTATTCCAGGATTAGCTCCAGAGAGTTTATATGCTTACTCTGATACAGATCAGATTAACTTGGAATGGAACGGTGGAGGTAATACGGTTATTGATTACAATATTTACAGAGATGGAGTTTTGTATGACACTACTGCAGATATATTTTATGAAGATTTAAATACTGAGCATGATATTGAGTACTGTTATGTGGTATCAGCTAATTATTTATCTGGGGAGTCTCAATCTACAAATGAAAGTTGCGCTATGTGGGTTTTGGCTGCTCCTTTAAGTGTCTCAGCATCAAGTGGTAATGGTTTTATTCAGTTGGATTGGACTGAACCAGGAGTTAGCACTTGTGCAGATGAAGTAATTCCTTCGCTGCCTTTTAATACTGTTGGTAGTAATGTAGGTATGGGGAATGATTGGCTTGTCCAGGGAAGCGAAGGTTCTGATTATTCATATTTACTTAATGTGACAAGTCCAGTTGTAATTGATGTTACTTTGTGTAGTGCTAATACAACTTATGATACGAAGCTTGAAATATTTACAGCCGATCAAGATTGCAATGAGACTACTACAGGGTATTATATTGATGACTTTACATGTGAGTTTAGTTCATTGCAGTCAACTTTGCAGGCTGTTTCGTTAGAGCCTGGTCAATATTATATTGTAGTTGATGGTTATGGCGGAGGAGAAGGCTCATATGAAATTAATGTTACTCAATCATTCTTAGAGTTGGTAGATCCAAGTAGTATTGAATATAATTTAACATATGAATCTATAAAAAGTGGTGAAGAGTTGGATTTTGAAAGTTGGATTTTAGCAAATGGTAATGACTATAATCACATTAGCAGATCTTTATTAGGATTTGATATTTATAGAGATAGTGAGCTTATTGATTCTGTTGAATCTGATGTGTTTACTTATATTGATCTTGGATTAGAAAATGGCACGGAGTATTGTTATTTTGTTGTTGCTTCTTACGATGAAGGAGATTCTCAGCCAACTCCAATTATATGTGCATCTCCTGATGCTGGTCCTATGTGTCCTCCCGAAAACTTAATGCTAAATATTGAAGATGGTGATACCGTTATTGATTTGGCTTGGGATTTACCTAATCCAAGTTGTGAAGGTGGTGGAACCGGTGGTGGTGGAGATGGAATTTACAGTGTTGAATGTGGTGGAGGTTCTTATGAAAGCGAGGTTTCCTGGGAACTTTTATATTCCGGCAATATAGTTCAAAATGGAGTTGTCGGATCTTATTCGTTTGATCTTAATCCAGGTGATTATGTTCTGAATATGTATGATTCTTACGGAGATGGTTGGAATGGTAATTCTTGGAATTTATACAGTGGTGATACTCTTGTCGCAAGTTGTTCATTGGAGTATGATTATTATGGTGATGGTTCTTTTGGAATGTGTGATTTTTCTATAACTGGTATAGCTTCTGAGGATGAAACTTTGCCTATTCTAGTATCGAATTATGTAGATCCAAATAAACCAGAAGAGAATATAAGTGAAAACAGTAGAATCGAGGGATTTAATATTTATAAAAATGATGAATTTCTAGATTGGGTACCAACAGATCAAAACTATTATACAGATTCTAATATTGTCTTTGGTGAAGAGTATTGCTATAAAGTTAAGGCCCTTTATCAAGAAGGTGAGTCAAACCCTACAAATACAGAATGTGGTACTGTAGTAGACCCTGGTAGTTTCTCAGTTATGGGCGTTGAAAATGGAACAGTTCAATCTGGTGGAAGTATTAATTTAGATTTAAACTTATCAAATCAAAATTCAGTTGCTGGATTTCAATTTTCATTAACAGATACTCCTAATTATCTTACTGTGTCATCGGTTGAAACTACAGATAGAACTAGTGGTTTTACTGTTGAATTTAATGAGCAGGCAGATGGCTCTGTTATTATTGTTGCATTTAATATTACAGGCGGATTGATTTTTGAAGGAGAAGGATCAATATTATCTATAACTTATGAATCTATTGATGTGCTTGAAGAAACAAATGTACAGCTTAATATATCGGATTATTATATTGGAGATAGTTTAGGTTTTGAATTACCAATATATACTGAGGAATCAAATATCGTTATTTCATTAGGTCCTACAACGGTAGTTCAAGACATTAATCTTAATCCTTTCATATTTAATAATATATCTATGAATGTAATACCAGATAATTTGTCATTTGATGCTATGATGGGTGGTATGGATCTTCTAATGGCATCAGATGGTAACTCTAATTTTTATGTTCCAAGCTATAATATTGATCAGATTGGAGACATGCATATTGAGTATGGGTATAGGTTATTTTTAAACGGTAGTGAGAGCCACATGATGAGCATTGAAGGTGTTCCAGTTGATGCTAGTGAGCATGTATTAATTTTAAATCCTTATGTCCTTAACTTTATTTCATATCTTCCTCAAGAATGTATGATGCCGTCGGAAGCATTTTTAGGATATGAAGAAGATATTCTTTTAGTTAAAGGAAGTAATGGCTATTATGTTCCATCATTTAATGTCGAAACACTGGGCGAGATGTGTGCAGGCCAAGCATTTGAAGTGTTCTTAAACGGAACCGATGGATTAGACTTTACATATCCAACAGGTGCTATGTCTTCAAACCACTCAAATCATTTTGTTGAGGATTACAAATCCAGAACAAGAACCAATGATGTT
>PANN01000026.1 GCA_002707645.1 Fidelibacterota bacterium | reverse complement strand
TTTAGCTGGTGTCTTTAATTTCTTATCTTCTATAATTTCTAAACACTTTATATCTAATGTGTCACTTGCTTGGACAGGTGCAGCTTGTGCTGCGGCAACTGGAGCTGCGGCAACCGGAGCTGCAGCTACTGGAATTGGAATATCAAGCTTGTTACCGTCAAGATTATTTCCATCAGTAATTTTATTAATTTTACTATTTCTTTCATCTAAGTAAGATTGGGCTCCTATATCTACTATTTGCTGATCCGTTACATTAGAAAACTCAAAAACTAAATCATGTTTAACATATTTGCTATACTCATAATCAATATCATGCTTGGGCTCATTAGGACCTCCAACCATATAAATGCATTCTTCTGGACATGGGTAAACACAAAGGTTGCAATACATACATTCAGACATATCAATAGTAAACCTTGGAACAATCATTTTTTTTCTGGTATCATTTGATGTTTCACCACAATCAAAATCAACACCTCTAGCTGGCTTTATTGTATCAATTTTAATACAATCAACTGGACATGCTCTTTCACATTGCAAACAGCCAATACAATCATCTATATCTACATGAAGTCTAGATCTTATAACATTATAATCTTTGTGTTCAAAACCAATACTTCTTTCAGGCTGCGGCCATTTTTCATTTGGATACTGCAATGTTGCAACTAAATCTTTCTTTTTTCTAAGATGTTCTAAAGTCAAACTCATACCTGATATCATTGTTTTGACTACATCGTATATATTTGAAAAGTATTGACTCATGATAATGCTCCAGCTATTAATTCCCATATAGTAACAAAAAATAAATTTGCTAGTGAAAAAGGTATAAATACTTTCCAGCAAGTATACATAAGCTGATCTACTCTTAGCCTAGGAAAAGTCCATCTAAACCACATCATAACAAATACTAAAAAAAGAGCTTTTATTAACAACCAAAAAATACCAATATAAAATCCGTCTAGAATTAACCATGAATCTGGGAAAATACTAAAAATTGTAAACGGAGATAGCCAACCACCAAGGAATACAAATGATGCAACAAGCGATACTATTAACATATTAGCATATTCACTCATAAAAAAAATAGACCACTTGAAACCAGAAAATTCAGTCATCCAACCAGCAACTAACTCTGATTCAGCTTCAGGAATATCAAAGGGTGTTCTATTAGTTTCAGCAACCACAGAAATAAAATAAATGAAAAAAGCAACGAAAGTAAAGGGACTATGAAAAATAAACCATCTATTATCAGATTGCCATTGAACAATATCTGATACTTGCAAACTTCCACAAACAATAACTACCAATAAAAGAGTTAAACCGATAGGAATTTCATAACTAATAATTTGAGCAGCAGATCTCATTGCTCCATAAAGAGACCACTTATTATTTGAAGACCATCCTGCCAATATAACACCAATTACACCTACAGAACTCATTGCAATAATGTACAAGATTCCAATATTAAAATCAGAAACTATCAAACCATCGCTAAAAGGAATCCCAATAAAAGTTAATAATGCACCAGCAACAATAATAAAGGGAGCAATTAACATTAGGACCTTATCGGCATTGGCTGGCATAATGTCTTCTTTCGTTAATAACTTAACAGTATCAGCAAAAATCTGACCAATACCACCCCAAAACTTTTTACCTCCTTTGAAACCAAATATACCAACTTCCATAGGTCCAAGCCTATCTTGCATAAATGCAGCAACCTTTCTTTCAAAGTAAACAGAGAGCATAACATTTAAAGCCATGACAATAAATAAAACTAAACCAGGAACAACAATCGCAAATAATAATAATATATTAATATCAATATTAATAAAGGAAATTGTGTTTAATAGTGAATCTACAATTGATGTCATCTATCAATTTCTCCCAGAACAATATCTAAGCTACCTAATGCAGCAATGACATCGGACATCATCCATCCAGCAGATATCTCATTTAAAACTGATAAGTTGCAATATGCTGGAGACCTCATTTTTAATCGATCAGGCATATTTTTACCAGCACTTCTTATATAAAAACCAACATCGCCCCTAGCTGATTCATATCTGGAATAAACCTCTCCTTTTGGTGGCCTTATTTTTTTTGGTAAAACTTCATGAACATCACCTTTCGGTATTCCATCTAATGCTTGTCTTAAAATTTTTGCAGATTCTTTCATTTCTAAAACTTTAACATAATACCTATCCCAACAATCTCCAACAGTACCCATTAAACCCTGTCCAACAGGTACATCAAAATCAAACTTGTCATATACAGAATAAGGCTCATCCTTCCTTAAATCAAATGTACTACCAGAACCTCGAAGACTAGGACCTGTTACTCCATAATTAATACCAACATCCAAAGGTAAAACACCAACGTCAGCAGAACGTTCAATGAAAATTCTATTTGTTGTTAACACTTGATTATATTCATCAATTTGTGGTAAAAAGTAATCTAAAAATTCATGGGTTTTTTGGATAAAGTTAGGAGGTAAATCATGAGAAACTCCTCCTGGCCAAACATAATTATATAGTAATCTTGCACCGCAAAGCATTTCAAATAAATCGAGTATTCTTTCTCTGTCTCTTAGTGTCCAAGTAAACGGAGTTATAGCACCAACATCAAGTCCAAATACACCAACTGCAATTAAATGACTCGCAATACGTTGGAGCTCTGCAACAATAACTCTAATATATTCAACTCGTTCTGGTAATTCTAAATCTAATAACTTTTCAACAGCCATTGAATATGAATGACTCATATGCATTGAAGCAAGGTAATCACACCTATCTGTAAATGGAACAATTTGCTCATAAGATAAGCTTTCACAATGCTTTTCAAAACATCTATGCAAATAACCAATAATAGGCTCAACACTGCTTACTATTTCTCCATCTGTAATTATTTTAAGTCTTAATACACCATGCGTACTTGGGTGTTGTGGGCCCATATTTAAAACCATTTCATCAGCACTAATTATACTTTTATCAACAATTTTAAACATAACTACTCCCAGTAACTCTTATCTTTTGGAACAGGCATACCATTATAAAATTCAGGTGTCTCATAATCTTTCTTAAGAGGATGTCCATCCCAATCTTCGGGAAGTAAGATTCTTTTCATATCAGGATGGTTTGAAAATTTTAATCCTACAAGATCATACGCTTCTCTTTCATGCCAATTAGCCGTTCTCCATATCTCAGCTACAGATGGAATTTCAACATTTGAATCAATTTCTATTCTTACTTCTAAATAATGCTTTAATTTAGTTGAATAAAAATTGTAAGCAACACCAACTTTATCATTCGTTAAATCATATCCAGATAAGCTCATTAAATAATCAAACTTTAAATTGCTATTTTGAATTAAATAATCAGCAATTAACTTCCAATTGGATGGATTCTCAATTAATATATAATTAGAATTTTCATTGTGCAAAACACTATCTTTAAATTTTTTATTTATAATATCAATGATTTTATCTAACATATTTAAACTTTTTTACGCAATGGTGTATCTAACTTAATTTTCTTTTGCAATTCTAAAATACCTTGAATTAACGCCTCAGGTCTTGGAGGGCAACCTGGAATATAAACATCTACCGGAACAACAATGTCAACTCCTTTAAGAACGTGATAGCCATGCTGCCAATATGGACCTCCGCTATTAGAACAGCTGCCCATAGAAATAACATACTTTGGATCAGCCATCTGTTCGAATAATCTTTTAACTATATCTGCCATTTTCAGTGTAACGGTTCCAGCAACTATCATGACATCTGCCTGACGAGGCGTTGCTCTTGGCATCATTCCAAATCTTTCTAAATCGTGCCTAGGTCCCGCAGCAGCCATCATCTCAATAGCACAACAAGCTAAGCCAAACTGAAAAAACCAAGGAGAGCCTGCTCTACCCCAATTTATTAAGTCATCAAGCTTTGCAACTACGACATTATCTTTGTCAAATTTTTCAACTAATGTAAAATCGTCCTTAACATAATAATCTTCATGAGACATATTAATTTTCTTTTATTTTTAATTTTGAGTATCTACCTTCACCATATTTCAATTTCATTTTAACCCAGTCTAGGTCACCTTTAACCCAAACATAGGCAAATCCAATAATTAAAATAAGAACAAAAATAAACATTTCTATAAATGCTAAAAGACCAAGACCGTTATCTAATAAAGTTTGAAAAACAACAGCCCAAGGAAATAAAAAGATAACCTCAACATCAAAAATAATAAAAATTAATGCAATAACATAAAATCTAACATTAAATTTAACCCAAGCTGAACCTTCTGGAACAATACCACATTCATAAGAAGTAAGTTTTTCACCACCTTTATTATGTCGAGGGGACACTAAGTATTGAATAACTAGAGGAAGCGCTACTAAAGCTACAACTAGAACTGCATATATTGGAACTGGCAAAAAGTCTGTATACAATTTATTTCTTTTTCAATTAATTTATAGTTCTATCTATAGTTATAAGTTACGAACTTATACTTTTTATCAGCAACAAATATTGATTTGAATTTTAATTATTTTTTTTCGATAAATTATAGCATGTTTTACTTACTAAATAAATTAATTATAGTATTAATACCAATTGTTCCAAAGTTCATTGTTAAAATATTTGCAAACAAATATGTTGCTGGCGTAACTACTAAAGAAGCATTCAATGTAGTTAAACGGTTAAATAAGAACAATCTTCATTGCACATTAGATATTCTAGGTGAACATACATCTGATTTAAAACAATCAATTGCAATATCAAATAAATACCAAAAAATAATTCAGAATATTGAAAAGGAAAATCTTGATTGCAACATATCAATTAAACCATCCCATATTGGTTCTGACATCAGTGATGATATTTTTAAAAAAAATATTAATGATTTGTTAGAATCATCAAGAAAATACAATAGTTTTATTCGTATTGATATGGAGGATAGCAAGCTCACAGATTTGACCATTAAAACTTATAATAATAATTTAGAATACAAAACACATTTAGGAATTGTATTTCAAGCATACCTTAAAAGAACAGAAAATGATATTAAAAAACTTGATGATAATGCTAATATCAGACTGTGTAAAGGCATCTATAATGAAAGTGAATCTATTGCAATTAAAAATTCAGAAATGATTAATAAAAATTATTTAAAGCTTTTAGAGATTGCTCTAGATAAAAATATTTTTGTTGGAATTGCTACCCACGACGAAAAAATCATTTACAAATCACTTGATATCATTAGAAGTAAAAATATTAATAAAAATAAATTTGAATTTCAAATGCTATATGGTGTTCCCATGAATAAAATAGTTAAGGAATTATTAAAAGAAAATATTAATGTTAGAATCTATGTACCGTACGGGAAAAACTGGTATGATTATTCAATTAGAAGAATAAAAGAAAATCCAAATATATCAAAATATATAATTCAAAACTTATTTAAATAATAAAAGGCGTCATTAGATGATGCCTTTTATCGGAGAAAAACAATGAATCATCATTGAATTAATTAATTTCTTAATGGTTTACCTTTCGTGAGCATAAATCTTATTCTATCTAAAGTTTTAGATTCACCACATAAACTAAGAAAAGCTTCTCTCTCTATGTCCAGTAAATATTGCTCATCAACTGAGGTAAACATTCCTCCTTTTTTACCCCCAGTTAATACATATGCTAATTTACTTCCAATCAGAGCATCATGTTTGCTTATTTTACCTGACTTAACCATACTTTTTGCCTGCACATCAATTGCTAATCGTCCAGCTGATCCAGGCAACTTAAAGGATTCTATTTCTGGAACTAAATAATCCTTTGAAAGTTCAACGACCATTTGCTTTGCATGTGATAAAATATGATCTCTATTTATAACAATTTTATCATCATTTAGTAAATAACCATAAGATTGAGCCTGCTTTGCAGAAGTAGCAACTTTTGCAAAACCAACTGTTTCAAATGCTTTTTGAACTAAAGGCAAAGTACCAGTAATACCTGTCTTTATTTTTTTGATAAATTAGATAACATTCTCAAATTACCACCTGCTCCAGGTATCAATCCAACACCGACTTCAACCAATCCTATATAAGATTCTGCAGCTGCAACTCTTCTATCACAGGAACCTATTATTTCCATACCCCCACCTAATACTAAACCATATGGTGCGCCAATTACAGGAAAATTTGAAAACCTTATATTCTGAAATATTTGTTGAATAGTATTTATGAAATTTTCTAAAGATTTAAAATCTTTCTTTTCAGCAGCTTGTAGAATTAAACTTAAATTTGCACCAGCACAAAAGTTTGCTCCGTCACCTGATATAACCAATCCCTTATAATTATTATCAGCTACCCAGTCTAAAGATTTTGCAAATACTTGCATCATAGAACCATCAATAGGATTAAGCTCAGGCTTTAATACTGAATGAAGCTTTACAGATGCAACTCCATCACCTAAATCATAAAGTGATGCAGACCATTCTTTATTGATTAACATATTATTAGATTTTAAATAATTAAAATCTATAACTTTTTGATTATTAATAACTTCAGAGTAATTGTTGATTTTATAATCAAATAAATGTTTCTTGCCGTTTATGTAAGTATAAATAGATTTTACATTATTCTTAGGCATATCCATGAGCCAATCAGGTAATTTTATATTTTCTGAATTACATCTATTCACAAAATATTCTAACCCTATAGCATCAAGGACTTCAAAAGGACCAAGTTCCCAACCAAAACCACCTTTCATTGCATTATCTATACTTAATACATCATCAGCAATTTCACCTAATAAATTTGCAGAGTATGCTAATGACTTTGCAAAACATGACCATAAAAATTCTCCTGCTACATCATCAACACGAACTATAGAATTCAACCTATCTTCTAAATAAGTATTTTCTTTAGCAATAGAAAATGCTGCATACTTTTTTTTATGCATGGGTTTATATTCCATTGATTCTAGATCTAAAGAATGAATAACCCCTTTATCAACTTTTTTATAAAATCCTTGTTTCGTTTTTTGGCCTAACCATTTCTTTTCAGTCATTTTCTTTATGTAGTCAGGTAGTTTAAAAATATCTCTTTCAGGATCATCCTTGCAATCATTATAAGCAGTATTAGCGACAAAACACATTGTATCCAAACCAACAACATCTGCAGTTCTAAAAGTAGCGCTTTTAGGTCTTCCAATAAGAGTACCAGTAAGTGCATCTACATCCTCAATAGAGAGCTTTCTTTTTTTTGATTCATGAAGAGTAACCATCATTCCATAAACCCCTATTCTATTTGCAATAAAATTAGGAGTATCTTTTGCATGAACAACATTTTTTCCTAGTACATCTGTTAAAAAATTATCCATGATTTCAACTGAACTTGCATTTGTGGAAAGAGAAGAAACTATTTCTACCAACTTCATGTATCTTGGTGGATTAAAAAAGTGTGTTATAAAAAATTTATCCAAAAAATTAGTGGGTAAATTTTCAGATAAGCTATCCAAAGATATGCCTGAAGTATTAGATGTTACAATACAATCATCATTAACATAAGGAATTATTTTTTTGTACAGGTCTTGTTTCCAATCTAACCTCTCTGATATTGCCTCTACAACCCAATCACATTCTTTAATTTTATCTAAATCATCATTATAATTAACAACAGTTATTAATTCAGAAGACTTTAAATTATAAAAAGGACTAGGTTTCATTTTTTTACACATTTCTATTCCGTTAGAAGCAACTTCTTGCGTCATATCAAAAGCATAAACTTCAATTTCAGCATTTGTTAAATGTGCAGCAATTTGTGAACCCATAACTCCAGTTCCTAAAACTGCAACTTTTTTAATTTCTTTACTCATTTAGGCAATCCTTTCTAAAATTGTAGCAATTCCTTGTCCAGTACCAATACACATAGTTGCTAAGCCTAGGTTAGAATTATTTTGTTCCATTGCGTTCATTAATGTTATTATTATTCGAGATCCAGAGCATCCAAGTGGATGACCAAGAGCTATTGCACCACCATTAACATTAATTTTATCAGCGTTCCACCCACCTTTTCTTATCACATATAGAGACTGTGCTGCAAAAGCTTCATTTAATTCGATTAAATCAATATCATCTATGGATAAACCAGCATTACTTAGTGCTTTTTCTGTAGCAGGTAGTGGACCAGAACCCATTCTAGTCCAATCAACTCCTGCTACTGCTCTACTTTTAATTCTAAACTTTGCTTTTATTCCCATATCAATTGCTTTTGACTCATTCATTATGATTAAAGCAGCAGCTCCTATAGATATTGGGCTTGATGTAGCAGCCGTAATAGTTCCATGCTCATCGAAAGCTGGATTTAGAGATTTTATTTTATCCAAATTTGGAACTCTAGGACCTTCATCTTTTTTAATTTTAGATTCATTAAATTCAATTTCAAAAATTTCGTTATCAAATTTACCTTCAGACTGGGCATTTAGAGCTTTTTTGTGAGAGGAAATAGAAAATTCTTCTTGATCACCTCTTGATATATCCAAATCTTTTGCTAAATTTTCAGCAGTTTCACCCATTCCAATGTAATAATCTTTTTCATATAAATCAGGATGAAAGCTTGGATTAAAACCTCCCATTGGTACTTGGAACATATCCTCCACTCCTCCAGCTATACCTGCAGTAATATCGCCTGAATTTATAGACTGACTAACTTGATGTACCGCATCCATAGATGATCCACAAAACCTATTAACAACTTTTGCAGCAGTCGTAATTGGGAGATCAGATAATATTGCTACACCTTTAGACATTAACATGCCTTGACTTCCCTCTGGAAAAGCGCATCCAAGTACTAAATCTTCATACAGAGTTTTATCTATATTATTATTTCTATTAATAAGTTTTTTAATAACATCTGAAGATAAATCATCAGCACGCATACCAATTAACTTTCCATTTTTTAAACCAATTGGACTTCTACCACCATCTATAATAACTGAATTATTCATATGATTTTCCTTTACTTAAGTATTTAAATAGTACTTTTCTTGCTTGTAAAATTCATTAACAATATTTTTTTTAAGACTAATCTCATCTGGGAAATAATTAAGTTTTTGAGAGCCAACAATATTACAAAAATCATATTTCTCATTATCATCTTTAAAATTCATCAATTCACATATGTGAGAATTAATTGTTTTTACTCTTGATAGAACCTTATTAAAATGATGGCTTACAGTAAGCTTTAATACTGATAAAGTATTATCTTTGTGATTTCCAATGCTTAACTGATTATATCTTAGAAAACAATTATGCATAATAGAAACAGAGCAAATAATATCAGCGAATGGCTCAATCAGCCACTGCTTATTCTTAAAATCTTGACCATAAATATTTATTATATCATCTAACACTACTAAACCTAATGACTTGCAATATTCAATAACATCTGCTTCTTTACTAATATTATCATCAAATTTATTATTAGTCCACATTTTTTCTCTTCTAGTTATTAAAACATCCCTAATAGGAAGTTCTTCTAAAATAGCTTTTTTCAAAACAGTGCCAGATATAATCAAACGATTGATTTCATTTGTTCCTTCAAAAATTCTATTTATTCTTTCATCTCTATATACACCAGCAGCTGGATATTCTTCACAAAATCCAGAACCACCAAAAATCTGAACACCTTCATCTGCACAATAAGCAAGAGCCTCAGAACCAACAATTTTACAGATACTGGCTTCGATAGCATGATCTTCTGTGATTTTTTGAACTTTTATATAATAATCATGATCTTCCACATTTAATTTTTTAATTGAATCATCAATAGAACCAGTAGTAGCATAATTAATAGTATCAGATTCCCATGTTCTTGCTATCATATTTGCAAATTTATTTTTAATCATATCAAACTTTAATATTGATCGAGAAAATTGTTTTCTATCTTTAGCAAAATTATAAGAACCATTAATGGAACTCATAGACCCCGCAGAAGAAGAAAAACCTAGTTTCCATCTTCCGGCATATAAACAATTTAAAGCAATATGACCACCCTCACCTACTGAACCAAGTAAGTTTTCAACAGGAACCTTACAATTTTCAAAATACATTGTAACAGTTGAAGAACCTTTAATGCCCATTTTTTTCTCTTCAGCTCCAATTACCCATCCTTCGCAATCTTTGTCAACAATAAAAGCTGTCATTTTACCTGATACTTTAGCAAAAACAATACATGAATTAGCCCATGAACCATTGGTAATCCAAATTTTTTGTCCATTAACAATATAATGAGTTTTATCTTCATTTAAGTAAGCAGTAGACTCACCATTCATAGCATCAGAGCCAGCATTGGGTTCAGTTAAAGCAAAGCAAGCCAGCCATTCGCCTGATGCCATTCTTGGTAAATATTTTTCTTTTTGTGCATTAGTTCCATACCAAACAATGGGTAAAGCTCCTATACCGGTATGAGCTCCTAATGTTACCATCATTGAACCACACTCAGAAAAAGATAGATAGTCAACGATAATAGCTGCTGTAGTTTTGTCCAGATTTGAACCACCATACTTTTCTGGCATATCAACACCTAAAAAACCCATTTCCCCAAGTTCTTTAAAAATTTCTAAGGTTAAATCTTTATTTAATGTTGATAGCTTATCTTTTAGAGGTTTCAATCTATTTGTAGCATAATCATAAGCAGCATCTGCAAACATTTTTTGATCTTCTGAAAACATCTCTTTAGAAAATGTTTTAGATTTCTCTATAGGAGAAACTAAAAAAGAACCTCCTAAACCATATAATTTGTCATAATCTATATTATTAATATTTTTTTTATAATCAAACTTTTCTTCTTTAGAGTCCATATTTATTCCTTATTTTTTAAATCCGTGAATTATAAATTCAATAACATCATTTAAATACTTTTCAGCAGATATATTTGATTTATCAAAAATACTAAACCAAATAACACCTTGTAAAGCTGTCATCACAGATAACGCAGCAACATCCAAATCAATCTTTTTATAATCTCCATTACTTACGCCCTTAGAAATTATAGATCTAAATAATTCAATTAATTTAGCGTATAACTGTGTTGTTTTTTTTCTAACATCTAAATCATGATTAGATAAAGACCAAAACTCTAATTCAGCTAAAAAAACATGTTTGCTAGATTTAAATGTTTTAATAACATCTGACGTTATATCTCTTAATAATGCGTCAGGATTATTATCAGATAAATCTTTATTTATTATATTTTTAAAAAAGTAATTCTCCCAATAGTCAATAAGAGATAAAAAAAGGTCTTTTTTACTACTATAGTAATGGTATATGGCTCCTTTACTATGACCCGATTCGTTAACGATATCATCCATTGTTGTTTTAGAATAGCCGCTTTTAACAAAAACATGCAGAGCAGCTTCTAAAATTTGAGTTTTAGTATTATCTTTAGTGTTATTTTTCAATATTTACATACCGACCAGTCGGTATAATATATAAAAATAAGAGCTGTATGTAAAGATAAAATTATTTAATCGGTATGAAGAGGCCTGAATTAACACCAAAATAATACCTATTAAAATCATTAGTATTTAATGTTAATCCTAAAAATAAAATATCTTTTAATTCATTATTATCTAATTTATCAACGTACAACTTAACTTTACCACCAAATGAAAAATTACTAGTTTCAACTAAATCACAGGTCAAACAACTATGTGTTGAATTTTTATAATCAAAGTATATTACTACTGGATTATTAAAATAATTTATATCTTTATAGGATCCGAATAAAAATGCTGAACTTGAATATTGATTATTAATTGCTTCCATCGTACTAAGGCCTATTTTAAAATCTATGTAATCAAGCTTTTTAATGTGATAATTAATATTGACAGATATAAATTCATCTTTAAATGGAAGACTATAAATATTATTGGGACTAGAATTATTTATATGATTAAATCTTAATTCATATTTTCCATTATAAATTAAACCAATTGAAATATTACTGTAGTGCGGCCTTGTATTTACTAGTTCTAAAGATTCAGAAATAAAATCTTCTTTATATGAAAACAATGAATACGAACTATATAAAGAAAAATTGTCTAAATCAGACAAAACACCACTTCCAAGTACTGCATTAAAACATAAAAGAAATAATAAATATTTATTTTTAATTTTAAACATTACTTGACTGATGTTTCAAAATTAAAGGATTTATTAAGTAAATCTGAATCCTCATTATTTATAAATAGCCTAGATATATAGCTTCCATTTCTTTTATAATCATTAATTACAAATAAGCTTAATTTATCTTCTGTAAATTTCTCTGTATTTGCGACTAAATCAATATGTTTTTTTATTGTTTTATTATAGCTATTAGCTAAATTAAAATAGTAAGAATAATTATTTATACTATTTTGATAAAAATCAATAATCATTTTGGTTTTATAAATTGAATCACTTAACTCATTATTAAATTTTTCTAAATTAAGTATGGTGCTCTCAAGATCAACCATTAAATCTATAAACTTATTCAATTCGGGTTTTTCAATTTTTTTAAAATTATTTGAATTGATTAAAATTTTATTAATCAACTTATACTTATCGCCTGAAATATCTTCAGTGATAATAAGGTCTAATATGGTGCTAGATCTAAAATCAATATTAAGATTTTTCAATTCATTAATTGAATCCTGAATTTCTTTAATTGTCTTGGAGTAACAAATAATACAGTTATTTAATTCCAGTCTTGTATTCACCAACGCACTTTCACTACATTGATTATACAAGAATTCATTATTAAAATTTATTTTTTTTATACGAATATTTGAATCATCAATAGTATTAATAAAATCATAGAACCGATTGTAATCTTTTATAAACTTAAAATGATTTGAGAATGATTTATTTGATTTAATAATAATCTTATGCTCTTTATTAAACTTTAAATTATCAATATTTAATAAAGCATTGATTATTTTTGTACCTATTTCATTGTCTATTTTAGAAAAATTAACATATTCATAAAGAGTATCAATAAATTGAGATAAAATATTTATATGATCAATAAATTCATCATCTGACCATTCAATCTCGATTAAATTTATTAAAAAATTATCTATTGATGAGTTCCTAAATAATTGCTCATAAATTTTGAGCTCTTCAATGGATTTATTTTTAAGTGAATTATAAATTAAGATATCATTCGAATTATCTATGTAAGAGTACCATACCAAATCATCATATTGATTTATTTTCTCATTAAACAATTGGACATATTCAATATCTGAATCAATAATGAGTTCAATATTTCTCAATTCAAAATGATTATTTAATATAGAATTTTTGAAGGAGGTGTATGAGTAAATAAAAAATGAAATTAGTAAAAAAGTTATTACATTTAAAAACTTATTTATTTTGAAATTCAAATGTTATTTTCTTTTATTTTTAGATCTTATGCTAGATATTCTTCCATTATTAAGTGAGATTAGCACAGAAGTTAGATTAGTAAAGCCTTGAAAATCTGAGCAAGTTGAAACTAAAGTTACTCCATCGTAATTACACTTTCTGTAGAGAACCTTCGATAAAATCTTTAAACGCTGACGACCAAAACCACTATCAATTTCATCAATAAATAAAACTTTAGTATTAGCTGCAATTTTTGCAGAAAGATCAACCCATCTGAATTGATTAGGAGTTAAACTTCTAATTTTTTCAGATTGTATATACTTTAAATTCATTTTACTAATTATAGAATCAGTATACTTTTTAGCTTTTGTTTTTTCATTCTTTGATAAAACATACTTGTAAATATAGCTGTGAACAGAACCAAAAAAAGGCTTTCTCTCTTGCTGATTTACTATTGAGAAATCTTTCTTATAAGAACTTTTTGAGATATTATTTAAATCGTTAGAATCGTAAAATAAAGATCCTTTATATTTATTAATATTCTTAGACAGAATATCCAAAATCAATGATTTCCCAGAGCCCATATCGCCAGTAAACATATAACAGGAGCCCCTGTGTATATCAAACTTTCTAATATCTAAAAATAATTTATTATCTTTTGAAAACTTTAAATTTTTAAAAGAGTATATCGGTTTATTCATTTAATTAACTCCTGCAATGTTTAAAAAATTATTTAGTATAGAAAAAGATTTATCGGATTCTAACAAAATGTCAGAATCAATCGATACTCCTTTTTTAATCCTCAAGTCCATAAGCATTCTAGTGACTTCCTTAGAAAACTCTGGATGAAATTGAACGCCAAAAACTTTATTTTTATAAGAAAAAGATTGATTTGATTTATCGGATGAAGCAAGCACATCAATATCTGCAGGTAAATTTAAAACTGTATCTTGGTGACTTTCATAGACTATTTCTGAGGAAGAAAAACCATTAAAAAGAGCGTTGCATAAACCTTTTTCTGTTAGTTCTATTTTGTATGAGCCAAGTTCCCAACCAAGATTGTTTTTTTTTACATCAGCACCTAAACAATTAGCTAAAATTTGGTGACCAAAACATATACCAAGGATATAACGATTATTATCAACAAGTAACTTGGTAAAATCTTTTAATTTATAAATCCAATCAACATCATCATAAACAGAATACTTACTACCTGTGAGGATATAAGCATCAGCATTTAAATCTATTTCAAAATCATTTTCGTAAACCTTTTTTATTATAAAGTTTATATTATCATTTGAAACAATATTAGGTATCCAATCCGATGAATGTCCATATTTTTTAATGATTTCCGGTAAACCGGGACCATTAGATAGAATAACTACGTTTTTCATACACACCTTTAAAATTTTAAATATAAATACTAACTATGAAGATTTTCTAAGAATCTTTCTGCATCAAGAGCAGACATACATCCAGAACCAGCGGCTGTAATCGCTTGCCTATAAATAGGATCCATTATATCTCCAGCAGCAAAAACACCTTTTTTCGAAGTCTCAGTGGAATTATTAAATGTTAGAATATATCCCTTATCATTTAAATCAATGTAATCTTTAAAAATTTCAGAATTTGGAGTATGTCCAATACCTAAGAATAAACCATCAGCACTAATTTCAGATTCTTTACCATCAATTGTATTTTTAATAAGTATAGATTTTAAACCACCTTCATCTGGCTCGCCAAGCATATCAAGAACTGATGAATTCCACAGTACATCAATCTTTTTATTATTAAGCGCTTTGTCTTGCATAATTTTAGATGCTCTAAATGAATCACGCCTATGTATAATGGTAACAGAAGAAGCAAATTTAGTTAAGAAAACAGCCTCTTCCATCGCACTATCTCCACCTCCAACTACAAAAACTTTTTTGTCCTTAAAAAAGAAACCATCGCATGTAGCACATGCTGATACACCATAGCCCATTAGTTTCTTCTCTGATTCAAGACCTAGTAATCTGGCAGAAGCTCCAGTAGATATTATGACTGAATGAGCAGAAAATTCCTCAGCACCTGACCATAATTTCAATGAATCTCCAGAAAAATCAACCTTATCAATCATTTGGTTTTTGATTTCAGTACCAAATCTTTCAGCTTGTTTTTTAAATTTTTCCATTAATTCTGGTCCCATAACACCGTCTGGAAAACCAGGATAATTTTCGACATCAGTTGTAATAGTTAATTGACCACCAGGCTGTGATCCCTCAAATAGCAAAGGATTTAAATTAGCTCTAGCAGCATATAAAGCAGCTGTATATCCAGATGGACCACTACCTACAATTATAATATTTCTTTTCATTTACTATATACTTTCTAAAGTAGATTGAATTTCAGATTTAGTAATAACACCTACCGTTTGTTTTTCTACTTTTCCATTTTTAAAGTAAAGCAAACAAGGAATGCTTCTGATACCATACTTTGCTGCAATATCAGGACATTCGTCAACATTTACTTTACCGATTAAGTATTTATTTTCATTCTCAGAAGCAATCTCATCAATAACAGGTGTTAACATCTTGCAAGGTCCACACCATTCAGCCCAAAAATCAACTAATACTGTTTTTTCTGATTTAAGAACATCTGAATCAAAGTTATCGTTATTGAAATTTTTTAGTGAATCGCTCATTAGAATTACCTTATTTAAGTTTATTTTTAATTACACAAGTTTACTAATTTAAAAAAAAAAATTATAAATTTTATAACAGGTTTATAAAATCTTTTAATATTTTTTTTACAGATACAGAATCTAATGGATTATTGTCATTAACACAAATAAAGCGCGGATATACAACAGAACCAAGATGCTCAAGTTGATTTTTCATTGCTATATTGTATTTAATGGCAGCACCACCGCTATTTGAAGCAATTAAACTAATTTTGTTTATAAAACCATCTCTCCAATTTGGTGTTGAAACAGAAACCCATGAAATCATATTAACTAGAATAGGTGGAATACAACCATTATATTCAGGTGCACAAATGATTATACCATCACAATCAATCAATTTATTAACCAAACTCAAAATTTTTTTACCCACATTCAATTTAATATCAGTATAATTTGATGCTGTAAATAAAGGAATATCATATTTTTCTAAATCTTCAAGCTCAACATATAAATTTTTATCTTTCAATAGAGATTTTATATTTTTTGATAAAATATAATTTTGCCCTTTGGTTGCTGATATGATAGTAATTCTTTTCATTTGTGTTAATCTTTAAAGATCCAAATAATTTTTATATAATCAAACCTTTTAAATGGTACTATGCTATCTGAAAATATAACATTATTTGATAATAGGTTCTTACTGTTATAAGAAATAATAAAAGAATCGAAATTAAAACCAAATTCAAAGCTATATAATTGTGTATGCTGTTTATTTATATTTTCATTAAATACATCCATTGTCAAAAGATTAATATCTCTGTCTATTACATAGTGATTGAAATTTAATTTACCATAAAGTTCAAATTCGTATTTACTTCTTAAAGGATAAATACAAAATCCAATATTCATGTACTCATCAATACCTAGATTTTCTAACTTATTAAAATACTTAAAATAATCATACTCAATATCAAATAATTTAGAATTTAGATCTCCTGCAAAAAGAAAATAATTATACGAATTGTTGCTGCTTTTTATTTTGCCTAAATCTATGCTAGTATTATATTTTTTAAAAGTATAAGAAAGGTTAATGTTATTTTTTTCATATTCAGTTAATATGTATTCTCCATAAATCTGTTGATTATCAATTAATATTCCTCTATTGTATTTTACATTCTCAAAGCCAAACTTGAAATCATTTAATTCATAATTAAATTCGAACCCTGGTTCTACAACGTCATTAATGAGTCTAGCATAAATTTTAAATTGAATATTATCACTATCTTTACTTAATCCTAAGGAATTAATATTATACCCAGTGTCAACAAAACCAAAGTCATTAGAGTCATCTTCTAAGATTATATCATAATTTTTATTATCAATGAATAATGTTAAATTTTTAAAATTATAATGCAATAAATTTGAGTTTACTACAGTCCTTTGGTTGTAAGATAAATATTGATAATCAACAAGATATGACTCTGATCTTACATGATTAGATGTTTGTATTGAAAAATCAGATTCAAAAAATAAATTACTGAAAATATATTTGAGGCTATATCCACTAACAAAGGATTCATTTTCTTTTAATAATTGGCTATTTTCTAAGTTTAGATTATACTGATTTGGTTCTTCATCGTAGTGATAGAGGTAACTTACGTCAAAAGTAAGATTTTCATATTTTTTATTTATATTTAAAAAACCATTTTGATTAATATTATCGATTAATGATTTGGATTCTATTTGAAATATTGATTTTGTTGATTCATTTATAGCGCTAGATGCTGCTATTCTTGTATTGAAATATTTATCATTTTTGTTCTGTTTAAATGATAATTGTGATATAGAAGAATTACTTTCATAATCAAAGTATATTTCCTCCGGATCTATATGATACAATGGCATATTAACAGAACCATCTATAATTAGAGAATAATAATTTAAATCCAATTGATAATTAGGATGGTACTTATCCAACACAAAAGTAGAGATATTTATGGGGTCTAAAAATAAATTTATATTGTCAGAAAAATTTGTATTACTAAACAAATAATTTGGAACGACTATAAAAAAAATTAGGAAAAAATTCAATTTTATTTATTAGGCACAAATTTTCTTTCATTTGCATTGAAAGAAAGACAGTAATGAAAAATAGAAGAAAACAATAAAGTCGAAATTAACGAATTTGATAGAAATGGTATTGCAGCAATATAGCATGCCATAAAACCAGTGAATGTTTTAGGATAACCAATCACCCAAACACCAAAATTTGAAATAATAAAAAATATAATTACACTCGATACAGATAACAAAATAGTTGAGGATAAAGATTTATCTTTTAATAAATATTTACCCATAAAAAAGATAATAAGCAATGAAATATAGATATATAAAATAACTGAATGATAGCCAATAAAGAAATCTGAAATTAGCATCGAAAAAAGAGGAATTAAGAAAATAAATTTACTTCTAAAACAAATACCACAAAATAATGCAATAGATAGTATTGGAGTAAAGTTTGGTGGATGTGGTGCAATTCTTGAAAATGCGGCCAAACAAGTTAGTAATATAAATAACAAATAATTCAATTTAGGTAATTTAAAGACAGTTATTATTTATACAAAACATTTATTGTTTTGTCATCAATAAATCAATTTTATAAAAATAGTTTACCATATCTATTTCTAATTGATTTGAAAACTTATTTTTTAAAATTAAATTCTGAAGTAGTAAATAAATATCACTATATTTTTTGAAATTTTTATCTAAAATTTCTAGACTAAAAAGATTATAACCCTTAACCATTTCTTCAGAACTTATTTTATAAAAATCTTCCTTAAAAAAATCTATAAGACCAATGTTTTTAAAAATAATTGCTATTGTTACAAGATTATGATCGTATTCATAAGAGTTTGATAATTTTTTATTTAAATTTAAAACAGAAATAATTTGAGACAAAAAGCCACCGCTTAAATTATATTTTTTATCTAAAGATGGAATAGAAATAACTTTCTTTTTATTTTTTTTAAAAAAACTTTTAATATTTTTTTTTACACTTGTGATCTATATCATTTATATAATATAGCAAGTTATCATATAAATCGTCAATATTCTCATCTACCTTTGCTATTAAGAGTTCTTTTTTATAACCATACTTATCATACAATTTATTTTCTACCTTTGATATATGGTGTACATCAATTTCTAATGATTGATTAAATGAAATAACTTTTCCTTTCACTGCAAATGCTTCATTGATAGTGATTTTGCTCATAAATTGATCAACAAAAGACCAAATTTTTGCTCTTATAGTTCCACTAGAATCCTCAAATAATAAATCTATAAAGGGGTCCCCAAGTCGCGATACTTTAATATTAAATCTTTTGCATATCAGAAAACTTGAAACTAGATTTCCTTCTTTCAGATTTTCTATATTAGTAATTTTCAATTTAAGATATTTTTTTTACAAACAGTTGGTGAACATGCTTAATTATTTTATAACCCTTATCTTTTGCAATATCGTCTTGAATTTTTTCAATTTCCGGGCTCATAAATTCAATTATCTTTCCCGTATCAATACATATCATATGATCGTGATGAGTAGCATCTAATTTATTTTCATACCTAGCAATTCCATCATCTAATACCATTTTCCTGCAAAAATCATATTTAACTAATAAATCTAACGTTCTATAGGCTGTTGCTTTAGATACTTTTATTTTATTCTTTTTTAAGTAATCAATTATTGAATCACAATCATAATGTCCATCATTATTAGTTAAAAATTGTAATATTGAAAATCTTTGATTAGTAAATTTTAAATTTTCTTTTTTCAGTGCTTCTTTAAAGCCATTTATATAACTATTATTCATTACTATCCTTTTATAATTGTTAGATTCGCATATTTTAAAATCAATTTTTTAACAACGTTGTTATAGAATTTTATTGTTAATTTTGAATTTTCTCCAACTCCCTCTATTTTCAAAACTTTACCTTTACCAAATACTTTATGTTCTACTAAAGTATTTATGATAATACTATCATTTGAAGTAGATTTCAAACTACTATATTTTTTAAAATTACTATTTTTGAAATTATCAAAATTGGAACTACCTGAATTACTAATCAAATTAACATTCATAATTTCTTCGGGAATTTCTTTAATAAACCTAGACTTAGTTGTCATCATTGGAGCACCACCAAATTGTCTTCTTGATTTAGCATAGCTAATATTAACTACTTTTTTAGCTCTAGTTAAAGCAACATAAAACAATCTTCTTTCCTCTTCTATATTATCATCTTCAAAAGCTCTCACAATAGGAAATAAACCATCTTCTAATCCTGCAATAACAATGTTATCAAATTCTAACCCTTTTGAACTGTGCACAGTCATTAATGTAACTTTATTTTCTGAATCATTCCATTTATCAATATCAGTTAATAAAGAAATCTCCTCTAAGTATTCCACTAAATTTGATTCTGGATTATTTATTTCATATTCTTCTATTCCATTTAGAAACTCTTGGATATTATTCCATCTATCAATTGACTCATCTGTTTTTTGTTTCATATAGTAGTGCTCTAACTTTAAATCTGAAATCATTGTTTTAACTATATCACTACCTTTATTTGAATCGATTTTTGACTTGTGTTTTTTTATTAAACTTAAAAAATCATTTAGAGCTAGTTTCTGTTTTGGTCCAACAGAGATATTATCTATACAGTTTGACAAATCTAAATATGAATCAGAATTTGTGCTATAAAATTCATTGATTTTATCAATTGAGGTTTTACCAATTCCTCTTGGAGGAAAATTAATAATCCTATCAAAACTAATCGAATCATTGTTGTTAACTAAAAATCTTATATACGCAATAATATCTTTTATTTCTTTTCTATCGTAAAACTTAACTCCTCCCACAATTTGATAAGGGATACCTCCTATCCTTAATCTGTCTTCTATGATTCTGCTTTGAGAATTAGTTCGATATAAAATGGCTATATTATTTAGATTATTTTTAAATTTTAAAACAAGGTTATAAATCTGTTTAGCTTCATGTCTGTCATCAAAAGATTCTATTAGATTAATTAATTCTCCAGAGCCGTTTTCTGTCCATAATTTTTTCTCAGATCTATTTGTATTTTTAGAAACAACTGACCAAGCTGCTTGCAATATATTATTTGTAGATCTGTAGTTTTGCTCTAATTTTTCAATATGACTCTCACCAAAAGCTTCCTTGAAATTTAAGATGTTAGAAATATCTGCTCCCCTCCACCCATATATTGACTGATCATCATCACCCACAACGAAAATATTTTTATGCAAGGATGATAATGAATAAATAAATTCAAATTGAGGTTTATTGGTATCTTGGTACTCGTCAACCAACACATATTGGAACTTATCTTGATACTTCTCTAACCTATCTGGAAACTCTTTAAATAACTTTAGTGGTAAGACTAATAAATCATCGAAATCTAAAGCATCAGAATTCTTTAGTTCTTCTTGGTAAGCGCCATAAATTTCATAGAACTTTTTATCGCTAAAGTTATCATTAATATCTTTAAAATAATCAACAGATTGAAGAGAATTTTTTGCGTTGCTAATTCTAGCTTGAATAGATTTTGGTTCAATTTGTTTTAAATCCAAATTTAAATTTTTCATAACTTTTTTAACTAAAGATCTGGAATCTTGTTGATCATAAATTGTAAATGAGTTAGCATAACTTAGCAAGTGTATTTCTTTTCTTAAAATATGAGCTGAAATTGAATGAAATGTTCCTATATTTATATTTGAGATATCTTTATCCACAAGTTCAAAAACTCTTGTTTTCATCTCTTGAGCTGCTTTATTAGTGAAGGTAACCGCTAAAATATTTTCAGGAGGCAAACCTATTTCATTTATTAAATAAGCTATTTTATATGTAAGGACTCTTGTTTTACCACTGCCAGCTCCTGCAAATACCAATACTGGAAGACCAATTTTTTCTACAGCAACTTTCTGATTATTATTTAAATTTGATAAATCCATTATTTTTTTGACTTTAAATGACCTTTAAATGTTGTGTTAAATATATGCCTTCCTTTATTATTTGCAACAAAATATAAATAATCTGACTGATTAGGATCAGCTGCTGCAATAATTGCCATTATTCCAGGGCTATTTATTGGACCTGGAGGTAAACCTTTATATAAATAAGTATTATAAGAATTATCAACTCTAGTATGCTTTTTAAGCAGCTTACTCTTTCTCTCTGGTAGAATATACTGAACTGTAGGGTCAGCTTGAAGCAACATATTCCTATCTAACCTATTATGATAAACCGATGAAATTAATCTCATTTCATCATCATATATGGCTTCCCATTGAATGATGGAAGCTAGAGTTACAATTTCATGCATGGTTAACTTATTTTTTAATATATTTTCATTATAATTGTATAAAAATTGACTGACCATAACTCTTATAATATCCTTTTCTGTATAATTCTTTAATAATAAATAAGTGTCAGGGTATAAATAGCCTTCAAGATTTGAAGCATTAATTCCAAGAGATGAAATAAAACTTTTATTATAACAAAGCTCAATAAAATGGTTAATATCAATACTTAATTTTTTCTCCAAATAAATTGCTACATCTTTTAATCTTAGGCCTTCAATTACTGTAATTTTAACTTTTTCTTTGTTATTCGATGTAAGCAAATTAACTAAATCCTTCATATTTGTTACAGATTTAAAGTTATACCTTCCATATCTTATGTTTTTATCATTTCCGGTTAATTTAATTGCAATTTTAAAAAGATTTTTATTTACACATAAATTATTTTCTAAAACCTTGGAGACTTGATTGACACTAGAGTTTTTTTTAATTGTAACGTACTGATTCATATGGTTACAGCTAACTGGCCATGTCATTAACAAAGCATAAATGAAAATAGAAAAGAAAACCAGAATGGTTAATAATGGAAATATAAATTTATTATTTTTCATAGATTAGTGTAATTAAATTAACAAATTATTTCTTGATTAATTATTTATTTCTTGCAAACATATCTTATTCTCATTTAATTTTCCTTGCTTGTGAGTAAAGATAATAATAACATAGAGCCTGTTTGGCCTTTTAATAAATTTAATTATCTGATTTTTGGAATTGGAGTTTTAACAATAATAGTAGGGTATGTTTTAATGTCTATAGGTAAAGTAGATAGTTTTCAATCTATAAGACTGGCTCCTTTTTTATTGTTTATTGGTTATGTCATTTTAATTCCATTATCAATTTTTTTAAAAAAATAATTTTTGGGGTGGTAGTTCAACTGGTTAGAGCACCTGCCTGTCACGCAGGAAGTTGCGGGTTCGATCCCCGTCCATCCCGCTCTAAAGCCTTTGCTTATGCAGAGGCTTTTTTTTATTCAAAACTCATAAAATTAATTTATATTTAATAATACTATAGATAAAGGAAACTATGAAAAAAACTCTCAATGATATCCTCTTAAACTATCAAGCTATTGAAGTTGATCTAATAGAAAATAATGGCGAGGTAACCGATGATATAGAAAAAACTCTTCAAATTAATGAATCTGAACTTTCAGATAAAATGAACGGATACGAAAAATTCACAAGATACCTTAAACATCAATCTGAATATTTAAAATCTTTAGAAGACCACTATAATAAAAGACGAAAAGCTATTGACAATTCTGTTGGCAGACTAAAAGAAAGAATGGTCCATGCAATGAAGATAACAGGTAAAAATAAAATCAAAACAGACGAATTTAATTTTTCAATTGGTACCTCGAGAAGATATAAAATTGACACTGAAAAACTAGATAATATAATTCAAGAATCTTTAATACAAGACGGTCTTGCTGAGAGTGTATTCAAACCAAATCTAAGTGAAATTAAATCTAAATATAAAGAGGAAGAATCGCCAGATTGGCTGAATATCGAAGAAAATGATTTCTTAAGAGTTAGCTAGTAATTACTTTTGACATTTTCTACAATAATGGGTTGAACGACTTGCTATTTTTTTTCTAATAATTTTATTATTACATCTAAAACATCGCATCCCTTCTCTTGCATAAACTTTTAATTCATTTTTAAATTCACCCGTTTTCATATTATCAAATGTGAAATTGATAATGGTTGTCCCATGATGTTTGATTGAATTATCCAGAACTGTTAAAATATTTTCATATAAATTTTTAATCATTTTAATTTTATTTGATTTTTTCTCTGGATGTATCTTTGTTAGCCATAATATTTCATCAACATATATATTACCTAAACCACAAATAAACTTCTGATCTAGCAGAAGATGTTTTATACTCCTAGAACGAGATTTAAGTCCATTTCTAAGCCATTTAAACGTAAATTCTTTTTCGTAGGGGTCAACGCCTACCTTTAAATTAAACTCATCAATACTACTGAAATAATAGAAACCACCAAATTTTCTAATATCATTATATATCATAAAATCTTTACTTAGGTTAAAATAAGCCCTCATATGTCTCCTATTTTCAGGTAACTTATCTGATAGAAAAAGCTGTCCTGTCATTCGCAAATGGCAAACAAGATAGCCAGTATCTAGTTTAATCAAGATATACTTTCCTTTTCTCTTAACACTATCAACTTTTTTATTGACAACATTTTCAATAAAAGTAGAATGGTCTAAATTGTAAATAATTTTAGAATGAAAAGACTTGAAAGATATAATTCTTTTGTTTTTTAATTTAGCAAGCGAATTTACAACCGTTTGGACTTCGGGTAGTTCAGGCAATAAATCAACTATTCATCACGAGGTTCGTGATATTTTTGACAGTTTATACACCAAGAGATTTTCTGCTTTTCTTTCTCAGCAGTTTCTTTGTCATGATACGTTTGACAATTGGCGCACCAAACCTGATCAGAGTTTATATTAAAATCATCCTCTGTGAAAGATTTGCCAACTTTAAAGACAACATAACCAATTGAAAAAGTAAAAGCCATAATAACAAACATGGATATAAACTTATTAAAACTACTGGTATTTGATTTTCTCTTTTTCACTTACCTTAATTTAAAAACAATTAATATTAAAACCAATCTTATGCCTGACCTAAGTAACTATAAACAGAAATGTACTGTTCTGTGGTTAAAAAGCATTTTTGTCCAATATTTTTATTTATATTGTCAGTATCATTATAAGTATTATCATCTATCAACTGAAATTCCATAACAAAATTCCCCTGTATTTGATTAAACTTAAAGAACCTATAATGACCAATACCAAATTCTGTTTTAATTACCAAGTCTGATCTTTCTTTGCAAAGTAACATTAGATATTTAGCATCTTCCATATTGCTTAAGGTTGCATTTTTATTATTATTAATATTATTACTTATTTTATTTATATGTTTCATCTTATCAACCTCCACTTTTTGTTTATGATAATATCAAACTATCTAAATAAATAAAATGTGACGATTACCACAAAAGTTATTTTCTGTGATTTGTATCAAAAAATTTTCTAAATTTGAAGTGTGAATAATACCATCATACGTTAGTTTATGCCACTATAAATTTAGCTTTTTTTTATTATTTATAATATAGTTACAAGAATCATATAAACTGGAATATTATGTCAAATCTTTTAAATAAAAAATTTTGGATATTGGAAATGCCTAAATATTCAATCCTAATATTCATGGCATTTAATTTAATTGCTATGATTTTTTATCCTGGTGGAACAATAGGTAATCCTTCTACTGAAGGCTACTCATTTACTCAGAATTTTTTTAGCGATCTTGGAAACAGCATTAGTCATTCTGGAGAGAATAACAGCATATCTTTTATCTTATTTAACTTCAGCCTTTCTTTATGTGGGTTAACCTTTATCATTCTTTTCTTTTTCATAAGAACAGCATTTAGACCATCTTTATTAAATTTTTTAGCAACTTCATTTGGCATTATAGGAGGTGCTTGTTGTATTGGTGTTGCTTTTACTCCTGCAGACCTTCTTTTGCAAGCCCATATATTCTTTGCTAACGGTATATTCAGGGGATTATGCATTGCCTCGGTACTGTATTCAATATTGATATTCAAAAAAGATGATATGGACAATAAATATGCCTATGGATTTATCGTATTTGGCCTTATGGTTCTTGTTTATATATTAATTTCAGAATTAGGTCCTAACCCTAGGCTAAACCCTGATGCTCTTAAATTGCAGGTTGTTTCTCAGAAAATTATCACACTATGGTTATTCCTGTCAATATACTTTTACTCATTAGGGTTAGGAAAACACCTTTACAGTAAGTCATAAAAAAAAACGAGCCTTATAGGTTCACTATAAAGCTCGCTTTTAAAACTATCTTTTTATAGGAGTACTACTTAAGCAACATCACTTTCTGTGTTGATATATCTCCAGCTGAAACAGCCTGAACTAGATACACTCCACTGGCTAAATGACTGGCATTAAAGTTTACCACATGACCGGCTGTATTTGCATCCATATACCCATCTACCAATGTCGCTACTTTTTGTCCTAAGACATTGTAAACATTAACCGATACTAAACCGGCCTCTGGTACCGCAATACTCACCTGAGTAGAAGGATTAAATGGATTTGGTCCAACCACGCTTACTTTAATACTAGATAGCTCTATAATCTGCTCTACCTCAACATCTCCAGATTGATTAACCACATGAACATAATCAATAACGGCATTACCTGTAAATGTCGCAATGTCTGTGATAGAATAAGAACCGTCTGTTGCCATTATAAACGATGTCTTGTTAGACTCAGTCAGATACTCTGATACAAACGCATCTTCAAGAGTAATTTCAAACTCAGAACCATGTGATAACACAATGTGAACAGCTTGTACAAAACCGTCTGATTCTAATCTTAAATTTGTCTCTGATATAATCAATTTAGAGTTTAGAGCATCAATATGAGCATACGATCTGTCTTCAAGGATGGTATTTATTATAGATGTAACATCACTAACATTTACAGTCCCATCATTATTCATATCACCACAAATAACATCTTGAGCAGTAGAATCTAAGATATGGAAAACTAAATAAATAACATCTGCAACATTTAAAACTCCACTTGAGTTAGTATCCCCATCAACTGCTGAACCGCCCCATGTTCCGGCGCAATCTTGAACGCAATCATTTGCACTATCAGTATCACAAGTACCACAATTATCAGTATAAGCCGTTCCATTTGGAGTGCCCAAACAATCATCACAATCATTACCTGAATTATTTACAGCCACACAACCACAGTCACTATCCCATGAATTTCCACCCCACACACCTGCACAATCTTGTGTAGTGCTGCTTCCATCAGAACCAACAATTGCTGAATCTGAATCAGCAACAAGCTCTGCAAAAGCCAATGAAGTAGCATAAGACTGAGCCACTACATCAGCGCCTAATAATTCAGAGTAAGCACTTGATGTTGCAAGCCAATACGGCTCATCATCAGAAAAACTTACGCTAGAAGGAACAAGTTCAACACCATTTGACCATAGGGAGCTGGTTGATAATAATGCACCTACAAAAAATCCATATGAATTATTTTCGACAGTACCAGAAGAAGTAACCAAGTTTACACCTGCACCTAAAACATCTGCCATTGTTCCATCAAAAGAATTACCTGAAACTGTTACATTTGCAGCTGCTTGACCTTGAACACCGACACTAAACGGGTTGCCAGCCAAATCAACAGAAACGATACCAGAAATAGTATTACCTGTAACAGATACGTTAGACGTGTTTGCACCTAAAGAAATTCCAGCACCATGAACACCGCTAATTGTATTGTTAGAAATTGTTATGTCAGATGGCACATGAACTGTACCACCATATGTTAAAACACCGTACGCTAATGGAGATGCGTTACCAGGATTAGCTAAAGCCATACCTGAGATTGTATTTCCATCAACCGTTATATTATTTGTTCTTGGAGCAACCAATACACCGCTTGTTGTTGAAGCATCTCCAAGTATTGTAAAGCCTGATAAAGTAACATTTGAAACTTCAACAGAATGAGTCAAAGGATCACCAATTGTAATACCACCTGGAAATCCAGAAGCATCAACCGTACATGTTGCACCATCAGCACACGCTACAGTTAAGTTTGATTGCAGGATTACAAACGGAGCATAAGAACCTGATGGGACCGTTACCGTTCCACCTGATAAGTTAGCCAACATAGAGCCTGCTAATGTTCCATTACCTCCACAAATACCAAAGCTATCGTTAACTAAACCTGAATAACATACATCATCACAGCCTTTATCAGCATTTCCACCACTACACACGCCGCAATCATCTTTATCAGCATTTGCTATTAAACCTGTATTACCTCCACTACAAACATTACAATCATCAGCTACTGCAGAACCATTACAATCTCCATTACAATCTTCAACGCCGGTTCCTGCGCACTCTTGAGATTCTTGCGCATTATCAGCAGCAAGACAATCACTACCACCAAACTCAGCAGGAACTGTTACTGTAAATACTCTATCTTGCGAACCAGATACACATGTTTCACCCGCACTACATGCACCCCAGTCTGACCATGAACCAACACAGTCTACAACAAGATCACATACTGTATCACCACTGCTAGCATCATCACCAGAATTGTTTACATACCCTGATTCACATGATACACATGCATTTGATAATACATACTCATCTGCTGCGCACAATGTCGCATCACATACTGTATCAGAGCCACTTGCATCATCACCTGAGTCATTGGTTGTTCCAGCAGAACATGCTACTCAAGAAATAGAAGATACAGACTCATCTGCTGCGCACAATGTCGCATCACAT
>PANN01000025.1 GCA_002707645.1 Fidelibacterota bacterium | reverse complement strand
TTTGAATATTTAATCAAAAAAAATGAAATAATTCAGTTAACAGAAAAAAAATATTTACGTGCTTTTATTGATAAAAATAATGATTTTATACTATCAAAGAGAAATAAAGTATTTAAGGTAAATAATAGTGGTAGTGAATTATTAATAAATTTAAATCAAATAAAAGATATATGTCATTGTAATAATTATTTGTGGATTAATAGCATAAATAAGGCAGTATTGCTAAATTTGTATAATAATAAGTCTACTATTTATAATCAGTCAGATGGAATCATAGGTGATAATATTAATCATATTGATTGTGATGATTCGTGGGTCTGGTTTTCTACAAACAAAGGAGTTTCAATGTATAATTGGAGAAAGTATCATAATAATGAAAAATAAATTATTAATAATTTTTTTATGGCTATTTTCATGTTCAGCAAATAAAATTGATTTTGAACAACCAAATTTTAATTTTATAAAAGTTGATATTATTAGCGTATCTAATGTAGATGATAAAATCAATTCACAATTAATTATTACTATACCCAATAATAAAATGGTTTTTTATAAGTATTCTAAGGGCTTTAAATCTAATTTATCTTTTAATATTATTGTAAGTGATAGTAATAATAATATTGTTCTAAATCAGGTGTGGGATGAAATAGTTTTCGAAGATTTTTTTGAAGATACAAAATCAAATACAAAATTAGTTATAAATAAAAATTTATTACTATATGAGGGAGATTACGTCCTGAATCTATTTATCAGTGATTATAGTAATAATCTTTCCTGGTATAAAAAGATTGATTTTAAAGTTGATAAAAAATTAAGTTTCCCTGAGCTTACAATATATCAAAAAGTAAATAACCAATATAAATATATTATGAACGAACAGATTCTTGATCTAGATACCATTTGGATTAATACTTTGGTTAATAACGATTTTGATGATTTTAAATTAGAATATAAATATTACAATATAACATTAGATACTTCGTTTCTTGTATATGAATCTATGGTTGATAGTAATAAAAAATCAAGCTATATGCCTATAGGAGTAGTGGATGACTTCTTTAATAGATTAGAATTAAGTATTTTTATAAATGATAGTACAAAGAAGAAAGTAATTAATTTTAACAGAGAATCTGATTTTCAATTTGATTACGATATAATGATTGGACCTATGGAGTATATACTAGAGAATAGCGAGTTTAGCTTATATAGAAAATATAGTGCACTAAATGATAGTAGTAAAATTGAATTCTTAATGAATTACTGGGATGCTAAGGATGATAAAAAAAATGATTTATTAGAAGAATTTTATAGAAGAGTTTTATATGTAAATAAAAATTTTGGATATAGTTCTGCATCTGGATGGGAGAGTGATAGAGGAAAAATTCATATCATTTATGGAAAACCAACTGATATTAAAAAACAGTTTGATATTAATGGTGATTATGAAATTTGGATATACAAAAATAATTTACAATTTGTTTTCATAAATAGGTTTGGTATCTATGAATTATTTAATGATAATTATTAAATCTATATTTATATGAATAAATTTTCATATTCAAGAATTAGTACTTACAATCAATGTCCTCAAAAATATAAAATTCAATATATTGATAAAATATATTCTTCTAAAAATAGTTTAGAAGCTTTTATGGGTAAAAGCGTTCATGATGTTTTAGAAAGACTTTACACTATGAAAAATTTGAAAAATCAATTTATTTCATTTGATTATTTAATTGAAATGTATTGTGAGTACTGGCAAAAAAAAATGGGATAATGATATTATTTTAACAAGATTTAAGTACAATCAAATAAAAAATGATAAAAGTATAGTTTTTAATAGTAATTCAATAGAAAAAACATACTACAATAAAATATTTAGTGAAGGTAAAAAATGTTTATCTAATTACTATAAAAAATTCAATGATTCTGGATATTTTAAGCAAAATGTATTGCATGTTGAATACAAGTTTAATATTAAAATTGGTAAATACACGTTTATTGGATTTATTGATAGAATAGATCAGGATAAAGATGGTATTATTCATATAATTGATTATAAAACAAGTTCAAAACCTCATACTCAATCTAAATTAAAAAAAGATTTACAGTTATATATTTATGAAATGGCTATTCGGAAGAGTAAAGAATTTCAGGATTTGAATGGTGTTGTTCTTAGTTTGTTTTTTTTAAAATCTAATACATATCTATCTTGCAAGCATAATGATGAAGAGCTTTTAAAGTTAGAAAATAAGATATTAAATAATATTGAATTAATAAGCAAAGACAAAGATTTTAATGGTAGAGAAAGTATTCTTTGTGACTGGTGTTTTTTCTGGAGTCAATGTGATTATAAATCAATTGATAATCCTACAACTAAATTAAATAGAAATGAATTTTTTAATAAAAACTCCTAAAAGTAAGGATGATTTCGAATCGTATTATTACTTAAGATGGAAAATTCTTAGAAAGCCATATGGGGAGAAAGTAGGTTCGGAAAAAGACTCTAAAGAGTTAGATAGTTATCATATCATGGCTTGCAGTTTTGACAATACAGTAATTGGAGTTGGTAGAATTCATAAAGATTGCAATAAAAAAGCTCAAATTAGATATATGGCAGTTAAAGAAGAATTTAGAAGGATTAAACTTGGAAAATTAATGCTTAAGGAATTAGAAAATTACGCTTTTAATATGTCCTTAGAAAGTATATATTTAAATTCAAGAGAATCTGCTATAGAATTTTATATTAAAAATGGATATAAAATTATAGAGAAATCACATTTATTATTTGGTAATTTACAGCATTGGTTAATGGAAAAAAATATTAAAAAATAGTTATATGAGTAGCCCTTATTTAAAATTCGCATATCATACATTTGGCTGTAAAGTTAACTTTGCTGATTCATGCCTAATTTCTAGGGAACTCATAAAAGAAGGTCTATCACAAGTAAATATAAAAGATCAAGCTGATATCTATATATTAAATACATGTTCTGTAACAGAAAATGCAGATAAAAAAGCTCAAAAATTTATTAAAAAACTTCATTTGAAATATCCGCAGTCTAAAATAATTGTAACTGGATGTTATGCCCAGTTAAAACCAAAAGAAATAAGTGAAATTAAAGGAGTATCAAAAGTAATAGGACTAAATGATAAGTTTAATTTTAAAGAATATTATAATCTTATTAATGATGATAGTATTACAAGAAAACTAAACACTAATAAATTTCAAATTTCCTATTCTTTAAGTGAAAGAGTAAGAGCTTTTATCAAAATCCAAGATGGTTGTGACTATATTTGTTCCTACTGTACCATTCCTAGAGCAAGGGGTAAGAGTAGAAGTGGGAAAATTAATGAAATTATTAATGTTATAAAAGAGTTAGTAAATAATGGAACCAAAGAAATTATAATGAGCGGAATTAATATTGGAGATTTTGGTAAGGGTAATAATGAAAACCTATTAGACTTATTAAAAGCTATTGAACTAATTGAAGGTTTACAAAGATATAGAATTTCTTCTATAGAGCCTAACTTACTTAATGATGATATTATATATTTTTTATCTAAGTCAAAAAAAGCTCTTCCTCATTTACATATTCCGCTGCAATCAGGAAGTGATAAAGTTTTAAAAAATATGAGAAGGAGATATAGTGTTTCATATTATAAAAAACTAATTAATAAATTAAATAAAATAATACCTAACGTCTGCATAGGTGTTGATGTTATCGTAGGATATCCAATTGAAGAAGAAAAAAACTTCTTAGAAACATATAGTTTAGTTAGTGAATTAGATATTAGTTATTTGCATGTTTTTAGTTATTCAGATAGAAGTAATACCTATGCTAATGGATTAGTAAATAAGGTTTCAGATGAAGATAAAAAATATAGAAGAAAATTATTGCAACAACTATCAAGGAGTAAGTTTTCATCATATATAAATAAAAATTTAAATAGTTCTAAAAGAGTCTTATTTGAGAATTATAATAATGGAATATTAGATGGTTTAACCGAAAACTATATAAGAGTATACAGTCGAGGAGATAAAACACTTATAAATCAAATTAAAGAAGTAAATTTGATAAAATATAAGAACAATGATGTTAATGGAGAGTTAATTGTCCGATAAATTTTCTCAAATAGCAATTGCAGGAAATATTGGAGCTGGAAAAACTACATTAACTCAAAAGCTTTCAGAAGATTTGAAAATTAATCCAATATTTGAGTCTGTAGATGATAATCCTTATTTAGAGCTTTTTTATAATGATATGAGTAGGTGGAGTTTTAATTTACAAATATTTTTTTTACATAAAAGATTTTCAAATCAATTAGAATTAATTAATTCAAGAAAAAGTTATGTTCAAGACCGATCAATATATGAAGATAAAGAAATATTTGCTAAGAATTTAAATGATATGAAATCAATGTCGGATATTGATTGGGATACTTACTGTAATTTATTCAATGATATGATACAATTTATTGAAGAGCCAGATTTAATTATATATTTGAAGGCAAGTACTCCAACATTAATATCTAGAATAAAAAATAGAAAAAGAGATTTTGAATCTGATATATCTCCAGAATATATTCACAGTTTAAATATTTATTATGATAAGTGGATATCAAGAATTGATCAAAATAAAGTACTTATTGTTAATACAAATAATTTTAATATTTTTAAAGATCACAATAAATATTTAGATATAAAAAATTCAATTTTAAAGAAAGTTCCAAATCTATGCCCATAAATATAGCAGTTTTTGCATCTGGGGCTGGTTCAAACTTCATTAATTTATTTAATAAAATAGCTAGTAATAACTTAAATGGAAGCATAGTCTTATTAGTTTCTAATAATCCAAATTCTGGAGCAGTAAAGTTTGCAAAAAATAATGATATTTGTATTAAAATTATAAATAAGTTTAGATATAAAGATAAAACTACAATTAATAAAGAGTATAAATCTTCTTTAAAAGAAAATAAAATTAATTTAATTTTGTTAGCAGGATTTATGAAAAAAATTCCAGTAGATTTAATAAAAATATACAGAAATAAAATTTTAAATATTCATCCCTCTTTATTGCCTGACTATGGTGGAAAAGGATTTTTTGGAATGAATGTTCATCATGCAGTTTTTAATGCTAATGAAAAAATTTCTGGAGCAACTGTTCACTATGTAAATAAAGATTATGATAGAGGTCCTATTTTAATTCAAAAAAAAGTAGAGATTCAAAATTGCAAAGGCCCAAATGAAATTGCAAAAAAAGTTTTAGAAATTGAGCATGAGATTTTTCCAAAAGCGGTACAAATTTTTTTAAATAAAATGTAAATAATAATGAATAAAATTAAAAGAGCAGTAATTAGTGTTTGGGATAAAGCAGGTATAGTTGATTTAGCAAGTTTTTTAGTATCCCATAACGTTGAAATTATTTCAACAGGTGGAACTAAAAAAGAACTAGAAAAAGCAGGTATCCCTGTTTTATCTGTATCTTCATTGACAAACCAACAAGAAATTATGGATGGGAGAGTAAAAACAATTCATCCGAACTTATTTGGAGGTATTTTAGCTGATAGATCTAATCATAAGCATCTTGATGATTTAAATTTAATAGAATCAAGGCTAATCGATTTAGTAATCATAAATTTATATCCTTTTGTTAAAGAAGCGGTAAATAAAAAATTAAAATTAGAAAAATCTATAGAGTTTATTGATATTGGTGGTCCATCAATGCTTAGGGCTGCAGCTAAAAACTATAAAAATGTTATACCTATGTGTGATATTAATCAATATCAAAATTTTATGAATGACTTTGAAATAAATAATGGTTTTTTCTCGGATGAAAAAAGAGCTTTCTATGCTAAATCTGTTTTTGCATTAACGATGAAGTATGATTATGATATTAATAAATATTTTATTAATTATAATCAATCAAATGGAATAAATATTTTACCAAGCAGTTTTTCAATTAATTTAAAGAAAGAAACAGATTTAAGATATGGCGAAAATCCTCATCAAAAATCAGCTTATTATGTTGATGATAATCAAAAAAAAATATGGACGAAAATTCAAGGAAAGCAACTATCCTATAATAATTATTTAGACATGGAATCAGCATGTAATATAGTTTATGGTTTTAATAATATTTCTTGCGTTATAATTAAACATTCTAATCCATGTGGTTTTGGATTTGGTGAAAATAATTTGATAGCCTATAATAATGCTGTAAGTACTGATCCAGTTAGTTATTTTGGAGGTATTGTTGCATTTAATTCTGAAGTTGGTTCACAAGAAGCATACAAAATGACGGAAGTTTTTCTTGAGTGTATTATTGCTCCATCCTTTACTGAAGAAGCAATTGAAGTATTTTCTAAGAAAAAAAATCTAAGAATTATTGAATTAGATAAAAAAAATATTTATAATAATGAAAATAATTTTGTGATTAAATCAGTTTTTAATGGTTATTTATTTCAAGATAAAGATAAAATGATTAAAAAAGATTTTAAAGTTGTAACAAATAGAAAGCCGAATGAAAAACAAATGAAAGCATTATTATTAGGTTGGAAAATAGTTAAATATGTTAAATCTAATGCAATCGTTATCAATAACTCTAGAAAACTATTAGGAATTGGTGCTGGTCAAATGTCAAGAGTAGATTCTGTTAAAATTGCTATTAGAAAGTCTAAAGAAAATAGATTAAATTTAGTAAATTCAATTATGGCTTCAGATGCTTTTTTTCCTTTTTCTGACTCTTTAGAACTTGCTTTAAAAGAAGGCATTGAGGGAATTATTCAGCCAGGTGGATCAATAAAAGATGGTGAAGTAATAGATTTTGCAAATGAAAATAATCTTTTTATGGTATTCACAGGTGAAAGACATTTTTTACATTAATATTTTGGGCTAACTATGATAAATAATTTTAAAAACTTTTTTTCTGGAATTTTTTCTGGTGATATTGCAATAGATTTAGGAACTGCTAACACAATTATTTGGATCAAAGGTGAAGGTATCGTTTTAAATGAACCCTCTGTAGTTGCTCGAAATATTGTAGATGACAAAATCATTGCAGTAGGTGAAGAAGCAAAGCAAATGCTTGGTAGAACAAACCCGAAAATTGAAACCATTAGACCATTAAAAGATGGAGTTATAGCTGATTATAAAATGACAGATGCTATGATTCAAGGTTTTATGAGAAAGATTTCAAGAAGTAGAATTTCACGACCTAGAATAGTTATCTGTATTCCCTCTGGTGTTACGGATGTTGAACAGCGCTCAGTAAGAGAGTCTGCTGAACATGCCAATGCTAGTGAAGTTCATTTAATAGAAGAACCAATGGCCGCAGCCATAGGCATTGGTCTTGATGTAAGCAAACCAGTTGGTAATATGATTGTTGACATTGGTGGAGGAACAACTGAAATAGCAGTTATCTCATTAAATGGAATTGGAGCAATGGAGACTATTAAAGTAGCAGGAGATAAACAAACTTTAGCAATAGTGGGATGGTTTAAATCTCAACATAAATTAGAAATTGGTGAACGCACTGCGGAAGATATTAAGTGTAATGCTGGAACTGCGGTGAGAACAAAAGGAGAACAAATTTCTGTTAAGGGGAGAGATTTAATTACAGGAATCCCTAAAACCATTGAAATATCTTCTGATGAAATAAGGCAAGCTCTTGCAGAAACAGTGTTCCAAATTACAACTGCAATTAAGAAAGCATTAGATAAAACTCCTCCTGAACATGCTTCAGATATTATTGATTATGGAATTGTATTAACAGGAGGCGGAGCATTATTAAAAGATTTAGATATTCATATTAAAAATAAAACAGGTTTACCTGTTCATATTGCTGAAGACCCTTTGTTTTCTGTTGTTAAAGGGACAGGGATGGTCTTGGAAAATATAAAAAAATATTCTGAAGTTCTCATAAATCCTTAGATGAGTTATACTAATACATTTTTCTTAAATAAACGATTAATAACTCTTTTTATATTTTTATTTTTTTCCCTTCTTCTTTTTTTTACCAATAAATCTAAATTTGTTCAAAAAGTTGAAAAAGATATTATTGATTTAGTAGCTTTTATATCTTATCCTAAATTATGGTATGAAAACATTCTATATGTTAAGTCCAGCAATGATCTTCTATCACAAAATGTAACACAATTAAAGTTATTAAATTCAAAATTAACTAATTATCAAATTGAAAATATCAAATTGAGAGAAATGCTAGATTTCAAGGAAACTCATCCGATGTTAAGCTTACTTCCGGCTAATAAAGTTAATGATAATTTCACTTCTATTTATTCAATTATAATTAATGTTGGAATAAATGATGCTATTAATAAAAATCAACCAGTTATTGATATGAATGGACTTGTTGGTAAAACAATAAAAGTAGGTGATAATGCTTCAAAAGTCCAATTAATTACCGATAAAAATTTTGCTATTTCAGTAAAAGTGGGAAATGAGATGTCCTTAGCTATATTCAAACCTACTTTTGGTAGATATGGATATTTAGAAGGAGTATTGAAAACATTAGTATTAAATGAAGGAGAAATTATTTATACCTCTGGTGTATCCGAAATTTACCCTTCCGATTTACCTGTTGCAAAAGTAGTTTCATTTACCAAGGATCCAGATAAGTTAACCCAAAATGTTATTGTTGAAATTTTAGCTAAAATAAATGAGTTGAATTATGTATTTGTTATTCAATAATTATAAAAAAATTATTATTAATTTTTTTATTGTTATTTTATTACTTATTTTTCAAATGTATTTCCCTTCAATTGTAACGTCTGAAGATTTTTTGTTAATCAAATTTGATTTTATTCTTATATATTTAGTTTATCTTTCTTTTAATTACAGGATTTATTTAATAATATGTTTTGCTTTTTTTATAGGTCTTTTTCAAGACTTGTTGGTGCAACCTTCTACGATAGGTTTATTTTCTTTTCTTAAAGTTTTGTTTGTCTATTTTATTGGGTATCTAAAAGATTCTAACAATATTTGGAGCTTGCAATTTAAGTATTTTTTCATAACATTCTTGTTATTTATACATAATTCTTTATATCATTATATCTTCATTAATGAATTTAATTTCTATGCTCTAATTTATATTTTTTTAGAATCTTTAATGAATCTAATATTAATAATATTAATTGATAGATTAATTTTTACAAAAAAAGTATTTTAATTTATATGTACTCTAAAAAAAATATAATATTATCAGTTTATTTATTTTTGGTGCTTGTGGTATTTTTTAGATATTTTAAATTACAAATTATAGATTATAGTAAATACCAAGAGAAAGCAGGAAATAATAGTCTTAGGCGTATTGAATTAGAGGCTCCAAGAGGAATAATTTATGATTTAAGTAATAAGCCAATTGTTGATAATAAATTTATTTATGATTTAAATATAATTCCAAAAGATTTTGACTCACAATCATTTAATTATGATCTGATTGAAAAAATTACTAAAATTAATAAAATCAAAATTGATTCTATAATTAAACAAAATAATACATCTATCAAAAAATTTAAGCCAGTTCTCATAGCTCGAAATATTAACTTGGAAAAAAAATCGATATTAGAAGAATCTAAATTAGATTTAAAAGGTCTTTATTTTTCAAAATCTCAAGTTAGGACATACATGATGGATTGTAACTTATCACATGTTTTAGGTTATTTGAGAAAAAATGAAGATTTAGTGGGTTTTAGTGGAGTTGAGAAATATTATCAAGATTTATTAAAAGGAACGGATGGTATTGAATATCATAAAGTAGATCGTTTTTCAATCGATCAAGGTATTTTTCAGACTGACGGAAATATTCTTCCTCTTCAAGGGAGTGATTTGCATTTAACAATAGATTCTAAGCTTCAAGCATTTTCTGAAAATCTAATGAATGATTTTGTCGGTTCAGTAATCGTAATGAATCCTGAATCTGGTGAGATTTTATCTATGGTAAGTAAGCCAGATTATGATTTGAGTTCTTTTGCAGGAGAAATTCCTAAAAAAGTTTGGAATAAAATTAATAATAATAGTAATAAACCATTTAATAATAGATCAATTCAAAACCATTATCCTCCTGGGTCGATATTTAAACTTGTATTATCAGCTATTGTATTAGATAAAAATTTAATAAGTAAAAATAGATTAATAAATTGTAATGGTGTATATGATTTTTATGATACAAAATTCCGTTGTTGGAAAGAAGATGGACATGGTAAAACAAACTTAAATAAAGCATTGCAACAATCCTGTAATATATATTTTTATAACCTAATACAGATGGTAGACTTTGAGCTTTGGTCATCAGAAGTTAAAAAATTTGGTTTTGGTGATGTTACTAAAATTGATTTAAATGGAGAAGTAAAAGGTATAGTTCCTGATAGGTCTTACATGAATGAGCGCTACAAAAACAAAGGTGGTTGGTCAACGGGACATCTATTAAATTTATCAATTGGTCAAGGAGAAATAATGGTTACCCCTATTCAGATAGCTAACTTAATGAATATAATTCAAAATGAAGGTTATTCATTCCCACCTCATTTGAATAAAAGTTATGTTTATAATAAAAATATAATTGATTATGACAGAAAAGTATGGAAAATCATAAAACAATCAATGTTTGATGCAGTTAATAAGGATAAAGGAACAGCATATAAAGCTAATTTAAATATGAGAGGAGTAAAAGTATATGGTAAAACAGGAACAGCGCAAATATGCTCTGATTGTGATTTATTACCACATGCTTGGTTCGCTGGTTTTTTAGAATTTAAGAATAAAAAATATTCCATTGCTGTAATTATAGAAAATGGTGGAAAAGGTTCTGATTTACCAACAGAGATGTCTAGAAAAATTTTCAAATATTTAGTAGATAATAATGTTTAAAGGTTTATTTGATTTTAAGAATTATCACATTTCAATTAGATGGATTGTACTATTGCCTATTGTTATATATACCATTATAGGTGTTATGGCTCTTAGCAGCACAAGCAGTTATATAAGTTTTTTTTCATCAACTTTTTATAAACAAATATTGTGGGCATTAATTGGAATTTCGATTTTTACGCTGGTACAGTATGTTAGAATCCAGTTTATATATGATTATGCTTATATATTTTACATTTTAATTTTATTTTTATTATGTATTACTTTTTTATCTCCAGTAATTGAAGGATCGCAAAGATGGATTATTTTGGGAGAAATATATTTTCAACCATCTGAGTTAGGAAAGATTGTTTATATCATTGGCTTATCGAGATTATTCAATGATTACAGAATTAAAAATAAGTTTAGTCTATTTTTTATCTTCTTAATCTTTATATCCACTGTCCCGCCTTTGATAATATTTAAACAGCCTGATTTAGGAACAGCTATTATCTATTTGTCTTTAATTCTACCAATATTATATTGGTCAGATTTTGATATAAAATTAATATTGTTAATGATTTTCCCTTTTATCAGTATGGTCGCTTCATCAAGTATTATTTTTTATTATGTTTGGATGATATTTGTTCTTTTCTATTTATTTATAATTAATAAGCCAATTATTTTTAAGGTTTTTCATTTTACAATTAACTTACTTACAAGTATTATAACTCCATATGCATGGACAAATATTTTAGAAAATCACCAACGAAATAGAATAATTTCTTTTATAGATCCTTTTAGTGATCCTATGGGTAATGGTTATCAAGTTATACAATCTATGATTACAATTGGTTCGGGTGGTTTCTGGGGCAAAGGACTTGGTGAAGGGACTCAAACACATTTGAAATTTCTTCCTGTTAGAGATACAGATTTCATTATATCAGTCGTTTCAGAAGAAATGTGTTTTTTTACTATATCTATTATTTTGTTATCTTTAATATGGTTTGTTTATTGGGTCGTAGATTTTGCTCAAAGAATTGAAAATAATTTTACGAGTACTTTATTAATTGGTTTATGCAGTATGATTTTTATGCATATTATTATTAACATGGGAATGATATCAGGCCTGTTGCCTGTTACTGGACTACCAGTACCTTTCATAAGTTATGGAGGATCATTTTTTTTAACGTGTAGTATTGGTGTAGGATTAATTAACAATATTATTAATAATCACATTTAATATTATAATAGATTGAATTTAATAGGTATCAATTTGTAAATTATAGTATATTGAAACCACTTAAAATATATCATTTAACTTCTGAGCTATTTCCATATGTTCAATCAACCCCTCTATCAGAATTTTCAAAATCTATATCTATATTCTTAAATGATCAAGATAATTTTGATATGCGAACAATTCACCCTAAATATGGATTTATTAGTGAAAGGAAATATATTTTAAGAGAAGTTATTCGTTTAAAAGATATGGAGATTAATTTTGGAAACAATACAAAATTAACAAATATAAAGTCAGCATTTATACCTAATACAAGATCTCAAATTTATTTTTTAGAGCATAGTGACTACTTTAAAGATTTGCCAGATTTATTATATAAGTCTAGAAATGGAAGAGTATACAAAGATAATGATGAGAAATTTTCTTTTTTTGTTGAATCTTCTTTAGAAACATTAAAAAAATTATTCTGGGTACCAGATGTTATTATCTTCAATGATTGGCAAACTTCTATTTTGCCTCTTTTACTTCAGAAGAAAATTAAAAATGATCCATGGTTCAAAAATATAAAGACTGTGTTTTTTCTTCATAATAATACACCTGACTACAATTATTCTAACAGTTTATTTGATAAGTTAGATTTGGAATATAATAAGAGAAATAAGAAACAAGATTTAATGGAAATAGCAATAAATAATAGTGATTTTACCTTTGTATTCAATGAATTAAAAGATAAAAAAATAAATTCATTATTAAAAAATAATAAACATAAAATTATAGGTTCCTTGGCTAATCTTAAAAGTTCAGAAAAACTAGATGTATTTAATTCTATCAGTAAAGAAGTGTCTTCATTGATCTAAATGAAAAAAAAATTATTTTTTTTAAAGCTCTCATCTTTTCTATTAATATTCCTCTTTTCTTGCAAAGAAGATTCCTCTGTGATTTTGACTCCTAATGGAGGAGAGGTTTATAGCTTTGAAATTTTTGAGTTAAAGCCAGAAAGTTCATTTTCTTTTCAAGAAGAAAATTTTAATTCGAGTGAAAGTTCGCGGCTTTATCTTGGAAGTAATAATTATAACCATAACTTATATTTATATCTTAAAATTAAGAATGAATTATTTGTAGATAATCCTATTTGCTCTGAAGATAATCTCCTTAGTATTAAGAGTATTGATTTAAAATTACCAGGTATAACAGATTTTTCAGATTTGAATGAGAATTTATTAGATTCTTCTTTTATTAATTTTTTTAATAATGAATCTAGTCCTGAATATTATATTAGTGCATACAAACTAAATAATAATATTGATTTAATTGAAGGTGAAAATTCTTTTGTCCATGAAGAAAATATTATAGAATTTAATAACTTGTCACAAAATGTTGAATTACCTGTCAATATTAGTAATATTTTTGACTATATATCCATTGATTTAAGGGGATACTTGTTATCTGAATATATCTTAAATGAAAATCAAATTGATTGTTCTGCACTTGATTATGATGATTGTTTATGTAATGATGAGGATGAATTAGGATATTGTATTGATCTGAATAATGATTGTTATTGGAATAGCCCCAATGCACCCCCAAATAATCAAATTGGAAATTTCTGTTTTGATAATCAAATGCCCCAATTAGAAATTATTATTGATGATTATTGTAGCGGTATGGGGAATGATATTGATATAGTCCTAGAGTTTAGTAATACAAATTTATCTACAAAAATTATTGAATTATATTCTTCAGATAATACGAATATTTATAATAGTCCTTATGTATATATAAAGTATGATATAAATGGATTATCTCAAGATTATATAAACAGATATTCAATAAGTTCAGTTGTATCAAATTATTTTAATAATGAGTCTGATTATTTCGTTAATAATAATAGTGAATCTAGCTTATATGGAACAATTTTGGGTTTAGATCCCTCTATAATTAATTTAATTAATTTAGATAATGAAAATAATTTAGATTGTAGTATTTCTGATTGCTTAGATATTGAATCTAACACTATTATTGAAAATGAATTTAATGATGTGATTTTTGAATATGAAATTGATTTAAATGAAGATATTATAGATTCTTTTGATGAAGTTAATTTTTATTTTAATAATGTTAATTTTGTATTTCAAGATTTAGACCCCTCTTTAGATAATTGGAATGATTGTGGTGCAGATGGTGATTGTATGATAATTGATGAAGATGGAACCCAAAACAACTTGATTTATGATACGGGTGAAAATATTGAAAATAATTTATCTTGGGATTTTGAGGATTTGAATAATAATAGTGAATTTGATTTTTTGTATGATACTTTTGAGATTTTTGATGATCATGGTCTCGATTCTTGCCCGGATGAAAATGAGTCAGGTGATAATGGTTGTGATAGTGAAAATACTTTATATAATATTCTAGGTACAGAGAATAATAATTCATGGGATCAGTCAGAAGAAGGTTACGATGGAGATGGGATTTGTGATATTGGTGAATGTGAACAGTTTGATGATTTAGGATATGACCTAGTTGATGATTTGTATGAATCAGGATGTTTTGATTCAGAAAATACATATGGTTCTTCTTTGGATTCTTCAATAGGAAATACTTATCAAGATATTTACAGTGAATTTATTTATAATTTCCCTGAAATCGAATTGGATACTTATACAAATAGTCTTAATCAAACGATATGTGGAGCATTACATTGGGTTGATAATTGTTTGACATGTCATTCAAACGATCCGAATGGTGATAACTATCTTATTGATCCAAACCAGGATGATTATAATGCTGAAGATAATTTAGATGGTAAAGAAAATAATTCTCTATGGGATTACGAAGATATTGATAATAGTGGAGATTTTAATATTCAATATGATACTCATGAATTATTCTTTGATTATGGAATTGATGGTATCCCAGATTTATATGAGAATTATAATTTGAATATCGAAGATGATAATTATAATATTGAAAACAATCCTAATGGTACGGAAAATAATGGAAAATGGGATTATGTTGATAAAAATGGAAATGATATTTTTGATATTGAATATGACTTATATGAACCTTTTTTTGATTATGGTATAGATCAATTACAATCATATGAAGAAAATGGTTTCAACTCTATTGGAAAAGAAAATAATTTAACTTATGACTATTATAATAATGATATAAGGGAGAATTTCTATGATTATGGTCTTGATCAATGTCAAGATAATTTAGAACTTGGAAATGATGCATGTTGTGAAAATAGTGACTGTAATATCACAGAGTATAATTTAAATGTTGATAATTATATTCTTGATCCAAATAATGATAATTATGATATTAATCAAAATCCTGAAGGAACTGAAAATAATGGATTATTAGATTGGAATGACTTAGATAGTAATAGTCTTTGGAGTTCATATAATGAAGGTGAAAAATGGTATGATTATGGTTATGATCATACAGAGAATAGTCAAGAAACTAATTATTTTTCAAATTTAGCAAATTTATCATTAGGTTCAAATCTATATAGTTTACCTATTATCTCTGCTGAGTTTGACGCTGAATCAGATAATTTAATAGAATTTACTCAACCTTCACTATCATCTGATGACCAATTAGCTTTATGGATATCTTCAATTGAAAGAATTGGAACCGGTAAATATAAAATAAAAGTTAATGCATATTCCTTGCTAGAAATAAAAGCATTTCAATTTCAATTAAAGCACATTCCTTTATCAAGTGAAATTGAAGTAGTAGATAATCAATCACTTTACCTCTTCCCATATGAGTTTAATGATGATAATAATAACTTTTTTCCTGAAGTATCTGAGCTAGTCGAAAATGGTTATAAATATATTTTAGATGCTACCTTTTATGATTTACCAGAGATGTGCGATAATAATGATTGCGATGAAAGTTATATTTACAATTCTGCTAATTATGATTTATGTTATGGGTATGGAATTAAGAGTTCTTTAGATTTTTATAACTCTAATTATTCTTTCGAAAGTTTTATTGATAATCATTCAAATTCTAATATTTCAAATGAATTCACAAATTTAATTTTATATTTTGATAAAACAGAAGGTTCTAATCATTTTATTGAAGACAAATCTGAAATTATATTTGAATATTTTAATAGTAATGATAGTGAATATAAAGTTTTTGATTTTATTAATAATCAAAATGTAACTGCATCTATGGATTCAATAAAAATTAACATTGGTTCTTTAATTCAAAAATATATCAATAATGATTACGATTATTCTGGTCTTAAAATGTCTGTTTCTAATGAAGATTATAATTTTAATAATTTATCAATAATATATAATGAAAATGATACAAGGTTTAATCCAAGGTTGGAAATATTCTATTCAGAATGAAGTTTGCTTGCATATATATATTATTTACTTTTTTATTTTCTCAAACATCAACGACATCGTTAAATGGTTTTGGTGATTATATTAATACATATGATGCTTCATCTATAGGTTTAGCAGATTCAAAGTTTTTTAACGGTTATTCCGATAGAATTAGTTTTTCTTCTCCATCTTCATTTTGGAAATCATCTTTTTCAAACTTAATAATGTCAATAGATGTGCATAATTACTCTTTAGATTCTGATAATCTAGTCTCTAATAATTTTAAGATGTTATCTTTTGCTTTCCCTGTTGGTAATAATAAAGCGGTTTCATTAGGTATGAATCCTTTGCTAAGGTCTAATATAGATATTTCTGAATTAGATTATGTATTTATTCCTAGCCAAAGTTCACCAACTGGTCAACCACTTGCATATAATACGGATTATTCATTTAATGGAGGAATATCAGAATTTTTTCTTTTATATTCATCAAAAATAACTGATAAAATTTCTTTTGGATTTAAATGGAGTAAATTGTTTGGTTCTAGCGAATATAAGTATTTTTTAAATTTATATAATGTGAGCTTTGATAGCGATGAAAACATATCATATGATTTTAATAATACAGAATCATTTATCAATAATCAGGAATACTCATCTGAAAAATATAATTTAGAGTTTAGATATAATTTAGAGAAATATGAATTTGTTTTGTCTTATAGCCAATCAAAACCATTAGATATTAGTTTTACGCCCTATTTTGATACCTTGGGGAGCTTAAATACAGAAAATTATTATATAAACAATAATCTGTATGAAAGAGATTTTGGAATGAAATATAAATTCAGTAATACAATTGGAGTCATTTATGAAAATCATTATTATAACTCATTTAATAGTTATGATTTTTTAAATATTCTAAACAGTAATGTTAATAGTATAAAATCTAATCATCTTGGTGTATATATTATTGATTACAAGAAGCCAAATTTAAAAATTAGCAAGTCTATATTTAAAATGGGATTGTATGAAAAAAAATATGATTTAAATGATTTTCAAATTTCAGATCAAGGTATAACTCTTGGTTTTGGAATAAATTATTTCAGTACTAAAAACTTTTTAGATATTTCATTTAAATTTGGTAGTAAAAATTTTGCCAATAATATTTATAAAGATGAAAATTATTATCAAGTCATTTTATCTTTGGTAAGTGGAGAAAAATGGTTTGTAAATGAAAGGAATAAATAAAATGTATAGGTATACAAAAATATTTTTATTGATGTTCAGTATACTTTTTTCATATGATAATTATGAAGAAGTGTTCGAACCTCAATGCGATATGGATTTTGATGGAGAAACTGATTGTAGTCTCTTTTTAAGTTTTGCATCAACTAATTGGAAAGGTAAAGATTACAGAGGATGTGTTGATCAATACAAAACAGCCATCTATTGTGGTTGTATAAATGGTGAAGAAGAAAAAATGTATAGATATATGGGAAGATCTTTTATAGAGCTTGGAAAACCAGATAGTGCATCATGGGCATTTAATCAAGGTCTAAAAACTAACCCAAATGATGAAGTTTTATTAGAGTATGCTGCTTGGAATGCTGGAAAGTTAAATAATATTCAGGAGCAGTTATATTTTATTGAAAGATTACTTGAAATTAATCCAGAAAATGTTCGTGCTTTAGAACGTATGAATGATACCTATAAAAAAAATGAAATGTTTGAAGAACAGCTAAGAATTTTAGAGGTTTGGTTAAACTTAGATTCGGAAAATAAAAAAGCAATTTCAGAAAAGAAAATAGCATATGGCAAATTAGGAAAAGATGAAATTGAAATTGATAAAGAGAGATGGAATGGTGATAAAAGAAATATACAGTATGGTCTTGATTATGCAGAGGGATTAATTGAAAAAGGAAATAATGAGCTAGCAATTGAGGTATGCAATGAATTAATGGTTTATGATGATAGTAATAAGAGATTATTAAAAGTAATTTCTAATGCATATATTAATTCTTACCAGGAAAGTCAAGCTTTACAATATCTTGAAAAATTAGGAGAGTTAGATAGTAAAAATGTAAATACTTTACTAGAGATTGCTGATTTATGTATGACTATAGGTGAATTTAAAAAAGGATATAATTGGGTAAATAAATCTATTGCATTAAAAATATCAACAGGGAAATGTTATTTTCAGCGAGCTGAATTATTAGTTGCTTTAGTTGAGTATAATATAAATGATGAAGTTGATTTTTGTGATCGCTTAGTCTATGATTTAGCTTGGGAAGATTACAATACGTCGTATGATAATGGATATTTAAATGCTAAAGTATATATAAATCAATTAGAAAATTTTATCACTACAAAAGGTGATTGGTTTTTAAACGCAGAAAAATTCAGCGAATTATCACCTTCCAATAAGGAATGTTCAAATTTGAAAGGTTCAGATTGTTACAAATGGTTAAATAGAAAAGTAATTTCTAAAAGGTAGATTGATGAAATATAAAATTGCTATAGGATGCGATCACGCAGCCTTTAAAGAAAAAGAAAATTTAAAGTTATATTTAATTAAAAAAGGATATGATTTGTTTGATGTAGGTACAAACTCATTAGATTCTGTTGATTATCCTTCATATGGACATAAAGTAGGAACAATGGTAGCAAATAATAAAGTAAATAAAGGTATTGTTATTTGTGGAAGCGGAATTGGAATGTCTATTGCAGCAAATAAAGTCAAAGGTGTAAGAGCTGCTTTATGCAATACTTCAGTTTATGCTGAAATGAGTAGAAAGCATAACGATGCAAATGTATTAGCTCTTGGTGCAAGAATGACAGATTATAATATAATTTTAGAAATTGTTGATACTTGGTTAAACACAGAATTTGAAGGTGGTCGTCATCAAGAACGAATTAATTTAATAGAAATATAGAAAAATGAAAAAGATTAAAGAATATGATTTAGAATTATACAACTGCATTGAAAAAGAGCTTAAGAGAGAAAGAAACACTCTAGAGCTTATAGCATCTGAAAATTTTACTAGTACTAATGTGCTAAATATTGTGGGTAGTATTTTAACTAATAAGTATGCTGAAGGATATCCAGGTCAACGATATTATGGTGGATGTGAAGCAGTTGATGAAGTTGAAAACATTGCAAGATATAGATTGAAGAAACTATTTAATGCTGAATATGCAAATGTCCAGCCACATTCAGGATCTCAGGCAAATATGGCTGTTTATTTAACAATGCTAAATCCGGGTGATAAAGTAATGGGTCTAGATTTAGCACATGGTGGACATTTGACTCATGGAAGTAAAGTAAATTTTTCCGGTCAATTTTATGACTTTGTTTCATATGGATTAGAAAAAAAAACAGGAAGAGTAAATTTTGATAATGTTTTAAAAATTGCAAGAGAACATAAGCCAAAATTAATTATTTGCGGAGGAAGTGCTTATCCTAGATATATAGAATTTGAAAAATTTAGAGAAGTTGCAGATACAGTAGATTCATATCTTATGGCTGATATAGCTCATCCATCTGGGCTTATTGCATCAGGAGTTCATCCTTCACCATGGCCTTTTTGTCATGTTGCTACTTCTACTACACATAAAACACTTCGCGGACCTAGAGGTGGTATCATAATTGCAGGAAAAGATTTTGAGAATAAATGGGGAGTTGTTGCTCCTAAATCTGGTAGGGTTAAAATGATTTCAGAACTACTAGATAAGTCTGTAATGCCTGGAATACAGGGAGGACCATTGATGCATTCAATAGCTGGAAAGGCAATAGCTTTTAAAGAAGCCCTAGAGCCAGAATTTAAAATATATTGTAATAATATCGTTTCAAATTCTAAAGTTTTAGCTGAGGAATTAAAATTAAAAGGTTATGATTTAGTTTCAAATGGAACAGATACCCACTTAGTTTTGATTGATTTGTCGAATAGAGATATAACTGGTAAATTAGCTGAGAAAAAACTTGAAGAAGCAGGTATAACTGCAAATAAAAACATGGTTCCTTTTGATCGAAAATCTCCACTAGTAACAAGCGGAATAAGAATTGGTACTCCAGCTGTAACTACAAGAGGGATGGGTAGCGATGAAATGAGGAAGATTGCAGATTTAATAGATTCGGTTCTATCTAATATAGAAGATGATAAAAATATAAGTAAAGTTAAATCATCTGTTGAGGAATTATGTAGTTCTTTTAGTCTCTATTCTACTATTTAAATTTCTATTTATTCTTATTAATATTTAATAATATTATATAATATGTATTCATTATTAAAATATCCTTTAAAGAAGATAATATCTTTATTCGAAGAATTTGGTAAATTTATAATGTTAATTGTAAATGTTTTTCGATCATATAGTTCTTGGCCTGTTTATTTTTCTAATTCAATTGATCAAATGATTATTATTGGAACTAAATCAATTCCAATTGTTATTTTAACAAGTTTTTTTACTGGTATGGTTTCATCCGTTCAAGCAGGATATCAGATGGAATCTTCTATTACCCCAAAATGGATTATAGGAAGTCTTGTTGGTGAGACAATGTTACTAGAGCTGGCTCCAGTTATTACTTCTTTAGTTCTAGCAGGTAGAATTGGTGCAACAATTGCAGCCGAATTAGGAACGATGAGAGTAACAGAACAAATTGATGCTTTAGAATCCCTGTCACTTGATCCAATTGCATATTTAGTATTTCCAAGAGTATTAGCAGGTTTTATTATGTTCCCTGTTTTAATAATTATAGCTGATGTTTTTGGTATATCAGGAGGAGTTTTTGCTGCAGCAACCTCTCTAGACATTGATACTTATCAATTTATGAAAGGTTTTAAAACATGGTTTAAACCATGGGATGCTTGGTATGGAATAATAAAAGGTTTGTCTTTTGGAATGGCTATTACATCCATATCATGTTTTTATGGTTTCTACACAAAGGGTGGTGCAGCAGGTGTAGGGAAGTCCACAACATCAAGTGTTGTAGTATCCTGTGTAGCTATAATGTTACTAGATTATATTTTAGCAGCCTTATTATTATGATAGAATTTAAAAATATTTCAAAATCATTTTCTTCTAAAGATATATTAAATAATATATCTTTTAAAATTAAAACAGGAGAATCAGTAGCAATTATTGGACAAAGTGGAGAAGGAAAAAGTGTGTTATTAAAACATTTCAATGGGTTAATGATGCCAGATAGTGGACAAGTTATTATAGACAAAAAAATTATAAATGAATTATCATTTTCTGATTTACAATTGGTAAGAAAAAATATGTCTATGGTCTTTCAATTTGGTGCTTTATTTGATTCTCTTTCTATAAAAGATAACATTTTAATTTCATTGGATAATAATACATCGTTGGATACCGATGAAAAAGAAAAGAGAGTAATAGAATCATTAGATTTAGTTAATTTATCTCATATAGATCATTTATATCTAAATGATTTGTCAGGAGGAATGAAAAAAAGAGTTGGTATATCAAGGGCAATTTCGATTAGACCAACCTATATTCTCTATGACGAACCAACTACGGGCTTAGATCCTATAAATACAGGTAAAATTATTAAATTAATGCAATCGATAAAGAATAGTAAAAAAATAACATCAATTATAGTTACTCATGAAATGAAAATTGTAAATGAATTTGTTTCAAGAGTGATTATGTTAAAAAATGGTAATATTATTTTTGATGGTAGTCCAAAAGATTTAAATTCTTCTAAAGATAAGTATATAAAATCTTTTATATTAGGAAAAGAGTGAATATATGAAATATAATAAATTAAGTATAGTAGGTGTTGTAGTATTTGTATCTGTATGCATATTCTTTTATGGAATTAGATTCTTACAGGATGAATCCTTTCAAAAATCAAATTTTATTTTTAACGTCGTTTTTAATGATTTACAGGGACTAGATGTAAGCGATGATGTTAGGATGTTAGGTAAAAGAATAGGTCGAGTGACTGGTACAAGAATTATTGGCGAGAAAATAGTGGTAGAACTTACTATTGATAATGATTTTGCATTTAAAATTCCTATTGATTCAAAAATAGAAATTACTCAAACTGATATTATGGGTAGTAAATTTATATCTATTTATCCAGGCAAGGATAATAATAAATTTATTCTTGACAGTGAAACTATTGCGGGCAAAAATGCTGAGGTTGCTTCCCTTACTAAAGATATTGGCGACGTTGCTAATAGGTTAAATCAAACTTTTGGAAATGAACAAAAAAAACAAATAGTTAATACTATTTCTAATATTGAATCTGCGACAAAACAATTAGAAGAATTTATTACTATAAATAAAAATATAATTTCAAGTGAAGATAAACAAAGTTTAAGTAATATTATTTCTAATATTGATGATATTTCTAATAATTTAAATAGTTTATTAGATGGTGAAAAAAATAAACTAAGTAATTCTGTTGATAATTTCAATTTATTTATGGAGAAGATGCCATCCATTTCAAATGAGATTGATGAAATTTTATTAGATGTAAATGGAATCATTAAAAATTTAAATAATGGTAATGGTTCTTTGTCTAAATTATTAAATAATGATGAGCTCTATGATAATATAAATGGATTAGTCTTAGATGCGAGATTAATATTAGATGATGTTAAAAATAATCCAGCCAAATATTTAAGAGCATGGTTTGAAGCAAAAAAGAAATAGGAACAAACTGATATTACAGTATTATAAAATAATAGAGTTTGTATATATAGTTAGATTTATATAAATTAGAAAAGTATTTAAAAAGGAGTATAGTTATAGTTAATTGTTAATAGGTTACTTTGATTGAAAAAAAGATGTGTGTTTTTTTAATAGTTTCCGTATTGGCAATACTATAACTTCAACCGGGTTTAGTATAGCCCGGTTTTTTTTTAAATATAAAGGAGATGATAAAATGAAGAATAGAATAAAATTTTTATTTACAATATTGCTTATTTCAAAAGCTTTTTCAGTTGGTGAAGCAGGAGCTGTTTTTTTATTAATTAACCCGGGTTCATCTGCTGCAGGAGCAGGAGAAGCTCAGGTTGCTAAAGTTGATGATGCGTACGCTTCATATTATAATCCTGCCGGGCTAGGTTTTTTAAGAGGAAAAGAAGTCGTTATGCAGCATGTAAATTGGCTACCAAATTTAGCTGATGATATTTTTTATGATTTTTTAGCATACAGGCAATCTGTTCCTGGACTTGGAACATTTGGAGGTCATTTGATATATCTTAATTTAGGCGAGCAGCAAGGTATGGATGCACAAGGTAATGCTACTAATTTATTTAAAAGTTATATGATGGCATTTAATCTAAGCTATGGAACTCAAATTGCAGAAGATAAATCTGTTGGTATGAATTTTAAAGTTTTTTATCAAAAGTTAGCTGATGATGTTGTTCAAGGTGAGACAGGTGATCCATATTCTACAGACTTTGCTTTTGATATAGGATATTTGCAAAAGTTTGGTAGTAATATGCAACATCAGTTTGGATTTTCTATTCAAAATATAGGCCCACCAATTGATTTTATAGATAGTCAACAAGCAGATCCTGCACCAACAAATATGAAGTTTGGAATTTACTCTCAATTATATGATGATGGAATTAATAAGATTAATCTATTATTTGATGCAAATAAATTACTAGTAGCTTCTTATCCTGCAATGGATTGGAATGGTGATGGATTAATAAGTGGTAGTAAAGAAGAATCCCATATTGATCCCTGGTATAAAGGTGTTGTTACCGCATGGCTTGATGATTGGTATTATGGCGGAGATTATGATCTTTGTGAAGACCCGTGTGGCCAATCTACTATTGATAAAGATATTGTATCTTCATTTGGTACTTCAAGAGATAATCGTATAGGTGGGTACTATGAAATTTCTAATTTTGATTATATTAATAATGAAAATTTATATGCAACATTGTCAAGTTTAGATAATGCTTTAGGAGAATATGCAGATTTTTGGAGCGAAGGTCTTCTTTTTGATGACATAGAAAATAATAATTTGTCTGCTCTTGATGGAGAATATTTAACATCTATTGATTGGTTTGTAAAAAATAATCTGACTGCCTTATCTGGAAAAATAAGTAAAATGGATGATCAAATTATATATATACCAAATTATTCAGGTTTTTGTGATGAAGTTTATACTCCATATGGAGGCAATGTATATGCAGAAGGTGTTAATGTTGATTGGCACGGATATTCACTATGTTATGACTCAGAAGGAGAATCTTATATGGAACCGACTAATTTAGGTTCTTTCAATGATCCAACTTGGATAATGAATCAAAATGATAATTTTGATGAACTATCATATATTGATATGCCTCATGATGGTCTAGGTGATTTCGATGTATTTGATCCTTCATGTGATTTTGATCAAAATTATATTTGCGATAATCAAGAGCTTAATGGATTAATGGAAGAACCTGAAAATGGTGAAGCTCATTATGATATTGTTGTAAATGATAATGGTCGATATAATTTTTCAGATTCAGAATATGGAATATATAATGCTCATGGAAATTTTGAAAAAGGAACCGGTGATCAAAGAGAATTTAAAGATGAATTAGAAGAAATGATTTATAATTTTGGTCTTGAGTGGGAATACACTCAAAATTTTGTTATGAGACTTGGGTTTATTTATGATTTAGAAGGTGATATAAAAAATCCAACTTTTGGAGCAGGTTTAAATTTTAATAATTATGGCTTTGATTTTGGTTATACAGCAGGTGATAAGGGTCACCCAAGAGAAAATACTATGTTTTTCTCATTATCTATGGGGTTATAAAACTTGATTAAAATCTATTTTTATTTTTTATTACTTTCTCATTTAGTGTATTCATATGATTTTGAATTAGAAGTTAATAAATCAAAAATCAATTTAAATTCAAGAAACTCTAACTTCTCTAATATGATTGGAATAATGGTTGAATTTGATGAGGATAATAACTCCCAAACTTCAGGCAATGGAAAATTTTTATCATTAGAAGATTTATCTTATATTAATTATCCTAATATTCAAAGATGCGATAAAAATTCTAAATTAGTTATTGATTTGCCACCACATAATCCAGAATATTTTAGCTTGCAAATGTTGGCAGTGAAAAATTATTATGAATCCATTACTAATAATTTTATATCATTTGAAATAAATATGTTAGAAAATACATATGAGCTAAGTGAATCAATGGCTTACTATTCTACTTCTGATCAAAAGATAGGATCATTATTTTCTGATGCAATCGAATTAGCTTCTTTAGATATCGAACAATTTACTGAAAACAATAATATTAATTTAAATGATATTCTTTTTGTAGTTTTTCACGCGGGTCTAGGACAAGAAGCCTCTCAAGAATTCGATCCAACCATATATGATATAAGAAGTGCCTATATTGATCCTCTAATGCTAGAAAATGTTTCTGCATCTTCTTGGACAAGTGTTAACAATATTCAATCAGGAATAGTTTTACCAGAAACACTTAATTGGATATTCTATGATGTTATAGAAGATATTTTTCCAGTAAGTTTTGTTGATGAAGATGATTTGAGTAATTTGTATTGTGATATACAAATTGGAATGACTGGTTTATTTGCTCATTTATTAGGATTTCACTTTGGGTTTCCTCTAATGTCTAATGTAGAAACAGGTGATACAAGAATTGGTAAATTTGGTTTAATGGACACTGGGTGGTCAAATATGAATGGTATAATTCCTCCTCGACCTAATCCTTGGACACGGTCGAATCTTTCACAAAATGTTCTTGGATGGGTTAATGTTATTGAAAATCAAGAAAGTTTGTATCAAAATCAATCTTTATCAATAGATATTAATGCTATAGATAATCAATCTGATCAGATTTATAAATTTGAAATTTCTGATAATGAATATTTTTTAATGGAAAATAGAAATAACAAATTAGATGTAAATGGTGATTATTCCAATATGTCTATAGAAGAAATTATTAATGCTGAAAATGAATTTGATGACAACTATTTAGAAGAAAATGATGAGTTTGTAAGCTTTTTTGATATTGTAGAATTTTTTAATATAGAAAATGGCCACGATATTTTTGAGATTAATGATATATATAATGTAATTACGAGAGTTGAAAATTATGATTATGGATTACCTGGGTCAGGAATTTTAATTTGGCATATTGATGAACCAAACTCGGAAGATTATATAGCTGGAGTTAATAATGATTTAATGAATAAGTCAATCTCTTTAGAAGAAGGTGATGGGATAGAGCATATTGGAAATCCTAATTATTACTTATTTACCGACTTTTCTAAGGGAAGTAATGGAGATTTTTGGTATTTATCAAATGACTTTTACCAATATATAAATTACGAAGGATATGAAAATCAAAATTATTTAAATAATTCTATTTTATTTAACAATCAAAGTATCCCTAGTTCTAAAACTACAGAAAATATCGATTCTAATATTAGCTTTGAGATCAAAGATAATGCTAGCAGTAGTATGACTGTTGAAATAGCTACGAATTTAAATCCATTATTTGATACTAAATATATTGATGATAACATTACAGTAATTGGAAATAGCAATAATGGGTGTATTTATTTTAATAATTCTAATATTCTTTATAAAATGTGCTCTGATTATAATATTAATCAATTAGTCCAAGATGATTTGTATTTTGGAAATTTAGATTTTGTAAATGAAGATTCAAGAATTTTAGTTGATATAAATTCAAATCTTTTTCTATCGGAAAACTCAAACTTTTATATTGAAAATGAAAAATTGATTAATGGTCTAGAATATGCGAATGGTTATTATAATAGTTTAGAAGAAATGATTGAAGTTCAAGATGCTTTATCTCTTGGTGACATTGATCAAGATGGTTATGATGAAAAATTATTAATTATAGATAATACTCTGCAGTGTTTTAATGCTAATGAATCTGTTTGTTCTGGTTTTCCAATTCATGGGTTTTTTGAAGGTATTCCATTGATAGTTGATATTTTAGATAATGATAATAAACCAGAAATTATTTGTAAAAATGGTGAAGTAATATCAATCTTAGATAATGAAGGTAATGTAAAAATAAATATTCCTAGTTATTCTCAAGCTGATAAATTAAGTATCGTTCCAAATTGGAGTTCAAATAATACTGCTGCATTAATCAATGGAAATAGATTATTAATATTTGATAATTATAATTCAAATTATTCGTATTGGCATAGTCCTAACTCTAATAGTTCTAATAATTCAGTTGTCTCTGGTCCTACATTAAGGGAAGGCTTAGAAAATGATATTGGTGGAATTGATATATCTAAAGCATATAATTATCCTAATCCAATTGTAGAAGGATTTACGAAATTTAGATTTTTTGTACTTAACTCGAATAAGGTAACTATTAAAGTATATGATGCTGCCGGTATTCTTGTTGATAGATTGGATGCCGAGAACCTTATACATAATGAATTTAATGAAATTTTATGGCAGGTATCAAATTTAAATTCTGGGTTATACTTTGCAGAATTAAAATCTGATTATAATGAATCAAAGTTAATTAGAATGGTAATAGAGAAATGAAAAAATATTTTTTTTCTTTAATTTTATTTTCATTTTATTTATTTCCTCAACTAGATTGGTATAATCATTCTGAATTAGATTGGAAAGAAATTGAAACAGAACATTTCATTATTTGTTTCCATGATGAGACAAAGAGAAGTGCTGCAGAGACAGAAATTATTGTTGAGGAGATTTATCAAAAGGTAACAACATTGTATGATTTTTATCCTGATGAAAAAACATATATAATCATCAAAGATGTCGATGATTATTCAAATGGTTCAGCATATTTCTATGATAATAAAATTATTATATGGGCAAAACCTTTGGATTATGATTTAAGGGGCTCACATAGGTGGTTGCAAGATGTAATTACGCATGAATATACTCATATAGTTCAGCTTGGTGCTTCAATGAAATTTTCAAGAAATTTCCCTGGTTCTTACATACAAATCTTAGCATATGAAGATGAAAAAAGAGAAGATGTTTTATATGGATATCCTAATAAAATAGCAAGTTATCCTATTCCAGCAACTTCAGTTACACCGTGGTTTGCTGAAGGTACTGCTCAATATATGTATGATGGAGCAAATTATGATTACTGGGATTCAATTAGAGATATGATACTAAGGGATAGGGTAATAAATAATAACTTATTGTCATTTGATGAAATGAATACTTTTGGGAAAAAGGGTATTGGAAATGAATCAATCTATAATCAAGGATTTTCTTTAACAAAGTATTTAGTTAAGCATTACGGTGAAAAATCATTAAAAGATATATCAAACGAACTGTCTAAACCATTTATATTCTCCATTAATCAAGCTCTAGAAAATGCTATAGGTATAACGGGTTATAATATTTATAAAAATTGGAAACAAGATCTTATTGAAATATATAGCAAGCAGTTAAAAGAAGTAATAGACAAAGAAAATTATTATATAATTGAAAATAGTGGAACAACAAATATCCATCCAGTTTTTTCAGTGGATGGTTCTCAGATTGCTTATCTATCTAATAAAGCAAATGATTACTTTAGTCAAACTGATTTATATATATATAGTTTAAAAGATTCATTATCAAGCAAAATTGCAGGTGGTGTTAAAACTTGTCCAACATGGATAAATGATTCTTTGATTATTTATTCAAAAATTAGTGAGCCCGATGAAAATGGATCAAAATTCTTTGATTTATACAGTTATAATTTGATTGAAAAAAAACAAAATCGTTTAACAAACGGTCTGAGATTATATTCGCCTCATTTTGATGAGATAAGTAATAAGATATACGCAGTTAATACATATGATGGAACATCTAATATTTTTGAAGGCCAAGTAGATTCAGCTAATTATAAACAAATAACTGATTTTGACGATGGGACCCAAATTTTTTCATTATCAAGTAATGATACTCTAATAATTTTTGATGCAGTCATTAATCATAGTAGAAAGTTATATTCGTTAAATAAAAAAACAGAAGAAATAGTCGATTTTATTAATAATGATTGGGATAATAGAGACCCTGTTTTTTCAAACAATAAATTTATTTATTCGGATGATAAATATGGTATTTTTAATCTTATTTTAAAAGATGGAGATAGAAATGAAACTAGCTATTTGACAAATGTTAAAGGTGGAGCATTTATGCCTGATATATCCAATGATGATAAAATTGTTTTTAGTCTATATGAAAATGGTGCTTATCAAATAGCTATTTTAAACAATATTGCTAAGTATAATGATAAAGTTGGATATGCTAACTTTAGTAGTGAAAGATCTGATTTTATTACTTTCCAGGAGAGTAATAATTTTTATACTAAGCCTAAATCAAGTAAAATCTCTGTATCATCAAGATTATTAGATGATAAAGATTTTAATTATAAATCGTATAAATCAGAAACCTCTGGTCCATTTTTTATGCCAAGATTAACATATGATTATAATACTTTTAAACCTGGTCTTTATTTATTTGATAATGATTTTTTAAATAAAAGTTCAATTTTAAGTGGACTCAGTTTTAATACAAATAGAGATATAGATTTATTTTTATTATTTGAAAATAACCAATATAAAAGCACTTATTTTTTTAATTTCTATTGGATTACCAGAAATAAATCCAGAAATCATGCGTATATAAATGCAAATGGTGAAGTTATTCCAAGTATTAATTGGGATGTAGACTATAAATACCAGTTATTTTCAGCAGATATAGGTAATCGATTCATAATAAAAAATCATAAATTTTGGTTAAAATACACCTATTCTAAATACAGGCAATTTTATAATGCTGTTCAAATTCAGGAATATAATTTTAATGGTCTAAATATAAATACGATTTATGGAAAAGGTGCTTATGATTATTATAGAGGACATATTATAACATTTGAATATGATTATGAAGGAAGAAAGCCTCATTATTTATATAATATGGTACCTAAAAGTGGTTTTAAGATAAATACATCTATTTCATATGAATCTAATTCAATTTTTGAAGAATTTAAGGTAAATCAAGATTATGGTGGTTTTATTGAGTCTCTTGATTCACATAACACTTTTAGATATAAAATAGATTTATCTAATCACTGGATTTTGAACCCAAAGTTTAATATTACTATTACTAATAATTTTAAATATTTCCATTTATCAAATTATAAAGTAGATGATTTTTTATATTTTTTTGGGGGTGGCCTAATTGGTTTGCAAGGATATACTTTTTATGAACCTACTTTGCAAGGCCCTAGACAAATTATAATATCTAATACCCTGAATCTACCAATCTTTGATCAAAAGTCTATTAAAGTTGGCCATATGTATTTAAATAGCTTAGCATTGGGTCTTAAAACTCAACTTGGAAAATCTTACAAAGGCAAAGTTATGGTAACAAATGTTGGTTACAGCTTGAATGAAATGCCGAATGATATCCTTAACATTTTTCAAAATTTAGAGGTTGAATACAAAGGCAGTAATTATGGTAGTATACAGGAATTCCTTGATTTGTCTCCATCTATTGATGGGTTAGATAATGCAGGTCTCATACCTTATGATATAGAACCTTATTTATACCCTGATATATATTCAGAATATGACGATAATAATTTCACTCAAAAGGAAAAAAATATTTTAGATTTAAGGGAAAGATATAATGCATATAAATATTCAATTGGTTTAGAAGTTAAGTTATTGGGTTATTCTTTTTACTCCTATCCAACTGCTTTAACTTATGAATATCATATTCCTTTATCAGACCCCTGGGATAATAAAGGAAAACAGTATTTGAAAATTTTATTTGATTTTAATTAAGGATTATTTTGAAGATTTTTATACTTTTATTTTTTATTACACTACTTCAGTCCCAATCAACTAATCATTTAGTAAACAAAAATAATTTAGATGTAATAGAAAATAAAGCTAATAATAATGCATTCATAGCTCTTGCTTTATCTGCAATTTTGCCAGGTGCTGGACAAATTTATAATAAAAATTATAAGAGAGGTATTGCTTATTTAGCTTTTGAATTAATAAATCTAACAAAACGTTCAAAGTATTTAGATAAAGGCGATGAATTTGTTGTTCAATATAAAAATTTTGCAAATAATCATTGGAGTTTTAATAGATGGATTAGTGATCTTAATATTTATGCTGATGAAAGTAATCCAGTGAATTCAGTGATGCTTGGCCCAAATAACGATTTTTTTTACCCATGGGATGATTCACATCATATAGAGTTTTATTTAGATGGTTATTTAAGGAGAACAAATAGTTCAAATGGTAATGGTTGGTTTGAAAATACGTATAAAACAGAATGTAATGATGCTTTTATTAATAATCAAGAATGTGATAATAATTATTTTGAAGATGCTGAAGTAGTTAAAAATCATGATTTTTATGAAGGGATAGGTAAGTATGATTTGTTTTTTGCAGGTTGGGATGATACTCAAGATGGAGAATGTAGCGAAGATACTATAGCTCAATATGGAAGTTGTAGTTACGTATTACTAACAAATAATACTGAAAATGCATATACTGATAATAAAATATATTACCAATATGAGCTTAGAGATAAAGCAAATAAAAATTATGATATTGCTGAAAATGCATTAACATTTATTTTTATTAATCATGCTGTTAGTATGCTTGATGCATTTATTGTAAATTTAGCTAGCAATAAATCAAGTATAAATTATATGACACAACCTCTTTACGATAATAATATGAAATTAAATGGGATAGAGTTTTCATTACAATGGTAGTAAAACTATATCTAATATCATTCCTTTTTTTATTTACTAGCTGTGGAACATATATTGTATCTACAGAACCATCTAGTAATAAAATAGATTATGTAAAAAATCTCATTAAAGATGAAAAATATTCAAGAGCAATTGATGAATTGAATTATATTATGTTTAATGATCCTCTATCAGAATATTCTGCTCTTGCTCAGTTTTACATTGGCGAGTGTTATTTTCACTTAAATGATTTCAGCCAGTCTATTATTGAATATAATAAATACTTAACAAGAAATGATACTATTGAAGAATTAGTAAAAAAATCTCAATTCATGTTATGTAAGTGTTATTTTAATATTTCATTGGAATACAATAAAGATCAATCAGATACATATATTGCAATAGAAAAATTGCAATATTTTATTGAAAAAGAGACCATGAGAGACTACATCGAAGATATTGAAATAATGATATTAGACTTGAGAACAAAGCTAGCAAAAAAAATTTTTTATACAGCTAAATTATATATAAAATTGGAAGAATTAGATGCAGCCATTATTTACTATGAGAATATAGTTAATGACTATTATGATACTGAATTTGTTAATAGTGCTTTAGCAAATATTTCATTGATATATTGCATAGAGGATATCGATAAAGCAAAAATTTACTTAGACAAACATAAAGATAATTTTCTTGATTATTCAAATTTCGAAGAAATTTCAAGTCTAGTCAAATCTTTGAAATTAAATGAAAATGAATCTTATTATCTTTCTTATTTGAAATGAAAATATTTTTTTTTGGCGGTACATTTGATCCTCCACACAACGGTCATGAAACAATAGTTAATTACTGTTTAGAAAAATGTGATAAGCTAATTATAGTACCAAATAAAAAATCACCTCACAAAAAAAATCATCCAATTGCATCTGCAAAACAAAGAAAAAAAATGCTAAGTATTTTATTTGCTCATAATAAAATTAATATTTGTGAATTTGAATTAAAATCATCAATTAATAATTATACGTATTTAACAATTGATTATTTGAAAAAAAATATAAATCATCAGATATAACAATGATATTAGGTAATGATCAGTTATTAAATTTAAAAAATTGGAAAAATATTAATTATATACTATCAAAAGTGAAAATTTTATGTTTTAATAGATCTGTTTTAAAAAATATAGAATTGAGTAAAAGTTTGAAATACAATCTTAAATTTGTTGAGAATTTTAATGTTAATATATCCTCTAATATGATTAGAGGAAATATATTAAATAAATCGTTTGCTAATATTGAGCCTATGCTTGATAAAAAAGTTATTAACTATATAAAAGAAAAGAAAATTTATGTTTGATTTTATCTTTTTAAATCCATATATAATATTTCTTTTAGGAGCAATCTTTTTATATATTGGCTCTGAATTTCTAATTGACAATGCTATTGCTATTGCAACTAAATTTAACCTATCAAAAATATTTATTGGAAGTACTATTGTTGCTTTAGGAACTAGCCTACCAGAGATAGTTGTAAGTATAATTGCAAATATTAATGGTAATTCTAACATAGTAATAGGGAATATTGTAGGCTCGAATATTGCAAATATAAGTTTGGTTATTGGTGTTTTGCTTTTGTTTAGAGCAATAAATATAAATAAAGATAAAAATATCAAATTTCATTTATTATTTTTGTTATTTATAACAACCTTATTTTATTTTATACTTCTTAATGCTCATATTTCAGTTTATTCTGGATTAATTTTAATTTCTTTATTTGTAGTTTATATAGTAGTTTCAATAATTTACTTTAACAATGATAATTTTGAATTTGATAATAATAATCATTCAGATTATGCGGTATTAAAAGTCATTTTTAGCTCAGTATTAATTTATTATGGTTCTAATTTGTTTATAGACGGTGCTATAGGAATTTCTTTAAAATTAGGAGTCAGTGATATGATTATTGGTATGACAGTTGTTGCGCTTGGGACCAGTGTTCCAGAGATAATTGTATCAATAAATTCCATATTAAAAAAACAAATTGATATTTCTATCGGAAATATTATCGGATCAAATATTGCTAATATTGTTTTTGCAATTGGATTATCTAGTATAATTAAGGATATATATTTCAATTATGGCTATTTAATTATTTATAATAATTATATGATTCTTTTAACATTCTTTGTTGTTATATCATTATTATTGTTTAAAAAAATTAGTAAAAAATTTAGTTTATTATTTATTAGTATATATTTTGTTTTTATATATTTAAATTTTTATATCAGTAACTAGGTAAATATTTTATGATTAGATTTGATAATGTAACAGCTACGTATAAAAAAAATATAGGTATTTTTAATATTTCATTTGAGGTTAATCCAGGAGAATTAGTTTTTATAATGGGTCCAACCGGAGCAGGTAAATCGACTATATTAAAAACAATATATAAAGATATACATATTGATTCTGGGAAAATATTCCTTAATAATAAAGAAATCTCTAATTCTAGTAGTAATTTATCAATATCAAATACTAGAAATCAAATTGGAATGATTTTTCAAGATTTTAAATTATTAAATAATCGAAGTGTGTACGATAATGTGGCTTTACCCCTTAGAATATTAGGAGTTTCAAATAAAAACATTAAACATATGGTCAGAGAATCATTAAATAAAGTTAACATGTCAAATTATGAGCTATCATATCCTCTTGAATTAAGTGGAGGAGAGCAGCAGCGTATCGCTATTGCAAGAGCTTTAGTAAATAATCCTAAAATAATTTTAGCTGATGAACCTACTGGTAATTTAGATCCTAATATTTCTGACGAAATATTAGATCTTTTGGAAGTTTTTACAGATAATGGATCAGCTGTCTTAATGTCCACCCATAATTTCCCATTAATAAAACCTAGAAATAAAAAATTTATTGAATTAAGTAAAGGTAGAATGGTCTGATGTTTATAAACAAAGTTATTTATTTGATACAAGAAGGATTTAAAACAATATATCGTTCGTTAATTCCATCTATCATATCAGCTATAACAATTGGTATTAGCTTACTTGTGCTTTCAGTTTCATACTATCTTTATATAAACTTAGAATCTTTTACATCTGATTTTAAAAATGAATATAAAATAGAAGTTTTTTTTGATGATGATTTAAGCCAAGAAGCATCACTAAATATTTTTAATGCAATTTTATTTATTGATGGTATAGAAGATGGCGTTTTTATTGATAAAGATGCAGCTGCTAATATTTTCAAAGATGAATTTAATGAAGAAGTCACTAAAATTATTGGACAAAATCCTTTGCCAATGGGAGGTATATTTGGAATATCTAGTGATTATAGATCCTATGATTCTATGTCAAAAATTACTAAAGAGATTAAATATATAGCTGGTGTCGAAGATGCAATTTTTCCTCAAGAGTCAATTGTAAAATTTGATCGTTCTATTAGAAATCTTCTAAGTTTTTCTTTTTTAATTGGCCTGTTTATAATAGTAGTTTCATATTTCTTTGTTTCTAATACTATATTACTAGTAGTTCATTCAAAAAAAGATGAGATTAAAGTTTTAAAGTTATTAGGTGCAAATGATTTATTTATTAAAGCACCGTATATTATTAATGGAATTTTGGTTGGTTTATTTGGTTCTATTATTTCATTGATCATGCTTTTCCTTGTAGATAATATTTCTCTTTATATTATACTTCCATACTATGAGTTTAACTCAGCTAATTATAACTTCATAGTTACATTTAATTTATTTTTTGGAAGTTTCCTTGGTTTGATTAGCAGTACAAGATCAATTAATAAAATTTATAAAAAATAATTGGAAAAATATGCCTAAGACATCAGATAAAATTAAAAAAACACCTAAGAAAAAAAATATTTCTAAAAGTTCTAAAACGAAGCAGAATATTAATGAATTAAAAATTAAAGTAAAATCGAGCGAGGACAAGCATATTAGGCTTCTAGCTGAGTTTGATAATTTTAAAAAAAGAAAAGTTAATGAAATTGAAAAATTAATTAAATATGAAGGCTTTGATTTTTTTAAGTCTATTCTCCCTATTTTAGACGATATTGATAGAACCTTAAATTTAAAAGATGTAAAAAAAAATAAATCTATTTTTGATGGTTTTAGTATGATTAAATCTAAAATTACAAATTTACTAGAGTCAAAAGAGATAGCAACTTATGATTCTATGAATGAAAATTTTAATCCAGAATTTCATGAAGCAATAATGATGAAAAAGTCAAAAAAAGATTCGAACTTAGTAATTGAAGAATACGAAAAAGGATATATGTACAAAGACAAAGTTTTAAGACATGCTAAGGTAGTGGTGAGTGAGTAATTTATGAGAGATTATTATGATATATTAAATGTAGATAAAAATGCAAATGCTAACGAAATAAAGAAAGCATATAGAAAAGTAGCAATGAAATATCATCCAGATAAGAATCCAGGTGATAAAGCATCAGAAGAAAAGTTCAAGGAATCTGCAGAAGCTTACTCAGTTTTAAGTGATCAAGATAAAAAAAATAGATATGATCAAATGGGACATCAGCAATATCAACAATTTGGTTCTCAAGGCCAAGGTTTTTCTGGTGGAATTAATGTGGAAGATATTTTTAATAGTGTTTTTGGTGGCGGCGGTTCTTTTAGTGATATTTTTGGTGGAGGAGATATTTTTGGTGGAAGGAGTTCTAGGCAAAATAATTCCTCTAGAGGTAATGATTTGAAGATCACAATTAATCTTTCACTTGAAGAAATATTTAAAGGTACAACCAAAACTATTAAAATTAAAAGATGGGAAAAATCAAATGAGGAAGCTATCAAATGCTCTGAATGTAGCGGAAGTGGAGAAGTTAGATTTGTACAAAAGTCTTTTTTAGGCCAAGTTGTTAATGTCCAACCTTGTTCATCTTGTTCTGGTATGGGTTATAGAGGTGGAAGAATACAAAAAACTGCTGAGATTAAAATTAATGTTCCTATTGGTGTTGGAGAAGGTAATTTTATGACTTTGGATGGCGAAGGTGATAAAAGTATAGTAGGAAGTCAAAATGGAAATTTAATAGTATACTTTAAAGAAAAGAATCATGAATTATTTTCACGTTCGAACAATGATATTTATATTGATTGTTTGATTAATTATGTAGATGCCGTTTTAGGAACCGAAATTAAAGTTCCAACATTAAGTGGTTTTGTGAAAATGAAAGTTCCAGAGGGAATAAATAATGGTCAGTTGTTGAGATTAAAAAATAAAGGTATAAATGAATTAAATAGACATAGGTCCGGTAGCCAATATGTTAGAATTAATATCATTATACCATCTAAAATAAATAATAAAACTAAGAGCATTTTACAAGATTTAAGACTAAATTTAGATAGTGAAACTGAATTCAAAAAAATTAGCAATGATTAATTTTATCAAAGGAGTATTATAAGTGTATCAAAAATTTAAAGATAAGAAAATTGGTATTTTAGATTGGGCTATTTTTATTTCGATTCTTATTATGGCATTAATGATTTTTATTCCTCAATTTATTTGGCAGGAGGAAGATGGTTTCAAGAATTTAAGAAGAGAAAAAATGGATATAATTTCTAAAGCTGAGGATTTTTATTTTGAATTAACTGGTGAATATACATTAGATACTAATGAATTATTTTCTTTGGTGGAATCTGCAACAGACTCCTTGATTGCGGATAGCTTATTTACTGGAAACCAAACCATATACCTTAATAATAAAATATATAATGTAAATTTAGACTCAGATTTCCACATCATAGTCGATACAACTTTCAGCTCTATTGAAGTTTTAAAATATGAAGTTACTGATACGATTTATACAATTTCAATGTTAAATAGCGAAACAAATTTTCTTGATACACTTTTAGTTAATTCTAGATTATTTAACAGATATAAGAGTGATGAAAAATTTAATGAAATTATTGCATTTGAAAGTATAGACAGATTAGAAAAACAATCAAATTATTTACGAAGAAGATTTCATTTGAGTGACGATTTAATTTATTGCCCAATTTCAGAGTCAAATAAAAATAAAAAATTTATTTTAAATATTGAAAAAAATAAAGATAATGATTCAGTATTTAAAATCACTTCTCCTGTAACAAATGAAGATAAAGAATTAAGATATGGTATCTTCAGGTATAATCCTGGTAGTGAAGAATATATTTTAGGAGGAGTTAAGAGCTGGGCAGAGAAGTAAGGATTTTTTTTGCTTTCTATATCTCAAACTTCTAGAGGTTTTTTTTGCATAGAATGGGTCTCTACTGAAAAAGGTCCCATAATTATTAATTTAGAACATGTTAAATTAAATCTAGATTTCAAAAATGAAAATGATTTGAGAGATATCCTTGAACTTTACAAATCTAAAGTAAAATCAGAGTCGAAGTCTTTATCAATAGTTTTAAATAGTAGTCACTTATCATTGTCAGGAATGGAAGTCCTAGATTCAAATGATAAAAATAAAAATATTATTGATTGGCATGAATCAAATATTTTAGGCAGTCATTTTTGTAAAAATCATTATAATTATTATTTCCCCCTTTACTCAAATAAATTATCTGATTATCTTGGTGTATATTTACCACGAAACATTAAAGATAATATTTTAAATTGTTCATTAGCATTAGGTTATGAATTAAGGTATTTATCAATTGATATATTTTCAGCAGCTTTAGGAGCAAAACAAATTTATAATAATGAAATTGATGATGAGTACTTAATTTGGAAAATTTGTAATAACAACACACACAAATTAGTTCTTTACGATGGATACAAATTAAAAGCTTATTTGGAATTATATAAAAAAAATAACGAGTATATTTCTAGGTTGTATGTTGGGTCTAGTATTTACAAGGAATTATTAATTAATTGTGTTACTGAGATAGTAGTTAATAAGTCTAATTTCCATAGATTTAAAAATATTTATATATATCAAACTATGCAGAGTAAATTAAATATAAATAAAATAATAGATTTGAATTTTAAAAATATTAAAGTTTTAAACTTTAATAAAATAATTGATAAAACAAAAGATTATAATCCTTTAAAATTTTTATCCTATGTAGAAAATGGAATTGCTTTTAAAGGATTAGATATTTAATGAACTTACTTAATAATACAGGTATTCAAAGTAATTTAAATTCTAAGTTTAAACATAGTACTGTATCTGGTGAAAAAAGTGATAAAAAAAATCAAAAGAATTTTGAAGAATTTAGAAAAAATACTAAGAAGGGTAAGCGGTATAGAAATAAATTTTCATATTTTAACTTAATTCAACTAATAACATTAGTTTTGTTTTTGTTCTTTTCTTATAGCATATACATTAGCTCTTTATCCCTTTATTCTAATAAAATTGAAGTAGATTTTACTAAAATATTTAGTGAATCAAATAATAATCGAATTTATTCGATCAATTTTTTGCACAATGATTTAAAGATAATCTTAGATTATAATGAACCTGGTAGTGTTTATGAAGACTATGATTTTTATGATTCCAAATATGGCGATGTTAGATTGCTAATTAATAATAAGGAATCTCAAATACACATAAGGAATAGTTATAATTTGAAAAATAATATTGACTTCTATGATCTTTTTAGTATTATTAACTATATAGAAGAAATAAATATTGAAAAGGATATAGTCAATAACAATTTAATTATTGTGGGAGATAGTCTCGATATAAAAAATATTTTTGAAGCAACTAAGAGTTATGTTTATAATTTCAAGCTTAATCTAATAAAATCGAATAATAATAATGAATATTATCAGATGACTATTTTAAATGATTAGAATAATAGCAGGAAAATATAAAAATAGAAAATTAAAACATTTTAATATTGAATCTGTGAGGCCTACTCAGGCAAGAGTTAGAAAATCTATGTTTGATACTCTTGGCAATTTACAAAATAAAATTGTTTTAGACCTTTTTTGTGGTGTTGGTTCAGTTGGTATTGAAGCAATTAGTAGGGGAGCAAGGTCAGTATGTTTTGTTGATCATAATATAAAAGCACTCAATATTTTAAATAATAATCTTGATTTACTAAGTATTGAAAGTGAGTTTTTCACAATATATAAAAATGATGTATTTAATTTTTTAAATAGAGAAAAGTATAAATTTGATTTGATTATTGCTGATCCTCCATATGGCAATTTTTTTTTTACTGAGTTGATGCCTAAAGTATCTAATATTCTTAAAAAGGGAGGAACTTTTTGCTATGAGAGTAAAAAGGAAAAAATAGAATGTGATATAAATTTAAAAATAAAAAAATATGGAAATTCTCAATTAATATTTTGGAGGAAAGAATGAATAAAGCAATTTATCCAGGATCTTTTGATCCTATTACTTATGGCCATATGGATATCATTAAAAGATGTTCAAAAATTTACGATAAACTTATAGTAGGAGTAATTAAAGATAATAATAAGAAGAACTTTTTATTTGATGATATGGAACGCAGAATGATGATTGAAAGTTCATTAAATAATTATCCAAATGTTGAGGTCAAAGTATTTAATTCATTATTAGTTGATTTCGCAGTTCAAGAAGAAAGCAAAATTATAATAAGAGGTTTGCGAGCACTGTCTGATTTTGAGTATGAATTTCAAATGGCTCTTATGAATAGAAAATTAAATGATAATATATCTACTTTATTTATGATGCCACATGAAAAGTTTACACATATAAGTTCCTCATTATTAAAAGAGGTCATTGCTCTTGGAGGTGATGTGAAAGATTATGCTCCAGAATCCATAATCAAAAAGGTTAAAGATAGAATATAATGAACGATATTAGAAACAGCATAGTAGATAGAGCTTTATCAAAAAATAAAAAAATTTGTTTACCTGAAGAATCAGATAGTCGAGTTAGAAAAGCAAGTGAAAAGTTAAAAAAAATGGGTTTTGAAATTATTAGTTTAGAAAATATAAAAAAAAATAATAATAAGTATATCGATATTATTTCTTCTAAGCCTTTTTCTAAAAATTGGACTTCTAAAATGATTTCAGATTATATTAAATATGATCTTAATCTATCATTGTTGGCACTTGAAAATAATGATATTGATTGCGTTGTGGCTGGTGCAATTAATACAACATCTAATGTTTTAAGATCAGCTATAAGAATAATTGGTTTAAAAAAATCCACCAAATGGGTATCAAGCGTTTTTTTTATGTTATCTCCAGATTTTAAAAAACTGTATACTTACTCAGACTGTGGTGTTATACCTGATCCAAGCGCAGAACAATTATGTGATATAGGCTATCAGGCATCTAAACTACATGATTTAATACTTTGCAAGGCTCCTAAAGTTTCTTTTTTATCTTTTTCTACCCTTGGCAGTGCAAAGCATTACAAAGTAACTAAAGTTCAAGATGCTGTTAAATTATTTTCTTCTAGATATGATGATGTTATACATGATGGTGAAATGCAATTTGATGCAGCTGTGAATCCAGAAATATCATCGATTAAAATGCCAAATTCAAAATTATTTGGTGATGCTAACGTATTTATATTCCCTGATCTAAATTCAGCCAATATTGCGTATAAGATTACGAATCACTTAGCAGGATATCAGTCTTTAGGTCCTATTTTAATAGGATTAAATAAGCCTGTTAATGATTTATCTAGAGGATGTAGTGTTGAAGATATTATTTATGTAAGTGCTATTACTGCAATACAAAGTAATTAAAAAAATAATTAAAAATCTAGTTTTCTTTATTCGTAAAATATCGTTGTAAAATACAAGAATTTTTAAAAGATTGGATATATAATGAGTATAAAAAATGTAAAAAGTCCTGAGTTTGGTTCTAAAATAAAGATGCATAGTAATGGAAAATTATTAGTTCCTGATAATCCTATTATTCCGTTTATAGAAGGTGATGGTATTGGTTCTGATATATGGAAAACTTCAGTTAAAGTTTTTAATGCTGCTGTTAAAAAAGCATATGGAAATAATAAAGCTGTCGATTGGCTTGAAATATATGCTGGTGATAAAGCAAACGATGTTTATGGTCCTAATACATGGTTACCAAATGAAACTTTAGAGTTAATTAATGAATACTTAGTTGCTATTAAAGGACCCTTGACAACTCCAATCGGAGGGGGTATCCGTTCAATAAATGTGGCTCTAAGACAAAAATTAGATTTATATGTTTGTTTAAGACCTGTAAGATGGTTTAATAATGTTCCTTCTCCTGTTAAGAATCCTGGCGACATTGATATGGTTATATTCAGAGAAAACACCGAAGATATATATGCAGGTATTGAGTTTGAGGAAGGTGATCAACAAACGACTAAATTTTTAAATATTTTAAAAGAAAGTTTTAAAGATAAATATGATAAAATTAGATTTCCTGATTCTTGTGGACTAGGTATCAAACCTATTTCAAAGGAAGGAACTGAAAGATTAGTAATTGATGCTATCGATTATGCTATTAGTAATAATAGAAGCAGTGTTACATTGGTTCATAAAGGCAATATAATGAAGTTTACAGAGGGCAGTTTCAAGAAATGGGGTTATGAGCTTGCAGAAAAAAAATACAAGGATAAAGTATTTACATGGGCTCAATATGATAGGATTGCAGAAAATGAAGGTAAGGAATCTGCAGATAATAAAATGAATATGGCTGTATCAGATGGTAAAATAGTAATTAAAGATGTAATTGCTGATGCTTTTTTACAGCAAATTTTAACTAGACCTAAAGAATATGATGTTATTGCCACAATGAATTTAAATGGTGATTATATATCAGATGCACTAGCTGCTCAAGTTGGAGGTATAGGTATAGCTCCTGGTGCTAATATAAATTATGAATCTGGAAAAGCATTATTTGAGGCAACTCATGGGACAGCACCAAAATATGCTGGGCTCGATAAAGTTAACCCTTGTTCAGTGATTTTATCTGGTGAAATGATGTTTAGGTATCTTGGATGGCATGAAGTTGCAGATATGATTATATCATCTATTGATAAAACATTAAGCAAAAAATTAGTAACATATGATTTTGAAAGGCAAATGTCAGGAGCAACATTACTGAAATGTTCAGAATTTGGAGAAGCATTAATTGATAATATGTAATTTTCTTATATGAAATTTATAGATTATGCAAAAATATCAGTTAGTTCTGGTAAAGGTGGAGATGGATGTGTAGCTTTTTTAAGAGAAAAATTTAGACCTAAAGGTGGTCCATCTGGAGGAGATGGCGGAAATGGTGGTAGCGTAGTTTTCATATCAGATTCAAAGTTGTCAACTTTGCAGGATTATTCGTATAATAAACAATACTTTGCCAAATCAGGAGAAAATGGTAAAGGAAAAAATATGCATGGTAAAAATGCGGAAAATATAATCTTGAAAGTACCTATTGGTACAATTGTAAAAGATATTGATCAAAATAAAATAATTCATGATTTTAGTAAGGACAACGAAAAAATTACAATTTGCAAAGGAGGGAATGGTGGTTTTGGTAATGCAAGATTTAAAACAAATAAAAACCCTGCTCCAAGATTTTCTAACCCAGGAGAGAAAAGTACTTTATTAAATTTAGAATTAGAATTAAAAGTGTTAGCAGATGTGGGATTAGTTGGATTCCCAAATGCTGGTAAATCCACATTCATATCATCTGTTTCTAATGCAAAACCTAAAATTGCAGACTATCCTTTTACAACTTTAATACCTAACCTAGGGATTGTTAAGTATGATAAATATAAATCATTTGTGATGGCAGATATACCTGGTTTGATAGAAGGAGCCTCAAGTGGAAAAGGACTGGGTACTCAATTTCTTAAGCATATTGAAAGAACTAAGATTTTAGTATTTATTATTGATTTAAATTCCAATGATATTAGAGAAGAATATGATCTTTTATGTAATGAGTTGAAATCATTTGATGAAAAGCTACTTCAGAAACCCTCTATTATTTTATTAAGTAAATTAGATACTATTCTTGATAAAAAAGATAGTACAGGCTTGAACAAAAAAAATAATGTTCTAAAAATATCTTCAGTAACTAAAGTAAATCTTGATAAAGCTTTAAAATTAATTACAAACTATTTGTAAAAATTAGAGTTACATATTGTTACGAGTAAAAAGTGGATATAAGTTATTTTAAAACTTAAATTCATTTTAGGTATAGCTTTAATTATAGTTTGTCGTATATTATACCTTCGATTTTTTTTATGATTAGATTACTATTATTTAGGAGAACTTTATGATTACTTTCCAGAGAAGATTTTTTTCATTAATGACATTATTTTTTTCAATCAATTTTTTAATTGCTGACCCTTGCGATATGCCTCAAAATACAATTTCTTTAGATGGCGGTGATGTTTGGTATAATGTAAATACAGATATTGCTGGTTTCCAGTTTGAAGTTGATGGAACAACTGCAAGTGGAGCTTCTGGTGGTGATGCTGCTTCAGCTGGATTCACAGTATCTGCAGGAGGTTCTACTGTTTTAGGATTTTCATTTACTGGTGCAACTATACCATCAGGCTGTGGAACATTAACTTCTTTGTCTTTAAATGGTGAACCCTACGGTTTAACTGGTATTGTGTTTTCTGATACTTCTGGGAATGGTTTTGATGTGAGCTATCACCAACCGCCTGATTGCGAAAGTGGTTTATTTGATTGTCTTGGCGTATGCGATGGAACAGCTGAGGAAGATTGTGCTGGTGTTTGTAATGGTTTTTCTTTGGAGGATGAGTGTGGAGTATGTGGAGGTGATGGTTCAACTTGTTTAGAATTATATTTTAATGTTGATATTGAAGAAACAGGAGAATCAACGCTATTTATTTTCCAAGATTCTATAACTACTTTAAATGATGGAGATGAAGTAGGTATTTTTGATTTAGATGGTGTATTAGATAGTGATGGTAACACTGGTGAAATATTAGTTGGTTCAGGTGTTTGGAGTGGTGAGCAGTTAGAAGTTACAGCAATAACAGCTGTTGATTTATCTCAATTTGGCGGGCCCGTTTTACCTGGAGCTGTATCAGGTCATTCAATGTCTCTAAGAGTATGGGATAATTCTGAAAATGTTTTATATGATGTGACTTATGATTCTACTAGTGGGAATGGTTCTTTTAATGGCTTGTTTACAGTTATCAGCGAGATTTATCTTTGTGAAATTCCTGATGGAGCATGTGATTGTGATGGAAATATTTTAGATGATTGTGGCGTTTGTGGTGGTCCAGGTTTAGTTTACGAATGTGGGTGTTCTGATATTGCTGAAGGATTTTGTGATTGTGATGGAAGTGTTTTGGATGATTGTGGCGTTTGTGGAGGTTCTGGTATTGACTTAGATCAAGATGGTGTATGTGATGATATTGATGATTGTGTTGGTGATTATGATGAATGTCAAGTTTGTAATGGTCCTGGAGCTATTTATGATTGTGGTTGTGAAAGTGCACTAGTATGTTGGGATGATTCAGAAGTTTGTGATTTAGCTGATTGTCCTATTGAACCTTACTTTGTATTAGATTTAGACGAGACAGGAGAATCAACTCTTTTCATATTTCAGGATACAATTACAAATTTAGATGTTAATGATCAAATTGCTTTATTTGATTTAAATGGTATTATTGATTCTGAAGGCAATACTGGAGAAGTACTTGTTGGAACGGGTTTTTGGGAAGGTAGTCAATTAGAAATAGCAGCAATAACTTCTGTTGATTTATCTCAATTTGGTGGTCCAATATTACCTGGCGCAGTATCTGGTCAACCTATGTCACTGAAAGTGTGGGATAGTTCTGATGAAATAGAGTATAATGTGACCTATGATATTGCAGTTGGTTCTGGCGTATTTAATGGACTCTTTACTGCTGTAAGTGAAGTTTATTTATGTGATATTCCAGATGGAGATTGTGATTGTAATGGAAATACTTTTGATGATTGCGGAGTTTGTGGTGGTCCTGGGCAAGTTTATGAGTGTGGTTGTTCTGATATACCAGAGGGCACATGTGATTGTGATGGAAACCTTTTTGATGAATGTGGTGTTTGTGGAGGTTCTGGTATTGATGCTGATCAAGATGGTGTGTGTGATGATATAGATGATTGTGTAGGGGAGTATGATGAATGTCAAGTTTGTAATGGTCCTGGAGCAATTTATGAATGTGGTTGCTTAGATTTATTAGAAGGAACATGTGATTGCGATGGAAACGTTTTAGATGAATGTAATGTTTGTGGAGGTTCAGGAGTTGATGCAGATCTAGATGGTTTGTGTGATGACGTTGATGATTGTGTTGGTGAATATGATGGATGCGGAATATGTAATGGTCCAGGAACACAGCAATGTTGGGATGGTTCAGATATTTGTGGATTAACAAATTGTCCTTCTTATTTTGATGTTCAACTTGAAGAAACAGGAGAATCTACATTATTTATATTTCAAAATTCAATTTCAAGCTTAAATGAAGGTGATCAATTAGGATTGTATGATTTAAATGGAATTATTGATTCTGATGGAAATACCGGGGAAGTATTAGTAGGTTCAGGTATATGGTCAGGTGATCAGTTGTCAGTTGTTGCTATTTCATCTATTGATTTATCTGAATTTGGTGGTCCAATATTACCTGGAACCAGTGATGGCAACTCCATGGTTCTGAAAATATGGAAAGCAGATGAGTCTGTAGAATACACCGTTGACTATGATGTATTAAATGGTTCTGGAACTTTTAATAGTTTATTTTCTGTTATTAGCGAAATTTATCTGTGTGAAATCCCTGATGGAGCATGTGATTGTGATGGAAATCTTTTTGATGAATGTGGTGTTTGTGATGGTCCAGGTGCAGTTTATGAATGTGGGTGCTCAGATATTAATTTTGGAGAATGTGATTGTGATGGAAATATTTTAGATTGTTCTGGTGAATGTGGTGGCTCTGCTTTGGTGGATGAGTGTGGTGTTTGTGATGGTGATAATTCCTCTTGTTCAGATTGTGCTGGTATTCCAAATGGTGATGCTATAAATGATGAGTGTGGCGTATGTGAAGGTGATAATTCTAGTTGTACAGTTACATTATCATTTGGGAATGTTATAGGTACTTCTATGGAAATTTTAATCGATACTCCGATAGAAATTAGTGACATTGAATTTACAATTGATAATTCGTTAGTTGTATTTAGTGGTTCATCTGGGGGTTTAATATATGATAATGGTTATAATGTTGAAATTATCAATCAGACTATTTCTGCAAATGGAGGTGTAATTCCTTCTGGTAGTAGTGGCTTATTAGTTGACTTAGCTTATCAATGTGATTATTCACCCTTTTTAACGGGAATTTCTGATAATATTAATATTTCTAGTCCTTCTGGAAATGTTATTGCAGTTTTTGATGGTGTCTTAGTTAATGTTGGAGCATTAGGTTGTACTGATTCCTTGGCATGTAATTTTGACCCTGCTGCTCAGGAAGATGATGGAACTTGTGTGTATATTCAACCTGGTGAATGTGACTGTGATGGCAATATTGATGCAGATTTAGATGGTATATGCGACAGTGAAGACGACTGTATTGGTGAATATGATGATTGTGGTCTATGTAACGGACCTGGTACATCTCAATGTTGGGATGGTTCTACTGTTTGTGAATTAAGTGAATGTCCTTATATACCATATTTCCCAATTCAAATTGAAGAAACAGGGGAATCAACATTGTTTATTTTTCAAGATTCAATTTCAAATTTAGATGTAAATGATCAAATCGGTTTGTTTGATTCAAATGGTCTTATTGATTCTAATGGTAACACTGGAGAAGTATTAGTTGGTGAAGGTATTTGGTTAGGTAGTCAATTAGAAATACCTGCAATTTCATCTGTTGACTTATCTTTATTTGGTGGTCCAGTTCTTCCCGGAAGTGTTTCTGGGAATGATATGGTTCTTAAAGTGTGGGATGAATCTTCACAGCAAGAGTATACATTAGAATATGAAATTTCTGCAGGTAATGGTACTTTTAATGGTCTATTTACAGTTGTAACTGAAATTTATCTTTGTGATATCCCAGATGGTGCATGTGATTGTGATGGAAATGTATTAGATGAGTGTGGTGTTTGCGGAGGTGATGGAATTTCTGATGGTTCATGTGATTGTGACAGTAATATTTTAGATCAGTGTGGTATTTGCGGAGGTGATGGTATTGATGCTGATCAAGATGGTATTTGTGATGATGTTGATGAGTGTGTTGGAGAGATTGATGATTGTGGACTGTGTAATGGACCTGGTCAAGATGTAGAATGCTGGGATGGTTCATTTGTTTGTGATGCATTAGATTGTCCGTTAGATTGCGATAATTGTCCAGCTTGGGATTCCAATGGTGATGGATACTTTGATGATATATCTTTATATCAAAATAGTGGTTCAATAACTGCTGCTGTACTTCTTGATGGTGAAAATATTGGAAGTCCAAACGACTTGCTGGGTGCGTTTGTTAATGGTGACTTGAGAGGTTTTTCTTCAGCATCAGAAGTTCCTTTTGGTCCTTATTCCGGTACTTATCAGTTTTTAACACTTATTTATAGTAATGAGGCTTCTGGTGAGGAAATTACTTTTAAATATTATGATTATGAGTCAGATCAGATGTATGATTTATCTGAGTCTTTCGAATTTACAAGTGATATGATTGAAGGTTCAGTAGTTGATCCAGAAATTTTAAATATAAATATTGGTATTGATATTACTTTGGATATTCCAAGTGGTTGGAATTGGGTATCTTTAAATGTGTTAAATGATGACATGGCTTTAAATAATGTATTTTCTTCTATAGAAGGTAGTGCTCAATTTATTAAAAATCAGACAGCTTATGCAGATTATTACCCAGGTTTTGGTTGGTTTGGAACGTTAACAGATATTAATAATGTATCTATGTACAAGTTAAATATGACTCAAGATGATACAATGACACTAGGTGGTATGCCAGTTGATGTAAGTGAGTCTGTTTTAGACTTAGGTTCTGGGTTTAATTGGATAGGATATACTCCTCAATTGTCTCTGGATGTGAGTGTTGCATTATCAAATATTCCTGAAGGAAATGCTCAGTTTATTAAAAGTCAGACAGCTTATGCAGATTATTATTCAGGATTTGGTTGGTTTGGTACTTTAACAAACATGAATCCATTACTTGGTTATATTATTAAATTAAATAATGATACTGAGTTTGTATATAATGAAGGAGTTCTATCAAGAGCAATATCATCTGCTTCTGAATTTTCAAATGATAAATTTGGTTTAAATATTCACGATTATGAGCATAACGCAACAATAACATCTGCAATATATATTGATAATTCTAGAGTTGATAATTTAGACTATACTTTAGTTGCATTTGATGGTTTTTCATGTGCTGGTTATGCTGAGGGAGTATATTTTCCACTTGATGGCAATGTCATTTTTCCATTAATGGTTTATGGTAATAACCAAGGAACGAATTTAACTTTTAAAATATATGATAATATTTCAGATAGTTATTTAGATGTTGAACAAGAGATAACATTTATTCCTGATATGAGTTTAGGTAATGGATTTAATCCTATTGAGTTTAATAATTTAGAAAATCCTGATAGTTTCAAGCTAAGTTCAGCTTATCCAAATCCATTTAATCCAGTTGTTAACTTTGATTTAGAATTAGATGGCTCTAAATTTGTAGAGGCTAGAGTATATAATTTAGCAGGACAAGAAATTGCTGTCCTACACAAAGGTATGATGTCAGGCTTGAATAAAATCAATTGGATGGCAGTTGATCAAGCAAGTGGAATCTATTTTATTCAAATTTCTATTGACAATCAAATAATTGCTAATAACAAAGTGATTTTATTAAAATAATTATATTTAAAAGTAATTGATGAATTTTCAAATCATTGATATATTGTATATATGAATAAATTTCTTCTTACTATCTTAATTACATTAAGCTCATTGTTTTCTTACGAAAATTTATATTTAATGGAATTTGATAATATCTCAAGAGATTATAAGTTGGATTCTTTTTCTGAGATTTTACCATCATATATAATTAATAATTTTTCAGATTTAGATTATATGAATATCTCATACGCCCCTAAAATTATTCCATCGATCTACGAAAAAAACTCTGATTTAGATAATGGAGTTTTAATTAATGGAAGATTTTTATCATCGTATGATAACATCATTATATCTTTTGATGCTTATGATGTTAATACTTGGGAAAAAAAAGCATTTAGATCGTATTACTGTAAGTCTACTGATAATGAGTGTATTGAAAGAGCTTTAAGTGTTTGTATGAATGACAGTGTTTTACCTCTTTTTTGTCCGTATTATGATTGTATGGGTGTATGTAGTGGAACAGCAAAGTTAGATTGTCTGGGTGAGTGTAATGGCTCTTCTATTGAAGATTGTGAAGGAGTATGTAATGGAAATGCTAACATTGACTGTAAGGGAACATGCTGGGGAAGTGCAGAATTAGATAAGTGTGGGATTTGTGATTATGATAGAGATAATGATTGTAAAAAAGATTGTAAAGAAATTTGGGGTGGCAATGCATATTTAAATGAGTGTAATATGTGTATTTCAGATGAAGTTAATGAATCTTCTGGGATGGATTGTCTTGGAGTATGTGGTGGAGGAGCAGTTTTAGATTGTAATGGAGATTGTAATGGTACAGCTTATCTTAATGAATGTAATGTTTGTGTCGATGGTAATACTAATAATAATATTAATTTAGGATTTGATTGTAATGGTGTTTGCTATGGAAAAACAATGTTTGATGCATGCGGTGTTTGTGGTGGTGATAATTCATCATGTTCAGATTGTATGGGTAATCCAAATGGTCTTGCAATTATAGATAATTGCGGTGAATGTGACTACAGTAGTGCTAATGATTGTACTCAAGATTGTAATGGTGAATGGGGTGGACTGGCTTTCATCAATGATTGTTCTGTATGCGTTGGTGGTAAAACTAATTTTTTGAATGACAAGGGACTTGATTGTGAAGGTATCTGTTGGGGTAATTCAAAATTAGATGACTGTGGTGTATGTAATGGGAATAATAATTGCTCTAATTTAGATAAAAGTAAAGGCACTATAGCTTTTGAAAATAAATCTAGTTTTAAAAAAAATATAAAAGTAATTCATGATAAAAAAAATATTAAAGAACCTATGGCTTTAAAAAATGTAAAAAATCATGAGGATATATTTGAAAATACTACGTACTTATTAGAAATATTAGACGGTATAAAAACTAATCTTTATGATGTGAATATTTCAAATATATTAAAGGAAACATCTGATAATTTGATTGAAATAACAATTCCTGTAGAGTATTCTATAAATAATAAGTTTATTGCTATGTTCAATAATATACCTTATGAAAAAAAAGAAAACCTAAATGGAACAGTCATATATGAAATCAATAAAGAGTACTTTAATATTGATGAAGATTTAAATAATTACTTGTCTTCTATGAATTATCAAATTATTCCTGTTTTATTTTTTATTGATTCAGAAGATAATGTAAGTAAAGTAATTATTGACTCATGGAATAATAATAATTCTGATTTTAATTCTATTTTAAGTAAAGGTATTAAAGTTGACTTTTCAAATCAGTTTTCTCCATTGGTATCAATTACTCCAGGTAAATCAACCGTTCAATTTAATTTTCAGTTAGATTCATTGTTAAATGGTTACAGTATATCATTAAGCGAAAAAGAATATCTTGAATACCAATATGTTTCAGTTGACTTCTTCTATTTCAACAATTTGACAAATGAGTTAAGTTCATATTTAGGAAATAATTAAGATGTTTAAAATTATATTATTACTTATAAGTTTTAATTTATATGCAGAATCTTTGCCTAATGGTCAGTTGAAGAGTTTAGATAAAAAAAAGATAGATTTATATGAGATGATTGATGGTAGTTATACTGTTATTAATTTTTGGTTTTTAGCTTGTGAACCATGTAAAAAAGAAATGGTTTATTTAAGTGATTTTAATTTAAAATATTCAAAATATGGTTTTAAAGTTTTAAGTGTTAATACTGATAATTCTAGGACATTAAATAAAGTTAAACCTTTTGTAAATTCTCAGAACTATTCTTTTCCAGTTTTATTAGATCCTAAATCATTATTTTTTAGAAAAGTCGGGGCTAAGGTTTGTCCTTATCTTTTAGTTGTTGATGATAAAGGCGAAATTATTAATAGACATTCAGGTTATAATCCCGGAGATGAGATAAAGCTAGAACAAGAAATTGTTTCTATGATGTACTCTGAAATATCTTCAGATACAACCCTTACTGATTCGAGTATTATTAATATACTAAATATTATAAAACCATCGAGTAGGTAGGTTGTATAAAATTAAAAATTTTTTCTTATTAGTATTAATTTCTTTTTTATTTTCTAATGCTGAATCAATTATTACATATGAATTAAAAATTGCAAATGGCAAGGGAGAAAGTCGCAATTTTTTTGAAAATTCAATTGATATAAATACATTTCATGATAATGGTTTGTACTTTTTTACTCAGTTAGAGTATAGCGTTCCACCATTAATTGGGGAGAATGGTAATAATATTGATGATATCATTAATATTATGTATGCTCAATTTTCAGGAAATAACTATGATTTAACAGTTGGAAATTTATATTTATTACAGGGTATGGGTTTATCTTTGCACACATTTCAAAATCAAGATATTGATTATGATAATAGCTTATATGGTGTAGATATAAATTATAATTTAAATAGTAAGTTTGATATTTTTTCTTCAATTGGATTTAATAATGTGAAGTCTAGAATTAATCCCGGTGATATTTCACCCTCAATCTCAATAAAAAATAGTGTTGGAGTTATTGGGACACGATTTTTTCATGATAGTTTTGAATTGCATTACCTTAGTATGGCATACAAACAAAAATATGATTCTAAAGATTTAATGAGCCTTTTTTCGCTTACAAATGATTTAGGAAATCATTTAAGTAGTTTAACTGATTTTATAGTAAATGAAAACCCTAATATAGAAATGAATAATTTAGAGCATAACGTTGGAATCTCTTTTGTATTAGGTACGTTTGATTTTAATTTGGAGAAGTCTTTTGTTTTTTATAACAAGATATTATCTGAAAGACAAAGTGGATATAAAAACTATATGTCAATTTATACTAATATTCTAGGTTATGATATTCTTTATGAGTACAAAGATTATAACACTACAATGTTATATAATGTTTTTGCCAATCCTCCTGTTGTTTTTAAAGAACCCTCTTCTGTTTTAATAGGTAGGAATTTGCATTCTATCGATTTTAGCAGCGAATATGGTCACCAAATCGATATTAATAAAATTTATAAAAATAATTTATCTTTTAATATTTCATATGCATTTGCACTTCAGCATAGAGAAAATTATGAAAATCAGGATTTATTTGATTTTAATATTTATAACGATTTAACTTCTATAATGACTTTGCTTCCTTACAAACAATATTATATAGAATTTAGTAATTGGTCAAAAAATGATAAATTTTATTACCGAATTGGTTATGATCATTATTATGAATCACTTTTTGATAAAACTATTGAGGCAAAAACAATACCGATGCAATATGTTTATAAATTAAAGAAAGGTAATTCTTTCACAGTTTACTTTGAACTGCAAAATAAATATGATGCAACTAATTATAAAGAATATAATTTTGTTTATTTAAGCCCTAGTTACAGTCACTATGGTAAGTGGTCTTTTACATTTTTTGCTGATTTGGATTTAGACAATGAAGACTGCTATGCTTTCGATTATACAGTCAACATTAAAGATACTCAGTTGTCTTTATTTGTTGGATCTCAAAAGGGTGGGATGGTGTGTGCAAACGGCTCTTGTATTCAGCAGCCTGATTTTGATGACGGGTTAAAAGTAACATTAAGAACAAATTTTTAGGTTACATTTTGATACTTTATCTAGAGTTAATAGTTAATATATTATACTAGGATTATTTTTTATATAAATTTGGAGTTATTATGAACAAAATCGGTATTGGCTTATTTTTATTATTTTTTGGATTTTCTTTTTCTCAAACATATTGTGCTGGTGATCAAATAAGCCTAGAGCATCAAAATAGTCAATTAACTGTAGGTGCAGGATTTGAAGAATATAATGCTGGTGATGATTTATATTTATCAGATTTTAATGGTGATTTAAACGGTGGTAGTTATTCAATAATCTTTGTTGAAATGAGTGCAAGCTGGTGAGGAACCTGTATTTCTTTAGCACCATCAGTTGATGAGCTTGAACAACAATTTTCAGATTATAATGTTAAATTTATTACTGGCTATCAAGATGCCGGAACAAGTGATAGTGGCATTTCAAATCTTTCTTCATTAGGCTGGCAGAATTTAGGTGTTGATGGAATTCCTCTTGTTATTGACCAGAATGCAAGTAGTATTAGCTTATTTGATTTATTACATGATTCATATAGCGCATTCCCTACTTTTGCTTTAATTGACCATACAATGACTTTAAGAGGAAAACCATGGACTTTAACGAGTAACTCAAATACAAGCGCATGTGATGGCAGTAGTTCATATCTCAATGGATGGAGTGGAGGAAGTGTTGAGAATTTCATACAGCAACTTCTGGATGAATGCGGCACTCTATGTGAAAATAATCCTGATGTGGATTTAGATGGTATTTTATCTGGTGATGATAATTGTCCTAATGATTACAATCCTAATCAGTCTGATACTGATAATGATACTATAGGTGATGTCTGCGATGATTGTAATGATATGGCAGGAGATTTAAATGATGATTTGGTTATTGATGTATTAGATGTAGTAAATCTTGTAAATATTATTTTAGTTGTAAACCAAAATCCATCAGATTGTGAGATATCAGATGCTGATTACAATAGTGATTCAACAGTAAATATTCAAGATGTGATTTTAGTAATAAATAATATTTTAAATTAATTAATGAAATTATATTTTTTATTAATTACTTTGTTTATCTTCTCATGTGATTTACCGAATGAAGCTAATGCTGATTGTAGCGGTATTAATATGGGTTCAGCATTTATAGATGAATGTGGAAGGTGTGTTGGAGAAAACACAGGTTTTACTGCTGGGCATGATAAAGATTGTTTTGATAATTGTTTTGGTGATGCGGTAGATGATGCATGTGGTGTATGTGGAGGCAATGGGATATGTGAAGAGATTCCTGGTATTTGTTCTGATATAGATGCTTTAAATGACAATTCATTTATTCCAGACGGATATAAGCAAGACAATTCATTATGTATATACGATATATGCGAAACAATACCATCAAATGTAGAATCGTCGTGCAATAGTTCTCAAGTAAATTATCCTTATCAGATTGGGGAACAATTAAGTTGCGCTGATGTTGAAGAACCTCTAGGTATATGTTTTCCTTCTAATTGTGTAGATAATGTAAAGTTGAGTGATTTTTATGGTAAAGTAATTTGGATGGAAATTACAAGTACTTGGTGAGCCACTTGTTATACACATTTGCCGGAGGCAGATGATTTAATTAAAGATTACGTCAATAATCCTAATTTTGTTGCTCTATCTGTATTAATGGATATTGGTCAACCACATTCTTGCGAGTCTTGGGGAAATCATGGTAATAGTAAATTACCCATTTTGATTAACGGCGGTAATTCATTAACTTTCGGTAATCAGAATGGCTTGGAAAGTAAGTTTTTTACATCGAATCAAATTCCAAAAAGAGTATTTATTGATCACGAGCTTAAGGTTTATGATTTAGTTGTAGGATATATGAGCGATGCTGAAATAAAATTTAAGATAGATGAAATGTTAGAATTATTGGAGGATTAGTTTTGTGTTAAATAAAATATTATATTCATTAGTATTATCTATTACATTAAATGCTACTACTCACGTTATTGATGCCGGAAGTATGTACTACAGTCCAGAAAATTTAGAAATCCAGGTTGGTGATACTGTTGAATGGAATAATGTTCAAGGTTATCATGATGTTGCGATAACCTCTGGTCCAGAGTTGTTTTCTTTTTCACCCTGCTCTGGTCCATGTTCTATTGGTTCTTATACATTTTTACTAGCAGGAACATATGATTATATATGTAGTGTTGGTAATCATGCTGCATTGGGTATGGTCGGTTCAATTATAGTCACAGAGAGTGAATCAGAAGGTTGTACTGATCCAAATGCTATAACATGTAGCGATGATATAAATACTGTATATTTTCCAGAATGTACAACATGCTCAGATTTAAATCCTTGTGAAAATTATTACAATGTAAATGCAACAATTGATAATGGGTTGTGTATGTACAATGATGTTCCTAGTAATGATGAGTTTATTATTTCATCTATTGAAGGTGGTTATAATGTTGATTGGAGCTTGTTTATTCCTCCCGTAGCTGTTTTGCAATATACTTTGCAAAGATGCTTGGATCCTGATGGTGATTCTGATGGTGACGGTGTATATGAATATGAAAACTGTTCTATGCTTATTGCACCTATGTCCTTTAATTTAAGTACATCTTATGATGATATAGATCCAGTGTTTGAGCAAAATGAGTTTTTTGCAAAATATACATTTTATGTTCACTATCCCAACAATACATACTGGGGCAATGCAAACTCTTATTATTATATAGATACAGATTCAAATCAATGTACTGCTGGAGATGTTAGTGGAGATGGTTTAATTAATGTTTTAGATGTTATTTCTGCTGTAAATCATATAATAGGAAGTTCAACTTTAGAAAGTAGTGAGTTTTGTGCAGCAGATATTAATAGTGATGGAGTAGTAAATGTTACTGATATTGTAAGTTTAATTAATATTATTTTATCTTAATCAAATAAAGGAGTGATAAATGAAGTGTGATAATTGGAACTGTTGGAAAGATGGGATTGAATTGGCTTTAAAAGTTATTTTTGTTGCTGTATTTACTTGGGGTGTGATGAGCGCTGTATGTTGTATGAGTAGTTGTGACTCTGGAACTTCATGCTGTAAAAATACTGCTGTTGTTGAAGGTAAATCTTGTAGTAAAAAATAGGGAGGTATCATGAGGAAATATATTTTATCATTTATCTTGGTTTTTAGCTTAGGAACCTTTTTTAGTTCTTGTTCCACCATGAATTGCATTGGTGGTTGTTGTTCAACTTCACTTTGTTCTAAAACAAGTAGTTGTAGTAAAGATAAAGATGCAAAATCATGTAATACAGCTTGCAAAAAATCATCTTGTTCAAAAGAAGATAATAAGGAAGGTTAAAGTATGTTTAGATATGTTTTTTTAGCTTTATTTTCATCACTTTTATTAAGTTATAATGTTGGTGATGTTGTATCTATTTCCGATCAAAACGTTGTCAAAGAAACTTGCTATGCTGGAAATGGATATGAAGTTGGAGATGATTGGAGTTTATCTGATTGGAATGGTTCTCTTAATGGTGGTGATTATAATGTGATTTTTATAGATATGTCAGCTACATGGTGACCTTCTTGTTATCAGGCACTATCAGGCCCGGCGGGTGAAGTGCATCACAATTTTGAAGATAATGATTATGTTAAATTTTTAGGTGCTTTATCTGATTTAAATCAACCTTATTCATGTGCTCAGTGGGGTAATACTCCAGATGATGGATATTCTCAAATTGTTCATGATACTGCTTCTGGTATATACAATATGTTTGGTAATGGTTATGTTCCTATGACTGTTTGGATAGATCATAATATGCGCGTTCATGATGCCATGAACTCAGCAGGTAGCTGGTCTATATCATCAAGGATAAACGAGATGCTAGAAAGTTGTGGTGAATGCAGGATTGATGGTTCGTTAATTGAAGATTTTAGTTCAAGCAATGACTCCTATCAGTCCTATTGTTGCGAAGACTTTGGTGGAACATATTATGAATTTAGTGATAGTGAAGATAACTATTGTGAAGGTTCAGATGCAGCTTGGATATCTTTATGCTCATCATGTACTGGTACTGTAGATACTGATAATGATGGGTTAGCAGACGAATGTGATGATTGTTTAAATATGTCTGGTGATTTGAATGATGATATGATGGTTGATGTTTTGGATTTAGTAGGTTTAGTTAATATAATACTAAATGTTACGCAGGATACTTCTTCATGCATGCTAACTGATGCAGATATGAATAATGATGATATTATTAATATCCAAGATGTCATTTTGGTTATTAATTCAATTCTTCGTGTTCAAATTGATTTTGATAAGTATCAAATAGATTAATTTTATATTAGTACTATTATTTAATAATTTGAAAGGGGCTTTTTTAGCCCCTTTTTTTATATATAAAACAATTTGAATAATATATTTGATATATCCATTATTGATTAAGAAAGTTTGCTATTTTCTTATATACCTGTTCAGGAATCTCCATTGGGAATAAGTGAGAACATTCATTTATAGATATTATTTTAATATTATTGTTTTTAATCTTATTTATTTTGTTTTCTGCTGATTTAAAAAAAGTGTTAGATTCATTAGCTCTTAGAATTAGTGTAGGTATGTTAATATTCTTAATATTTTTCCAAATATAATTATCTTCAACAATTCCTGTTTTGTATATTTTGTATTCCCATTCTTTTGGAAAAGTGATTTTGATAGTTTTATCTTTATTCTGTTTCGTTATAGATTTTATATAGATGTTTAAGTTTTTATCATTGATATACTTGAAGATACTTTTTTTTCTGTAAGATTTGTACATGGAATCATAATCTTCGTAAATCATTTTTCTATTTAGAGTTTTTTTAGATAAGGGGTGCAAACTATCATCTAATCTTAAAAGTCGTATAAATTTCCAAAAAAATATAATTTTTGGAGTAAACAAAGTAGGATCTAGTAATACTATTTTAGAAAATTTTTCAGGATGTGATATTGCAGATCTTAAAATTAAATTTCCACCAATTGAGTGTCCTATTCCTATAGTTTTGCTTTGATAGGAAAGTTCTTTAGTGAAATTCTTGTGGAATTGTTCCCAGTTTTTTAAGTTTTTTATATCTATTTTATCTGAAAATAAATTAAAATAATTAACTTTGTATGATTTATTAATTTTAGAAAATAAAGAAGAATAGGCTCCTGGTGGATATCCGTTTGCATGAATAAAATGAATATTTTTGATATTTTTCATTTAATATAATCAATAATTTTTATTAAACTAATTTTATAAGTTATGAAATGCTAATTAAATTATAACTATAATTTTTAATTGAATTGCACCCGTAGCTCAATTGGATAGAGCACTTGACTACGGATCAAGAGGTTGTAGGTTCGAATCCTACCGGGTGTACTTTTCTGTGATTGTATTATTTGCAAACTAGGTAAATAATTGTTAAGTTTTGTATATATAAACGCGCAAATCGTGCAGGCTTAAGTTCGTTTTATTTAATTTTTTATTAAAGGAGAGAAAATGAAGGTATCAGTTTTTGGAGGAAGTGGTTTTGTTGGAGATTATATAATTAGTGAATTAATTAAAAATAATTTAACTCCTTATGTTTTAGTTAGGCTTGGAAATGAATCTAAAATTACTGAATACAAGAAATGTAATATAGTTACTGGCGATATAGATAATGGCACAGCTGTTGAACAAACAATGATGAACACAGAAGCTATTATCTATAATATAGGAATAATAAGAGAATTTAAATCATCTCCTTCTCTATCTGTTCCTGTGCACGATGAAGTAACATTTGAAAAGTTACATTTTGAGGGTTTAAAAAAATGTGTTGATCAGGCTAAAAAATTAAATATTAAGAGATTCATTTTAATGAGTGCAAATGGAGTTAAGGAAGATGGAACTGGGTACCAATCTACTAAGTTTAGAGCAGAAGAGTATTTGAAAAGCTCGGGGCTAGACTATACTATTTTTCAACCTTCTCTAATATTTGGAAATTCTTTTGGAAAGCAAGAATTCTGTAAGCAATTAAAAAATGATATGTTATCTTTACCTATTCCAGCTCCTTTATTTCAACAAGGTTTTTTGCCTTTTAATGCAGGAAAGTTTAAGATGAGTCCTGTTCATGTTGAAGATGTTGCTAAATGTTTTGTAAGTTCTTTAAAAGAAAAAAAATCATTCGGAAAAACATTTTCACTTGGAGGTAAAGAATTAACATGGAAGCAAATTACAAAAACTATTGCTATTGCTTCTGATAAAGAAGATAAAATGTTTATCCCTGCTCCGGTTCTACCTATTAAAATTATAGCTTCATTTTTTGATAGATTTTCTTGGTTCCCAATTGCTAAAGATCAGCTTACAATGTTATTGGAAGGCAACACATGCAATGGTTCAGAAGCATTTAACTTGTTTGATATCAAAGAACCGATAGAATTTAATATTGATTCATTAGATTATTTATCTAATGAAAAATAGTATTATAATCAATGTAATAGGTTTTTATGTATGCTGGTGGATAACTATTTATGGTGCTGTATCAAAGTTATACTATATCGGTCCTGTAGCTACATTTATTTTTATTATCATTCACCTTGTAAAATTGACAAATCATAAAAAAGAAGATGTTTTTTTATTAATTTCTTTTTTTTTAGGCCTTTTTATAGAGACTCTTTTACTCAATTTAGATATAATCATACATAAAGGAATTCTTGTTAAATACAATATAGCTCCATTCTGGTCTGTGTCCCTTTGGTTATGTTTTGCAACAACTTTACTACATAGTTTTAAGTGGCTTAGTAAAAAATATTTAACAAGTTCCGTACTTGGAATCTTATCAGCACCTTTGATTTATTTTTCAATGCAATCCATGGATGTTATAAAGTTTGGTGCTGATAAAATTATTGTGATAATATTTACATCTATTCTTTGGGGATTATTTTTCCCATTATTTATTTATATATCTGACAGAATCTTAGAATCATGATATATATTGTATTTATCTGTTCCTTTTTATTTTCTTCTAGTAACGAATACCTATTATTTGAGATGTATTCTATTATTGATTGGGAGCATTTACAAATATCAGATGATAAAAATATTTACGAAGCTGAAAGTGATATAAATAATTATAAATTTATTAAAATAGAAAAAGATATTTTAAAAGATGAAGAAGTCATTTTAAATAATATTCAATCAATAGAAAATTGGAATGAAATAATATCTAACAAAAACATAGAAACAAAATTATTATCAAATAATAATGATACCTTGGTTGTGTTGCAGACAATTTCAAATGCTATACCATTCACAAAAAACAGAATTTATATCTTCAAACTATTTAAAGTTAATCCAAACAGAATTGATTGGTATTTAACTGCTGATTATAATAATTTTTTGGAAGATTACATGGATAATAATGATTATTTATTATCATCAGGTGCTGGTTCATGGCAAATAAAAAAAATGGGTAATAAAAATAAATTAATATATAGATTATACTTGGATGATGAAGTAAATTTATCGTCAATGATTATTCAAAAATTAAGAATTAATTACGCTGTTAACATATTTAATGATATGTTAACTTATCAAACGGGAGAAAAATAATAATGATGAAATATATTGTAGTATTTGTTTGTGTAACCTTACTAGTAGGTTTTGTATATCCTTTTTTTAAAGCTAAAGAATTAGACATTAAGAACTTATCTGAAAATTTTTATGATTATTCTTTAGAATTAATTGATGGAGAAAAAATCACATTAGATAAATATAAAGGTAAAAAAGTTATAATTGTTAATGTTGCTTCAAAATGTGGTTACACTTACCAATATGGTGGATTGCAAAATTTATATGAAGAATATAGTGATAAAATAGAAATTATAGGTATCCCTTCTAATGATTTTATGTGGCAAGAACCTGGAAAAAATAAGGATATTCAAACTTTTTGTAGCGTTAATTATGGTGTTACTTTCCCCATTATTAAAAAAACCGTTGTTAAAAAGAATATTAATCAACATCCAATATATTCTTGGTTATCTTCAAAGCAATTAAATGGGTGGAATGATTCAGAACCAGGTTGGAATTTTTATAAATACTTAGTTAATGAAAAAGGTGAATTAGTAGATATCCTCTCTTCAAAAGTTAAGCCTCAAGATAAAAAAATAATTGATTTTATCAATAATTAATGACTTTTAATAAGCTAATATATTTTTTATTTTTTTCTTTTATGTATTCTGCTATTATAGTTGGAACAGTTAAAGATGAAGACGGAAACCCTATCATATATGCAAACGTGTATTTAAAAGATACATTTGATGGAACCTCATCAGATGATAAAGGCTCTTTTGCTTTTGAAACATACGAAACTGGAAATCAAACTCTTATTATTAGTTTTATTGGTTATGAATCTTATGAGAAGGAATATAATATAGATGAAAATTTAACTTTAGATATTATACTTAAACAGTTGATTACTAGAGCTGATGAGGTAGTTATAACTGCAGGTTCTTTTGGAGCGAGTGATGATGAAAAAGTTATTGTTTTAGATCCAATTGATATTGTTACAGTTGCAAGTTCACGAGGTGAAATATCTGGGGCACTAGAAGCACTTCCAGGTACTCAACCACAAGCTGACAAAGAAGGCGTTTATGTAAGAGGTGGAGATGCAACTGAAGCAAAACAAATCGTTGATGGTATGCTTATTCAGAATCCATATTTCAGCGATGTTCCTGATATTCCACAAAGAGGTAGATTTGAGCCCTTTGATTTTCAAGGCACTGCTTTTAGCCAAGGAGGATATTCTGCCCAATATGGGCAAGCGTTATCAGCAATAGTTGATCTTAAAACATGGACAAGGTTTGGAGATTTTAATGCAAATACATTTGGAATTACACCTCTTAGTGTAGGTTATGGAAGAGGTTATGGAAATGATAGCACTGCTTGTGGAATTAATATAGATTATTCAAATATAGAATATTTTCAAAATTTTAATAACAGTTCTAATTTTATTAAAAGCAGGGTAGATTTTACAAGTCCTCCAGAAGGATTAGAAATTAAAACTAATTATGCTAAAAAATTTAAAAATGGTATTTATAAATATATTGGAAGAATTACAGATTATAGCTTAGGAACAAAGGAAGCTGATATAGGCTCTGGTTTTAATCTTGATAATAAAAATTTATTTTTATTATCCACTTACAGAGGAAAAATAAATAAAAATTGGAGGGCTCAGTTTGGAATTTCATACTCTGAAAATTCGAACGATTCTGAAATTATTTCAGAAGATTTTATAGATCCATTAGATATAGACTCTTATGACGATTTATTTCAATTAAGAACGGTATTTACTAAAAAATTTCTAGGTAGATCTAAAATTAATTTTGGAATTCATTTATTTGACCAATCGAGTGAATTTATTAATTATACTTATGAATTTGATGATAACGATGAATTTAGTTTTGATCCACCTAACTTGGTAATGATTGATGAGTTTTTATCAACTGCTTTTACTGAATTAGATTTACGTTTATTTAAAAATTTTGCTATTAATGCAGGCATAAGGTATGAAAATTCTAAATTACTAGATAAAAGTAGCTTTTCTCCAAGATTTTCATCTGCAATTAAAGTAACAAAAAATAGTCAGATTTCTTATGCTTATGGTGTGTATTATCAAACTCCTGACATGGGCTTTGATCAGTGGTATAGACAAAATAACATAGACATTGATTTTAATAATTCTGGGTTAGATTTTGAAAAGTCGATTCATAATATTTTGAATTACGAGTGGTCAAAAAAGAAAAAAACAATACGATTTGAAATATTTAATAAAAAATATGAAAATTTAGTTGTTTCCAACAGTATTGATATTGATTGTGTTAATGGTTGTAAAAATAATTTATCAAATGAAGGTTTTGGTTATTCAAGAGGAGCAGAACTTTTTTGGAGGTCTAACCAAACTATTGATGGTATTGGTAAAGATATCTGGATTGCTTATTCATATTTAGATAGTAAACGTAAGTTTAAGCAATTCTCAAATGAAATCATCCCAAGTTTTGCTTCGAACCATAAACTAACATTTATTTACAAAAATGCATTTAAGTTAAAAAATGGGGATGGATTTAATACTAGTCTTGCTATTACGGGTACTTCTGGATATCCATATTATGATCCGTTTAATAATGAACAATTTGAATCTGATCCATACCTTTCATTTGATATAGGCGGTAGTTATTTGCCTCAAGTTGATGATGGTTTTATGGTTGTTTTCTTTAATATTTCTAATCCGTTTGGCTATAGAAATAGCTTTGGATATAATTTTGTCGATTTTGATTCAACT
>PANN01000011.1 GCA_002707645.1 Fidelibacterota bacterium | reverse complement strand
CAGCACAAACTTCAAAATCTCCACCATCATCATTCCATCCACCATCATCTTCACCATCATCACATGGACCTATTGGCATGTCACAGTTTTCAGGTCCGCATGTTGTAGGGTATAAGAGATTATCTTCCCAGCACGTTTCCGCATAACCACACATTAAATTTGGATCACAATCATCTGTATTTTCATCTACGCAATAGCCTGCACCTGGAACATTTCCACCTACCCATTCACAGCCACTACCAATACATTCAAATGGATTGTTAATATCAGAACATAGGACATTATTACCGCCATCATCTTCACCATCATCACATGGACCTATTGGCATGTCACAGTTTTCAGGTCCGCATGTTGTAGGATATAAAAACCCATTTTCCCAACAGCTTATCATTTCACCACATATTAAATCAGGATTACAATCTTGTCCTCCATCATCCCAGCCACCATCATCATTCCAATTATTTGTTTCAACGCATATTTCAAAAAATCCATTTGGAGTTGTTATGCTAGACCAATCGCAAAACTCATTTTCTCTACATTCATCTTGAGATAACTCAGCACAAACTTCAAAATCTCCACCATCATCATTCCATTCACCATCATCATTCCATCCACCATCATCTTCACTTCCCCAATCATCAACACATTCTCCTGCATCATTTAACATACAGAATATTCCTTCTTCACACTCATCTGCACTTAATTCTGAACATGGTGGAATAAACATATCTTCATTCATAACACAACCTTCATCTGTCCAAATGCAAAGTCCTTGAACTTGTTCACACATCTCTAAATCAAAATTAGCACAAAAATCAAAATTTCCACCATCGTCATTCCATCCACCATCATCATTCCAATCACCATCATCCCAATCATCTTCATCATTGTCAGCAAACGAACATTCTTCATCAGACCAATAACAAAAATCAAATTCTCTGCAATCATCTTCTTCTAATGTCTCACAATCTATTTCATTTTCATCTTCATCCCAATCATCTGCATCCTCATCTTCAAATAAATCTGAACAATTTATATCTTCATTTTGTAAGCATTCATAACATGCTTCAACAATTTCTATTATTTCACTTGTTAATTCTTCTTCGCAATCTATAAAACATGAAGCAAATCCTGGGTCAACATTAGATAACACAGATACGACCCAATCACAAGTTTCATCTGGATTTTCTTCAGGATTTATTTCATTAAAGCCAGGACAATCTTGAAGACATTGAAAATTATCGCTACTTTCAGGCCTGTAACAACCTTCATCATCATCCCAATTACAACCTAGCAAATTACACTCTTCTTCGCTTTCAATAGTTTCACATTCATCTTCCCATTCATAGGATATACATTCTCCATACCTCCAATAACAAACTTCAGATATAGAACATTCATCTTGAGATAGTTCCTGACAATTTCTATTTGAATTAAATATTGAAAACTGATTACTAAATGATAATGATATTAAAACTAATATAATTAAAGATAAATTTTTTGATGAATTCATAGCCGCCTTTTTATTATTAATAATGTTNANCTATAANTTAATATATTTCTAAGATTATTAAAAATACATTAAAAAAAGTTGCTATTTACCAACTTGATGAAAANGTCTTTTTAAAAAGAATAATAAATAACCAGTTCATAAACCATAAGAATAAAACATTCAAATAACCTAATNTNCTATATCTTCTGGGGGATTCAAACACATTAATATTATTTAAAATTGATGTTTCTCCATATCTTCTGATTCTCCTAAATAAATCAACATCTTCACCAGCAACATAATTTTCATTATACCCACCTATTAAATTAAAATATTTTTTTTTTACAATTTGACATCCACCTCTAGAATATCCAAATCCTAAATAATTCATAGTATTACTTATTATTAAAATTATTGAGTGGACAATCTTATCCATAATATTTTCTAAATTAGGATTAACAGTTATATGAGGAGAAACTGCAACTAAACTTGTATTGATAAAACGATTATAAATGGTATTAAACAATAAATCAAATTTAGTTATGGATATATCAGCATCCAAAAAAATTAAGATTTCGTTCGATGAAAACTTAGCTCCAAAATTTCTAGCTTTTGAAATATTACATTTATCTATTCCATCATAGACTACAACTTTATCGGCAATTTTTTTTGATATTTTAACTGTGTTATCAATACTTTTCGAGTCAGATATAATAATTTCAATATTATATTTTTTTTTATAATTATCAAATTGCTTAATAGTATCTAAAATATTTTTCTGTTCATTTAAAGTTGGAATAATAATTGAGATCATGTTAGAAAGAAACTATTTTTTTTATTGAATTATTACGAATCTCAGATGATTGATTGAAAATATTAAAATTATGGCTAAATCCGACACTAAATGAATTCTTATTAATATTTATTAGATTAAAGCCTTCAATATAATCAAAATAAGGATCAAAATCTGCATTGATCCAATCAATACTTGTAATACCAAAGTGGACTTCAATACCATTTTTTAATTGTTTAGAAATTAATATTTTAAAAGTAGTTAATGATTCACTGTGGTCGTTAAATCTATCGTAATCTTCATTATTATATTGATTTACTAACATCTGGGGTAACAGCTCACCTCTCTTAGCAGCTGAGTAAGTAAAAGAAAATGATGTATTAAATTTATTGAATGNATAATTTAAATATAATTCCTGTGCATGAGGTCCNGCCCAAAATCCTATTGGATATCCATGGCTNTAATAATCATTAATAGAATTTTGATGTCTATAAACTCTGTGATCTGTCCAATTATACTCAAGTCTAAAATAATCTTTTTCAATAATAGAATTCGATATTTCTGTTCCAATTTGATATCCAAACCAATTTCTATTTGGCTTATCAAAAGTCATACTAGGCTTCCACTCATCCATTAAAAAAGAACCATATAAATTTTGGTTTTCATTTATAATCCACTGAAAATCTAACTCCCATTGGATATTATCTAAATCTCCTTTGTATTGTTGCAATGATAAAAATGGTGCAAATGGAAGAAGATATAATAAGTCAATATTTCTAACTCCATAAACGAGTGTTTCNCTCGCACCAATTATTAAATTTTCAGATAAATTCCAATCTATTCTATGTCCAACTAAGTAACGATTATACTCTGGTACTTCTGCACCAATACCTTCATATACAGCACTATTAATATCATCCTTCATTAGACTTCTTAAAGAGGCATGGAAATATTCAAAATTAATATTACTATTTATATCCCAATTAAAACCAAACTGTGGGAAAGTAGGAGCTTTTGATGAAAGAATTAATGAAGAATGACCAGGTCCCCAATGTCTTTTGAATTTCCCAATTTCAAAAGTAATAGTTTTATAATCATATGATAATTTTAAATTAGTAACATCAAAATCAAACTGTTCTCCATCAGGATCATTACCAACCCAGGACAATCCTTGCTCATGTGAAAAATAATTAGGTTTATCTGTAAGACCAAAAAATCTATTATTATATGCATCCATTGATAAACTAAAATTATCAAAATATCCTTGCATAGTTAATCCCCAGCCTCCAACTCCTATAGATTTTTCAAGAGAAGTCCATGTGCTGCCTTTTGATTCATAATTTGCATATATGATAGGTGAAAACGTAATCTCATTAGCAAAAAAAATTGAACATAAAATATTTATTAATATATACTTTTTATACTTTTTCATATTGATTTATCATTTATAAAAAAAGCCTCCAAAGAGGCTTTTTTTATTTCAACTAAAATTAATTTAGTTTTGTACTATAGTTTAAACTATGATTTATTTAGGAACTACATTTTTTGCAGCTGGACCTCTATCACTCTCGCCAACTTCATAGTCAACTGTTTGTCCGTCTCTAAGTGTTTTAAATCCTTCCATTTGGATAACACTCATATGTACAAATAAGTCTTTAGAACCATCACCCGGATCTATAAATCCAAAACCTTTTTTATCGTTAAACCATTTTACTGTACCTGTTTTTACTTCACTCATTAATCGTATTCCTTATAACATTATTAAATAACCGCATAAATTAATGTATTATTTTTAAAAATCTATACTTTTTTTAATTTTCTTTATATTCACCTAATTCTCTAGCTGATGGATCTTTAACATCTGACCAGTTGGGCATCCAAAAATGTGGAATTAATTTTTCACTGTTTGGAAAATGATTATCAAATACCTTCCTATAATAATAGCTTTCTTTAGAATTAGGTGGACAATGTATATACTTGTTTAAAGATTTTTCATACTCATCATCACTTATTTTTTTATCAAAATATAATTTAATTATTGTATGCCATGAATTTTTTTGATTGCTTACGCCATCAGAAAAAGCACATTTATTTCTCCATAATATTTCGTTTGGTAATATATTATCATTTTTAAAAGCTTCTCTCAATAAAAACTTTTCGATTTTGTTATTTCCATCAAAGTCTTTTAAGCTTGTATTAATAGAAAAATAATACTGAACAAACTCTTTATCTAAAAAAGGGGTTCTTGGTTCAAGACCATTGGAACTAACGCTTCTATCAGACCTAAGCACATCAAAAAAATGAATCTCTTCAATGAGCTTATAGCTTTCATTTTGTAATGATTTCATATCTGGCGCATTTTTCAAATAAAAATATCCACAGCATACTTCATCGCTACCATCTCCGTTGAATATAACTTTACAATCTGAATTTTTTTTAATATACTTTGATACCAAATAATTTCCAACACTTGCTCTAACAGTTGTAATATCATATGATTCAATTTTATAAATAACCTCTTCAATTGAATTTAAAAAATCTTGTGCAGATATTTCTACATGATGATGATTTGAGCCAATATGCTTAGCAACTATATTAGCATAATAAAGATCAACACTTCCCGGCATTCCAATCGAGAATGTATCTAAATTTGAGTTATCACCATATTTTGCTACTAAAGCAGCTATCAAACTAGAATCTAATCCACCAGATAGTAAGCATCCAATTTTCCTGTCTGACATAAGCCGTTTAACAACGGCTTGCGTTAATAAATTATTTATGTTTTTATAAATTAGATTTAAATCTGAATAGTTCTGAAATTTTAATTCATAATAAGGATTAAATTGATTTATCTTATTTGATGAAAACCAAGTCCCAGGTTTAAATGGAATTATTTTACTACAATGCTTAATAAGCGGTTTTGCCTCTGAAGATATATATACATCTTTTTCATCAAATCCAATAAAACCCGGCCTAACACCAAATGGGTCTCTTGCAGAAAGAAAAATATTTTTTTTAATATCATATAATACAAACATAAAAACACCATCTAACATTCTTACAGCCCTATCAATACCAAATTTTTTATAAAGGTGAAGAATTATCTCACAATCTGAACCAGTTTTTAAATTGAAATTATGTTTTTCTGCTAATTTTTTATAATTATAAATTTCTCCATTACAAATTAATGATAAGTCCTTGTCTTCAGGATGAAACAATGGTTGATTACCCATTTCAGATATTCCCACAATTGATAAACGATGAAATCCAAAGACAACACTATTATCAAAAGATTTATATTTTGAATTATCTGGCCCTCTATATTGAATTAGATCAATAGAATTCTTAAGCTGTTCTAGTGATTTATTGGTGCCTTTATATGAAAAGATTCCACACATGAAATATTCTTTAAATTAATTATTAAGAAATAGATTTAAAATCTTAAGGAGTAATTTAATTATTATCTAAAATTAAATTTATAATAGATATTACATCAGTAACATTTAATGCATTATCATTATTTATATCAGCAAGCTCATTATATTCTCCCGCTAATATAAGATTTACTATACTAACTACATCAACAACATTTAGTATCCCATCACTATTTATATCTCCCGGTAGTGAATTAACCATCTCGTCAATCAAAATCTGAATTTCTGAATACAATTCATCTAACTGGGTATTGGATATAGATGAGCCTGAATATAAACCAATAAATCTTCTATTAAGCTGCGAATCTACTAATACAATTTTTTTTCTTTGTAAATCAGTACCCTCAAGAAACTGATTCCAAACACCCATTGTAAAATCTTGCACCCATGGACCAGGAACGTCCCATGAACTAATTGAACCTGAGCCAATACCGATACCAATTAATACAGCTTTGTCTGTATCCCATGCTTCACTATCATTTAAATTACACAACTGTGTAAAAATTTGACGTCACCCTCCTCAGTTTTCCCATCCGAAATAATTAATTGTAATTTTGTTTTCAAAATAAGAGGGACCTATAAACGTTCCATTTAAATCACTGTTAGGGTTCACATCTTGGTAAGAGTAGTCGTATTCTTGACTAAAAAAAAGACTAATCAATAGTAGTAGTATATATTTTTTATTTATCATCACTTAAGCCTAATAAATTTAATAAATTTTAATATTATTATAAAATATTTTTTCACTTTCTAAGATTTGATTTTGAAAATATAACCTCAGGTATGTTTTGATCAAACTGTATATCTTTAATAATCCACTCTGTTCCCTTGCTATTCTTTTTAAGTTCATCCTTAAAAATAAATCTAGTTGGAAACCATCTTTCTCCAATTTTTTTTATTCCATCCATAGAAGTTGATTTCAACAATTTTCCACTTTTTGCATATAATTCTTCCTTTATAGGCAAAAAGTATTCTGCATCAACCCACTCTCTTCTTTTGGGATATGAAATACCTTCTGTTTTTGATTCTAAAAATAACACAAAACACCTTCTACCATTAAGATCCTCTTCTTTTTCTAATGTAGCATTATATAACTGCTCTAGAGGTTTATCTTCCATTACATCATTGTAAGACATATCTGATCCCATAATAGATTGTCTTAACATATGTCCAGATATTTGAATAATTCTATCTGTTTGAGGAGAATAGGTCAATAAAACATCATCAAGCTTTAACATTTTACTTCCTTCTTCTCTTGGTGGAGAAAGATACTGTGTAAAAGCTTTGTTTGTACCAATTATCCAACTTTTTGAAACAATATTTCTAGTCGCTCTTCTTCCATGAACAACCATTTCACTGGTAATAACTCTATTTTTTGAATTCAAATTAAAATCTATTTTATTAATAATTTCATCTACAGTCATATCACTACAAAAAACAAAACTTAACATAACTAACATAATTTTATAATTCATGCTTCCAACTCCTTAAATAATTGTGCCATTTCTCTGCTATAAATTGCGCGACCTGCAAGCATGGTTCCAAATACTGTTGCCAATATACCAGGAATAAATCCAATATAGAATAATTCAACAGTTACTTGAGGATAAAACACGTTTGGCATAGCAAAGTTTGACGAATTTAAACTATCAATCGCTTTAGAATAGTCAATGCCTACTTTCTGTAAATATGATGTTATCGAAATACCAACAATTGTTCCAAAAGCACTTCCTAGGAAACCAACCATTAGTGATTCAATTATCATCGATTTAAATACATGTCCTTTGGTTTCTCCAATAGCAAGCCTCATACCAATTTCGCCATATCTTCTAAGACCATTCATTATTCCCATATTCCATAAAACAAGTGTAACAACAACTAAAAAAAGAGACATAATGATAAACATAATTACATTACTAAAATCAACTATTGTTGACATTTGATTTGAATCCCGTAATGCAAGCATAAAAGGCCTGTAAGCATCTGTAGTATCTGAATATTGAATATTATATACATTCCTCATTTCAACAGTTTCTTTATCATCAAAATATAAACCATTTTCATAACCTAAGATTTCAGATGCAGCATTATCCATATCTAATGCAAACTCTGCTCCCTTTATATCAACAATCATCATATTCTTATCAATAGGACCAAGATTTAAATTAAAAATACCAGAAACTAAAAAATTATATGTTGAGAAAGCACCATCCATTGTTGAGCCTATAAAAGTAACCGTATTACCAGGTGCAACATCTAATCTTTTTGCTAATTTTTCGCTAAGCAATACTTGATTTTTATTAGCAAAAATTTTACCTTTTGTTATTTTTTTACTAAGGTCCCATATTTTCAACTGTGTTGAATTTATGGATAAAAAATCTATCCCCAATCCAAATACAGGACTTTGAGTTAAGGTCTCTCCATTTTCATCTGGGACATCCAATAGCCCAGCAAAAGTAATTCTTGGAGTCCACGTATAGTCTGAATATTTAGAATTTAGCTCATCTAATAAAGTATCTGAATCCAATAAGGCTAAATCATTTGGCAATAATTGATGTTCTAAATTATAAGCATGGGTGACAACTTTTAAATGACCAGAATTAACTAATGCAGTATTAAAAAATAATGAATTATATATTCCATTTAAAAATCCACTGAAAAAAATTATAATCGCAACAATTAAAGTTATTATTATTAATGGAAAGAAACTTCGAGACCTATCTCTCATCAAACCTTTATATAAAAAGTTTATCATAAGACTGTTTTTCCTCTAATTGCGTCCACAGGGTGCATTTTTGATATTCGCCTTGATGGTATGTAGCTAACAATCAAAAGTATTATAAATACTATAACAGCCGTTGCAATTAATAAAATAGGAGAATATACTGGAATGAGAGTTTTTGAAATAATTAAACCCATATCAGAATAATCTATTGGTAGAGGAATTCCATTTAAACTAAAATAATAAAGTAAGGGACCAAATAATATAACTGTTAAAAAAATTGCAAATATTGCATTTAGTGCTCCTTCAATCGTAAATAATAAAACAACTTTACTTTTTCTCATACCTAATGCCATTAATGTTCCTATTTCTTTTTTTCTTCTAAATATCGATAATGTTTGAGCATTAAATATTCCCATTGCAGCAAGTGAAAGTAATATGATATAAATCATAATGGCATTTGGTCTATCCTGTTTTATAATTGCTTTCATATCACGAACTAAATATTCTACATCTCTCTTAATCCAACTTTCTGTATCACTAAATTCTTCTGCTCCATTTTGATAAACAATATATGTTGATTCATCAGGCATAGATAGAATATTTCTAGCTATATCAATAGATATCCATATATGCCCCATATCAATTTTAAAATTTCCTGAATCCATAATATGAATAATTTCACCTTCCGCAGCATCGTAGGTTTTAGAATCATCCATCCATCTTAATGTAAAAGTATCACCTAGTTTAAGCTTTGTATATGCAGCCATTCCTTTACCAATAATTATAGGAATATTATTGCCATCGTACTTTAATAATTCTTTTGTTGGAATATTTAATATTGATTGATCAGCAGTTATCCCTTTCATAACAACAGGTACAATTCTACCATTAGGATATATAGCTGCTTGATTAACTAATACTTCTAAAGCTTTATTATCATTAACTATTTTTTTTAATTCTGAAGGTATCTTTGAATGGGAGTTTTCAAAAGTTATAGGATCATAAGGATCATATTTTGGGTGCCAATATGCTCCTCCAGCAATCTCAGTATCAATCGATACTTTCATTGCATGTTCCATCATACCAGAATACATACCAGAAGAAAAAATAATCATAAAGATTGAAACTGATGTAACAAACACATTTAACCAAGTCCTAATACCTGCTCCTAATAAATTTTTAATGGCTATATTAAATAACATTAGTTTATTATTTTCTTATCTTCAGATACCTGACCATCTTCTAAGAAAATAATTCTTTTTAAATAACTCATAATTTTCTCATCGTGAGTTGAAAAAATAAAAGATGTTTCAAAATCCTTATTTAATTGTTTCATTATCTCCATAATATGGAAAGAATTTTCAGAGTCCAGGTTAGCTGTTGGTTCATCAGCTAAAACAATAGAAGGTTTATGAACTATTGCCCTTGCAATAGCAGTTCTTTGGCATTGACCACCGCTTAATTGATTTGGTTTTGAATCCAACTTATCAATTAAGCCTACAGATTCAACAGCATTGACCACCATTTCTTTTCTTTTATTTTTATCAATCTTATTTAAGATTAAAGGTAATTCTACATTTTCATAAACAGAATAGACAGGGAGGAGATTATAGTTTTGGAAGATAAAGCCCATATGTTTTCTTCTAATTAATGCCCTATCTTCCTGAGATGTTTCATTAATTAAATTATTTAATACGCTTACCTCACCAGATGTTGGTGAATCCAAACCTCCTATTATATTTAAAAGTGTAGTTTTACCAGAACCTGATGGCCCAACTAGGCCAGAAAACTCACCTTTTTCTACGATTAAGTTAATATCATTTAAAGCAGTGAAAAAATCTCCTCCAATAGGAAATTTTTTTACTAAAGATTTAATTTCTATTATTTCATTTTTCTTCATAAAACCTCTCTAATGATTATAAATAAACATTATTTTAAAACTATCATTAACTTCACTAGGATTCATTGATACCATACAATTAATACTAAAATAATCAAAAGTAGTTGACCACCTTAAAAGATTATAAGAATCTTTAGTCTCCCAATCTTTTATTATAATAAACATTATATCATTCAATATCCCAACAGGCATACTAGCTATTAATGATGATGTNGTTTGATTTAATACCCAAGTATCTTCTGAAATTATTGAAAAATACATTGATTCTGAAGAAAGTAATAATCCATTTAAAATTGGAAACGTATAATCTGTACCAAAGGTAAATAAATCAAACCGATTTAAGTTTATATCTTTGGAAGATGATAAAATACTTGATCCTTCTAACCATAGTCCAAATAATCCATCGTACCTGTAATCAAACCCAAATCTATGGTTTTTACCAGGGAATAATATTATTGGTTGGTTTTCAATAACTTGAGGTACTTTAAAAACTTCATGAGCTAAATTATTTCTATCATTATAATATGTTAATCCAAAGCTGCCTAAATTATTTAAAAATTCAAATCTACTTCCACAAGAAATTTTTTCGCTATCTATACACCACACCGATAAAACAGAATTATTTTGTAAAAAAAAACTGTGACTTTAGAGCTTCTACTCCAGTTGTTTGTCCAGTTGTTGAGGAAAAATCAATTGTATCAAACCAATTTAATGGTCTCAAAAGAGATGCCGTACCAAATGAAATTTTTTGTAATCCAAATCTAATATCATACTTTGGTTTAGTATACCTNATCCATAAGCGATAATTTTCATTTTTATTATAAGTCTCTAAATCATGATATTCAGAAATTAACCTTCTACTCCATTCAAAATCAAAATTACTTCTTTTAATTGTTGAAATTTCAGCAATATAGCCAAAATATGTAAGGTTGTTAGAGTCTTGAATATAATTTGCATCTAGCCATAACTGCCCTTTATAAGAATAACTAAAAGAAAAAGATATAAATAGTATATAAAAACAATAGTTATAAATAAATTTTTTCAACATATTTTTATTCATTATACATATCTATTACATTAAATAAAAATAAACGGGGAGAACACTATTTAATTGCAGGTATTCGATTAATTTCATAATACCAAATAAAAATAAAAACCCAAAAGATTCTTTCAAAACTCTTTCTACTTTTCTTATGTCAATATCCATTTTCTCATTTTTATCAAAGGATTTATATAGATTAAAATTAGGGAATATTTTAGGTGTTCTATTAAAATATGACATATACTGTTTATCATGGTTATTAATTAAATTCTGTTCTTCATTTCTCATAGTTTTTCTATAAACAAAAATCCAAATCAAAAAGAAAATACTAAAAACAATTATAGATTTTATTAATAAGCAAAAACCTATTAATAATATAAAACTAAAACAATAAAGGGGATTTCTCATTAAAGAATAAGGTCCTTTAATAATTAATTTTTGTGTTTTATTGCCCTCAATAAATAAAGATGACCAAATTCGCCCTAGAACACCTATTAAACCAAAAAGATATCCAAAAAATTCCAACCAATTATAAGCAGGACTCCAATTATCAACTTTATTATCTGATAATAGTAATACTATTATTATTAATACTAAAAAAAATCTTGAAATTAATAATCTATATTTAGCAGCGTTATTTTTAGCCATTATATTAATTTTCCTCACATGTTTTTTTTATACTATTATATGCTACTTTAATACCAAACATATAATTTTGAATTGAAATTCTTTCATCGATACCATGCATTGTTTGAATATCTGACTCATTAACTAGCACAGGTATAATACCATAGCAATCTACACCTTTAGCCTGAAAAAATTGAGAATCTGTACCTCCTATAGTCATGAATGGTATTACAACTGCATTTGGTTTTTTTTCACTTAACTCATTTGATACTACTTTAAAAAATTTACTATCCCAATTAGATATAAAATTATTTAATGGAACTCTTTTGGGTATAAACTCTAATCTATCATCATTAACTACTTCTTTTAAATCTAATAAAAAAGACTCTGGACTGGTATCAGGTAATAATCTAATATCCAAAGCTGCAGATGCATATTCAGGAATTATATTTGTTTTATAACCAGAATTAACTTTGGTTAATGAAACTGTATTTCTAATCATTGCATTAACGGTTGTTGATTTTTCAGAAAGTGAATTTGAAAATAAATAATGTATAATTGGATTATTAATATTTTTCATAACAAATCCCTCAATACCACCTTTATTTGAACCGATTCTAAATAACATTTCCTCTATTACAGGATTAATTTCTATTGGCGTTTCCCAGTTTACAATCTTAGATAAAGAGGTAGCTAAAACTTGGTTGGGATATCCATCAAAAGGTCTCGAACCATGTCCAGAAATACCATTTACTTCTAGTTCAACCCAAAACGATTTTTTCTGAGCAACTGCAATTGCAAAAACATCCATTCCAGGAAAAGAATCTGTAGAACCTATACCACCTTCATCCCAAACCCACTCTGGATCTAATAAATCCCAATGATTTTTAATCATCCACTGAACTCCATACTCACCCAAAATTTCCTCATCAGCAACAGCTAAAAATTTAACTGTTCTTTCAGGAATCCAACCTTCTCTCTTGAGTAGTATTAAGCTAATCAATTGCATCATACCAAGTGATTTCATATCTAAAGCACCTCTGCCATAAATAATTCCATCCTTAATTACCCCACTAAAAGGATCTACACTCCAAGCATCTACATCAGCAGGAACAACATCAACATGATTTAAAAGCAATAGTGGTTTAAGACTACTATTTTTACCTTTAATCTCTGCAAGCAGGTGCATTCTTCTTGGATCTTCATCCACCGTAAACGTTTGATATGATATTTTATTTTTCTCACATAAATCAGCAAGCCAATTAATAGCCTCAGTTACATCTCCAGGTGGATTACTACTATCAATTTGAATATATTTTTGTAATAGTTGAACAGACTCTATCTGAACTTCATCCCAATCTTGATTAGCAATAATTACTGAAAGAAATATTAATGATTTGAAACAATAGCTTAATATTTTACATGTATTAATCATATAATAATTTATTAAAAAAATGACTCATTTTGAGGCTTTAATTTTTATTTATAAATTGTAAATTAATTGTAATGGAATTAATAATTTTGATAATATCTGCATTTGCAACCTCATCTATTTCTGCCGTACTAGGAATGGGTGGCGGAATAATTTTACTTGGAATTATGGCAGTCATTATTCCAAATGGATATATGGTAATAGCTCTTCATGGAATAATACAATTAATAAGCAATACTACTAGAACTTTCGTATTTAGAAAATATCTTCAAAAAGATTTAATAAAGGAATTTCTAATTGGATCATTTATAGGCGCAGCTATATCTGGATTTATAATATACTGTCTAATCAAATTTTACAATGTTGGGTTAGCAAGTGAAATAAAAATTGATTTTTTAAAACCACTAATCGGTTTTTTTATAATATGGTATCTGTTTTTAAAAGGTTCTAAAAAAAAGAAGGATTCAAAATCATTTATTAAAGTAGGAGCCATAAGCGGGCTTGCATCTATTTTTGTTGGAGCAACAGGTCCACTTATTGCACCTTTTTTTCTAAACAGCCATTTAACTAAAAAAAATATCATAGCAAATAAAGCTGCATGTCAAATGATAACACATTTAACAAAAATACCATTATTTATATTTTTCTTNAATGTTAATTATTTTAATGAATATAAATTACTAGTACCACTTACACTAGCCGTTTTTTTAGGCACAAATTTTGGTAAAAAAATCTTAAATATGATTCCAGAAAAATTATTTATTAAATTATTTAAAATAACATTATTCATAATATCTATTCGATTGATATTTAGTTATTAATTATTGATAAATANTTTTTTTTTAGTAAATCTGGTAAAAATATTGAAAATAAAATATAAGAAGATAAAAATAGCGTTAATACTTGATCTAACCCAAACCAACTTAAACTTTGATAATATACCAAAAATATAAAAATAACTAACTTTATTAATCCATACATTAAAAAATATGACTTATCATCTAATATTGATGAGTAAATAAAAATATAACCAAAAATAAAGGCAGCATAAAAGTAGTTCAATTCCATAGNCTGATTTTCAAACAAAAGAAATAAATGAAACATCATAGCTGATGCAACAAAGTATTCCATCCATACGAAAATTAAAATTCCTTTTGAATTATTTGTACTATATTTTTTTTGTTTAAATGGATTTACTATTTTCTCTATTGGATATTTGGACCTTACATCATTTGGTCTCCAACCNGTAGGCATAAACCATATTTTAAATTTATTAATAATACTCTTTGTATTCCACGCATCTTTTAAAAGTTGCCATAAATGTTTAAAATTAATAATTATAGGATTCCATGTTGAAGATGGTGTCAACGTTCCAAAAACTGGCTTAACATGGGATAATTCACTTTGGAATGTTCCAAAAATTTTATCCCATACAATGAAGATTTGACTATAATTTTTATCAATATATTCAGGATTAATTGCATGATGCACTCTATGATGAGATGGTGTTACAATAACATATTCTAAAAAACCCATTTTATTAATGAGTCTTGTATGATACCAAAACTGCATGAACAAATGAATCGGTCCTAATATAGCAAAAATATATNCAGGAATTCCAAGCAATGCAGCTGGAATCATTAAAATAGCAGCGTAGTTAAATGTTTGGGAAATTGACTGTCTTAATGCGCATGATAAATTAAACTCTTCACTTGAATGATGTATAATATGTCTATTCCAAAAAATATTAACTCTATGATTTAATCTATGAAGCCAATAACCTGTAAAGTCTTGGACTATTAATGCACATAATATTATTACCCAAAACTGTTCAATTTTATATATTGCAATATTTTCTGTTAACCAAGAATAACTAATTAGAATAATATTAATTTTAAGGATTGTTTTTAAACTATTTGTCATTCCAGAACTTAAGCTAGAAATAACATCTTGTTGTCTATTAACAACTATACCCTTATATCTTGCATATAATTCTTCAATACCAATTAAGAAAATGAATAAAGGTATAGCTACAAANAAAGAAATCAAATAAAAATTCATTAATTATTATCTCCAATAATAATATTAACAATTATAATAATATCTAAAATATTAAAAATATAATCGTTATTAATATCCCCTGTTGATAGATATTGATTATTTAACACATTATCAACTGCTAAAACAATATCTAAAACATTTACTAATTGATCACTATTTATATCTCCTTCAATTACATCTGCATTATCATCTAAAAATTGATATAAAAAGTTAAACGAATCACTTAATATTTGATAATAATATTCATTTTGATTACCAGATATCCACGTTCCATTTAATGAGCCCCAATACTCATGACTTTGTCCCTCTTCAATAAAAACTTCGTTCTGTATTCCCATAGAGTTCAATCTATCATGAATTTGACTTGAACCATATACAATTGGAAGAGCAATATTTATAGTAAAAGGTAATCCATAGTCATAAGGAACTACAATATCTGATGAACCATGGAACATAATAGCTGGAANATTATCNTTTTNATCAATATAGTCTAATTCTGCTATTGCTCCCCAACAACTCACTATAGCATTAGGTCTACTATCTTGCATAAAATTATTACCAGTACAATCTATGCAACCTAAATCAGGATCATTTCCGCTACCATATGTAGATTCTGGCCTATCACTATCATCATAATATGCTAGATGCAAAGAAATAAAACTTCCAGCACTGCTTCCCCATAAAAATATTTTTTCAGGGTCAATCCTTAGCTCTTCATGATACTCTCTTAAATATCTTATAACAGAACTAGCATCTTGGACACCTCTCCAAACTGCTCTTTCTCCACTATATGTACTTAAAACATTTAAACCTAATCTATAATTAGCAGCTATACCAACATACCCTCTTTTTGCTGCATCTGTTGCTAACGATACCATATCATCTGTATTGTTACTCCCTGAAAAAAATGAGCCAGGATGTAAAAAAATGATGACAGGTCTAGCGATTTCAGTATCTCCAGAAGGTTCGTAAATATTCATATCTAAATCAACATCAACTGTATTCCATTCAAATAAAAATAAAAAAGGCAAATCTGGAGCGTTACCATATACAACATTTTCTGCTACTTCAATCTCAGAAAATATTTCATCAAGGTATCTTTCCTGAGAAAAAATTTGGGAAATAAAAATTAAAAATAATATGTAAATATTTCTATTCATAAATCAATCTAGACAATTTATTAATTACTTATAATAATGTTAATTAATTCAATGATATCTAATACATTAACAGATCCATCTTGATTTGCATCGGAAGCTGCAAATTCTTCATTACTAGGAATATATATATCTATTGAAATATTAATAATTAGTATTATATCAATAACATCAATTGAACCATCAAAGTTATTATCACCGATACTAAATTGTTCTCCAAAATAATATGATTTTTCTTTCAAAGTAATATCAACTTGGTTTGAAGATGACTTGATTTGGTAATAGTAATAATCATTCGGATACAAAATCTCGCTTAATGACCACTCCTCCCACTCAATAATACCCACGTTATCAAAATAAGATATTGATTCTAATGAATCTGTAGGAAATGAAACCATTCTTAAATCAACATATCTAGAATCATCTGGTACTGTAATATTTTTGTTATATTCTTGCCATTCCGTAGTACCATCAACATCACTTGTGTACTGTGTTTCAATAGTNCCACTACATCTTGATTCATAAAATCTTACACCGATCTTAGTATCGTTTGAATTTTCTGTTTTAATATAACCTCTTACAGAAATTTCTTCTGGTTCGTTTACTAAGGGGTAACAATAGTAATTATCCACTAGCGCATTATCAGTATTATTTGGATTTCTGATCATTTTCATTGAAGAATTGCCATTCCAAAAAACTGAACTATCTAAAAAAGAAGTTCTCATATTCCAGTAATAAGTATCTTTATTTATACATGAATCTACTTCAGGATTAAAATCAAAATCACCCATCCAAATGATTTCTCTACCTAGTCTATATTCAATATCTTGAGGAGATATAATATCTTCAATATGAAAATTTTTATTTAACTTAATAGGCTTTGAAATGAAGGTACCATTGCTATCTTCTTCTAAAACTAAAGTTGTATCTTTTGTAAAAGTATAATACGGCTCACTATACTCTAGATTAGCAATATTGTTATCTCTATCAACTCTAATAAATGTATTTAACTTTCTGGACTTCATTGATAAAAAATCTAAAATATAATTTCCTAAAGCACCAGTTGCTATTTGTGGTAAATAATAATTTAAATAAATTGGGATTGCTTTATAATTAATGAATCCATCATGATTAAAATCAGCATTTAAGATTAATGAGGACCATGTTTCAGGAAAATTTTGATCAAAAATAAAGTTGCCTAGTGAATGTGCTATTAACTTATTATTGTAAAGCTCAAAACCTTGAATAACATGTGGATGATGNTGTATAACAATATCAGCACCTGCATCAACAGCATAATGAGCCATCTCAATTGTTCTATTACTTAATGTATTAAAAAATGGATTATACTCATAATCTAAATTTGAACGATTTTCTGGTTCAAAACTATATTCATATCCAGTATGCATTTGATATACTACTATCGAGCTATCTAAATCTGAGCCTAAATAATTCATTTGATTATCAATAGATTGTTCAGACATTTCACAAAATCCAGGATTATTTTCACCTGCAGTAGATAATGGCTCACATGAATCTCCTTCATCTTCTCCATTAACACTACTAGAACTTAAATAGAATATTTCTACTCCATTATTATTGATTACTGATGAAGGAGCACATGCTGATAAACTATCAAGACCTGAACCACCATGTGAAATTTCAGCATCGTTTAAATATAAACTGGTGCTAATAATTCCATTAGACATATAATCAAGAACATGATTATTCCCAAGATTCAAAAAATCAAAATTAACATCCACTAATTCAGGTATCACATTAGGGCAAGAATGAAAAACAATTTTACAAGTTTCATAACCTAAATGAGGAGTTGAAGTATCTAGGGTAATAACAGATTCTAAATTTCCGACATTAATAAAATCTGAATTTTGGAAGTATGACTTAACACCATTAAATAAGACGTTTGTTCCACATGAAGGAATAATTCCAGGAGAACCAAATCCNTCACAAAATCCATCGGGCATTAAACATAAATTATTTTCTAAATCTTGATTGTTATTACTATAACTATTTGCGCTAGTACAATAATATCTTCTTCCAAGCATAATATCACCAACAAAATTCATAGAACTTTGTGCATTTATATCTATAAAAAAAAATGAGGATATAAGAAAAAATCTAATCACATTCTTCATGAACTTCAGATTTAAATGGTTTAAAATGTACATGTTCATTAGGAATTAAAAAGCTTGATAAAATTTCTACCGATATTACATAGCATCCTATAGCAAAACCAATCCAATTTTGAACTAAAAAATCTGAGTATACATGTCCTATATGAAAAATTCCATGGAATCTAAGACTCCATCTTAANATTTCTATTAAATATTTTTTTATCATTAATTCTCCAAAATTATATTTATAATTTCTATTATATCTAAAATATCAATTACTCCATCATAATTAGTATCAGAAGCGCTTAGTTCTTGAAAGTCTAGTTGTATATCATCTAAAATAATTGAAACGATCAGTACAATATCTTGAATATTTAAAATAAAATCATAATTGATATCTCCAATTACTGTACATTCCGAAGTATATTGACCCCAAAAATTTGATGACCCAATACATTCAGGATAAGGAGGACACAGCCTATTCCATGATATATCAAATTCCAGATAGTCATTATGATTTGAATCTAATTCACATATTGATTCTGGAATAAATCCGGATAAATAATTACCTTCTAATCTAAGAGTTCTAATACTTGTTAATTGATTGATTTCTTCTGGAATAATACCTGATAATTGACAATATATATATGAACCACACATAAGACTTGTTAATCGACCGTTTTCCCATTCTTGAATTCCAAGTTCAATAGGATCTACAATACCATTACTATTAGGAATCCAATTATAATTTTCACCATCAACTAAAACCCACATCCAAGAATCATCTAAATCCATTGAAGGGTTTGGTGAACCACAATAAATATCCCATTCCTCACAACCTAAATCAATACCACTTTCATAACTATTATCGATNATTTTTTGAATTATACTAATGTCTCCCTCATGNAAACACATATCATTAATTTCAACATAGCCTACATCACATTGACTAATAGCATCACAATTTTGCTGGCAATCATTTATACTATCAAAAAATAAATCAGAATAATCTATCCCATTCATTGTCGACCCACATCCAGATATATAATTACATTCACCATTTGTCAAACCAACACCTAAAACCATTTCACACAAACCAAAATTAATTTCGGTGAAATCAAAACATTCTTCAATAGGGTCTTGGCAATCAGGAATACCTTGCCAAGATGGAATACTAGTACCTTGTATTTCGGCTCCATTTTCATCAACACACCAACAATAGCCTGTTGAACCCCAACATTGAATTGGTTCCCAACTACAGTCCTCTGCACATTCAGGTATAAAACACCCTATCATATCACCACACTGTTCTAGAGAACTTGACTGTTCATCACAACAGTTTTCTGAAAAAGCAAGATTAGAAAAAATTAAAACAATAATGATTCTTAATGCTATTCTATCCATATTAATATTTCTTTTTGTCCATATTTAAAATTATAAAGTTACATATTAAGTTCTTAGTAAAAACTTGTAATAAAAAAGCCTCTAAATAGAGGCTTTTTTATTGAAAACTGATAAAATTTAACTAAAATTATTTAGGAACAACCTTAGTTGCACAAGGTCCTTTTTCACCTGAGTCTTCTATAAATTCAACACTTTGTCCATCCTTTAAAGTTTTAAAACCTTCCATTTNAATTTCACTCATATGAACAAAAAGGTCTTTATCTCCATTTTCAGGCTCGATAAAACCAAATCCTTTTGCATTATTAAACCACTTTACTGTTCCTTGTTTTACATCACTCATTTTTTTTNCCTTTAATTAACTATATTTCACAGCTAAAATACAATTATTTATTATATTAACAAAAGATAAAAATTTATTCATCGTCTATAAGGTGCGGCATATCATGGCAATTTTCACTGAAACCACAATTCTCACATGAATAATGGCAATTAATTATAATTACTTCATTATTACAAACAATACAATTTTTCTTTTCAACCATAAATATAAAATTATTTTATATTATTAATTATTGATATAAATCAATAATAATTAACTTAAAATAATATTAATCAAAAGTATTATATCTTGAACATTGACAATATTATCTAAGTTCAAATCTGCAGAATTATTGTATCCTCCTCCTGTTAGAACTAAATTAACAGTTAGCACTACATCTTGGACATTAATAATCAGATCAGTATTTAAATCACCTAGTAAACTTTGTTCACATTCGAAGTTAGTTAAATACTCTGATGCAGAAGATGGTATCTGAAGTAAAGATTCACAAACAGAGTCATCATCTAATACATGATAACGAAGCCAGCTCAAAGCATAATCTTGAACTTCTCCATATGGATATGCAGCAAAACCGTGACCACTATTTGCACCTTCAAACATAATTTTATCAGTAGATTCAGGCATATTACTATATATATCNTGTCCTAACATACCTTCATATGCAGTTAATTCATTTAATTCTACTTCACCAGCAAATATTAATGATGGGATTGGGTGATCAACAAATTCTGGTGNCAAGCATATACAATAAGTTTCTCCTTCNATAGTCTCAGCAGGACATAAATCACAATCTTCAAAAATAACTGTTGGATTTAATGAGATAACTGCTTTTAATGAACTATCCATCATTGCTGCATCATGAGATGCTCCACCTCCCATTGAATATCCAGAAACTGAAAAACTATTTTCATCAATAAGTCCATAAAGTGGAGAATCAACTCGATTATTTTCTTGCNTAATTGATTCAATTGCATCAATAAGCCCTTCTCCTCTTTGGTAATGAGAATCATTAATTTCATCATTAGGTCCTATCCTCATTGCAATAAAACCATGTGAAGCATAAAATTCTGTCCAACTTGACATTTCAGAACTCCCACCTCCAAATCCAGGNGTTAAAACTATAGATTTATAAGGAGGATTACCATCAATAGGATAATATAAAACACCATCTCTATAATTAGGACCATTCCTAAGTCCTTGGGATTCAGTTATTGTAGAATAATCATAAGGGCCAGGGTCTGAACCGCCTCCACCTGTACCACCCCCTCCTCCAAGATTTTGACACTGATTCAACTCACCATTCCACTCACAATATGTAGGCCATTCATTACATTCAGATTGTGTAGTTAAATCAGGACAATCTGAGAATAAAAATGTTGAAGAAAGANTAAAACTAATTAGGAATATTTTTCTCATGATTTCTCTTTATTTATTTAGGTAACTAGTTAAAAATAATTACAAAATATTAAAATATATAAATAAAATATTAAACTGTTTGTAACANCTATCTNTTGGAGTGTAGTACTTTTTCAAAATTATTTTTATCATAATTAAAATCTTTTTCTAAAGTATTTAAAATATTATCATATAATAATGAATCCATAGTTGTCGACCGTGTCATAATCCAGCCAAAGGAATTATCAGGATATCCAACTACCATATATTCATAATTTTCATCTAATATAATTACCTCATATGGAGCTTTGTAAAAAGGAACCCAAGGTTTAACAAATTGTATCTCCCACCTACTCAGGATATCTTTATCAATTACAAAACCTTTTTGTTTTACCGTTCTTTCTTTATTGTTCTTAATTGCTTGGTAGGTAATACTTATACTACCATCATCATTTAAGCTGTAATCATCATATGAATTTGTTGCTCCTGATTCAATCCAATTTGGAATTAGAGAAAAAACATACCATCTTCCCATGAACTTATCTAAATCTAAATTTTTTACCACAGGATGAGAAATTAAAATTGAAAAGTTTAGCAATAATACTGTTAAAATATTTTTTACCATAAAATTAANATTAAANTTTTAATTATTATCTTTTAGCATTTTTTCGACTTCAAGGACATGCAGTTCTTCTTGACCAATCATTGTCCTTGCATATTCCTCTAAATAAACTGATTTATTATTTACAAGTTCTAATAATTCATAATAAATACTTATAGCTTTTTTTTCATGATCTAAAGTTTCCTTTAATATATCTGTTATATTGTGCTTATCTGTTTCTTCAAGATTATCAATCCCTAATGGAGGGTGGCCTCCTAATCCAGTTATATATTCTCCAGCCATATTAGCATGGACTAAAGACTCTGAAGCTTGGGCTTTAAAAAAATCAATTAAAGGCAATCTATTATATCCAAAAATCATTAAGGAATAATGAGTATATCTTATTACACCAGATAGCTCTAAAATAAAAATTTCACTTAGCTTATTAATTACATTTTCTTTATTCATAAATTTTCTCCCTATTTATATAATAAGTTACAAATTCATATAACATTTTATACATAATTAAATTGTATTAAATATTAATTTTGTTTATGAATAAAGTAGTAAATAAAGCAATTAAACACTTAAGTAAAGATTTAAAACTAAAATCTCTAATTGATAATAATGACAAACCAGTATTTGAAAAAAATGATAACTACTATATTGCATTATCAAAATCAATTATTTACCAACAACTAAGTGGTAAGGTAGCAAAAATAATTTATAATAGATTTGTAAATCTATTTAATGATAAAAATCCAGAACCGAATATTTTCCTAACTGTGGATGAGTTAAAATTAAAATCAATTGGATTATCAAGACAAAAAATTAGCTATCTAAAAGATTTATCAGAATACTTTTTAAATAAAGGCACATCAATAGATTTCAATATACTAAATCAAGATGAAATCAGAAAAGAGCTTATAACAATTAAAGGCATTGGACATTGGACAATAGATATGTTTTTAATGTTCACAGTATTAAATATGAATATTCTTCCTGNTGGTGATTTAGGAATTAAAAAAGCATTTAAAGAATTATATAATTTAGATAAACTACCATCAGATCATTTTATGATAAAAAAATCAAAGAAATGGGAACCTTACAGAACAATTGCATGTTGTTATTTATGGACGATAGTTGATGATGGAGATGTTTGGTGAAATTTATTTTTTTCTATAAATAAAAATAATTAGAATACAAAATACATTTGCAAACCAAATGTAAGGATTTGACCAAGGAATTCCATCAAACTTAAAATCTGATATTGGCCAAAAAATAGGTGTTGGGAAATAAGCTTTACTATGGGTTGGGAAATCCAATAAAATATGTAATGGCCAAGCTAGCATTGGGAAACAAAAGTCTTTATTAAATCTATAGACTATTAAAATAAAAATTAACGCTATAACTATACTATGAGAGAAATCATACAATCTAAAAACCCAAATAGGTATCTCATCTAAAGATGGTTTTCCCGCTTGAAATGCATCACTGCTAATTAAAACACTAAATAAAAAATATAATCCGAATGATAATAGGTCAGGCAAAGCACCAAAAAAGATAGAGAACCACCTATATTTTCTATACCCAAAAAGTCCTTTTCCCCACAATGCATGACTGAAAGTATCCATATTATCTTTAATCTTTTTTCAAAATTTTATTAAAATAGTAAAAATGATAAATATACTTATTTATCGTTAATTAAATNTATAAAAGGAAAGATAAAAAATAAATTATAAAATTAAATTTATTAGTAATATAACATCTTGAATATTGATTATTTCATCATTATTCATATCAACAATTATATTATATTCATTATATAATATAAGATTGACCGTTTGAATAATATCTAACACATTGATTTCAAAATCATTATTTATATCACCAATATTGTAGTTATTTTCTTCGCAGTAGCTATTGTCGGTTTGATATGTGCCTCCACTGCATTCATACCAACAACACCCAGCGCAACTTCCATGATAAAATCCACAATCCCAATTACAACTTGAATTTGAATTACATTGGCTTTGAGTCAAGGAATAACAAGATCCAACATCGATATCAATAATCCAATCACAACTAAAATCATCTTCACATTGTGATTCATCCATTTCAGAACATTCTGGAGGTAAATCTAATATGCAAACTCCTTCATCAAGAATATAATCTTCACCAGTACATATACTATTATCTATTTGAAATCCTCCTCCTTCACAAGAACTACCGTGATTTCCCCANCCACCCCAGCTCCATTCCCAACTACATCCAAAATCTGAGTATTCACCGCAAGATGANGAACTGCCAAAATTGCTACAACTATAGTAAGTTGTCTGTATATCCCAAGAACATTCATTTATACTATTACATAATAATTCATTTTCTTGGGAATCACAATTTTGGAGTACTAGATTTTCTTCCCATATACAATAGGGATCATCAAAACATTCTTCAATATTATAGCTTTCACATTGAGAATATAGAGTTCCTAAAAAGATAAAACAATGAATGATATATTTGAAATTCATACAGTATATTAAATAACTTTTAATGAAATCTCAATACGACAAATTTTCACATAAATAAAATTATATTGACTGGAGGAAAACCGTTAAATCAGTTTTTAATTTTAATTTTTTCTTTATTCTATATCGATGCTGCTCTACTCCTCTTATAGTTATTGCAAGAATTTCAGCTGTCTCTAGTGTTGAAAAATTCATCTTAATAAGATTACAAACTCTTAATTCAGATTCTGAGATAGAAATAGCTTTGCTTATAATATACCTATTAAAATCAGGATGGATATCATTAAATAATTTCATAAATACATCCCAATTTTTTGTATGCATCATTCTATCATTGCATAATTTAATTAAATTATTATTTGTTAAGTTTTGATTAGATAGTTTATTTATAATATTCTTTAAAAATTCTCTTTCTGAGAATGATACTAAAGCTTTAGTTGTTAATTTTCTTTTATTACTCTCAATATCTAATTTTATCTTAAGGTCATTCTCTTTTCCAACCGCGATATTATTTTCATTTGATAAATATTCTAATGCATCAATGTTTGTATCACTAAAAATTTTACTTTTATACTTCAAACTATCCTCTAAGGATTTATTTAATTTATCTATGGTCGATAAATACAACTTATGATTTTTATTTTTTTTATATATCTCCAGAAGAATTTTTAATGTTTTAACATCTAGTTCATAGTTTTTTATTTTTTTATTTTTTCTTAATAAAATTTTAAAAATTTTAATAGAATCATTATTTTTATCAATCCTATATAAGCTTAGACCAATATCATATAAGACCTCAGGTACCATTTTTACAATATTCATATTATCAAATAAATCCAACGCTTTATATAAATATTTTTTAGACTTAGTGAAATCTTTAAAATTCAGATAAGCTTTGCCCAATGAATGATATATATATGGTTTATATATCTCATCATTGTTATCTTTACTTATTCTTAAAGCTATTTCGCATTTTTCTTTTGCTAAATTATTTTTTTTTCTTTTAATTAAATTGTTAGCTTTATTTATTAATATTGGTATGATTGTTATCGTATCATTTTTTGACTCCGCTAATTTTATAACTTTATCATAGTGAGTTTTAGATTTTTTATACTTTCTCATTTTATCATAAACAATACTATAAGCAACATTAAGCTTTACAGAAGGGTTATAGCGATTTTCACATTCATCAATCAAGCTGCTAGCCTTATCTAAATACTTTATTGCTAATAGATTTAAATTAAAGTCTGAAAATAATAAACCTAAATCAGTGTAGGTAAATATTAAACCATTTATAGCGAGCGGGTCATCTATAATACTCCTCCATAAATCAATAGCTTTATGAGAATCTTTTATTAGATTTTTTTTAACTCCTAATTCTCTATTTAATTTAATTAATAAAGTTAAATTGTGAGCAATACAAAANGGTATTTCATATTGCACAGATAAGTCATTAATTATTTTTAATAAAGATAATCTTTTTTTATGGTTAATTAATGAGCTTTGGAAAATAATAATATTGGCATTATATAATATTTCCTTAGATGATTCAAATAATTTTATCTGTTGGTAGATTGTTGGAAGATCTTTAAAGGCTTTGCTTTTAAAATTTTTTATAAGTTCTGTTCTATTCAAGAATAAATTCTATTTTAAGTTGTGCTGTAATATAATAATTAAAATTAAATTAAGTTACTACGACTATTATTCACATTTAATTTCTGAAAGTGAATTAATTCAATATTATATTTACTAATTGTATTACATCTAAAATATTCACTTGGTTATCAATATTAATATCAGCTGAATCTAGATACTGATTAAATAAGATTATATTTACAATTGAAACAATATCTATAACATTTAAAACTCCATCATTNTTAATATCGCCAAGCGGAATTTCTTCTACAGTTAATTTTAAAGCGACTGGCCTGTGATCTGATATATTCTGATCATACTCACTAAACCCTCCATCTAGAAAATCATCAATTCTAATCACCTCAACATATGAATTATTATCAAATAATTCATTGGTAATAAGAATATGATCAAGATGAGATGGCCAGCTAGGATACGACCAACCGGCACTATTACCTTGCGCTATTTCTATATCAGTAAAAAGATAATTCTCAGAATCATCTAAAATCATTTGAAAGACATTATTCTCAGGATCGTCATTCAACTCATCATTCAAATCACCAAGAATTANAACATTACTATTAGGGAAATAATTATCTACATATTCCTTCAATAAATTTGATGCAATATATCTTCTAGTTTCCTCATCGTCATCATCATTGAGATTCATATTATCATCACCACAACACTTAAAATGATTATTAATAATAATATAATTTTCATTCATGAAATTTATATCCATAACCATAGGNGATCTAGGGAATGGACTCCAATATGGTGAAGAAGTATAAATTTCATAAATATTATTAATTTCAACCGTTTGAGTATTATATATATAAGCTAATCCTGCAAACCAACTTGATTCTAAATATCCTTCATAATTATCTAATCCATTTATAACTTGATTAAATGATGATATATCATCAACCTCTTGTATCGCTAAAACATCTATATCTAATGATTCAATAATTTGTCCAACATAATCAATTGTAATTTGACCATTTTTGGGAAACCATTCAATATTCCAAGTCATGATNTCTAAATCATTATCTGTACCAAAGTATAACTCATCTAAATCTTGTGATAGCGGGAAAGCGATAAAAGTAAATAATATTAAAATATTTTTCATAGTTAAATATATTGATTATTTTTCAGAAAACTATTTATAGAAATTTAAGAAGCAATATATTAAATAAATTTATTTAAAAGATTTACTAAATCCATAACTCTATTTGAAGATCTCCATTCATTATTATACCAGTTTAGCACTCTCAAATATTTACCATTAAAAATAAAAGAGTATTATTAATAAAAATGTTAGTCTATAATAATACTAACAAGCTGAACAACATCTATGATATTAATAATACCATCACCATTTAAATCTGCAAACATATATTCACAAGAACCATCATCAATATTAGCTTGTTGAATAAAATTATTTGCTTCTTCATAAGTACAACCAAAATTTAAAAATGTTGAATACTGACATGTAGAATTATCACCATCACCAAGAATATCAGCAATGGGATTATAATTATAAGCAGCAGGGTCAGTACAGCTTGATCCAGTCATACAATGGTCACCCATCCAATAGCAATTTTCATTATTAGAACAATCAAATTGATTATCAAAATCCATACAATTATCACTTGATTCCATGCAATGATTACCCATCCACATACATCCATCTATATCCATACATGCTAACTGATTTTCTACACTACCACAATTATCACATTCATCTCCATATTGGCATGTATTATTTTCATAAACAGCACCTATATCATAATTACAAGCACTAGAATCTGTACATCCATACATTGCATCGATTAAAACAGGGATGTATGTATATTGAAAATCATACAAATTGGGCATATCAAACTTATATCTTAAGACCATATGGTGGTCAATAAAAGCATATGCAGAATAGGTTGATGCTGCAAACATATTCCAAATATTATGATTTGGATCACCATCTAAAATGAGTGGGTTGTTCCCATGTTGACCAAGCTGATCATATAAATCTGACCATTCATTGCATGAATAAAGATCTTGTTCATTTGAACTGTAATCCATACTCACAATAAATTGAAGGTTATCATTCTGCTGTGTAAATTCAAGTAATTGATCCATCAAACTGACGTAATCATAACAAGCAGGTCACCATGTTGCATTCATACTAATAATTGATATCTTATAGTCACCACCATTTTCATTTCCATTCAAATCTAAAAAAGAAAAATTATCTCCTGTTGAATAATTTCCTTCACCATTACATACAGGAATTTGCAATGATTGATCTTGATAACTTAAAGTATCACCTATACTATATAGAGAACGAGTAGATGATTGATCATTTGTTGGACAATATATTGTATTGGGTAATACAATAGAAAAAAATAATATAAGAACTGTTATCATAGTTTTGAATAGAACTAGCTTAAAATAATATTTACAACTTGTATAATATCTAATACATTAACAATACCATCTGAATTCATGTCAGCATTTGATTGAGTATCACCAACAAGTATTAAGTTTACTAATAATATTATATCCTGTATATTAATAGTTGAATCATTATTAACATCTCCAAGAATAGATTGATTATAATGATTTTCAAGAATACTTCTTACATATTCTTTAGATGAAAATGAAACCCCGCTTGTCAATTGAACATTACCAATCATATTTCCATCATAATCTAATATTACAAGATATTTATGTTGACCGTAAGGAGAAAATTGTTCTCTAATAGGAAGTCCTGGATATTGATCCATTACTAATGGAAGATCTGAGTTTGCACAAAAATTACTATTAAAACTACTTATATTTGTCTGCCCTATAGCAATGATAACTACATTTTCATAACCATCATCATTCCTTAACTCATCTTGGAAATCGGACAACTGCCCGAAAGTATTAGTTCAGCCCGCTCATCCTTGTGAACCAAAATAATGCATAGTTATATAATCTAAATAGTAAGGCTCCCATACATTTAATCCAAAAGTTGATGAAGTTGAATTTAAATCTTCAAGAGAGTAGTTATATTCATCAGTAAATATAAAAGCTGAGAATATTATTGATAGTAAAATCTTTTTAATCATATCTAAATCTATATCAATATCATCATTAATAAAAATAATTTATTAAAATAATCATTCAATTATTTAACTATCCAGAATAATATTAACCAATAAAATGATATCTTGAATATTTAGATTATAATCAAAATTAAGATCCGTCATTAAAAATACAAGTTCCCAGCTATAAT
>PANN01000010.1 GCA_002707645.1 Fidelibacterota bacterium | reverse complement strand
TCTAGTTAATCTTCAATCACTCTTTCTTTATGATAATCAATTTATAAGTATTCCATTAGAGATTGGAAATTTAGTTAATTTAACAACTCTTGATATAGGATATAATCAAATTGTAGAACTACCGAATGAATTATTTTCTCTATCAAATTTAGAATTATTAAGGTTGGAACATAACAGATTGGCTAGTATTCCAAATGATTTATGTAATCTATCAGGATGTAATATCTACATAAATAATAATCATATTTGCCCACCCTACCCAGAATGTATATCTGAAGATGATTTAGGATACCAGAATACTTTAGAATGTTTTGAATCTCAACTTGGTGATATTAATGAAGATGGATTTGTAAATATAGTTGATATAGTTACTGTAGTAAATATTATATTAAATGATGGTCAATATAATTATTTAGGTGATGTCAATCAAGATGGTTTAATTAATGTAGTTGATATTGTTAGTCTAGTTAGTTTAATTTTAGATATATGATGATAACAGAAACTATCTTACCCCAATTCCTAAACTTCAACAGTTTAGAATCAATAGTATAGGGAGGTTGACCATGAAAAAAAATATTCTTTCTATTATCAATTTGATTTGTGTAATTATTGTAATAATCACACTTCTTTATCAATATTACGAAATAGGGAATGTTACTACAGATGGTTGGTTCACTCTGCTTTTCGTGTTTGGAGTAAGTATGACTCAAATTAATTATTGGAAGAAATATTTTTCTAAAGACTAAACTCCCAAAGACTACATTTAGTAACCTATAAATTCTTTGATACAAAAATAATATTAAACTTAATTTTAATTTAATAGGTTTTTAAAACTTCAAAATAGACAACCTTTTCATTTTCAGATGTATATGAAATAGTATTAGGATTACAACAAATAGTACAATCCTCAATTAAATCTACCGTTTCAGAACAAAACGATAATTCAATATCAATTAAATTATTTGTAAAGCAGGTTTGACACTTATATTTTTTTTCTACAATCATTCATAATAAATTTAACACTAATTTTTAACAGTAATTATGATTAATGGATAATAATAAATATTATAAAGATGGCCAATTAAAAGAGTCTCGATCTTATAAGAATAATCTTAGGCATGGGCTTTGGATTAATTATTATAAAAATGGTCAGATACATTATAAGCAATCATATATTGATGATAAGNTACATGGAAAAAAAATATCATATTATCAAGATGGTACTTTAGCATTTGAGGGTTCTTTTAATCTTGGTAAAAGAAGCGGTTATTGGATTTACTATTCTAATAAAGGAAAAATAGTTAAAAATATTTTATATAAAAATAGTAAATTAGAAGGTTCATGAAAAAATATTTTATTTCAATACTACTATGTATAATGATTGGTGGCAGTTTATCTGTTATTTTCAATTTAATAGGTACAAGCAATGGGTATGTTATTGGCGCTGTAATTGGTGGAGTGTGCGGATTTTTTGCACATTATACTGTTTACTATTATAAAAATAAGGAAGAACAATTATGAAGAGATATATATATTTTATATTCACCACAATTTTATTATCTCAGAATGAAGTTTCCCAATTTGACCTTCTAAAATTTGAGGATAAATATTTCCTTCCAAATAGCTATAAACCTTACAACGGAAAGATTATAGACTTTCATAAAAATGGAATTAAAAAGCATTATGGTGAATTTAGCAAAGGATATAGAGTAGGCACTTGGTATGAGTTTTATGAAAATGGTATGATTAAATCAGAACGTAAATTTAATAAATTAAATTCTACGTATACTGAATTTCATGAAAATTCAAGTATGAAAACATTTGGATTNTTTNTTTCAGATATAAAAGATGGATTATGGGTCGAGTTTGATAAAAAAGGNATGGAAACATTTAATCTTTATTATTCTGCTGGAATCTTAGATTCAATTGTTGATTTAAATAAACCTGTAGAGGTTAGTTCTATTGTAAAAGTATTAGATCCTATTCCTGATATTATTGATACTATGGTAGTTAAAAAAGATATTCTAAGAAATGGTGTTTTCAGCACATTCTATTCTACAGGTGAATTATATTCAAAACAGTATTTTAAAGAGGGTCTGTTAGATAGTAATTATATTAGCTATTATAAGAATGGNAAAAAATATAAGGAACGTTTTTTAGATGATGGTNTTATGNTAAAACAGACNATACAATACAGCGATATTGGTATTAGACAAAGTGTATATAACGAAAAATATGAAGATAATACGTTTATAAAAGATGGTGAATATATTTCTTACCATTTAAATGGAGAAATGAATGAATTTGGATTATATATAAACGGATATAGAGCTGGCCTTTGGAATATGTTTGATCAGGATGGTAATAAAACATTCGATAAATACTACTCATATAAAACGGTAGATATGAATGAAGAATATACGGAGACAAATGTAGTTAAGTTTAATGATAATGGTACTAAGTATTTAGAATATTCGGTTAATTCTTATATTATGTGTAGACCAGCTCAAGATTGCTTTAATACAGTATATGCAAATGAGGTAATGGAAGGAGATTATACTCTTTACTATGATAGCGGTACAGTAAAAGAACAAGGAAACTATTTAAATAATGTGAAAAATGGTGTATGGACTGAATATTATGTTAATGGAAATATAAAAAGTATGATTGACTTTATTGAAGGTAACGGTATGTATAAATCATTTTATGATATTCCAGATTCTAATATAGTTTTTGAAGATGGATATTACTCAAACGATAAAAAAAATGGTAGATGGACCGAAAGAAATAAAAAAGGATTTTTAATTAGAGAATACTTTTTAACTGATGGAAAAATTGATTCAAATAAACCCATTAAAATATATGCTGTAAGTGAGGATTCAACGCTTATAGAAAATAATTATTTATCATTCGAATTTTATGCTGATGGATATCCTGATGAGTATACTCAAAATGGTATCTATAAAGAATTTTATGATAATGGAAATTTGAAAGAAGAGGGTATATATAAAACTGGTAAAGTATTTAGTACATGGAATAAATACCATAAAGATGGTAAGATAATAAGTACTATAGATTATGATGATAGAGGTAATGGAGATTTTATTTCATATCATCCCGAAGGTGAGGTTTTAACAAAAGGAGCGTATACGGACTATTTAAAAAGCGGTAAATGGGTTTCTTATTTTAAAAATAAAAATAAACAGAGCATTATTTTCTATTTAAATGGTCAAATAAATCCAAATAAATTATGTTTCTATTGGTATGAAAATGGTTACAAAAAAATGGAAACATTTTTAACTACATACAACGATAAAATTATTTTTGATGGTAAATATATAGAATATTTTGATAATGGAATTATTTATACTGAAGGCAATCTTTCAAATGATCTTCGTGAAGGAAAATGGATTGAGTATTATAAAAGTAGAATGCCAAAATCTATTGGTAATTACAAAGCTGGAGAAAAAGTTGGGGAGTGGATTTATTATAATGAGAGTGGAGATATAATTAAGACTGATTTATATGAGTAGTAACTATATCAGTTATCCATCTAAGAATTTTTTTTTATTTACCACTTGTTTAACAAACGGTCTATCAAGCCAAAAAATCNTATCTGATTTATTTAAAAAATATAAAATAGATGGAAGTCTATTAGCAGATGTTAATCAAGTTCATTCAAATAAAATTTTAGTTGNTGATAAATCTGGTAATTATGGTGAAGCAGATGGAATAATAACTTCACCTANAGATAATTTAGTTTTATTAATTAAAACGGCTGATTGTATTCCTATTTTTATTTATGATAATATAACTCGTAATTACGGGATTGTTCATGCTGGATGGAGAGGTGTCAAAAAAAAAATTCATCTAAAAGCGATTGAAAAGTTTATTGGTTTAGGTTCTCATAAAAATAATTTAAATTTTGTAATGGGACCATCAATCAAAGCGTGCTGTTATGAAGTAGGAGCGGAAATGCTTGATTATTTTGGAACTTCTGTAATTGAAAAAAACGGTTCATTTTTTTTAGATTTAAATAAATCTATCACAAGTGATTTCGTAAACATAGGAATAGTTAAAGATAAAATAAAAATTGATAGCATATGTACTTATGAAAATAAAAATTTACATAGTTTTAGAAGAGATAGAGAGAAATCAGGTAGAATGTTGTCATTTATAGTGAATAAAAAATGAATTATTTAGAATATATATTATTAGGTGCTGTTCAAGGCCTAACTGAGTTTTTCCCAATTAGTAGTTCAGGACATTTATTATTATTTAGAAAATTATTTGGAATTAATGAAGGAGGGTTGCTAATAGAAGTTGCTCTTCATCTAGGAACTTTATTATCCATTTTATTTTTTTGGAAAAAATTTATACATCAGAAAATCAATGAAACATTAAATGGTGATTTTAATTATTTATTAATAATTATTATAGGGACGATTCCTGCTGGCTTTATTGGTATTATGTTTGAAGATATAATTAAAGATTATTTTTTCGATATATCTTCAATGAATTATTTAATTATATGCTATTCTGTATTAACTATTATTATTTTTTCTACAAAATATTTTCTTAATAATAAGGGTTCAAGCATTTCTTATTTTTATGCATTCTTAATTGGGATGGCACAGGCCATGGCTATTCTACCTGGATTATCAAGATCAGGTTTAACAATCTTCATGGCATTATTATTAGGACTATCTTTTAAAAAATCAATGCAGTTCTCCTTTATGTTAGCAATACCAATACTGATTTTTTCATCTTTATATTTGATAATTAATAATATAGAATTTCTTATGTTAGATATATACTTTTTACTTGAATTAAGTATTGGAATTTTTTCTTCTTTCTTAATTGGTTATGCTGTATTATTCATGTTAGAAAAAATTATTGATAAGGGTAGGTTTTGGTTATTTTCTTTTTATTGCCTATTTATAACTTTGGTTCTTTTTTATGCAAACTAGTGTTGGTAAAGCATTAAGAACAATTTATAAAGATGGAAATAAGTCTTCTTATTTTTTATTGGGTGATGATTATTTTTTACAGAATATATTTATTTCAAAATTGAAAGATTATTTAAAAAATAAATTTGAAACTAAATATTATTATTTAAATGAAACAAATGATAATGATTCGTTGTTTAATAATATTAATAGTGTTTCTTTATTTGCGAGTAATACTATTTCAATAATTAAGAACTTCAATAAGGTATCAATGAAAAATCAGTCTAATTTATTAGAATACGTAAAAAAAACAGATGAGAGCAATATACTTGTTTTTATTTTAGATGATTTTATGATAAAAAATAAATTTTCTAAGAAAATTTCTCAAATTACTGGATTAATTGATACAAGAACACCAATAAATAATCAAAAAATAAAAGAATGGGTTATATATTATTTTAAATCTGAAAGTATAAAGATAGATAATAGTTTACTTGATTATTTAGTAAGTAATTTTGGTAATGATATTTCAACTATTATTAATGAAGTTGAGAAATATTATTTAATAAATAACAAAAAAGAAATTGATTCAAAAGCCATAGAATCTGACTATCAAAGTAAGCATATTAAGGCTTGGAATTTATTAAATGCTGTTGGTCAAAAAAAATTGGCAGAAACGATTGATGTATATAATAATTTACATATTAATGGAATTTCATCAATTCCTATTATTATGCAATTATATAATTTTTTTATGGAAATAATTTCCTCAAAATCAGGCTACAGCAGATTAAATAAAATTTTAAGCTCTAGGCTATCAAGTTACAAAAGAAATTATACTAATGATGAGATAATGAATATAATTATTGCGCTTAGAGATGTTGATGTTATGTTTAAAACATCAAGTATTAATAATGAAATAGTTATTAACTCATTATTGGTTAAAATATGTAAAGGTCATTATGACAACTAATCGTAAAACAGATGAAATTTTAATTAAAGAGTTCCAAAATGGAGATAGGAATGCTTACACTCATCTTGTTACACGATATAGGGATAAAATTATTAGTTTTTTATACCGCTATATGCATGATATGGATTCAGCAGAAGACCTTGCTCAAGAAGCATTTTTTAAAGTATATCTTAAAAAGGACTCATATAAAGAAACATATAAATTTTCTACATGGTTGTTTACAATCGCTTCAAATTTAGCTAAAACGGAGTTAAGAAAATTAAAAAGAAGAAAAACATCTTCAATATCAGATATTAATAAAGATGGTAATAGTGATAATATTTTTATTACTGGAGATAATATAGAGAAAACAGCTAATAATGAATCAAGACTGTTAGAAAAAGCTTTAGCTGAATTAGAACACGATTATAAAATAATTATTATTTTAAGAGAAATTCAGGAACTTTCTTATGATGTTATTAGTAGAATACTACAACTACCGCTTGGTACTGTCAAATCACGTATCAATAGAGGAAAGTTAAAGTTAAGAGATATTTTAATAAATTATGGAGTTAATAATTATAAATGATTGATAATAAATATTTAGAGAAAATAACTGACTATATAGAAAAGACATTAACCAAAAAAGATAAAATAGAATTTGAATCATATATGAATAAGGATTCAGAATTTAAAAAAATAGTTAATGATATTGAATTAAATACTTCGGCACTAAAGAAATTAGATGATATCGAAGGCCCATCTGACTTTGTTGTTAAGCTTAATCAAAGAATTGATGAATATGAAAATAGTGGTCTATTTAATCAGATATCTTCTAAGATAAGTAATCTTTTCTTGAAATCTGATACTTTAACATTATTATCAGGAGCATCGTTAATAATAATTTTATCATTCTCATTCTTTAAATTTTCAAATTCTTCAGTAAATCAGCAAATAGTAGATATGAATGATTTTAATGATTCTTCGATGGCAATCAATGATTCTGACTCTTTGAATATTGAAGATCCTGTTTTATTACTTGGCAATGACAAGTAAAAAAGTGTTAACTTATGTTAGTTTTAAACAATAGTTTAATTTAAGGTTGGTATAATTATGGCAAAAAAACAATCATTTAGTGATAAAACAGGTAAAAAAGCAGCAAGTAAAAATAGAATTAAATTAATTAGGTCTGCTGTATCAGATAAAACGGGTGCAGTAAGATTTTCAGAAGATATTTTACCAGTTCCTGATGGAAAAACTCCTGAAACTGTTATTAAAGAGTTTATAGCGTCTAAATAACATTTCTTTTCAAAACTTTTATAAAAAGGGTATTTTATACCCTTTTTTTTTATAAATTCTAAAATGAAAACAAAAAAAGATTTATCAATAATAGTTCCCGTATTTGAAGAACAGGATTCGCTTAATCAATTATACTCAGAAATAAAAAAGAATGTTAATGATAAATATAATTGGGAGTTAATTTTTGTCAATGATGGAAGCAAAGATAAGTCTAAACAAATAATTTTAGATTTAATTGATTCAGATTCTAATGTAAAATTAATTGATTTTTTAACCAATAAAGGTAAATCCGAAGCTTTAAATGCTGGCTTCCAAAAATGTATAGGTGATATAGTTATTACTTTAGATGCAGACCTGCAAGATAATCCAGATGAGATAGAAAAATTTATATCTGAAGTAAAAAAAACAAATGGACTTGTTTCAGGATGGAAGAAAAATAGATTAGACTCCTTTTCAAAGCGAATTCAATCAAAAATTTTTAATTATGTGTTAAGACTTTTAACAAGGATTTATATACATGATTTTAATTGTGGTTTTAAAGCGTATCCTTTTGAAGCTGTTAAATTGATGAATATATATGGTGGGTTACATAGATTTATGCCAATTCTTGTTAAAAATAATGGTTTTAAAGTGTCTGAGATTGTAGTGAACCACAGAAAAAGAGAATATGGTGATTCAAAATATACAAAGTCAAGAATTTTTCACGGTTTTTTTGATTTGATTACTCTTATGTTCTTTAAAAAATATTTGACAAGACCTCTTCATTTATTTGGCTCACTTGGACTATTATTGTTTATAGTAGGAATAATTATTAACATATATTTAACTCTTAATTGGTTTAATGGTATATGGATAACTCCTTTTAAAAACCCGTTGTTTTTTTTAGGTCTTCTATTTATTATTATTGGAGTACAATTTTTCTCAATTGGGCTAGTCTGTGAACTTATTGTAAATATAAATAAAAATAAAAGAATAAATATTGCTCGATACTTTAATTTTAATGAATGAAAATTGCGATTATTAGTCCTTACCCACCAATTAAAGGTGGAATTTCAAAAGAAACAGAAATAATATATTCAAATATTAAAGATACATATGATGTCAGTATAATAAGCTTTAATAGATTATATCCTAAGTTTTTATATCCCAGTGAAACACAGTATGATCATTCTATTAATATCAATGATAATAACATTAAATATGATATTGATATTTTAAATCCCATTACATGGAATAAAGTTGCGAGATATATAATTAAAAATAAGTTTACACATGTTATTTTTAGGTACTGGAATCCATTTTTTATACCATTATACTTATTTATAAATTGGAAAATTAAAGGTAGACAATCAAATATTAAGATTTCTTGTATTTGTGATAATATATATCCCCATGAGAGTTTTTTTTTAGAAAAATATTTTATTAAAAAATTCTTTTTAAATATCGATAATTTTTTAGTTATGTCTTCAGAATCAGAAGATAAATTACGTTCTTTAATTAATCCTAAAACTAAAATAGTTAAAAGTTTTCTACCTCTAAAAGAAAATATAAACTTAAAAATTTCAAAAAAAGATGCATGTAAAAAATTAGGAATATATAATCCTCCAAAATTACTATTACTATTTTTTGGATTTATTAGAGATTATAAAGGTCTTGATATTCTTATAGATTCTCTTGATTCTATTAAAGAATTAGATATTAAGTTATTAATTGCAGGAGAATCTTATATTAAAACAGATAAAATTAAAAATTCAATTAAAAAAAATAGTTTATCAGAAATGATTATATGGCATAAAAAATATATATCAAATGAGGATATTAACTTATATTTTTCTGCTTGTGATATAGTTGTACTACCTTATAAAAAAATATCACAAAGTGGAATAGTCCCGATGGCTTATCATTTTGATAAACTTATAGTTTGTTCAGATATTAAAAGTTTAAAAGAACATATTGTTGAAGCAGAGACAGGATATTTTTTTAAAAAAAATAACAGTAAACATTTATCAAGTATTATTTCTACGATTTATGATAATCATGATTTTAAGAAGTCTGAAGATTACATTAATAGATTCAAATATAAATATTCATTTGAGAATTACCTCAGTCATTTTGAGGAATTATTGTAATGGAAAAATATCCTAGAATAAATGTTTTAGTTTTAAATTGGAATGGTAAAAAAATCTTAGATGATTGTTTGAAATCTATTTTGCAATCAACCTATAAAAATTATATAATTACTGTTATTGATAATGGTTCCTTCGATGATTCGATTGAAGGTATTGATAAAATATCTGATAAGATTAGGATTATAAAAATTAATGAAAATATTGGATATTCTAGAGGGTACAATCACGCTTTTAAAAAACTTAAAAAAGATAATGATGATTTTTATTTTCTCCTTAATAATGATACAACTGTTGATAAAAATACTATTACGTCTTTATATAATTCCGTTAAAAAGTTTGGTTCAAATACAATTTTTTCTCCTAAAATTATTAATAGTAATGATAATTCTGTTTGGTATGCTGGTGGTAAATTAAGTCCTGTAACTGGGTTATCATATCATGTAGGAATTAATTCACATGAGAATAATGTTGAATATAAGAATTCAGTTACTGATTTTGTNTCCGGTTGTGCAATGCTTATTAATAAATCAAAAGTTAATTCACTNGGTGGTTTTAATGAATCTTTTAATTTTTATTATGAAGATATAGATTTGTGTTTAAGAGCTAAAAACAATAATATAAAATGTATATTTGTAAATAACAGTATTGTTTATCATAAAATATCAAATTCTATGGGGGGTAGATTTAGTNCTTTAAAAAATTACTATAAATTAATTTCTTCTATAAAGTTTTTATATTTTAATAACAACTTCTTGATATTTATCATTTATTTATTAATTAATATTATTTTATTTCCCTTTAGATTATTTTTTAAAATATTAAGTTTGCTTATATCATGAAAATAAAAGATTACTTATTTGTTTTATCTATATTATTATTAGTTTCATCATTTTTATTTTATAAGCTAATAAATGGTGCTTATCTATTTACAAGTGGTGACTCATTATCACCAATAGCAGTAAAAAACGCCATTAAATTATATACTGATTCATATAATGATTTTCCATTATGGTTTCCATGGATCTTAGGTGGTATACCAACTGTTCATTCTTTTTTAAGTATTTCTAATTATTATTTTCCTCACCATTTAATGTTAATCTTATATGATTTTGGTTTATCATGGAATTGGTATTTCATTCTTCATTTAATTTTTGGAGGGTTAGGTTTTTTCAAATTAATATTATTTTTTAAACAAGATAAATACACAGCTCTATTTGGATCGATATTATTTTTACTAATGCCTTATCTAACAGTTATGTTTGCTTATGGTCATGGAAGTCAAATGATGACAGCAAGTTATATCCCTTGGATTATATTATATATGTTTAAGATTTATGATGGCTATAAATTAGAAAATTTTTTATTGTTCTCAATTTTGATAGGTCTTCAATTACAAAGAGGGCATGTCCAAATAGCATACTATACCTGGATGATGATTGGACTTTTCTTTGTAATTAACATACCAAAACTATTTAAAAAAGATAATATTAATAAGTTGAAATTAATAAAACAAAAAATAAGTCTAATACTATCTTTAATTATAGGATTAGGACTTTCATTATCAATATATCTACCCATATTAAACTATAGTTCTGAATCAATCAGAGGTTCAAATATTGGAGGTGGCGCTGGATTAGATTATGCTACTCAATGGTCTCTTAGTTTTAAAGAAATGTTTACTTTTATTTTTCCTTATTCTTTAGGCTTTGGAGGTTCTTTATATTTTGGTGATTTCCCATTTACTGATTATCCTAATTATATGTCAATTTTTATAATTTTTTTGGCATTCCTTGGTTATTTTAAATCAGATTTAGATAGAAAATATAAAATATTTTTTTTCGTTACGATTATATTTTCTCTGCTAATATCACTTGGCAATAACTTCATTGAATTTTATAAGATATTTTATGATTATTTACCTTATTTTAATAAGTTTAGAGTTCCTGCTTATATATTAATATTAACTCATTTTTCAATTTTAGTTTTAGCATCTTTTGGATTTGAATTATTGTTGAAGAAAATAAAAATTTCTTATCAAAATTATTATTTAATTTCACTTATTATTATATCTATATGTTATCTTTTGTTTAGTCATTTATTTGTTGGAGTTACAAATACNAACATATCTAAAATTTCTAATATGCACTTTTATGATTCGCTAAACATCATATTTGTATTAATAATTTCCTCTATAACAATATATTTTTATTCAATACATAAAATAAATAAAAATATCTTTATCTTGATTTTAATATCTGTATTATCATANGATTATTTTAGAATTAATAAAGAAATAATATCACCAAGTAATCATATCCCACATAAAAGTATTTTAAAGAAAAATAAGTATATTGAAGATTTTAAAAAACATGATCCAATGGTTAAATACTTAAAAAATGATACATCTAAATATAGAATTATTGATTTTGTAGGTGAACAAAATAGATGGGCAAATTATCATATTGAAAATATTAATGGATATCATCCAGCTAAGCTTAATAATTATAGCTTATTTATAAATAAGATTAACAAAAAAGGATACACTCTATGGCCTGAAGGTATCTTGAAATTATTAAATGTTAAGTACATTATTCTGCCATCAAAGGATTTTAACCATGCATCATTTACTAATTTAGGGCAAAAAAGACTTTCTTATTTTGGTCAAAATCCTAATTACGATGGTAAAGAAGTTGGCCTGTTCCTTTACGAGTATAATAATTCATCTAAAAGAATATTTTTTACTAATAAAATATTAAGCGATAAAGATAAAAGTATGAATGATATTTTAGATTTTAGTTATAACCCTGAGGATTATGTTTACATAAATGATTTGAATTTAGATGAGATAAATTTTAATAAAGAAAATAGAAGCAGTAAACTATCTTATTGGTCTCCTGATTTAATTAAATTTGAAACAAATACTGATTCAGATCAGTTTTTAATTATAAGTGAAATTTTTTATAAAGATGGTTGGTCTCTTAAATGTAATGGCAATAAACATGATATATTTGAAGTTAATGATATTGTAAGGGGAGTAAAGATTCCTAAGGGTAAAAATTATTTTGAAATGGGTTTCTATCCTTCTGATTTTAAATTAGGGTTTCGAATAACAAAATTTATTCTAGTTTTAATTGTTTTAGCTTTCATATATTTATTACGCAAAAGGTATTATGGTAAGAAATCATAAAGATATAAATAAAATAAAGTTTGGGATTTTTTTTACAGTTATAATCTTAGCTTTTATATTTTTTTTAATTAACTCATTTATAATTAATCAATTGAGAGATGAGCTTAATAATCAAGTTAGAACAATTGCAAATATTTATCATGAGAAGTTAACAACTGAAAATGTTGATTCTCAATACTTGCTAGATACTTTACTTCCTTTGATTAATGAATTAAAAATTCCAATGATAATTTCAACTAAAAAAAATGATGGAACATATACCTATCAACATTTGAATTTAAAGTTTAATAATAATAATAATAATATTGAAGATACTGTATATAGAATGGATAAAAATAATAATCCATTAACGGTTATGGAAATTGATAAAATACCAATAATAAGAATTCATTATGGCGATTCAGTATTAATTAAAAATATTAGATGGATACCTTTTGTTGAATTTGGGTTTGCTTTCATAGTATTAGTTTTTATGTTCTTAGGTATTAATTTGATTTGGTCAAATGAGAAAAACTCTGTGTATATTGGAATGGCAAAAGAGACAGCTCACCAATTAGGAACTCCAATTTCGTCATTAATGGGATGGGTTGGATTACTTGAAGAAAATCCAAAGGATAAAGAAAAAATTTATAATTCAATGAAACACGATCTTAGAAAATTAGAAAATATATCTGATAGATTTAATAAAATTGGATCTATACCAAAGTTTTCACAGTTCAATCTAATCGAATCTATAACAGATGTAATTGAATATTACAAATCAAAATTACCTAAATCTAGTAAAACAGTTATAGACTTTGATTTCTCCGATCATAATTTAAATATCAATGGAGACAAAATATTATTATCTTGGGCTTTTGAAAATTTAATAAAAAATTCTATTGATTCGATTAAATCAGAAAATGGAAAAATATTAATAAGTATCAAAAAAGATAAGGACAGAGTTATAATTTTATTTATAGATAATGGTTTAGGTATAGCCAGAGATAATAAAAATCAAATTTTCAAACCAGGATTTAGTACAAAAAATAAAGGTTGGGGAATAGGTTTAAATTTAACTAGGAGGATAATTGAGTATATCCATAAAGGTAAAATCAAACTAAATAAATCAGACCAATATCAAACAATCTTTGAAATAAATTTAGATCTTTCTGTTTCTTAAAAAAGTTGGTATATCTAGATTTTCACCAAATTGTAACATATTATCTTTATTTTCAACAGTTTTTACTTCTTCTTCCGGTTGTTTTTCTTCTTCTTTAATATCAGATATACTTTCAACTTCATTATTAATTAAATTCTGTTTTGATTCTTCGATGGTTGTAGAATGCATTAAGTATTTATTTGTGATATTATCATCTTGATTATTATCATAGAATTCTGGTTGTTCATTATTGTTTAGTCCTGTTGCTATGACAGTTATTTTTATCTCATCACTTAATTTGTCATCAATTACACATCCAAGAATTACATTTGCATCTTCACCAGATTCTTGATAAATAATATTTGATGCTTCATCTAATTCTTTCATTTTCATATTTTTTGGTCCTGATACGTTTACCAAAAGTCCTTTTGCTCCTTTTATGCTAGCATTTTGTAATAATGGAGAATTTATTGCTTGTTGTGCTGCTAGTATTGCTTTTTCTTCACCTTTAGCGCTTCCACTACCCATTATAGCATCACCCATATTTTTCATAATTGTACTAACATCAGCAAAATCAAGATTTATTAAACCAGGCTTATTGATTAAATCTGATATTCCTTTTGTTGCTTCATTAAGTACAGTATCTGCAAGTTGGAATGATTGAGTAACTGTAGTATCATCAGAAGCAATTTCAAGTAGTGTCTCATTTGGAATAATAAGAAGGGTATCACAATTTTTTTTCATTTCCTTGATACCTTCAAGAGCTCTTTTCTTTCTTATAGGACCTTCAAAAGCAAAAGGTTTTGTAACAATACCTACTGTCAATGCTCCTAATTCTTTAGATAGTTTAGCAATTTCAGGTGCTGCACCAGTACCGGTTCCACCACCCATTCCAGCAGTTATAAAAATCATATCCGCCTGTCCAAGCTCTTTTAAAATTACTTCTTTATTTTCTTTTACAGCTTCTTTTCCTATTTCAGAATTTGCTCCTGCTCCAAGTCCTTTTGTTAATTCTTTACCAATTTGGAGTTTTTTTTGTGAATTATTATTCTCCAGATCTTGTGCATCAGTATTAATTGCTATAAATTCTACGGAATTCATTCCATCATTAATCATTCTATTAAGTGCGTTTCCACCGCCACCTCCAACTCCTACTACAACTATTTTTGCTTTTTGTTCTGATAGATTTGCTGGTTCAAATAACATTTTATCTCCTTTTTTTAATTTATTTTTTTAAATACATTTTTTATTTTATTAATAAATGTATTTATTGATGAATTTTTAATACTTAATTCAAATTGTTCGTTTAAATTATTCTTATTTTCTATAACATATTTAATTATTCCTATTCCCGTAGCATATCTTGGATTATTTATTATATCTGCTTTTCCATTTATTGTATCAGGAATACCTATTTTTACTGGCATATTAAAAATTTCTTGTGCTATATCAGTTATCCCATTAAGTGAGGCTCCACCTCCAGTAAGTATTATTCCAAATGTAAAATCTCCATCATAATCACTTCTTTTTACTTCATTTTTTGCTAGATTAAATATTTCATTTACCCTTGGTTGTATAATAGATGATAGATATTTTTCAGATATTTCTTTATCTTCTCTTCCATTTGTGCCTAATATTTTGATTATTTTTTGATCATCAGCTAGAGATTCTTTTGCTATTCCATTTTTACATTTTATAATTTCAGCATTTTCTAAAGATGTATTTAATCCATAAGCTATATCCTTTGTTAAGTTTTCACCTCCAAGTGGAATAGCTCCTGTATGAATAATAGAATTATTATTGAAAATTATTATATCGCTTGTACCTCCTCCGATATCTATTAATATAGACCCTAACTTTTTTTCATTGATATCTAAAACAGATGCTGATGATGCTAAAGGTTCAAGTATAAATCCATCAATATCTAATCCACATTCTTCTATACATGTTTTTAAATCACTTTCTATATTTCTTGCAATAGTTACTAAATGAACATTTGCCTCTAATCTATTCCCAGATAACCCTAATGGGTTTTTAATGCCTTGTCTTTCATCAACTTTAAATTCTCTGGATAAGGTATGAAGTATTTTCCTTTCAGGTGATAAGTTGATTGCTCTAGAATGTTCTAAAACCTTATCTATATGTTTCTGTGTTATTCTTTCACCAGCAGGATTTCTATAATCTCCATTTATTATTGATATATTTCCTGTACAATTAATTCCTTTTATATGTTCACCTGTTAAACCTACGAAGGCAGAATCTATTTCAATTTTTGCTTGTTTTTCAGCTTGCTTAACAGCTTTACCAATTGATATTATTGTTTCGCTTATATCAACAACTATACCTCTTTCTAAACCAAATGAGTTACTTTGACCAAATCCAATAATATTTATTGCACCATCTTTTTTTTCAGCGATTATTACAACTATCTTTGTTGTTCCTATATCTATTCCTGATATTATTGTATTTTCGTTCATGTTATCATATACTCTTTTCTTTAACTACTATTTGATTGGGTATTATTAAATTCACATATTCATATGTATCGATTGGTTTATTAGTATTCTGTTGCAAAAAATTGATAAGTTTTGTTGTGCAATAGTTAATGTGGTTTATATCGAGTTTAATTATTGTTCTATTATTTGTTGTATAATGAATTTCATTATTATTAATTCTAACTTCAGATATTGAACTGTATAATGATTTAGAATTACTAAGAATATCAATTAAAGAATTTGTTATATACTTTATTTTATTTTGATCTTTAAAATCAGACACTATGATTGGTACTTTATAATAGTTTAATGCTTTTAAGTCTGCTTCAATCTTATTTAGTTTGTAATCATATAAATAATATTTAGATTCTTCCTCAAATAGTACAATAGGAGTAATTTCATTAATATTAATAAATATATTTGAAGGGAACGTTGTAAATATTTTAGAGGATTGAATATAGTCATTTTTATTAATTGATTCTTTAATTTTTGATATATTTACGTTTAAAATATTTTTATTTTTCAATTCTTCTTTAATAATATTTTCTATTTCAACACTGTTTACAAAGTGATTATTTTTAATAGTAATATATTTAATGTTAAATGATTTGTCGTTGATACTATATATCATTAACAAAAATATAATTGATAAAGATGAAATGATAAAAATTATGTTAATAGCTTTTTCAATGTTAATTTTTTTCATATTTATCCTTTAATACTTTAATAACATCATAAATAATAGAATTGATTTTACCTGCGCCCATAACTAAAATAATATCATTTTTGTTCAGTTCATTTTTTAAATAATCAGCAATTTTATTTTTATTTTCAATTAGAATATGATTTTTGTGTCCTAATGAATTGAGTTCATTAATAATGATTTTACTAGTTATATTTTCTATCGGTTTTTCTCTTGAACCAAAAATATCTGTAATTATTATTTTATCTGATAATTGGAGTGCTTCTGCTGTTTCTTTTTTAAATTCTACAGTTCTTGAATATAGGTGCGGTTCATAAATGCTAATTAATCTATTATTCCAACCAGATTTGATAGCATCTATTGTATATTTAATCTCAACAGGGTGGTGGGCATAATCATCAATAATCATTATATTATTTTTTGTATTTTCATACCTTATTTCAAATCTTCTTTTAACACCTGAGTATTTTTTCAATGATTTTTTAATATTATTTATTGAAATATTCATATCTAGTGATAAAGTAGTTGCTGCAAGAGCATTGTATACATTGTGAAGTCCTGGACATTCAATTTCTAAATTAAAATCATCATAAATTTTTGAAACAATTCTAAATGAGGATTTGTTTTTGTAAAATTTTATATCTTTAGCCATAATATCAGAATCATTGTTTATACCAAAGGTCATTGATGGTTTATTAATTTTTTTTGATATATCTATTAAATATTTTGAATCATTATTAATTACCACCTTACCATAAAATGGAACGGAATTTGCATATTCGCAAAATGTATTTTTTAAATTATTTAAATTTTTATATGTATCTAAATGTTCTTTATCTAGATTATTTAAAATAGCATAAGTAGGTTTTAAAGATAAAAAACTTTTATCAAACTCATCTGCCTCTACAACGATAAAATCTCCATTGCCTGATATGTTATTACTGTTGAATTTATTAACGATACCTCCAATAATTAATGTTGGATCTAATTTTGATTCATATAATATAGATCCAAGCATAGATGATGTCGTTGTTTTTCCATGTGTGCCCGCAACTCCTATGCTTGTATCTTTTATCTTAATTAGTTCCCCAAGCATTTGTGAACGTTTCATTAATGGTATATGAAGTTCTTTACTAGAGATAATTTCAGTATTATTTTTTTTTACAGCAGATGAATAAACAACTAAATCTTGGTTTTTTATATTAGAACTATCATGCTTATTAAAGACTTTTATTCCAATTTTTGATAAATATTTAGTTCTTTCTGAAATTGAAATATCTGAACCTGTTATTTTAAAACCATGATTGTATAAAAACTCTGCCATACCACTCATTCCAATACCACCGATACCAATAAAATGTATTTTCTTTGATTTGTTAAATAGATTCATTTTATACCTTCTAAAATCTTATCAACTATTAGTTTTGTTGAATTTTTACTTGAAAACTGATATATATTTTTTTCTAATCTTTCAATATTTTTTTTATCACTCAATAATTGTGAGATTTTTTTTTCTAAAATACCTTTAACTAAATTTTTTTGCTTCAAAGATATACACGCTTTTTTTTCTTCTAAATACATACTGTTGATTTCTTGATGATTATCTGCAGCAGAGGGAAGAGGTATAAATATTGTTGCTTTTTTCATAAACGAAAGTTCACTAATTGATATTGCTCCTGATCTTGATATAACAATATCCGCTGAAGAATATGCCGTTGACATATCGTTTATGAAAGGTGTGATTTTAATTGATCTGTGTTTAATTTTTCTAATTTTTTTTATATCATTAAATCCACACTGCCAGTAAATTTGAAGTTTGTTATTTGTAAAAAAATTAATTTTATCATAAATATAATTATTTATTGCTCTTGCTCCCTGGCTTCCTCCTAATATAAGTATTAGTTTTTTAGTAGTATCAAAGCCAAGCTTTTCTTTGCATTTAGATTTATTATAATTTTTTAAATTAGTCATAATAGGATTACCCGTATATAAAGATTTTCCTTTAAGCATTTTCCCTGTTTCTTTAAATCCTAAAAAAATATTTTTTGTTTTATTATTTAATTTTCTTGTAATTAGACCTGGTATTGAATTTTGTTCTTGAATCATAATTGGAATTTTAAATAATATACCAGCTAATAAAGGTAATCCAGAAGCATACCCGCCTGTACCAATTATTGCCTTAGGTTTATATTTCATAATCAAAAAAATTGAATGTATGTAAGATATTATGAATCTTAATGGTAATAAAAAATTTGTAAATATACTTCTTGCAGATAGATGCCTTTGAATACCTTTTATATTTAATAAGTAATATTTTAAACTATTTTCTTTGAAATATTTTTTTTCAATCCCATGCTTTGATCCTATATAAATTATTGAACAATTATTATTAGCTAATTCAGTACCAATAGCAATTGCAGGGAATAAGTGACCTCCAGTTCCACCCCCTGATATAAATATAGTTTTACTCATATGAAACAGCCTTATACTTATAAAGATTTGTATATTTAGAAATATTTAGAAGTATACCTAAAGAAAATAAATTGAATAATGTATGAGATCCGCCGTAACTAAAAAAAGGAATAGCTAAACCAGTTGTTGGAATAATTCCAACAACATAACAAACATTAATTAAAAAATAAATTAATATATTTAGTGTTATTCCAAGACTTAGCATAGAGCTAAATATATCAGGTGAAAATTTACAGATTTTTATTCCGAATGAATATAAAGATAGAAATAAAACAAACATAAACAGTATACCTATAAACCCAAATTCTTCTCCAATTATGGGTAATATAAAATCAGTATGAACTTCAGGTAGGAAACCTTCTTTTATAATACTTTTATCAAATCCTACTCCTTTAAATCCTCCGTTACCTAATGCATTTATAGCATTTTCTGCTTGTTGATTTGATTCTCCATTCCACCAAGTAAAGAAACGCTTTCTTTGAAAGTCTTTTAATAATGTTATTGCTAATACCAAACCTGATATTGCTGGATAAAATAAATATTTTAAACTAATTCCAGCTGTAATAAGTATTAATGAAATAAGAATTAAGATTGTAAATGTCGAGCTTAAATCTGGTTGGCATAAAATTAATAATAAAGTTATCGATAGATAGGGTAAATATTTAGTTAGTAAAATCTTAATATTGTTAATTTTATTTTTATTATTTTCTATAAACTGTGCTGTGAAAATAATCAAACATAACTTTGCAAAATCTGAAGTAGTTATGATATTTTTTCCATTAACTATTAAAAATCTATTTGTTGAACTTCCTTCATTAAAAAAATATGCACATAACATTATTGTCCATGAAAATAATAATAGTTTAGTAGCATTTTTTTTGAAAAATTTAAAATTTATTTTATAGGCAATCATAAAAGCTAAGAAACCAATAAATAGTCTTATAATATGTCTTTTTATATAGAATGCAGAATCACCGAACTTATTAAATGCTATTGTGCTACTAGCACTAAAAAGCATAAGAGAACCAATAGCAACCATGGCAATAATTACATATATAATTGGTTTTTCGTATATAAATTGTTTTCTTTTCATTTAAGCATAGTATTCATTGATTATTCTTTTAAATTCATTTCCTCTATCTTCAAAATTTTTAAATTTATCAAAACTTTTAAATCCTGGTGAAAAAATTATTGATTTTCTATTTGAAGAAAATTCAATAGATTTTAAAATAGCTTTTTTAAAATCATTCATATAGATAGATTTTTTATTGACTTTTAATAAATTATTTACATCTTCACCCACATCTCCGAAGCAAATAATTTTAGAAATGTTATCCGATTTAGTGATTTCTAATATCTTTTTTTGATTTATTTTATCTTCAGAGTAGCCTCCAATTAAAAGTATAATTTCATTACTAAAACTATTAACAGCAGATTTCATTGAATCTAGATTTGTACCCTTTGAATCATTTATAATTATGAATTTATTTTTTTTGTAAACAGTTTCCATTCTATGCTTTAAAGGTTTGAAGTTTTTTATTGATTTAACTATATTTTTTATTTCAATATTGAATAATGTTGAAATTTCTATACAAGCTAAAATATTAGATAAATTATGTTTTCCTATTAAAGCTGTTTGATTTTGATCAATGATTTTTTTATTTGTTTTTGAACAATATATGGTGTCTTTATTAATATAGAATTTGTTTTTATTCTTTATAGAAAAAGGTACAGAGTTAAACTTTTTTTTGAATATGCTATTTAAATTTTTATCATCTTGATTATAGACAATGAATGAATCTAGATTATGATTCTTAATTATTTTTAATTTTTGATTTTTATAATTATTAAAGTTCCCATGTCTATCAATATGATCTTCAGTTATATTTAAAATACATGAAATATAAGGTTTGAATGATAAAATATTTTCTAGTTGAAAACTACTAACTTCAAGAATGTGAATTGATTTATTAAATTTATTTTTTAATTCCTTATGAACATTGTTTGAGAATGAAATACCAATATTACCTCCAAGAAAAACATTTTTATATTTATCTTTGAATATATGATAAAGCATTTTCACAACAGTTGATTTCCCATTAGACCCTGTTACAGCAACTACAGGAGATTTAGTAAACCATGATGCAAATTCAATCTCACTAATTATAGGCACATTTGATTTTTTCAATTTATCAACTGTATTATTATTATTTGGATTAATCCCAGGACTTATAATAACTAAATCAGAGTCGATACATTTCTCCGTATGGGAATACTCTACATCAATTTTTTTATTTATTTGTAAGCTGTTTTTAAATTTTTTATTATTACTTATAAGTACTTTTGCATCTTTATAAAGTGCAAGATTAGATGCCCCAATACCGCTTATACCTGCTCCAAGTATTGTGATTTTTTTATTTTTAATTATATTATTCTTGAAAATCATTGAATTTTAAATGTTGTTAATGATAAAAGTGCAAGTATAATACCAATAATCCAAAATCTTACAACTACATGATTTTCGTTCCATCCTGATAATTCAAAGTGGTGGTGAAGAGGTGCCATTTTAAAAAAGCGCACACCCTTTCCAAACTTCTTTTTAGTGATTTTAAAATATATTACTTGTATTATGACTGATAAAGATTCAATTACAAATACTCCACCAATAATTATTAATAATATTTCTTTTTTCAATAATACTGCTAGTGTTCCAATTGCTGCGCCTAATGATAAAGAACCTACATCACCCATAAATACTTTTGCAGGATATGCATTAAACCATAAAAAACCAATACATGCACCAATTACTGATAAACAAAAAATAAATAATTCTCCACTATTAGGTATAAATATAATATTTAGATAATTACTATAATCTAATCTTCCACTAGCATAAGCAATGGCACCTAAAACTAATACTGATATAGCGACAAGTCCTGTTGCTAAACCATCTAAACCATCTGTTAAATTAACAGCATTTGAAGTTGCTGTTATGATTAAAATAACAAGGGGTAAATAAAGGTATTTAATATCTAAAAAACCATTTGCAATAAAAGGTATGGAAATACTAGATGAACTAATATTAGCTATAATATTATTACTATTTATAATATTATATGAAATTGGAGAGTTATCATTAAGTATTAAATAAGATACTAATATACCCAAAAATATCTGTCCAATTAGTTTATACCTAGCTATTAATCCTTTAGTATAACTTTTTTTTATCTTCAAGTAGTCATCAATAAATCCAACTATTCCCATTATGGTAGTTGATATTAAAATTGTTACTATAAAATTATTGCTGAGATCAGCCCAGAGAATCGTGGGAAGGATAATTGATAAAAGTATAATTATCCCTCCCATCGATGGTGTACCTTCTTTACGAAGGTGAGAATCAGGCCCGTTTTTTCGGATTTTTTCACCAAAATGATGAAAGTTAAGTGTGCGGATTATTATTGGCCCGATGAGGAAACTTATGATTAGTGCAGTTATAGCTGCACCTGTAGCTCTAAAAGATATATATTGAACAATATTTAAACTTTTATGTAATAATAAGTAAATCATTAATTCTTAATAAATAAATTTTCTAATTTCATACTTCTTGATCCTTTTAAATAAATCAAATCATTTTTACATACCAAATTATTTAACTCATTCTTTAACTTATTTTTATTATAATAATGTTTTGAATATTTTTGCTTATAAATATTTTTATGGATATCTTTGCTAAGATTTCCATAGGTTAAAATGATATCAATATTTGATTCATTAAATGTATCTGCTAATTTATTATGTTCATTTGCCTCTATATCTCCTAATTCTAGCATGTCACCTAAGATAAATATTTTTTTCCCATTAATATTTATATTTGAAAATCTATCAATTGCAAATTTTACTGAATTTGGGTTTGCATTATACGAATCATCAATCAGTGTGAATTTGTTGAATTTCATATAATTACCTCTACCAGTTGATGGAGAAAATGATTTTAAAGAATTTTCAAATTCTTGATTACTTATTCCCAAATAATTACTTATTATATAAGTTGAAAGAATAATATCTTTTAAATATGCAATATTTTCAGGTATAGATATTTTTTTATTATTTATTAATAAATAATTTTTCAGAAGTTTTGCATTTTTTCTAAAACCAAAAGATATGATTCTTCTATTTTCAATAGAATCTTTTATTTCCAATTGATCAGAATTTATAAAAATTGTACCATTAGATTTGGTTGATATATATAATGCATATTTAGTATCAAATAATTCTTTAAATGATTTATAATTTTTGATGTGAGCATTAGAAATATTCGTTATCAAGCTATAATCTGGACTTATGATTTTGCATAAGAGCTTTATTTCATTAGGTTTGCTAGCTCCGTATTCAAGAATACTATAATCATCATTTATTCTTGATGATAAAAAAGAAATTGGAAAGCCTATTAAACTATTATAGTTTCCAATTGTTTTATTGCAATTAAATTTATTATCTAATAAATGATATAAAAGATTTTTAGCTGTTGTTTTTCCATTTGATCCAGTTATTCCAATAATTTTTGATTTTGAAAGTTCTCTCCATTTTCTAACTAATTTATAAATTTCACTTTTAATTGATTTAGTTTTTATAATATTTTTATCATTTGTATTTACTTCGCTAAAACTTGCTATCGCTCCATTTTCAAGAGCATCATTAATAAACTTATGTCCATCGTAATTTTTACCCTTTATAGGAAAAAAAATATCATTTTTCATAACTTTTCTTGAATCAATAGATATTCCATTAATTGTAGATATCTTATGATTAATGTATATACTATTGAACATTTTTATAAAATTTTTTTTGTCTTTAATTTCTATTCTCATTAATATAATCTTTTACTATTTTTATGTCAGAATGATTTAATCTTTTATTTTTTATTATTTGATATTTCTCTATTCCTTTACCTAGAATTAAAATAATAGAATTTCTATGTTCTAAGGCTGAAATTATAGCTTTTTCCCTATTCTTAATAATTTCATATTTTGTATTTGATATTCCAGAGCAAATGTTATTAATAATATCATCCTCATCTTCATAACGAGGGTTGTCATTTGTTATATAAATATTATCTGAAAATCTACTAGCAATTTCACCCATTAATTTTCGCTTGCTTTTATCTCTATTTCCACCACACCCAAAAACAGTAATTATCTTTTTATCTTTATCTTTTAGTTCAAAAATATTTTTAAATATATTAAGGTATGCATCTGGTGTATGAGCATAATCAATAATAACAGTATTATCTTTAAAGTTATATTTTTCTAACCTCCCTGGAACATTATTGAAATTTTCTATTGACTTAGCAATTTCATTTATACTTATGCCAAGCTCTAAGGCACATAATATTGAAGCGCTTAGATTATATAAATTAAATTTACCTATTAAGGGTGTTTTTATTTTTATTTGACTATCTTTATATCTCATTACCGCTTTAGAATAATCAATATCAAGTGTATACTTTTCAATACTTAAATCAGCATTTTTATCAAATCCATATGTCAAATAATTACATTCAATTTTATTTATTATTTTCTGCGCATATGGATCGTCATAGTTTAGTATTGCCAGTGAGCTTTTATTTAAACTTGTAAATAATTTTAATTTTGCATTAAAATAATTATTGATTGATTTATGAAAATCTAAATGGTCATGTCCTATGTTAGTAAATATAGCAATATTTACTTCAACATCATTTGTTCTAAAAAGCTCTATAGCATGAGAAGATATTTCCATTGGTACGTATTCTATACCACCTTTTTTTATTATATCAAGTATTTGTTGTAATTCTATTGATTCAGGTGTAGTAAAACCTGTTGATACCATACCAGATGGAGTATTAAAGCCTAATGTTCCAAGTGAACTACTAGTTCTATTATTTGATTTAATTATATCATCAATTATTTGAGTTGTTGTAGTTTTACCATTGGTACCTGTAATTCCAATTATATTGAGATCTTTTGAAGGATTGTTATAATAGTTAGCGGCTACCTTTGACATTGTTTTTCTTGGGTTATCTACTTGTAATATGGGAACTAGATTTGTTATTGGTGCTCTACCATTTGCAATGATTGCGCTAGCACCTTTTTCAATTGCCTCAAGAATATAATCATGTCCATCTTTATTTTCTCCACTAATTGCAATAAATAAGCTACCGTTTTTTACTTTCCTTGAGTCATATGTTATATTTATAATTTCTCTATCATCTGGATAGCCTCTAAAATCAATATTTTTCAGTAATTTATTTAATTTCATTATATAGATAGCTTTATTTTACAAATTTGGTCTTTTTTTGTTCTTATACCTGGCTTCAAAGATTGCCAAACAACTTTTCCTTTAAGTGTATTTGGGTTAAGCATAATTCCATTTTTGCTCGCCAATGAAATTGCTTCTTTAAATGTTTTGCCTTTTAGATTTGGCATAATATCTTCTGTTGTGACTTTATCATATGATATATGTTTTATTGAATTTTGTTTTTTTTTCATAGTATCATTTTTTGCAATCATAGTTGGTGTTATATTTAAAAATGATTCATCATTAATTATAATACGATTTATAATTTTTTTAGCTGTTGGAACTGCACTTTCATTAGACCAGTGTTTACCATATTCTGGAGAATCAATAGATATAATCATTATATATTTAGGTTCATCAATTGGAAATACAGTAGCAAAAGAAGAAATGAATTCATTTTTAGAATATTCTCCATTTGTAAATTTTTGAGCGGTTCCTGTTTTTCCTCCAATTTGATAACCGTTCAAATTTAAATTCTTTGCTGTTCCTTTCATTACTACTTCATTAAGGTTTTCTAAAATTTTATATGAAATTTCTTTGCTAACTACTTTACGAATAGGTTCGATATTTCTATTATAAATAATGCTATCTTCTATTGATATATTTTTAATTATGTGCGGTTTAAGTAGATATCCACCATTAGCTATTGATGAGTAGGCAAGTGCAAGCTGAATATTAGTAACTCCAATTTCTTGTCCTATAGAAATATATGTTTTAGAACATTTTGACCAGTTTTTTATATTTCTTAATATGCCTTTTGATTCACTTTTAAGTGGTATTCCAGTAATTGAACCAAAGCCTAAACTTTTGCATATTCTATAAATATTTTCATTTTCTATTTCTTGAGTTATTTTTGATATTCCTATATTACTAGAATGAATAAATATTTCATTGATTGTAAGAGAATCATGCTTTTCATGATCATTTAATTTTTTACCATTTTTTAAATAGTATTCTCCGTTTTCACAATAATACTTTTTATCTAAAGATAACTCTTTTTGGTAAGCAGCTATTATAGGTATTATTTTAAATGTTGATCCAGGTTCATATGAATCTGTTATTGATCTGTTTTTGAAATCTTCAAAGCTGTAATCGCTATAATTATTGGGATTATAATCAGGAATTGAAGCAATTGATATAATATCTCCTGTAAAAGGATCCATTATAATACCGTTTGCAGATTTAGCTTTTGTATCAATGTAAGCTTTTTTAAGCTCATCTTGTAGAATCTGCTGAATATCAATATCAATTGTTAGTTGAACTTGACTTCCATTTAAATTAGCTGTTTTATTCTGACTGAAGAATTGACCTTTAACACCTTTTTTAAGTTTGGTTTTCAAAGTATCTCCAGATAATAAAGTATTTAAACTTTCTTCAATACCGCTTTGTCCTAAGCCATCCTCGTTAACAAATCCTAAAGTTTGAGAGGCTAAGTTATTATATGGATAAAACCGTTTGTTTTTTTTTTGTGTATTGTAGTCCTTTAATTTTATTTTTTCTTTTAATAATATTATTGCAATCAGTATAGAGAATGTTTTTTTCAAGGACTACATAGTTAGATTTTTTGTCTAAAATTTTTCTGTAGATGCTATCGGGTTTATTAAAATTATCTGAAAATAAATTAATTATTGCTTCTTTATCAAATAATTTTTTTGTGTTTATCCAAAATGTATATTTTGAGATAGTTTGTGATAATACTTTATTGTTTTTATCTGATATTTCACCACGTAAACCATATCTATTTATAGTTTTGAAACCTTTATTGGACACAATTTTTTTAAATGAATCTTTTTGAATAATTTGAATATTAAATATCTTTAAGATTAGAATTAAACTAAGAAAGTAAATTCCAATTGATAAGCAATTAATGTTTCTTGAATATAATTGGAAAAATTTTCTCATTCTGAAATTGATATCAATAGTGTCTCAGGTGTTACTGAGACCATTCTCTTTTTGAGTGTTTTTTGGATATATTCGTAGCTTGTAAAGTAATTTCTAGAGCTTTGAAGAGATTTGACTTCATCAGAGTGAGCAAAAAAAGATGAATTTAGTTTTCTTATATCTAACTGAGTTTCATTAATTTCATTTTTAATGCCAACTGATAGCAAAAAAATTGAACATGATATGATTATAAAAAAAGTATAAAATATAAAATCAATCATTCCATAGTTTTCATTTTTTATCATAAAATTCTTTCTGCAACTCTTAGTTTAGCGCTTCTTGCTCTGTTATTACTTGTATCTTTATTTAAAATTGGTTTTTTTGTGATTAATTTAAATTTCTTATCAAAATTCTGATACTCTACATCATATGTGTTGTTTTTGTAAATTGTTAAACTTTTAAAAAAATGTTTTATAATTCTATCTTCAATTGAATGAAATGATATTATTGCAATTCTTCCTCCTGTTTTTAAATAATCGAGTGTAGATATAAGTGTTTTTTTGATAATTTCTATTTCATTATTGACAACCATTCTAATCGCCTGGAATATTTGCGATAAAACTTTGTAGCTATCACTTTTTATAATTTCATTTATTGCATTTCTTAAATCAAATGTAGTTTCAATTTTTTTTAATTTTCTGTATTCTACAATTTTCTCTGCTAAATATTTAGGGCTCTTTAAATTTGTGTATTCCTTAAGAGCAAAAGTTAAATTTTTTAAGTTAATACTATTTATTATATCTTTAGCAGAAGGTTGGTTATTATCTTTATTATTAAATCTCATATCTAAATGTGCATTTTTCCTATAAGAAAAACCCCTTTGCCCTGAATCAACTTGATGAGAGGAGATACCAAGATCAAAAAGAAAGCCATCAACTTTTTCGATACCCATTTTCTCTAATATTTGAGGAAATGCACTATATGAATTATTGTGCAGAGAAAAATTATCATGTTTTACTAGCTTTTTTTTTGTTTTTTCAAGAGCATAGGGGTCTAAATCTATACCAATAAGTTTACCATCAGAATCTAATCGCTCTAAAATATTTTCAGAATGCCCACCAAAACCAATAGTACAATCCATGTATATCCCCTTTGACTTTATATCAAGTAAATTGATTACCTCATCCTTCATTATGGGGATGTGATAATTCATGTGATAACTTTAAAAATTGATTTTATCTGCAAGATCTTCAAAATCTTCATTTGATAAAAAGTCTTTCTGTTTTTCAAACTTATTTAAGGTATTTTTATTCCACAATTCAATTTTTTTTAGCATACCTATTACTATTACTTCCTTATCTATATTTGCATAATTTAATAGTATATCGGGTATGGCGATTCGTCCTTGAGAGTCGAAGGTTACATAATTTGCATATCTAACTATATTCCTAATAAAATTTCTGTTTTTATTATTTATACTGCTTAAAGATGATAATTGTTCTTCTACAATTTTCCATTCTTCAAGTGGGTAAAGGAATAGACACTTATCAAAACCTCTACTAAGAATAAATGTTTTATTATTGTTAGGATGAAGCGAATTCCTGAACTTCGCAGGAATGCTCAGTCTATTTTTTTGATCCAATAAATTATAATATTCTCCAGTAAAGGACATTTATTTATACCTACGTTATTTTATTTTTTTTAAAAGATTGGGAATGCTCCCCACACTTACCCATTATTATATTACTATTCCCCATTATAAAGCAATAAATAATTAAAAAATAATTTTCTTAATTATTAATTATCGAACAGATACTTATATATAAATAAGTTAAAGTATTATTTAGGAATGTAATTATTTAGAGTAAAACTCTAAATATAGTTGTTTTTCTTGTGGATCAAAGGAACCTCTTATCGAGTAATCTTCTTTGCCGAGGTATTTATTAATGGAGTTATTGTTAATTGCTACTTGTACATGCTTAGCGCTTAATAAATCGAAATATATGTTGTTTGAGAAAGTATATTTTATTAATTCACCTTTTTTGACAATTAGGTTACATTTTTTAACTCTCGCTCCATCTTTATCATTGTAGCTAATATATATTTTGGTATTTTCTTTTGTTGATATTTGAAAAGTGTAATTAGTCCCAATTTCTTTATTTAGTTTAAAACTATTTGATTTAATTAAGTTCTGTTCTAAAAAATTTTTTGAATTCAATAAAATATTATCGTTTGGCAAGTTTGATTGTTGATCCTGCATATATTCTCTATTATTTTCTGTTTTTGTATTCAAGATTATTGAATGGGCTTGTTCCTTACTTAAATAACTAACTAGTAGATAAGTAGATATTAAAAAAGTAAATAGAATTATAACTTGCATTATTTTTTTTGGTTTAATATAATAGGAATCATAAATATTAAAATTAGATATAGTTTTCCTAATATCTATTTTTTGTTTTTTAGCTTTCGAACTCTTTGTTGAACGTAAAATAGTCTTTCTCTTCTTATTTGATTCTAATTCATGCTGATTTAATATTTCTTTAGGATCAAGTTTTAAATACTCAGCATATGTTTTTATAAATAGTCTTAAATAAGTATTGGGTATAACATTGAAATTTCCAGATTCAATTGCTTGGAGATGTTTAACATTTATTTTTGTTTCATCTGAAATCTGACTAAGATTACAGTTCTTTTTTTGTCTTTCTTCTTTAAGCCTTATGTAAAAGGGTAATATCTCTTTTTCTTCAGTCATAATTGCTATATTAAATTCAATTCAATATCAATTAATTTATAAAATTTAGATAATGGAAAGCCAACTACATTATAAAAACATCCATTTATTTTTCTTACAAATATATTACTATATTCTTGAATTGCATAGGACCCAGCCTTATCATATGGTTTAAATTTGTTAACGTAGTAATTAATTTCTTTATTTTTTAACTTGTTGAAGTAGACCTGAGTACTTTCAATGAAGGATATATTAACATTTTTTGATATATTAATTAATGATACTGCAGTATAAACAGTATGCTTTGAATTGCTTAATAGTTTCAAATGATTTATAGCCTCTTTTTTATTAGTTGGTTTATTTAAAATTCTTTTATTGTAAACAACTATTGTATCAGCACCAATAACATAGTCTTCAGGGAATTTTTTTGAGACTAATTCAGATTTAATAATTGCTAGTTTTTTACAAAATAAACTTGGTCTCTTGTAATTGTTGATAATTTTTTTTTCATCTAATTCAGAGTTAAATATTATAAAGTTTAGATTGATTTTATTTAATATTTCTTTTCTTCTTACACTTTGAGATGCTAAAATAAATTTCATTTTGATTTAGCTAATTTATATATTTTTTTATGCAATTTTATATCATTTTGTAAAACTTCAAGTTCATAAATATAGACCCCATTTGGTATTTCTTTTAAATATTGATCTAATCCATCCCAATAAATTCTATAGAAATGCTTATTGTCTGCTTCTAAATATTGAGTAATTTGATTTACCTTTTTACCTTCAAGATTATAAATATCAATATTTACATTTATTGGACTAGCATTAACCAAGCTAAAAGTAAAAAAAGTCTCGTTTTTAAATGGGTTTGGAAAATTATATACATTATAAACGGTATTGTTATTATTATTGAATATTTCTAAATTATAAGATACTAGTGTTGAGTTGTTTACTATGTCCCATGCTTCTAAGTTTATTTTATGAGAATTACTATATAATAATTCATTATTTATGATGTAGCTAATATTGCCTGATGTGCTAGATATTGGGGTATAAAAATTATTTAAAATAATACTTTCATTATGATTGTCATCAATCCAAAGTCTAATATCGTGATAGTTCAATCCACTAATATTTATGGGGAGATTATCACTCAAGTTTATAGATATGTTGTAGGGAGGATAAATAATTGAATTATCTGATAAAGGAATCCCATTTTGATAAAGTATTATTTGAGGCCCTGTATCATCATTTAATAAACTATCATCTAAAAATTCTAAATCAATATTATTGATCGATTGAATAGAATTTGTTAAATCATTATGAACTTTTAAATTTGTATTATTGTATTCTAGTGCATCAAGAGGCAAAGTATAGTTAGTAGAACCATAAAATTCTCCAGAAAATAATTGATTATTATTATAATTAAAACTAAGCTGGTCTAAGCATGATAAATTATATTGAGCGTTAAAGCATGAATCATTTGGGCTATAATCTTCACCATTGTAATTATAATTAAATATTGTATTAATGTCATTATTTAATATTCTTAATGTGCTGAGACTGGTATTGTTAATAGATATATAATTTTCAGACCCTATTAATATTTCACTAGTATTATTTTCTATAAGATTATTAGTTGTTTTTGCTATTTGGATTCTCATAGCTGGGTCACCAAATAAATGTAAAGTATAAGATTCGAATAAATTTTCTTTAGAGTCATAAAACAAGTCCCCAATTCTATCATTTGCATCACTAACTAAGTAATCATTAATATTATCAATAAAGAACTTCTTTAAGAAATAAAAATTTGAGCTGTATGAAATCCCCCCAGTTGTGGATATAATTGCTATTGCAGAATCTCCTTTTTTTAATAGTCTTTCAGCAAAACAGTTTTTATTAATATAGTTTCCAAAAGCACATGTTCCAACAACCCATACAGGAAGTTTATTATTATCTATAGATATTAAATCTATATCTGAATAGGTAAGGATATCTTCATCTGCAAGGAATTCGCTGGTTCCGTGTCCAATATAGTTAATAATTGCTGCACCTTGATTTATATTTTGAATTAATTTATTTGTAAAATTGGGCTGTGTATACCAATCAGTAGACTGCTGTCGATCAAAATTTGGACCAAATAAACAATTAATATTAAGGTTGTCTTTTAAATTGTTATATATTAGACTTGAATGGATTGTATGCCACTTTTCTTTTCTAATGGTTTGACCATTCTTAAATTGATCATCACAAAATAATAGTGCTTTACTTTTCCAGTCTCCATCATAAGGTGATAATGTATAATTTATTATATTATTAATTATTGTATTAGCTTCATTATCATTAGATGCTAAAATTCTACCAGTTTTTAATTGCGCATTAGGATTATTGATATTTTCTGAGCTAATGCAATCATCACAAGGTGTATTTAAATAGTAAAGTGGAGGTATTATGGTTTCATCTCCAATAATACATAAATACTTAAGATTATCATATTCAAAATCAAAATTACTAAAAATGTAATCATTAATATTTGTACTTAGTGTATCATTAAGTATTATCTTTGTCTTTAGTTGGAAGTTTTCTTCGACTAAATTTTCATGAAGATTTGATAAGTCACTGGCTGAGTTAAACAATGAACTGTTTGTATAAATAATGTATTCAATTTCACTGTCTTCCCATGAAAGAACGAGATTTATTAATATAATTAATCGAAGTATTTTTTTTATCATTTTATGATATCATTAATTGATATTGTAGATATAAATTAATAAATTTATGTATAACTTATCCCTATTAATCTTAAAGAGGAATTTATGTTTGATTTAAAACTTGTTGAAAATTTTTATAAAAATATTGATTTAAAAATCAAACACGTAAGAAAAAAGATTAATAAACCATTAACTTTATCAGAAAAAATTTTATACCTACACTCATCATTTGAACTTAAAGAATTTCGAAAAGGAATAGATTATGTTGAGTTTAATCCTGATAGAGTGGCTATGCAGGATGCAACTGCTCAAATGGCATTATTACAATTTATGATGGCTAATAAAAGTCAAGTATCTGTTCCTTCTACAGTTCATGCAGATCACTTGATACAAGCAAAAAATAATTCGACTGCAGATCTGGGTGTAGCTTTAGATATAAATTCAGAGGTTTATGATTTTTTATCTTCTGTCTGTTCAAAGTATGGAATAGGTTTTTGGAAACCAGGAGCAGGAATTATTCATCAAGTTATTTTAGAAAATTATGCTTTTCCAGGTGGTATGATGATTGGAACCGATTCTCATACAGTAAATGCCGGTGGTCTAGGAATGATAGCAATTGGTGTTGGAGGAGCAGATGCAGTAGATGTTATGGTAGGAATGCCTTGGGAGTTAAAATTCCCAAAATTGATTGGTGTGGAATTAAAAGGCAATTTAAATGGCTGGGCTTCAGCTAAAGATATAATTTTAAAACTAGCTGGGATTTTAACAGTTAAAGGTGGAACTGGCCATATTATCGAATATTTTGGTGAAGGAGCAACTAGTTTATCATGTACAGGGAAAGGAACTATATGCAATATGGGCGCAGAAGTTGGTGCTACCACATCAACTTTTGGCTATGATAATTCTATGAGAAAATATTTAGTTTCAACTGGCAGACAAAATGTCGCTGATTTGGCAGATCAGTATGCTCAACATCTAACTGGAGATTTAGAAGTTTACAAAAATCCTGAAAAATATTTTGATCAAGTTATTACTATAAATTTAGATGAACTAGAACCTTATATTAATGGTCCTTTTACTCCTGATAAAGCAACTCCTATTTCAGAAATGTCTAAAGAAATCTTTAAAAATAAATGGCCAAGAAAAGTTGAAGTAGGGTTAATCGGTTCTTGTACAAACTCCTCATATGAAGATATATCAAGAGCTTCATCAATAGCACAACAGGCTATAAATAAAAAATTAACAGTTAATTCTAAATTTACAATAACACCTGGTTCTGAATTAGTAAGGTATACAATTGAAAAAGATGGTCTAATTAATATTTTTAATAATATTGGTGCTAATGTTTTTGCAAATGCTTGTGGTCCATGTATAGGACAATGGGCGAGAGAGGGTGCAGAAACTGAACAGGAGAATACTATAATTCATTCTTTTAATAGAAACTTTGCAAAGCGTGCAGATGGTAATCCTAAAACACATGCTTTTGTTGCCTCACCAGAAATTGTAACAGCCTTAGCTTTGTCAGGTGATCTATCTTTTAATCCAATAACAGATTTTTTGATTAATAAAGATGGAACAAAAGTTAAGCTTGATCCTCCTTCAGGATACGAGTTGCCACCAAATGGTTTTGATGTTGAAAACCAGGGTTTTCAAGATTATGATGCAAATAATAAAGATATAGAAATTAATGTTGATATTAAATCTGATAGATTGCAATTATTAAAATCATTTGATAAATGGGATGGTAATGATTTAATAGATTTAACTTTACTAATTAAGGCAAAGGGAAAATGTACTACTGATCATATATCAATGGCAGGTCCTTGGCTCAAATATAGAGGTCACTTAGATAATATATCTAATAACTTGTTGTTAGGAGCAACAAATTTCTTTAATAATAAAGTTAACTATGTGAAAAATAAAGTTACAAATAAATATGATGAAACTCCTTTGGTTGCAAGGTATTATAGAAATAATAATATATTTAGTATTATTGTTGGTGATGAGAATTATGGTGAAGGCTCATCAAGAGAGCATGCAGCTATGGAGCCTAGGCATATGAACGTAAGGGTAGTAATAGTAAAATCCTTTGCTAGAATTCATGAAACTAATTTAAAAAAACAAGGAATTCTTGCTTTAACTTTTAATAATAAAAAAGATTATAATAAAATTCTTGAAGATGACAAATTAAGTATAATAGGATTAAAAGATTTTAAAGAAGGAAAAAAGCTTAATTGTAGAATTTCACATCTTGGAGGAAGTGAAGACATGATAGAAGTTAATCATACGTATAATACTAATCAAATCGAATGGTTTAAAGCAGGTAGTGCATTAAATTTAATTGCTAAAAAAAATGACTAAACCAATCGCTATTATAACCGGTGCTTCTTCCGGAATTGGACAATCTTTGGCAATTGAACTATCTGATAAATATTTTGTTTATTTGGTTTCTAGAAACGTAAGAAATCTTAATAAAACCAAAAAATATATTGAAAGCAAAAATAATAAATGTGAAATTATTATTTCTGATATAACAATTGAAAAATCAGTTAATGAGCTCTATAAAAAAATACATAATAAAAATCAAATTGAGTTATTAATTAATAATGCTGGAATAGCAATATTTAAAGATATTTCAAATACTTCAGTTGATGATTGGGATGAAACTATAAATGTTAATCTTAGAGGTGCATTTTTAATGACAAAGTCATTGATAAATAATTTTAAAAAGAAAAAAAATGGCAAGGTTGTTTTCATAAACTCAGGAGCTGGTTTGAAACCATTTGCAAATTCTTCAGCATATGTAGCTTCAAAATATGCATTAAGAGGCTTTGCTTCATCCATTAGAGAAGAATTAAGGGAGTTTAATATAAAAGTAATAAGTGTTTTTCCTGGAGCTGTTAATACTCCTCTTTGGAATAATAAAAATGTAGAAGAAATAAGAAAGGATATGATGAATGTTGATGATTTGTGCCAGTCAATTGTTCATTCAATTAATGCCCCAAACAACTGTGTTGTCGAAGAGATTCTAATAAAAAGAACTCTTGGAGATTTTTAGTTAAAATAATTCTGAATAGTTCGTTCTATAAAATCATAAAATATATATAAAAAAAGATAGCTTGCATTGACGGCATAGTTAATACTAAATTTCCAAGCTATACTTAAATTGTTTTTTATTAGTTTTAAAAGATTATGTTTAGTCAATTACAAAATAGATTTAAAAAAATTTTTAAGACTATAAAAGGTCAAGGTAAAATATCAGAAAGTAATATTTCTGATGCGGTAAGAGAAATTAGAATTGCTCTTCTAGAATCTGATGTAAATTTTAAAGTTGTAAGTAGATTTATTGATAGAGTTAAGGAAAAATCTCTTGGTAACAAAGTATTTGATTCTGTTACACCAGGACAACAATTTGTTAAATTAGTTTTAGATGAATTGATTGATTTTTTAAAATCAGATAATTCAGAAATTAATTTAAATATTAAGGAAAAATCTGTTGTAGTTTTATCAGGTTTACAAGGAGCTGGGAAAACTACTACAGCAGTAAAAATTGCTGGTTTTTTGAAAAGGGAATTTAATAAAGAAGCATTGCTAGTTGGTTTAGATTTACAAAGACCTGCAGCTGCCGAACAATTAGAAATATTATCTAATGATAATAATCTTAATTGTTACACAGAAAAAAAATCAAAAAATCCTTTAGAAGTTTTAAAAAATGCAGAAAATTATGCTAACGATAATAATTTTGATGTTTTGATTTTAGATACAGCTGGTCGTCTTCACATTGATAATAACTTAATAGATGAGCTTAATCAAATTATTAGTCAATCAAACCCTTCTGAGGTTATTTATGTTGCTGATGGAATGACTGGTCAAGATGCGATTAATTCATCTAGTAGTTTTTCTAAATCGTGTAACATTACAGGTTGTATTATCACAAAAATGGATTCTGATGCAGGTGGAGGTGTTGCTCTTTCAATAAAAGAAACAACAGGCATTCCAATAAAATTTATAACCTTTGGTGAAAAAATATCACATATTGAATCTTTTAATCCTGATAGAATTGCTAGACGAATTTTAGGTCTTGGAGATATTGTTGGTTTAGTTGAAGAAGCTTCAAAATCTTTCAATACAGATTCATTTAGCGATATCCAATCAAAAATAAGTAATAATACTTTTGATTTGAATGATTTTAAAAATCAAATTAATCAGATGGGTAACTTAGAAAATATTGGCAGCATGATGAAGATGATACCTGGTATGAAAAAAATGCCAAATATGAGTACAGGTAAAAAACAATTAAATGCAACTAAAGCTATAGTTGATTCTATGACAGATTTTGAAAGAAAGAATTCAAGTATTATAAATGGATCTCGTAGAAAAAGAATAGCTAGTGGTTCTGGAACATCAATTCAAGCTGTAAATAAATTATTAAAGCAGTTTAACCAGATGAAGGTTTTAATGAAAAAAATTAGTGATAATAAATCAAAGTTTAAGTTTCCTTTTATAAAATAAAATAAAATAAAATAAAATTAAAAATAAACAATAAGGAGTTTAATTTGGCTGTTAGAATAAGATTAAAAAAATTAGGGCGTAAAAAAAGACCTTTTTATAGGGTTGTCGCTATTGATTCAAGATTTAAGAGAGACGGTAGAGAGATTGAACGTTTGGGATGGTATGATCCAGTTCAAGATAGCAACTCGTGTAATCTNAATGAGGATAGAATATTATATTGGTTAAAACAAGGTGCTAAACCTTCAGATACTGTCCAAGGTTTATTTAGAAAAAATGGATTAAGTTATAAGTGGCATTTATCAAAACAAGGTGTGAAAGATGCTGATATTGATAAGTTATTAGAAGAGTGGAAAGAAAGAGAAAAAAATAGAATAGAATTAAAGAAAGATAAAAAAATAAAGAAAAAGGAATTAGCAGCTAATGCTGATACNGGTGAATCTGTAGCTTCTGAAGAGGAAGCTCCTGCAGAAGAAGTTAAAGCAGAGGAAGCTCCTGTAGAAAAAGCTCCNGCGGAAGAAGTTAAAGCAGAGGAAGCTCCTGNAGAAGAANNTNNNGCAGANGAAGNTNNNGNAGANNAAGCTNCTGNNGAAGAAGTTAAAGCAGAGGAAGCTCCTGTAGAAGAANCTCCTGCAGAAGAAGTTAAAGCAGAGGAAGCTNCTGNAGAAGAAGTTAAAGCAGAGGAAGCTCCTGNAGANGAAGTTAAAGCAGAGGAAGCACCTATTGAAGAAGCTCCTGNAGAAGAAGTTAAAGCAGANGAANCTCCTGCAGATGAAGTTAAAGCAGAGGAAGCACCTATTGAAGAAGCTCCTGCAGAAGAAGTTAAAGCAGAAGAAACTCCTGCAGAGCAAGTTAAAGAGCAAGAAAAAAACTAATAGTTAATATATATGATAGCTCTAGAAATTAATTATAATGGATAAATTACTTAATGATATGGTTAGAGCAATTGTTGATAGACCAGAGGAAGTAAATGTTAGTATTAATGAAAATGATACTACTAAAATTTACGAACTAACTGTTGGAGAAGGAGATCTGGGTAAAGTGATTGGTAAAAAAGGTAGAAACATTAATGCTTTAAGAATAATTTTATCTGCAGTAACTGCTAAAGAAGGTGATAAAAGAGCCATTCTTGAAGTAATTGAATAATTCGTCTGATAATAAATTAGTTTCAATTGGTAAAGTTGTTAAGCCACATGGAATAAAAGGTGAATTAAAGTTTTTTTTATATAATGAAGACTCTAATATTTTATCGCTGGATATAAAAATTTGGTTTAGAATAAATAGTTTATTAAAATCTTTTAACTTNTTAGGTTCAAAAGGTTCAGGAAAAATATTTAAGTTAGAGTCTATTAATAATCGCGATGACGCNGAGTTATTAAGGGGTAAAGAGTTTTTTGTTTACAGAAAAGATTTGCCAGATTTAGATACCGGCAACTTTTATTTAAATGATATAATAAGTTTTAAACTTTTTAATGAAGAAAAAGAAATAGGTTTAATCTTAGATGTATTATTATTACCAAGTGCTAATTATATTTTAGTAAATTATAATAATAAAGAGATTTTGGTTCCAGTTTTAGATGAGTATGTTAAGTTTTTTGATTTTGACGAACAAATAGTAATTATGAAAAATATCGAAGGATTTTTAAATTTATAAATGATTTCTTTTAATGTTATAACTCCATTTCCTGCAATGTTTGATGCTGTTCTAAATGAGAGTATTTTACTAAAAGCAAAACAAAAAAATATTGCTGAATATAATATTTTTAACTTATTTAATTATTTAGATAATTCTTCTGATAGAATTGACGATTATCCTTTTGGTGGTGGTGAAGGCATGTTATTAAAAGCAGAACCTATATTTAATGCATTTGAAAGTATTAAATCTACTTTTAGAAATAATAAGCCTAGAGTCATTTTTCCAACACCTGATGGTAAAATTTTTAATCATTCTAAAGCTAAGGAGTTATCTGAAGAATCAAATTTAATTTTTATTTGTGGTCATTATAAAGGAATAGATCAGAGGGTTCGCGATGAAATTGTAACTGATGAAATTTCAATTGGAGATTTTGTTTTAACTGGCGGTGAATTACCTTCTATGATTATGATTGATTCAATAGTTCGTTTGAAAGAAGGTGTTTTGAATAACTATAAATCAGCAAAAAAAGATTCTTTTTATGATTTTTTATTAGATGGCCCGCATTATACTAGGCCAAGAGATTTTAAAGGAATTAATGTACCTGAAGTTTTATTGTCAGGAAACCATAAGAAAATTAAAGATTGGTTTTTAAATCAAAGAGAAGAAAAAACAAAAAAATTAAGATTAGATTTATGGGAAAAATATAAATCTATAAAAACGGAGAAAAAATGAATAAAATTTATGAATCTATTAAAAATAATTTAAAAAAAGATTTACCTGATTTTAAATCTGGCGATACAGTTGCTGTTGGAGTTAAAGTTATCGAAGGTAATAGATCGAGAGTCCAAACTTTTGAGGGAGTAGTTATATCTGTATCTTCGGGANCTAATATTTCGAAAACATTTACTGTNAGAAAAATTTCTAATAATGTTGGCGTTGAAAGAATATTCCCTATTTATTCTCCTAATATTGAAAGTATAAAAGTTCTTAAAAAAGGAAAAGTTAGAAGGGCAAAGTTGTATTATCTACGTTCTAGAAAAGGTAAAGCAGCTAGAGTAAAAGAAAAAAATTAATTTATACTTATGGGAATACCCCATTTAAATAATAATTACTTTGAAGAATTAATCAACATTGGTATTTCTTTATCAAAAGAAAAAAATATTAATGTTCTATTAGAAAATATCCTTAACCAAGCAAGAAAAATTTCGAAATCAGATGGTGGTACCTTATATGTTGTAGATAAAAATTTTACAAGATTAGAGTTTGCTATTATGCAGAATAAATCAAAAAATATTTTTTTAGGAGGTACTAATTCTCCAGTTCCTGATTCAATNTATCCCGTAAAGCTTTATGATCCTGAAACTAAACTGCCAAATCATAAAAATGTTTCGGCAGTTTGTGCTTTAAAAGATAAGACAATTAAAATTGATGATGCTTATAAAAATAAAGAGTATGATTTTGAAGGAACAAAAGGTTTTGATATTAAACATGATTATCATTCAAAATGTTTTTTAAATGTCCCTATGAAAGATCACAAAAATAAGGTTATTGGTGTAATACAACTTTTAAATCCAATGCAAAATGGAAAAATTATAAAATATTCAAAAGAAATTATCAAAGTAGTTGAATCATTAACTTCGCAAGCTTCAATTGCATTGACCAATCAATTATTAATAGAAGAACAAAAGACATTATTTAGATCATTTATTAAATTAGTTGTAGATGCATTAGATAAAAAAGATCCAGTAACTGGAGGTCATTGTAATAGAGTACCATTATTGACTATGATGATCGCTGAATATATAAATAACGATAATACTAAATATGAAAACGATAGATTTACTGATGATGAAATGGATGAAATTTTTGTTGCAGGATGGTTGCATGATTTTGGAAAAGTTGCAACTCCAGATCACATTATGAATAAATCAACAAAATTGCAGGGTTTATATGATAAAATTGATCAAATAAAATTAAGATTTGAAATTTTAAAAAGAGATATAGAGTTAAATTTTTATAAAAATAAATTATCTNATTTAGATATAGATAAAGAACAATTAGATTCACAAATAAAGAAAGTAAATGAAGATTTTAAATTTTTGGAAGTTTCAAATATTGGCGGTGAGTTTATGTCAGAAGAATTACAAAAGAGAGTTAATGAAATTGCAAAGCAAAAAATAGAATTAGATAATAAAGAATGTACAATTCTTAATGACAAAGAAGTTGATTTTCTAACTATTAAAAGAGGCACTTTATCTAAAGAAGATAGAGAAATCATGGAAAATCATGTTTCATTAAGTTATGAATTGTTAGATAAACTTCCTTACCCAGATCATTTGAAACAAGTACCGTTTTATGCTGGATGTCACCATGAAAAATTAAATGGTGGAGGTTATCCTAATGGATATTCAGGAGACCAGTTACCATTACAAGCACGTATTATAGCAATTGCTGATGTTTTTGAAGGTTTAACAGCTCCAGATAGACCTTATAAAGAACCTTACAAGCTTTCTAAAGCATTAAATATATTAAAATTTATGGTAGATGATGGAGAAATTGATCGAGATTTATTTAATTTATTAATTACTAAGAAATTATATTTAAAGTATGCTAATGAGCATCTTAATTCAAATCAAATTGATTTAATTGATGAAGAAAAATTACTGAGTTAATTAAATGAGTTACTTACTATGAATATTAAACAAAACAAAGTCCGTGAGGCTCTAAAAAATATACCTTCTGTTGATGAAATCATTAATAAATTTCAAATAACTGATACACCCCTTAAATTTTTAAAATATTCAATAAATATCGAACTTTCTAATATTAGAACTAAAATATTAGCAGGTGAGAATATAAATGATATTAAAAAGTATACATTTAATAAAATTAATAAAATTTTTAATAAAATAAAGAATAATAGTTTGCAGCCAGTAATCAATGGTACTGGTATAATATTACATACTGGCTTAGGAAGAGCTCCGATTTCTAAAGATATACTAGTTGATGGTATTCTAAAAAATTATCCATATTCAAATTTAGAATTAAACTTAGAAACGGGTAAAAGAGGTGATAGGAATATACATGTTTCATCATTATTTAATTCTTTATGCGATTGTGAAGATTCTACTATTGTAAATAATAATGCCTCAGCAGTTATATTAATGCTTAATAGTCTCTGTAACAAAAAAGAAGTTATAATCAGTAGAGGTCAATTAGTGGAGATAGGAGGTTCTTTTAGAATTCCAGATGTTATGAATAAATCTCAAAGTAAAATGATTGAAGTTGGAACAACTAATAAGACTCATATAAAAGATTATGAAGATGCTATAACTGATAATACATCAGCCATTATATATGTACACACAAGTAATTATAAAGTTGTAGGGTTTACAAATGAAATTGATATTAATAAATTACACTTATTAGCAAAAAAATATAATTTGCCTTTGTTAATTGATTTAGGAAGTGGCTCATTTGCAGATTTTAAATATTTGGGCTTACCATTTGAGAAAATGATTAGCAAATATATTAAAAAAGGTGCTGATATTATAACTTTTAGTGGCGATAAATTACTTGGTGGTCCACAATCTGGAATTATTGTAGGTAAAAAAAAATATATAAATATAATTAAATCAAATTCTTTATATCGTGCATTCAGATGTGATAAAATTAGAATTTCAATAATGGAAACTGTACTTAGAACTTATTACACTTCCAAAAAAATATCTGATAAAAACCTATCAATTCAATTATTTAAAAGATCACGAAATAAATTAAAAATTAATGCTAATAAAATTATATCAGGTTTATCTACAGAAATAACTAAGAATTATAAAATTAATATTGTGGATTCTCTTGTTGAGGCTGGTAGCGGTTCTTTACCAACAGAGAAAATTGATAGTATTGCAATTTCAATTTATAGTAAAATTATAAAAGCTAATAAATTATATCAATTTTTTTTAAAAAATACGAACCCTGTGATTGGTTATATTAAGAATGAAATTTTTTATATTGATTTAAAAGCAGTGACTAATGATCAAATTGATGATCTAATCAAAGCAATGAATAAGGTTTTGATTTGAAACAGTTTACGATTGGACTATCTGGACATATAGATCACGGTAAAACATCAATTGTTAAAAGTTTAACAGGGCAAAATACAGATAACCTCAAAGATGAAATAAAAAGAGGATTAACAATTGACATTGGATTTGCACACCTAAATAAAAACATCTCAATTATTGATGTACCAGGTCATGAAAAATTTATAAAAAACATGGTTTCAGGAGTTAATGCAATTGATTCATCTCTTTTGGTAATTGCTGCAGATGATGGAATAATGCCACAAACTAGAGAACATTTTAATATACTTAAAATATTAAAAATAAATTCAGGTATTATAGTAATTAATAAAATAGACTTAGTTGATGATGAATGGCTTGATTTAATTATTAGCGAAGTTAAATCTTTTATTAAAAATACATTTCTAGAGAATTCAAAAATAATTAAAGTTTCAACTATATCAAATATTGGTATTGAAGAATTGAAAAATGAAATTTTAGATTTATCCTCAAAACCAAGAACAAAATTTGATAGAGGTGTTTTTAGAATGTTTGTTGATCGAGTTTTTATTAAAAAAGGTTTTGGAACGGTGGTTACGGGTACAGTACTATCAGGAAAAATTAATAATAAAAATAAGTTAAGATTATTGCCTAATAATGAAATAGTAAATATAAGATCAATACAAACTCATAATGAAAAAGTATCAGAAGTTGAAATGGGAAGTAGAACGGCTATAAATATTCAAAATTTAGAAAGAAATAAGATTTCACGTGGTTCACATTTATCTGATGAACATTTTTTTACAATGGCAAATAATGCAGTTGTAAAAATTGATTTACTAAAAGATATTAAGCATAATCAAAGAATAAGAATACATTTAGGAACACAAGAAGTAATTGCTAGAATTTTATTTGCAAATAAGAAAGTAGATAATATAGGATTATTAAAGTTTGAGTATAATATGATTTGTTCTTTCAATGATAGGTTCATAATAAGAAGTTTTTCTCCATTAATAACAATTGGTGGTGGTGAAATATTAGATTTTAATATTGAAGGTAAATGGATGGATAGAAAAAAATATATTTTAAATCTATTATCTTGTAAAAATAAAGATGGAATAATTAAAGAAATTATTAATTATCGCAAGAAAAATATATTTAATGAACAAACATTATGTTATCATTTAGGTATGTCAAAGTATATTTTAAAAAAAAATATAATTGATATAGATGATATTTTATACATTGGAGAAAGTAATCCATGGATTGTAACGAAAAATCAATTAAAAAATAATAATGATAATATTTTAAGATATTTAAATAATTATCATTTTAAAAACCCCTATTCAAATGGAATTATATTTGAACAGCTAAATCAAAAATTATTGTTGCCTGAATTATATTTAAAAAAAATATTGGATAACTTATGTAATAATAATTATCTAAAATTTAATAATGATTTATATTCGATATATAAGTTTAAAATTCAATTAAATAAAGAAGATCAGGTTTTGAAAAATAAACTTTTTAAAATAATTGATGATCAAAAATTTCAAACTCCAGATTTCTCATCATTATTAAAAAAATTAAAAATCGATGAAAAAAAATTAAAAAATTTATTAAATATTGAATTTAATAATAATAATTTATTAATAATTAATGGAGCTTTATATTTTTCAAAAAAAAATTATTTAATTTTATTAGAATCTTTAAAAAAATATTTTAAGATAAAAAGTTCTATGAATATATCTGATTTTAAAAAAATAGCAGATACATCTAGAAAGTATGCAGTACCTTTATTAGAATATTTAGATAAAGAAAAAATAACTTACAGAGATGGTAATGAAAGAAAATATAACAAAAAATAAAAATTCTACTCCAGTAATGAGACAATATTGGGATGCCAAAAAACAATATCCAGATTCGATTATGTTATTTAGAATGGGTGATTTTTATGAGACTTTTGATAATGATGCTAAGATAACTTCTAATATTTTAAATATTGCTTTAACAAAACGATCAAATGGTGCGGCATCTTCTGTTCCCTTAGCAGGATTTCCTTACCATGCACTGGATCAATACATTCATAAATTATTAGATTCAGGATATAAAGTTGCGCTATGTGAACAAGTTGAGGATCCTAAATTATCTAAGGGAATCGTAAAGAGAGAGGTAGTTGAAGTTTTATCACCAGGAACAGCAATTTCTTCTAAATTTTTAAATGAAAATGAAAATAATTTTTTAGCAAGTTTTTTCTTAAAAAATGAAAAAATAGGTTATTCTATTTTAGATAATTCAACAGGAGAATTTTATTGTGGAGAATCTAATGTTGATAAAATTCAAAATATTATTAATGAGTATCAAATTAAGGAATTAATTATTCCAATTTTTCAAGAAAATGAATTTCAAAATATATTTAATAATCAAATAATGTTAAGCACTTATGAAGATTGGAAATCTGATTTAGATTCATGCTATAATAGATTAATTAAACAATTTAAATCAAACTCTTTAAAAGGCTTTGGAATTGATGACCAAGAGTTATTAATAATTGCATCAGGTGCTGCATTATTTTATTTAGATAATAATTATTTTAAAAAGACTAATCATATCACCTCTATATCACAAATTGTTGATGAAGGATATATGAAAATTGATGACTTTACAATTAAAAATCTTGAGATATTTAATTCTTTAAACTCGCAGAATAAAAAAGGAACTTTAATAGAGAATATTGATTTTACTCTTACTGCTTCAGGAAGTAGATTATTAAAAAAACATTTAAGAAGACCACTAAATGATTTGAAAAGAATTAAAAGGCGTTTGTTATTAGTTGAAGAACTTAAAAATAATAAGGAATTGCTTGACAATATAAGATTTCTATTAAATCAAACATATGACATTGAAAGAATTATTGGTAAAATAGCAAATGAAAAGTCTAATCCTAGAGATTTAATAAATCTATCTTTATCACTTGAAAAGCTAAATGAAATTAAAAAAAGTATAAAGGGTAGGCATAAATTTTTAAGTAAAGCTTTAGCAAAAATCAAAAATAATAATAAAATAATTAAATTAATTTTTTCATCAATTATTGATGATTGCCCTATTAATATTATTAAAGGTGGTTATATTAAATCTGGAATAAATAATGAATTAGATGAATATAGAAATATTTCAAAAAATGCTAGTAAATGGCTACTGGAATACCAAGAAAAGCAACGAGCTATATCAGAAATAAATAGCTTGAAGATTAATTATAATAAAGTATTTGGTTATTATATTGAAGTTAGAAAAATACATCTTAATAAAATTCCTAATAATTTTATAAGAAAACAAACACTTGCAAATAGTGAACGTTATTACACGCCTGAATTAAAAGAATATGAAGAAAAAATTCTTTCTTCAAATGAAAAATGTAATGAAATTGAGAGAAATATTTTTACAGAAATTTTAAACAAAATAACACTTTCTTTTAATAAGATTCAGAATAGTGCTTATATAATTTCGTATTTAGATGTTTTATGTTCAAATGCCGAGTTAGCAATGAACCATAATTATAATATGCCAGAATTTTCTAATAAATCCTTATTTGAATTAAAAAAATCAAGACATCCTGTAGTTGAAAGATTATTACCATTTAACGAAAAATATATTCCAAATGATCTTAATTTAAATCAATTAAATAGGCAAATTGCAATTATAACTGGTCCTAATATGGCAGGAAAAAGTACCTATCTAAGACAAGTTGCTATTATATCTTTATTAGCTCAAATAGGTTCATTTGTTCCAGCTGAAAAATGTATTTTAGGATTAGTTGATCAGTTGTTTACAAGAGTAGGAGCGAGTGATAATTTAGCTGGAGGAGAATCAACATTTCTTGTGGAAATGAATGAAGCTGCTAATATTTTAAATAACGCAACTAGTAAAAGTCTAATTATATTAGATGAAATTGGAAGGGGTACAGCAACCTTTGATGGTTTATCATTAGCATGGTCTATTACTGAATATCTACATAATAACAATAAATTAAATGCAAGAACAATATTTGCTACTCATTACCATGAGCTAATATATTTAGCAGAAAAATTGAAAAAAGCTTTTAACCTTAATATTGAAGTTAAAGAATATAATGAGGAATTAATCTTTCTTAGGAAAATAAAAGAGGGTGGTGCAAATAAAAGTTATGGAATCCAAGTAGCCGAAATGGCTGGATTACCTTCAATAGTTATTAATCGAGCAAAAGAATTATTATTGAAATTCAGTAAAGATGAAATTAAGAAAAATGTCCCTTCTAAAAATAACAAAAAACAATTAAATCTTTTTAATGAAAATAATTTAATTAAAAAAATAAAATCGATTAATCTTGAACAATTATCACCAATAGAATCATTAAATTTTTTATACGATTTAAAAAAAGAAATTAATAATGATTAATTTCATTCTTTATTTTTTTACTTTATCATTCTTATTTAGTAGTAACAATTTAGATAACTCTATTTATTTTTTTTCAAAGAATGCTAAAACAAATGCTTTATCTAATGTTCACTATATATCAGAAAGTGTAGATGGTTTATTTTATCAACCAATATCTAAAAATATAAATATGTTAAGTGATAGTTATTTCTCTTATTCTGAAATTTATAGTAACCAATTCAAGATATTTCAGATAGGTTACTGTTTGAAAAGTAATGAAAAAAATAATATAAGTATTGGAATGGTTAGGAGAGATATTGATAACTTATTTGATACAACTTCTGCTTGGGATAATAATCAATTATTGATTCCCGAATTGAACGATATTGATTACACTAATATTTCTAATTTATCTTACCAAGATTTTGGTTTTCTAATTAGTTATAATAAATACATTGAAAGTAGAATTTTAAATTTAAAGTTTAAACCTTATTACAACAAAATTAAATCTAATGATGCCTATGGTTTTGATATTGACTTTACTTATGTTGTTAGTTTTTCAAAATTTGATTTTCTTTTTGGAATAGAAAATGTATTTTCACATAAAAAATGGAATTCAGGAATTAAAGAAAAAAAACATTCTAACTATTTTCTTACTAGTTCATACGTTCTAGATAAAACAACTTTTTTTTATGAATTCAATACTTCTAATTCTAATAAATTGGCTTTTCAGTATAAGGTAAATAATTTTTTCAATATTAGATTTGGTTTAGATAGTGAAAATAAAAAAACATTTGGTTTTGGAATTTCTTCTAAATTATTTGATATAGATTATGCTATTTTCAATTCTCAATTTCGGTTAGGTTCATCAAGTCAAATAAGTATCGTATTTAAGAATAATTATATTTAATATTTATTGTATAAGTATTAGATATATTTGTAATATTCTTGACTTAAATTTTGTAAGGAGTAAGTTTAATGATTGCTAGTATGACAGGTTATGGAAAATCTGATAAAAAAAATAAAAACTATTTTGTCAGTGTTGAAATAAAATCTATTAATAATAGATTCTTTGATCCTGTTGCAAAATTACCTCATTCAATTAAAGAATATGAGCAAATCATTATTAATATGTTAAAAAAAGAATGTGAAAGAGGACGAGTGTTTATAAATATATTTATAACTAAGAACAATATCAAAAATCATTTTAGATTAAATAATGATTTACTGAAATCGTATCTTAGTATTCTAAATGATATTAATAAAGTAACAAATTCTAATGAAAGTATTTCTTCTGTTGAATTGGTAAAATTACCAGATATGCTTGAAAATATTAATTTTGAATCTAAAAATTCAGGTATAAAAAAAATAACATTAGATACAGTAAAATTAGCAATTATTGATTTCAAAGTATTTAGAAAAAAAGAAGGAAAAAATTTATTAGCTGAAATTAATAAGTACCTTAAAAAAATAAAGAATTACTTAAATAAAATAGAAAAAATTTCTGAAAAAAATACTAAAAAAGAACTTGCAAATTACAAGAAAAAAATTAAAAATTATATGCCTAACTTTTCTAAATTAGATGATAATCGTTTGTATCAAGAAATAAGTATAATTATCGAGAAAAAAGATATAAGTGAAGAATTAGTAAGATTTAATAGCCACATAGATTTATTTTATTTATACTTAAAAAGTAAGAAGAACGAAGGTAAAAAAAAGAATTTTTTACTTCAGGAAATGAACAGAGAAATAAATACGATAGGTTCAAAATCTGATAGTATTAAAATTAAACATTTAGTTGTTGATGTAAAAAATAACTTAGAGAAACTAAGAGAACAGGTACAAAATATATTATGAAAAACAATAGAGGTAAACTAGTTATATTGTCAGCTCCTTCTGGAGCAGGAAAAACAACAATATGTAAAAATCTTCTAAGTATAAATGAAGATTGGAAATACTCCATATCAGCTACGACAAGGCCAATGAGAGAGAATGAAGTTGATGGTGATGATTATCATTTTTTATCTAAAGAAAAATTCGAACATAAAGAAAGATTCGGAGAATTTATTGAATGTGAGTGGGTTCATGGGAATAGATATGGAACACCTGTTCAGCCATTGGAAGATGCTTTAGATAATGGAAATATTTTTTTACTTGATGTTGATGTAAAAGGAGCAATGAATCTGATAGAAGAATTTGAAGAAGATTGTATATCAATTTTCATTGAACCTCCAGGAATAAATGTTCAAGAAAAAATTGAAAGTTTAAATGAAAGATTATTAAAGCGAGGTGGCTCTAATGAAACATTAATAAAGCAAAGACTTAAAAGATTTGAGTTGGAATTAAGCTATAAAGAAAAATTTAGTTTTAGTTTTATTAATGAAGACTTAGATGAAACAACTGATGAAATTAACAATAAAATTAAGGAGAATTTATAATGAATGTTGAAGCTGTATCATTTAAAAAGTTTTATAAAAATAAAGAAAATATTTATAAGAATATTATGTTAATCTCAAAAAGATCTAGACAAATAATAGATAAAAGATTCATTGAGATGGAATCATTATTAAATATTGAAGATACTGAACAGTTAAATGAAATAGATACTGATATTATTGGAAAACCAAAATCTATTGCTTTAGCAATGGATGAATTACTTGATAATGATCTTGAATATTCATCCTATGCCGATACTAATGCAGAAGATGAAAAATGAAATAGATAAATATTTGCTTCAATATAGAGATATTTATAGTTCTGAAATTTTTGTTGGTAATATAAAGCAAGAATCTTTTTCATTAGAATCAATCGGCAATAAAGAATCAGATATAGTTTTTGTAGAAGATTTCATAATTACAAATGAAATCTCCTTTAAGTCTAGAATTAAAAAATCGCATGATTTGTTTAAAAATATTTTAAAATCAATTGGTTTAAGTTATACAGATGTTCAAATAATTAGAGTTACAAGAATTGCTGATTTTGAAATTAATAATATGATTTGTAATTCTTTTGATAAGAAATTAAATAACAAAAAAATAATTATATCTCTTGGTGCAAAATTTTTAAATAAAGATAAAGATACTGATTGTCTCAGAAGTAATCTTTATAAATATAAAAATATAGATTTAATGCATACGTATCATCCTATAGATTTAATTGAAAACCAAAACTTAAAAAGATACGTATGGGATGATTTTAAATTTTTAAGAGATAGATATTTAAATGGATAGCAATAAATTAAAAAATATTAATGGTGGAAAAATTGATCCTAATTCAAAAGAAGCTGAACAGTCAGTTTTAGGGTGTATGTTAATTAATCAAGAATCTGTATCAAAAGCAATCCAGAATTTAACCCCTGAAAGTTTTTATGATAAATCAAATGCTGTTATTTTTAAAAATATGCAGCGTTTATTTAATGATAATAAAAATATCGATTATGTGACTTTAGGTAATCAACTTGAAAAAAATAAGGAATTAGAGCTTATAGGTGGTTATCATTATTTAACTGGATTAACTGACAACGCACCATCGGCACAGAATGTTGAATACTATGCTAATATTGTTAAAGAAAAACAAATATTAAGAAGAATAATTTCAGTATCAATTGATATACAAAAAGAAGCATATGCAAGTACTGAAGATGCTAACAATGTTTTGGATAAGGCAGAACAGATTTTATTTGATATATCTAAAGATGTTCAAAAAGGTAGATTTAGAGAAATTGAGCCTATTCTACACGAAGTATTAGATTCTTGGGGAAATAGAAAGTCAGGAGCTCTGACTGGTGTTCCTTCAGGCTTTTATGATTTGGATAATCTACTATCTGGTTTTCAAGAAAGTGATTTTATAGTTTTAGCTGGAAGACCCTCTATGGGTAAGACAGCTTTAGCATTAAATTTTTCCAGAAATGCAGCTTTAGATCATAAAATGAAAATAGGTTTTTTTAGTCTTTAAATGTCTTCAAAACAATTAGTAGAAAGACTTGTAACATCTGAATCTAAAATTGATAGTCATTTAGTTCGAACTGGTAAGTTACCAAAGCACGAATGGAAAAAATTATCTAACTCAGCTAATAATCTATCTGAGTCTTCACTCTTCATCGACGATACAGCTGATCTAAATATAATGGAATTAAGAGCAAAAGCGAGGCAATTAAAAGCTGAAAAAGATATTGACATTATTTTTATTGATTATATTCAGTTATTACATGCTCCTAACCATGAAAGTAGACAACAAGAAATTTCATATATTTCACGATCATTAAAAGCTCTTGCTAAAGAATTAAATATTCCTGTTGTTGCTTTATCTCAATTATCTAGAGCTGTAGAATCTAGAACAGATCATAGACCAATTATGTCAGATTTACGTGAAAGTGGCGCAATTGAACAAGATGCAGATGTTGTTCTTTTTGTATATAGAAAATATGTTTATTCAAAAAATGAAGAAGATGAAGGACTAGCTGAAATAATTGTTTCTAAACATAGAAATGGTCCTACAGGATTAGTGAAAGTCACATTTATTGATAAGTATGCAAGATTTATGAATATGGATTTCTCTTCATCAGATTCAGATTATCAAAATATACCTAATTAGTAAATGATTATTCAATCTTTAAAAAATATTTTGCCATTTTCGAATAGCAAGATTGACTCTGACTTCAAAAAAATTTTAAAAAAATTTCCAGAACAATATATACTAAGAGAAAATGATATAGCGTTCTTATTTAAAGCTTACAACATAGGTCTAGCCGCACATAAAGGCCAAAAAAGAAAATCTGGGGAAGAATATTTCACACATTGTATCTCTGTTTCAAAACAATTAATAGATTGGAATATGGACCTGTCTACTATTATAGCTGGCTTACTTCATGATACAATTGAAGATACTGATATTACTTATGAAATTTTATCTAATGAGTTTAATTCTGAAATTGCTAATTTGGTTAAACAAGTTTCAAAATTATCGGGTATTAAATACAGGAATATTGAGAGGAGACAAGTAGAGAATTTCATGCAAATGTTTTTATCAATATCTAAAGATCTAAGAGTTATTATTATTAAATTTTCTGATCGATTACACAATATGAAAACTTTAAAATTTTTACCTAAAGATAAACAAAAGAGAATAGCTTTAGAAACTATAGAATTGTATGCTCCTTTAGCGCACAGACTTGGGATGAATAAAATCAAAATGGAATTTGAAGATTTGTGTTTCAAAATATTAAATTCTAATTCATATAAAAAAATTGTTTCGGAAGTAAATTCAACAAAAAAACAAAGACAGAAATACATTGATAATTTTATTAAACCAATACAAATTCAATTAAAAAACTATAAAATTGATACTAAACCTTTCGGAAGACCTAAGCATTATTATTCTATACATAAGAAAATAGAAAATAAAGGAAAAGTTGTAAGTGAATTATATGATTTGATTGCTGTTAGAATTATTGTTAATAAGTTAGAAGATTGTTATATTGTTTTAGGAATTATACATCAATTATATACGCCTATCCAAAAAAGATTTAAAGATTACATAGCTACACCTAAAAGCAATGGTTATCAATCAATTCATACGACGGTATTTGGAGAAAATGGAGAAATGACTGAAGTTCAAATAAGAACAGTTGAAATGGATAAATTAGCAGAAATTGGTGTTGCAGCTCATTGGAGATATAAGGAAAATAAAAATCATCCCTCAAAAGATAAAGAGCTTGATAAACATATATCATGGTTGAGAGACTTAGTTGATATGTTACAAGATGGTAATAGAGATCCTCAAGAAATGATGGAATTATTAAAAGTAGATTTATTTGATAATGAAATCTTTACTTTTTCACCTAAGGGTGATGTTCATAAGCTAAAAGTTGGTTCTACACCTATAGATTTTGCATTTTCAATTCACACACAAGTTGGCATGAAATGTAAGGGTGCAAAAGTTAATGGTAAATTAGTACCATTAAATACCCAACTAAAAAATGGTGATAAAATTGAAGTAATAATTTCAAATAACCATTTTCCAAATCAAGCATGGTTGAAAATTGTTCAAACAACTAAAGCTAAAACTCATATTAAAAAATTTATAAAACAAAAAGAAGAATTAGCATCTATTGTCCTTGGAAAAGAAATTGTTGAAAAATATCTTAGAAAAATTAATCATATTAATCTTATGAAGAAAATAGATAAAGAACCTGAAATACTTGGTTTTAATAATTCTAATATTATTTATTCAAATATAGCTAAGGGTAAAATTATTATTGATGATGTTATAATTAAATATGATGAATCATTAGTAAATCAATCTGTATCTAATAATTTTAAGGAGGATTCATTAACCAGAAAGTTTCTTAATAAAGCTAGAGGAGTTGCAAAGGGAGTTAAAGTTGGAGGAATTTCTAACGCACTAATATCGTTCCCTAAATGCTGCAGTCCAATCCCTGGTGATAGTATTATAGGTTACGTTACAAAAGGAAGAGGTGTTACAATTCATAGAACTAACTGTAAAAATGCTCCTATAGAAAAATTTAAAAATAGATTTATTGAAGTTGAGTGGGACTTTGCAAGAAATTCTTCTTTTTTAGTCAGATTAAAAATTCAAATTGAAGATAGAAAGCATTTATTAAAGGATTTAACGGAATCAACATCTTCAATGAATATTAATATCAAAAGTGTTGATATAAATGCTTCTGATGGTATAGCAACATGTCTTATGATTATAGAGATTTATGATATAAAAGAATTAAATAGATTGAAAAAAAGAATATTTAAAAATATTAATCCTATTGATTTTAAGAGAGTTTAAATAATGAAAAAAAATATACGAAGAATGATATTATTAAAAGAGCTTCATACAAATTAAATGTTTCAAATAATGATAGTAAAATAATTACAGATTGTTTCTTTGAAATACTTAGAGAAATGTTTACTGAAAAATCAGACATTATAAATCTGGAAGTAAGAAATTTTGGTGTTTTTAATATATTCAAAACTAAGGGAAGATTTAATGCTCTTAATCCTAGAACTAAAGAAAAAGTTATTATACCTGAAAGAAAAAAAATAGTATTTAAACCTGGTAAACAAATTAAAGATAGGCTTTATAATAAATATGCTAAATAGAATACTTGCTATTGATTATGGAGATAAGAAAGTTGGGCTTGCTTTGTCGGATCCTTTGCATATAATAGCAAAGCCTTATAAAACTATAGAAAATAATTCAAAAGAAGATTTATTAAAGGATATTAATAGTATTATAAAATTAAAAGAGGTAAAAAAAATTGTTATTGGTCTTCCAAAAACTTTAAAAAATACTTATTCTGAACAAACTCACAAAGTTCAAAGTTTTATAGATTATATATCAAATACTTTAGATATAGATGTTATTATTGTTGATGAAAGATTAAGCTCGATTGAAGCAAAAAAATCTCTGATAAATCAAGGAATTAAAACTGGACACAATAAAAAAGATATAGATATGACAGCNGCAGCATTATTTTTACAAAATTATTTANATNATGTTGAAAAATAAAAANCTATTATTTATTATNCTNTCTGCAGCTTTNACTGGTTTATCACAATTGNNATATAATNTAGGTTTTTTAGTATGGTTTTCNCTNGTNCCNCTATTTTTTATTATNGANGAANTAAAATNTTATAAAAAAGTTTTTAAATATTCTTTTTTATGGGGATTCACATATCATTTAATTTCTATTTACTGGCTAGCTCAAAATATAGGAACAACTAAAATCGTTGCATTTGTCTCAATGATATTTACAGTTATTTATTTGAGTTTTAATACGGTTATAATTTTTCTGATTTGGTTTTATTTGAAAAAATATTATAGATATTACAGTATTTTTTTAATCCCATTTATTTGGACATTAGTTGAGTATATTAAATCATACGGTCTTTTAGCTTTCCCTTGGATAAGCTTAGCTAATACTCAGACTGATTATTTATATCCAATTCAGATTGTAGAATTGACAGGTATTTATGGATTATCTTTTTGGATTACAATTTTAAATGTCATTATATATTCTTTCTTAATTAAAAAATCATCAAATAAAATTTATTTATTCATTTTTGTTTTTTTTACTCCTTGGATAATGGGTTATTATCTTTATAATAATGTAGATGACTATTATCTAAATGATTTAAAAATTTCTATAATTCAACCAAACATAACATTGTTTGATTCAAGAGACTATTCCAAAGGTGATGAACTATTAAATAAACTAATTAATCAATCAAAAGATTCTTTAACTGATAGTATTGATTTGATATTATGGCCAGAAGCAGCATTACCATTTCATAATATTAATAATGGGAAAACATTTACATATATAAAAGAGAAATTATTACTAAAAAATAATATTTCTATTCTATCTGGAGATATTACTTATGATGATAAAAAAGTATATAATTCAGTCGTTTTATTTGATAAAGACGGGGTTAAATCTATTTATAATAAACAAAGACCAGTTCCATTAGCTGAGCAAGTTCCATTATCAGAAACATTTCCATTTTTATCAAATATTAATTTAGGTGTAGCAAATTATTCTAGNGGTAAAAAAGATGTCTTGTTTTATTTTAAAAATTACAAATTTTCATCTTTAATTTGTTATGAATCAGTTTTTCCAGAAATTAATAGAAGACATGTAAATAAAGGTGCTGATTTTATTACATTTTTAGTTAATGATGCTTGGTACGAATACGGACCAGAACCGGTACAACATGCTAGACAGTCAATTTTCAGAGCAATTGAAAATAGAAAGTCTGTGCTTAGATGTGCTAATACTGGTATTTCAATGATTATAGACCCTAGAGGAGAAGTTATACAAAAAACAAAGTTAAATACTGAGGCTGTAATGATTGATAATATAAAAAGTACTAATTATAAAACTTTTTATACTAAATTTGGGAACATTTTTGCTCAACTATTGTTCATTATAATAGGGGTACTATTTTTAAAAACTTTATTCAGATATGAAAAAAACATCTAAATTTATTTATTTATCTATTTTCTTAACAATTGGATTATCTTCACCGATATTAAAATCATNGGTTTTCCCAGGATGGGGTGAATTAAGTGAATATAATGCTTTATATAAAGAAAACGATATTGAAAATATAACCTATATAAAAGAAAGAGCACGATACATTATGTTCCAAGAAACTGCTCTTTGGATAGGGTTCNATATTTTTAGAGATTTGAATAAATCATATGAAAATGATTATCAATTGCTTGGAGCAATTAATGCAGGTGTTAATTGGACTGGTAAAAATGATTTATTTGCTGCAAACGTAGGTAACTTTAATAATTTAGAAGAATATAATGCTTATAAACTTTTAACGGGTCAATATGAAGATGTTTATTTAGAAGACGGATTTCATTGGAATTGGCAAAATAACAATGATAATCGTTTGAAATATGATAGGACAAGAAACAAAAGTGAGAAGTATGATAAGTTTAAGACATATTTAGCTGCAGGATTAATTATTAATAGAGTTATTTCATCTTTTGATGTTTTAAGTATCATGAAAAAGCATAATAGAATTATTTCTTTCGATTTAGAAGAAGATTCAACTAATCTTAAATTAAACCTTAATTATCATTTTTAAAATTTTGTAAATTTAGTTATTCTATTTAAGAATTATATTGCCCTCGTAGCTCAGCTGGATAGAGCATCTGCCTTCTAAGCAGAGGGTCACACGTTCGAGTCGTGTCGAGGGTACAAAAAACCTCCTTTTTAGGAGGTTTTTTTATATGTAGTTAATGTTTATTTACTATATTTTACATTTTTATTAATTTCAATTAATTATACTAGTCATTTTATGTTA
>PANN01000009.1 GCA_002707645.1 Fidelibacterota bacterium | reverse complement strand
AAAGCAATATCTTATCATCTTTATTATCTTTTAATATTTTTTTAACTTCTGGCAATAACTCATCAGATCTTACAACATCGGGAATAATTGCATTTTCAAATTTTCCTATTTCACTTTCATAATAGTTTCTCATGTCTAAAACTATTGCTCCTTGATCAATTAATTTGTTGAATTCCCTATAATCTAAATGCTTGCCAGTATTATTCATATTATATTCATTAGACGAAATATTATAAGCAACGATTTCCGTTTTTATTTTTACAGCTAACTTATAAAATGAAGTCCCATCCTGAACTGCAATTTTAAAATTCAAACTTCCAAAATTAAATTCATTTTTTAAAGAATTTTTAAATTTTTTTATATTTATTATAGGTATGCTTATCTGAGCATTGATACCTTCTTTTGAAATATAAATTCGACCTAGAATATTTAAATCATTCAAACATCTATAAATATTATTTCTTAAATCATGAAGGTTATTTAGCTCAACGTATTTATAAAAAGATAAAGTTTTTCGTTTGAAATTTTCTTTTTCTAATTTTTTTTTTAACTCTGTTTTACTTTTTTTATTATATAGAGTTTCTTTTCTCATAGAATTAATTATAACTTATAAAGAAATTTTTATAATAAAAAAATGAAATTAAATACAAGATGAAATTAGATTTAAAAAGTACCAATAGTTTTACCAAAAAACTTAGAATAAATGTTAAATGGGATGATCTTAAATCTGACTATGAAGCGGAATTTAATAAGTTTAAATCTAATTACACACCTCCTGGCGGTAGAAAAGGCAAGGTATTTGGACAATCTCTAATATTATTTAAAAAAAATTATACAGCATCAATCGAAGCAAAGTTTTTAGACTTAGCAATTAATAAATACTACAAAGAAGCGTTATTAGAGTTAAAGCTAAATCCAATTAATCAAGGTCAAGTTACAAATGCCAACTTTAAAGAAATGTCTGATTTAGAACTTGAGATATCTTTTGAAATTAAGCCAGATTTTAAACTTCCAGATTTTAAAAAGAAAGTTACAATTAAAACAGAAAAGTATATCGCTGGCAATAAAGATGTAGACGATGCATTGCTTGACTTACAAACAAAACATGCTAAAAACCAGTCTGTCAGAGGGTCTATTAAATCTGGAAATTTTATATATGGAGATTTTAATAAATTGGATGGAGAAGGTAACATTGTTGAGGGTAGTGTTTTAAAAAATCATTTTGTTAAAATTGGAGAAGGCCTTTTTTCTGGTAATATAGCTAAAAAATTTATTGGCAAGAAAATTGGTGATGAAATAAAAGTTAAAATAGAGCAAGATACAAAACCAGTTAATTATTTAGTTAAAATAAATAATATTGAAGAACAAATATTACCCGAACTTAATACTGATTTTCTGAAGCTAATTGATCCAGCATTGAAAAGTTTAAAGGAGTTAAAATCTAACTTATTAAAAAAAATTCAAAATGATTTAGATGCAGAAAATAAAAAAACGTACCATAACAAAATAGTTGATTATTTTGTTGATAACACAAAGCTGGATGCACCTAAATCAATGATTGATAATTATAAAAACTATTTAATTGAAGAATATAAAAAACAATACCAGCAAATGAATCAAGAATTTGATGAATCCAAAGTTTCTGATACATTAAATAAAAACTCAGAGAATTCGGTTAAATGGATTTTAATAAGAAATACATTATTTGAAACTGAAAAAATCAATGTCAACGATAAAGATGTTAATGATTTTATAGANGATCAAATGAAAAAGAATGAAAATTATAAGAAAGAAATTAAAAAATATTATTTAGAAGTTGAAAATAAACAAAAATTACAGGAAGACTTATTAAATCAAAAGTTGTATGAAAAATTAGAAGAATTTTTTGTTAACAAAGTGAATGAAAGTTCAACTGATAAATTAAGAAANAAAAAATAAAAGGATTAATATGAATAAAAACAGTTTAATTCCTATGGTTGTTGAGCAGACTGCAAATGGAGAAAGAGCTTTTGATATATANTCTAGATTANTAAAAGAAAGAATTATTTTCTTGGGATCTTCAATAAATGATACCGTAAGCAGTACAATTATTGCACAACTTCTTTTCTTAGAGGCAGATAATCCTGATAAGGATATATATATGTATATTAATTCTCCAGGTGGATTAATAACTTCTGGCTTTGCAATTTTAGATACAATGAATTACATAAAACCAAAAATATCTACAATATGTATGGGGCAAGCTGCAAGTATGGCTGCAATACTACTAAGCATGGGTACTAATGGTAAAAGAATGGCATTAGAAAATTCGAGAGTTATGATACACCAACCTTTAGGAGGAGCTCAAGGCCAGGCCTCTGATATTGAAATCCANACCAAAGAAATTTTATTCCTTAGAGATAAATTAAATAAAATATTAAGTAAAAATACAGGTCAATCCATCAAGAAGATTGANTCCGATACAAATAGAGATCATTTTATGTCAGCTGAAAAAGCACTAGATTACGGAATAATTGATAAAATTATTAAACCTCAAAAGTAAATAATGAGTAGAGAAATATCACCAGAATCACTAGCTATTTGTTCTTTTTGTCAATCAGATTATAATAATTATGATCAATTAATTGAGGGAGAAAATTGTCATATTTGTAATTTTTGTATTGATAAATCTTTCAAATTAATTAACTCCCAAAATAAATTNAATTTAACCATTACAAAACCCCATGAAATTAAAAAGCAATTAGATAAATATGTAATTGGACAAGATAATGCTAAAAAAATTGTTTCAGTTGCAGTTTATAACCACTACAAAAGACTTGAACATTTTTCTAAAAAAAATTCAATTCATATTGATAAAAGCAATATTCTCTTGGTAGGTCCAACAGGAACTGGGAAGACACTACTAGCAAAATCACTAGCAAATATCTTAAATGTTCCATTTGTTATAGTTGATGCTACTGTTTTAACTGAAGCAGGATATGTGGGTGAAGATGTTGAAAATATTTTGGTAAGATTATATCATGAAGCAAACTATGATATCGAAAAAACTCAAAAAGGTATTATTTATATAGATGAAATTGATAAAATAACAAAAAAGAATGTCAATCAATCTATTACAAGAGATGTTTCTGGTGAAGGCGTACAGCAATCATTATTAAAAATTCTTGAAGGAACTATTGCAAACATTCCTCCTAAAGGAGGCAGAAAACATCCTGAACAACCACTTGTTAAAATTGATACAACAAATATTTTGTTTATGTGTGGAGGTACATTTGATGGCATTTCAAAAATTATTAATAATAGATTAGAAGGTGGAGAAATTGGGTTTAATAGAAAGAAAAAAAATAAACTTTTAAAAAATGATTTTCTAAACTTTATTAAACCTGAAGATATTGTTAGATATGGTTTTATTCCTGAATTAATTGGTAGACTACCAATTATTTCTTGTCTTGAAAATCTTACAAAAAAATTAATGAAATCAATACTTCTGGAACCAAAAAATTCAATTATAAAGCAATTTAAGTATTTATTAGAAATTGATAATGTTGAGCTTATATTTACTGAAAATGCTATTGATGAAATAATTAGAGTATCATTAAAAAGAAATACTGGGGCAAGAGCACTAAGATCAATTTTAGAAAAAATAATGATTGATATTATGTATGATATCCCTTTAAAAGAGAATGTTAAAACATGTACCATTACTTATGATACTGTAATAAAAAAATCAAAGCCTAAAATTACTTTTTATAACAAATCTGCTTAAAATTCTGATTGTGACTTGGATAGTAATGAAATTATAAATATTTCAGATATAATTTTATTAGTCAATATTATATTAGTTAAAGACTTGAGATAGTAAAATTATAGCCTGTATACTTTCTAACATTTAAAACATGATTATCATCAAATATTAAATATTGTCCTTTTATACCAATTAATTTTTTATCTATACTTTTAAATTTTTCAATATTAAATGATTTTATTTTATCTAGATTTTGAATGACTGGATATTTTAATTCAATTATTTTTTCATCTTTTAACAAATATTTTTTTAATTCGCCTGGTAATTGATATTGTAATTCATCTTTTTTTTGTAATAAATCCAATTTTTCATATTGTCCTAATATCATTTTTCTCCACTGAGTTCTGTCTGATATATGTTTTGAAATTTCTAACTCAATTAAACCTGCTAAATACCTATTCGGTGTTACAGCAAATTTTATTGCAAAGTGAGCTCCCTGATCGATCCATCTTGATGGAATATGGTTATGCCTTGTCACTCCTACCTTCAGATTACTGGTTAAAGATAAATAAACATAAGTTGGAGATAAGCAATTTTTTTCTGCCCAATCTATGTCCCTTGCTTCTCCTAAATGAGCCCTGCATAAATGCGGTTTAAAAATACAATCTTCAGTTTGTGGCAATGTAATAAAACACGGATAACAGTATCCTTGCATATAGGTTTTTTTTATTTTATTATTACAATTAATACATCTGATTTCGTCATTAAAATCAATTTTAATTACTTTACCAATATATTTATTTAATATTAATTTTTTTTCCCCAATTGGTAAAGAATATTGGATTGGATTTGCTATATCAGAAATCATTTTTGATATTTGACCTTTAAATTTCATTAAAGTAAATTAAAAATAATATATGTTGTAAAATAAGATTTATGTGTAATTTTAAAATATTAATTAAGGATTATTTTATATTATGAGTTCTAAAAGTTTAATTATTGTTGAGTCACCATCAAAAATAAAAACCTTGAAAAAGTTTCTTGGGAAAGAAAATTATGAAATTGAAGCCTCTGTAGGGCATGTGAGAGATTTAGCTGAAAAAAACTTAGGACTAGACATTGATAATGGTTTTAAACCTACCTATGTTGTATCACCAAGAGGAAAAGATGTTCTGAAGCAAATTAAAAAATCTTTAAAAAATGTTAGTACTATTTATATCGCAACTGACCCTGATAGAGAGGGAGAAGCAATTGCATGGCATCTCGTCGATGAATTAAAACCAAAAATTCCTGTCAAACGAATGGTTTTTAATGAAATTACTCCCAAGGCAGTTAAAGAATCTATAAAAAATACAAAAGAAATTGATCTTCATTTAGTAAATGCTCAGGAATGCAGAAGATTTCTTGATAGACTTTTTGGGTTTTTAGTATCTAAAAAACTATGGCTTAATGTAAAGGGAGGGTTATCAGCTGGTCGAGTTCAAAGTCCTGCTGTAAAAATACTAGTAGACAGAGAAAAACTGAGATCTAATTTTAAACAAAATGAATTTTGGGATTTACAGGGAGAATTCAAATTTAAAGGAGATACTATTTTTAGTAAATTAGTATCCATAGATGGAAAAAATATTGCTACAGGCAACTCTTTTAATAAGACTACTGGTGAACTTGAAAATAAAAACTCAATTATTCTTAATAAAAAAACATCCGATGATTTAATAGAATCAATTTAAAAAAATTCTTGGAAAATTGAGGATGTAGTAAAAAAACCGAGGACTCAAAACCCCTATGCTCCATTTATAACATCAACTCTTCAGCAAGAAGGTATTAGAAAATTAAATATGAATTCAAATCAGGTGATGAGATCTGCACAAACTTTATATGAAGAAGGACTTATTACATATATGAGAACTGATTCAATTAATTTATCAACAGAAGCTTTGAATGCTGCTAGAAGTTTAATTAAAGAAAAATATGGTAGTGAATATTTGCCAGAAAAAGTAAGAATCTATAAAAGTAAGGCGAAAAACTCGCAGGAAGCACACGAAGCTATAAGGCCAGCTGGCTCAACATTTAAAGACCCTCAATCTTTAAAAGAAAAACTTTCAAATCAAGAATACAGATTATATGATTTGATTTGGAAGAGAACTGTAGCTTCACAAATGAAATCAGCTAAAGTAGAGCAAACAAAATTAAATATATCTGATGGAAAGCATCTTTTTACTGCATCGGGAAAAACAATTCTTTTCCCTGGATTTTTAAGAGCTTACGTTGAAGGTTCAGATGATCCAAATGCTACATTAGATGATATGGAAAAAGTATTACCTTTCGTAAATAAAGGTGATACAGTTACGTGGAGTAATATTATACCAAAACAGCATTTTACTAAACCAGTTAGTAGATTTACGGAAGCATCTCTAGTGAAGGAAATGGAAGCACTCGGTATTGGTCGACCTTCAACATATGCAGCTATAATGAAAAAAATACAAGACAAAGGTTATGCTAATAATTCTAAGGGTTCATTAATTCCTACTTTAACAGGATATGCCATTGTTCAGTTTCTTGAAAGTTATTTCCAAGATCTTGTCAATTTAGAATACACTTCTAATATGGAAAACTCTCTAGATGAAATATCGCTAGGAAAAGAAAAAAAAGAAGATTTTCTAAATAATTTTTATTTTAGTAAAGATGGGTCTAGTGGATTAAAAAATCAATTAGACCAAGAATGTGATAAAGATAAATCAAGACTAATTACTGCTATGAAATATAAAACCAATGAATTCGAAATAAGAATTGGAAGATATGGTCTATATGCACAAAATGGTGATGAACGTGTTAATCTTGATTCAGATATTATTCCAAGTGAACTTTCTGGAGAAAAAATAAACGAATATTTTGATAATAAAAAAGCTGGTCCAAGAGAAATGGGAGTTGATAAAAAAACAAATGAGTCAATATTACTCAAAAAAGGAAGATTCGGTCCTTATATTCAGCTTGGCAAAAAAATGAAATCTCTACCTCAAGGTATTACAGAAGAGAATATTACAAATGAAATCGCAGCTCAGATTATTGAAATGCCAAAAGAGATTGGTATTAACCCTACTAACAATGAAAAAATCATTAAAGATATCGGTAGGTATGGACCTTATTTAAAATGTAGTGGTAAAAATTGTACTATTCCTAAATCTGATGATGTACTTGAAATTACTACTGAAAGAGCAATTGAATTATTAAGTCAGACAAAAAAAGAATCATCAGCTTTAAAAACTCTTGGTGAACATGAAAAAAATACTGTTGTAATTAAAGATGGTAGATATGGAATGTATGTTACTAATGGTAAAGTTAATGTAACCCTACCAAAGGACCTAGATTATAATGACTTAGATTTAGAAACAGCTATTGAAATGATTAAAAATAAAAAACCAAAGAAAAAATTTTACAAGAGGAAATAAATGGCTACCATTAAAGATAATGCAAAAATTTTAGAAATTTTAACTTCCTTATCAAAGCAAAGAGGATTTGTGTTTCAAAGCAGTGAAATTTATGGAGGTCTTGGTTCAACTTGGGATTATGGCCCTCTAGGAGTTGAACTTAAAAGAAATATAAAAAATGAATGGTGGCAATTCATGGTAACTTCTAGAAATAATATTGTTGGTATGGATGCAGCAATCTTAATGCATCCTAATGTTTGGAAAGCAAGCGGTCATGTCGAAAACTTTCATGATCCTTTAATTGATAACAAAATTTCAAAAAAACGCTATAGAGTTGATCACTTATTAGAAAATCAATCCGATGAAACTATAAAAAATATATCAAAAAAATTAGATATAAACTCTAATGATGAATTAATTACTAAAATTGTTCTAAATCTAATTAATAACCAAGAGGATAGCGGTAGTATAATGAAAGAATCTGGTATTATTGACCCTCAAACAAAAGAAATTGGTGACTGGACAAATATTAGACAATTCAATCTAATGTTTAAAACAAATATTGGACCTGTTGATGATTCATCCTCAATAGCATATCTTAGACCTGAAACAGCTCAAGGAATATTTGTTAACTTTCAGAATGTACAATCTACCTCAAGGCAAAAACTCCCATTTGGAATTGCCCAAATTGGAAAAGCTTTTAGAAATGAAATTACTACAGGTAATTTTATTTTTAGAACAAGAGAATTTGAACAGATGGAAATGGAATTTTTTTGTAAACTTGATGATACTAACAAATGGCTACAATACTGGTGTGAACAAAGGATGAATTGGTTTGAATCACTTGGAATAAAAAAAGATAAATTACGTTTAAGAGTTCATGGACCAGATGAATTAGCTCATTACTCATCTGCATGTTATGATATAGAATATAAATTTGATTTTGGATGGTCGGAATTAGAAGGTATCGCAGATAGAGGAACTTTCGATTTGGACCAACATATGAGCGCAAGTAATAAAAAACTTACTTATTTTGATCAAATCAATAATGAACATTTTGTTCCTGCAGTTGTAGAGTCTTCTGCTGGTGTTGATAGAGCTTTTCTTACAATTCTTGCTGATGCATTTACTCAAGAAGATGTAAATGGTGAGTCCAGGACAGTATTAAAACTATCCCCTAAAATTGCGCCTATTAAAGTGGCTGTATTCCCTTTAATGAATAAAAATAATATGCCTGAAGTTTCACAAAAAATAGTAGATGAAATACAAAATTCTGGAATAGCTTCATTTTTTGATTCAGGTGGATCTATAGGCAAAAGGTATAGAAGGCAAGATGAAGCCGGGACACCTTTCGGAATTACAGTAGATCATGATACTTTGGAAGATAATACGGTTACATTAAGAGATCGGGATACAATGAAACAAGAAAGAATTTCAATTGATAAAATTATTGATATTCTTAAACAAAAATTATCCTAAAATGAACTACCAGTTATTATATAAAGCAGCCAATAATCATGAAGCATATTTTATTAAAGGGCTGTTAAATAAAAATCTAATTAAATCACAATTGTTAGGAGGGAATCTATCTATTGGTATTGGAGAATTACCTGTAGATGTCGTTCAAGTAAATATTTTAGTTCCTAAAAATAAATATGATGAATCTAAAAAAATAATAGCTAACTATGAAAACAATCTGAAATTAAATGATAATCTTGAAGAATGGCTATGTGAAAAATGTGAGAATGTAAATCCATTTAATTTTGAAATATGTTGGAATTGCAATAATTAAAGGTCCATAATTATGAAATATAGAAATTTAGGTAACTCTGGTCTAAAGATTAGTGAACTATCATTTGGTTCATGGGTTACATTTGTTAATCAATTAAAAGAAAAAGAAGCAATGGAATGTATGTCTTATGCATATGAAAGAGGAGTTAACTTTTTTGATAATGCTGAAGCGTATGCATCAGGAGAATCAGAAGTATTAATGGGTAATATATTTAATAAACTTAGGTGGGATAGAGATACTTATATAGTTTCTAGTAAAGTATTCTGGGGTGGCGAACTTCCAACTCAAAGAGGCTTATCAAAGAAGCATATACACGATGCATGTAATGCTGCACTTAAAAGATTAAGAGTTGATTATTTAGATTTATTTTTTTGTCATAGGCCAGACCCAGAAACTCCAATAGGAGAAACAGTTTACGCTATGAATGATTTAATGCTTCAAGGTAAAATTTTATACTGGGGAACCTCAGAGTGGAGTTCAAAAGAAATAAAAGAAGCCTTCAAGTATGCAGAAAAATTTAATCTAAGAGGTCCTTCTATGGAGCAACCTCAATACAATCTATTATTTCGAGATAGATTTGAAAAAGAATATAAAAATATATTTAAAAAATATAAAATCGGTTCAACAATATGGTCACCCTTAGCTTCAGGTTTATTAACGGGAAAATATAATGAGGGAGTTCCCAATAAATCAAGATTCAAAGTTAAAGGATATGAATGGCTTTCAGATACAATGGATGAAATTGATTTTAATAAAATAAAAAAAATTAATAATCTAGCAAAAAAAATCGGTATTAAATCATCACAACTAGCAATTATATGGTGTTTAAAAAATATAAATGTTAGTTCGGTTATTCTTGGAGCTTCAAAATTATCTCAATTAAAAGAAAATTTAAACTCTCTTAAATCATATGATTTAATTACAGATGAAATTATGAATGAGATAAATAAATATTAATAAATTAATTCATTTATATACTAAAATAAATTAAAACATGATATCAACTAATAATATTTCAAAACAATTTGGTTCTTCACCTTTATTTGAAGGTATTAATATTACTTTTTCAAAGGGGAATAAATATGGACTTATTGGAGCGAATGGTTCAGGTAAGTCAACTTTTATGAAAATATTATCTGGTGACATGGAGTCGTCCTCAGGAAGTATAAAAATTGAATCTAATCGTAGAGTAGCAACATTAAAACAAAATCAATATGCTTATGAAGAAATAAAAATTATAGATTGTGTTATAATGGGACATAAAAATTTATGGGATATTAAGTTAGAACGTGAAAGAATTTATAATCTCAGTGAAATGAGTGAAAAAGAGAGTATTAAAGTTGCAGATTTAGAAATTCAATTTTCTGATTTAGGAGGATATACTTCAGAAGTCGATGCAAATAAATTATTAATAGGATTGGGTATTCCATTAGAGTTTCATGAAAAAAAGATGAGCTCACTTGCACCGGGATTAAAATTAAGAGTTCTGCTTGCACAAGCACTATTTGGAAATCCTGATATATTACTACTTGATGAGCCAACAAATAATTTAGATTTAGGAACTATTAGCTGGCTAGAAAATATTCTTAGAAAAAGTGATAGTACCATGATTATAATATCACATGATAGAAAATTTCTTAACAATATTTGCACTCATATAGCTGATTTAGATTATGGAGAAGTTCGTTTATATCCTGGTAATTATGATGAATTTATGATTGCGGCTACCCAAGCTAGACAGAAATTATTAGATGAAAATAAAAAGAAAAAAGCACAAATTGATGAACTCAAATCATTTGTAAGACGATTTTCTGCTAATGCTTCAAAAGCTAAACAAGCAACATCCCGTGCCAACTTAATTGATAAAATAAAATTAGAAGATATCGCCAAATCAAGTCGTGTTTATCCTTTTATTCGTTTTAAACAAAATAAAAAAATATACAGCGATGTTTTAGATGTAAAAAATCTATCAAAAAAATATGATGATTTAGTTGTTTTAAACAAAATTAATTTCTCAATAGAAGTTGGAGAACGTATAGCTGTTCTAGGTCCAAATGGAATAGGAAAATCTACTTTATTAAATTGTATTGTAGACCAACAAAAAAAAGATTCTGGTAAGATCAACTGGTCATTAAATGCTAATATTGGTTTTTTCGCACAAGATGAAGACGAAAACATTGATTCGGAGCTAACTCTAATTGATTGGATGAGTCAATGGACAAATACTATAGATAGTGAACAAGAAATTAGATCTATACTTGGAAGATTATTATTTTCTAAAGATGATATTGGTAAATCTATAAAAATATTATCAGGTGGTGAAAAAAGACGAATGCTATTTGGGAAACTAATTTTACAAAATCCTAATATTATCATTCTAGATGAACCAACTAATCACTTAGATATTGAATCCATAGAATCTCTTAACTCTGCATTAAGTCAATATGAAGGAACTCTTATATTTGCTAGCCATGATAGAGAGTTTATATCTTCACTTGCGACTAGAATTTTTGAATTAAAAAATGGTAAAATTATAGATCATACAAATATTAATGATAATTTTTTAGATACTTTAACCGCTAATAATTAATAATTATTTATTTAAATGGAGAATGAAAAAATATTGTCCATAAAAGACCATCTAGAAACATTGTATGAAAAACAAAAAAACCAGCCCCAATTACAGATAATAAATAAATTGACTGACTAGAATTCCCAGAATCAACAACAAATAAAAATAATAAAATAGAAGATAGTCCAACGCAATACAAAGCAGACAATACATAAACCCAATGTAATGGAACTCCTGTTCTTAAGTATTGAAAGGTTAAATCAATCCATAGACTTGATGGTATTAGAATCAGTAAATAAACAATGTGTAAAGACCAACCAGGAAATTTTCCTAAAAATTTCTTTTCATCTAAATTAACATTTAGAATAAAATTTGAAGTGAAAACGAAGTAACCAATAGCAGATATAAACATTGATGCAACAATAAATGTTCTTAAAGATTCTGGAACACCTCCCCATAACTTTGTAGTTAAGTCAGGATTTTTTGTTACTCCATTATAGTAACTAAATAATAATAAGCTTCCAAAAATTAAATTAATGAGAACTAAAGTGATTTTATACATACTAAACTCCTTTATTTATATGAACCGTCCTTAATTGGGTAATGTAAAAGCCTACTATCTATTTTTCCATTTTTTAAAATAGTCCTACTTTTAGATCTTAATCCAATTGATTTTACTGCCTCTAAATTACCTGAAAAAACAAATACATTACAACCTGCACATTTAGTTTTAAATATGTCACCTAATTGTTTGTATAATAAATTAATTGTACTAGGATCATTTAAACGGTGTCCATAAGGAGGATTAATTATAATTGTACCAGTTTCATCTAGAACAAAATCTTTAATATTTTTAACAAAAAATTTTATTTTATTTTTTAAACCTATTTTTACACTACTTTCATATCCCAAAGAAACATTTGCTCTAATATGGTCAGAACCAAAAATACGGAAGTCTTGATCATGGATAATTTTATTTTTTGATTCCTCAAGCAATCTTTCCCATAAATCAGAATCATAACTTGCTAATTTTTTAAATGCATAATCAGTTCGATTAATTCGAGGCGGAATGTTATGAGCTATCATTGCTACTTCAATAGGAATAGTTCCAGAACCGCACATGATATCATAAAATGGTGTATTGGGATTCCAGTTGCTTAATAAAACCAATCCTGCTGCTAAGGATTCATTTAGTCCAGCTGCATGAATTTTAGTTCTATATCCTCTTTTAAATAATGGAAATCCCGATGTATTTACATAAATAGTCATTTTATTATCTATAATAATTACATATAAGGATATATCTGGGGATTCTTTATTAATTGATGGTCTTTGACCAAAATTTTTCCTGATATTATCAACAATAGCATCCTTAATCTTTAAGGTAACAGTGTTTGATTTATTAAATAAATTAGATTTTATTTTAGTTCTAATCATAAAAGAAGTATCTGGTTTAATAAATTTACTCCAAGGAAGATTATAAATATGTGAATAAAGTTTTTTAGATTCATAAATTTTAGAATCAAATAACTTTTCTAATAAATGCATACCCGTTCTTGAAAATAAATTAACTGTATACATATCTTTTTTATGACCTCTAAATTCAACTCCGCCATTTACTATGTTTGGCTTATCTTTAATATATTTAGAAATATCTGTTTTTGTTACTTCTTCAAGACCCCTAGGACATGTTAACAGATAATCTTTCATATTATTTTGTAGCAGTAATGATAGTATTTTTTATAATTGCAGGGGAAAAGTTATAAAGATTTGATAGGATGTCTTCATTAAGTATCGTTTCAGTGTTTAAAAAATCATAAGATTCTTTAGAGCATTGATTAGTATCATTATTTTTAGAAGTAAAGTAAACTGAATTATTATTACATGATGATATATCATTTTCACAATCAAAAAAATCATTTTCAAAATTAATTATATCATAGCATTCATCTTGATATTGTTCTAAAATATAATCAAGACATATCCCTTGATTGTTAATTGACCATTGACCGCTAAGTACCTCTGAACTTCCATCATTAAAATTAATTGTTTGTGTAAAATCTAAAGATCCAATTAATTGATTTATAGAAAAATCAAGACTATAACTAAAACAGTTATTATTATTTTCTAAACATATTATATCATTAATAATGTATGATGGAATTCCATAGCAATCAGAGTTATTCCACAGCTCAATTTTTGAAAAATTCCAATTTTGTAAAGTTAATAATCCAATATTACATGAAGTATTATTTCCATTACATACACCACATAAATCTTTAGACGTATTCGCATATTGATCATAATTTGAATCAGAATCAAAACAAACACCACAATCATCCATTAGATTATTCGCAATTAAATTTGTATTTCCACCAACACAATTATTACAATCATCCCAAAATGCCTGCCCATTTTCAACACCATTACAATCAAGATTACAATTATTATCTATACTATCATCACATATACCACACCCATCTAAAGTGGACGAACCAAAACAAACATCACTACAATCTTTATCAGAGTTTGGGATATGACCCGTTGTTCCTCCTGAACAAACGTTGCAATCATCGTAAAACCCATCTAATTCAATGATACAGTTTTTATTCTCAGTATTAATTAGAGGATTATCACATGAAAACAATAACAATAATATAAATAAATAATATTTCAATTAATTATTTCCAAGAGCAATATTTACAGCTGATGCTATATCAAAAGTATTTATAATAGAATTCATATTTGTATCACCAATAAAAGATTGATATTCATTCAAGTTTAATGATCCTAAAATATAGCTAGTTAACATTATAATTATTGTTAGTGATAAAAAATCAGATTAAAAAATTCATCAAAGATTCTCTAATTAATCTTAAAATAAAAAATACGATTAATGGAGAAATATCAATTCCTCCAATAGGATTAATCATATTTCTAAAAGGTATTAATATTGGGTCTGTAAAATTATATATAATTCTGATAATAGGGTGAAATCTGTTGTGAGAAAACCATGATAAAATTATTCTAGAAATTAAAAAAAAATTAATTATATCAAATAATAAATTAATAATCTCAATCATAAAATTTTAATTTCTTTAATTTTTTCATCAACAATATTTAATTGAGTATTATATAAATTTTCTAAACCGAAAGCAGATACAGTAAAGGAAGCAACAGCCGTTCCATGCATCACTGCTTTTACAGGATTTTTCAATCCATGTTGCGCTATATAACCAAGAACTCCACCAGCAAAACTATCTCCTGCACCGGTTGGGTCAACTACCTCAACGTTAGGAACACAAGATACTCTTATAATTTCATTTTCAAAACCAATTACTGAACCCTTAGAACCCATTTTTATAATAACAATTTTTGGTCCATAGGATAAAAATTCAGATACTATTTTATTTAAATTATTATGACCAGATAGTTGGATGGCTTCTTCATCATTTAAAAGAAAAATATCAACTTTTTTTATTAACTCCTTTACTTTTTCTGGAAATAAATCAATCCATAAATTCATAGAATCAGCAGCTATTAAATGTGGTTTTTTTACTTTGGATATAACATCAAATTGTAAGTCTGGTTGAATATTTCCTAAGTATAATATAGGTTGATTGTAACTATTTACAATATTTGGCTTAAATTTTTCAAATACTCCAAGCTCAGTAAACAAAGTATCTCTCTTTGAAAAATCATGATTGTATTTACCTCCCCAGCTGAAAGTGAGACCATCACTTTTTTCTACTGAATCAACATTGATATTATATTTTTTAAAAATATCCCAATTTTCTCTTTTGAAATCTTTACCAACTATGCCAATTAAAGAAACATTAGTGTATAATGATGATGATACACTAAAATAAGTAGAAGAACCACCAAGTATCTTTTCTCTCCTTCCTTTAGGAGTTTCTATTGTATCAAATGCTATTGAGCCAACTGCTAATATATCTTTAGAATCGTTCATTTTTATTATATATTATAAAATAATTAGATACTTAATTTATAAATTAAGTCTATAAAGTTCATTATGAAAAAATTAATTTATTGCTCTCAGTGCTCAAAAAAAAATTCTTATTCAAATAAGGATGGTGAAATTAGATATCATTGTAAAAATTGTAAATCTATTCATTATCAAAACCCTAAGCCAACTGCTACTTTAATATGTATTAAAAATGATGAGATTCTGCTTGTTAAAAGAGCATTTGAGCCAGCTAAGGGAGAATGGAGCTTACCAGGTGGTTTTATTGAGCTTGGTGAAACACCAGAGGATGCAGCTAAGCGTGAACTTAAAGAAGAAACCAACCTTGATGGTGAAGCAGTTCAATTAATTGGAAGCTGTTCTCACTTTAATTCTATTTTTGGGGATGTCTTACTTTTAGGATTAACAATGAAAATTGATAATTGGGAAAACTTAATTCCAGGCGATGATGCACAATCAGCTGGTTTTTTTAAATTAAAAGATACGCCTATAATGGCTTTTGAATGTCATAATAAAATTCTTTCAATTTATAAAAAATCATTATCTAAATTATCTATATGAAAATATTAATTATACATGGACCCAATTTAAATTTATTTGGCTTATGGTCTGCTAAGAATAATACTAAAGTTACAATCAATAAAGTAAATAGCAGTATTCGAAAGTACTCAAATGATAAAAATATAAAGTTAAAAATTATTCAATCACATAGTGAGCCAAAAATTGTTTCTTATATACAGAATAATAGAAATAAGATTGATGGAATTATTATTACTCCTGGCCCATGGCAATATTCGGGCTATGTTTTATCTGAACTTTTTGATCTGATTGACATACCTTTTATAACAATTACATACAAAGTACGGGAACATATTAAGTTGTTAAATGGTTTTGAAAACTTAATAGATGAAGATATAATTAGAGCTCAAAAAGATGCAATTGAACTAATGATAAAAAAACTTACTAACAAGCTATGAAACCCAATAAACAATTTAGATTAGAAGATTTCCCATTTAAACATCATATTAACACAAGATGGAGAGATTTAGATGCTTTTAATCATATTAATAATGCTACATTTTTAAGCTATATTGAAGATGCTAGGACTCTTTTTTTTAAAAGATGGGAAACTAATTTTAAAGAAAAATCATTAATTGTAGCATCAGTAAAAATAGATTATATAAGTCAAGTCAAACATCCATCATCATTAATTATAGGACAAAAAATTTCAAGATTAGGTACAAAAAGTTTTGATGTAAGTTCTGTAATATTTTCTGAAAAAACAGAAGAAGTTGTTTGTATTAGCACCGTAACGAGTGTCTGTTTTAATTTTATATTAAACCAATCAGTACCTGTTTTTGATGATATTAAAAAAGATTTTAAATTAACTATCTAGAATTTTATTCCATTCTTCTATTCTATTTTGAATTTCTAAATCAGGGGAAAAATCACCTATTATCTTAATTGATATAATTTTATCTCCTTGGACTATATCATTTACAACATCTAAATCATCTTGATGATGCACTTCTCCAAATACTGTATGATTATTATCGAGCCAAGGTGTCTCAATATGTGTAATAAAGAATTGACTCCCATTTGTTCCAGGTCCTGCGTTAGCCATAGATAAAACACCTCCCTTATCATGTTTTAATGAAGAATTAAATTCATCTTCAAAATCATAACCAGGTCCTCCTGTTCCTGTCCCTTGTGGACAACCACCTTGAACCATGAAATTATCAATTACTCTATGAAAACTTAAACCATCATAGTATCCTCGGTTGGATAAATTTATAAAGTTTGCAATTGTTACTGGCACTTCTTTTTCGAATAAATTTAATTTAATTGTACCTTTATTTGTTTCAATATGTGCTTCCATATGTATCCTTTTTTAATTAATTGAGTTTAAAAATTTTCTTTTTTGATTTTTATAGTATTCATTACTTGGATCGGTTTCTATAGATTCATTAATTGTAATAATCGCTTTATCAGTCTCTCCAAGTTTCCAAAAAATTTCTGCTTTAGTATCATTAATCATTGCTTTATTTGTATCATTTTCGTCAATCATCGATAATGATAAATTTATTTTTTGTAATGCTTTATTGAGATTAGTATTTAATTCTGTCATTCTCCAACAATACTGATTAATAAAAAGGGGATCATCTGAAAATTTGTCTATATACTCTTCATATAAATTAGTTTCTTTTTTTTCTAAAAAACTAAACTTATAATACATCAACAAATCTATAATAGATTTTTTTAGCAAAAATGATTCAGGATATTTTTGAATATAATTTTCCATTGTTTGAGAATCATCATTTTTTAATTTTATCATACTTATTGCATAATTAGACTCGTGAAACATATTGTAGGATAAATCTTTATTTTCTAATACTTTTTCATACAGTTCAATTGAACTATCATAATCTCCTTTAGAAAAATATTTTTTAGCTAATTCAAAAATAGTTGTTGAACTATTATCTCCTAGTTTATATTTTGTTAGTAAATCTGTGAATGTTCCATTTCCAGATGAAATATTGTTTAGCTTTTTTAAAAAAGTTTTTGCTGAATAATAACCATACATTCTATCAATTTCATTTTTATTTTTATCAAAAAAAATAATCATTGGATATCCAGTTCCTTTAAACTTTTCAAATAAAGGCATACCATATTTTGATTCGGCGTTTATTTTAATTGGAATAAAATTATTTTTTATATTTTGTATTACTTCATTGTTTGTAAACGTCTCGGAGTCTAGTTGTTTGCAAGGTAAGCACCAATCAGTATAAAAATCTACCATGATGATTTTGTTATTTGATAACTCGAAAGCTTCTTCTAATGTTCCCTCAAACCAGTTTAATTTTTGGCTATCACAACTGAATATTAATATAAAAAATATGAAGTATTTTTTCATTAATTTTGAATATCAACAAGCTCAACTTCAAATATTAATGTTGCATTAGGTGGTATTACATTGCCAGCACCACTACTACCATAAGCTAAATATGGTGGAATGATTAATGTTCGTTTACCTCCTATTTTCATTGAAGATAATCCCTCTTCCCATCCTTTAATAACTCGTCCCTCACCAAGAACAAAAACAAAAGGACTGCCTCTATCATGAGAGCTATCAAATTTCTGACCACTCTCTAACTTTCCAGTATAATGAACAACTACTTTCTGTCCACTTTCTGGTATCGGTCCAGTACCTTCAACATGGTCAATCATTACCATACCACTATCTGATACTTTTTCTTCACCTGCTAGTTCAAAATCTGTATCTACAAATGGTTTTTTTATATCTAATAATTCAACTTCAAATATTAAAGTTGCATTTGGGGGTATACGATCACCTGCACCTCTTTTTCCATAGCCTAATTCTGATGGAATAATCAAAGTTCTTTTACCACCTATTTTCATTGTGGCAAGACCTTCATCCCAGCCTTTTATAACTCTACCTTGCCCAATTGCAAATTCAAATGGAACATTTCTATCAACGGAAGAATCAAAGACCGTTCCATCTTCTAGTTTTCCAGTATAATGGACAACAACCTTGTCACCTTTTTCAGGATAAGCGCCCTCACCAATTTTTATTTCTTTATATTTAAGACCCGAATCAGCAGTAATAATTTGATTATCCATACTTTCTCCCATTGTAAAACTTAACACCATACATAAAATAAATAGTTTCATAAATTGTCTCCTAAAATAATATTTACAAGCATTACAATATCTGTAATATTTACAGTATTATCATTATTTATATCTCCTGCACTACTAGTTGATTGATTAATCACTAAATTTACCAGATATATTACATCTGTAACATTTACTGTATTATCATTATTAATATCTGCACATGTCGTATTATCACCATTGGGAATACCACAATTATCAATACATGTAGAATTATTTCCACCACATACTTCACATTCGTCATTGATTAAACCACTGTTAGGAATCCCATCACATCCTAGTTCTGATTCATCATAAAAATAGCACCTATAAACCAATGTATTATCTAAAATAAATGGATTAGGAATATTGTTTTGGTAATTTGCAATTAACCAAGTTCTATTAATTTCCTCATCATTAGCTGGATCATCTAAGTGCCATTGATATAAAATATCTTTTTGAGTATTAAAGAAATTGTTATCAGCTTCATTAGTATATATTGTATAAAAATAAAACATGCTTCTAGCAACATCTCCCTTAACATCTTCTCTAGGTTCAAAAACAGATGAATTGTTTTCACTATATTGATCTATATTATTAGATGGTATATAGCTATGATTGTTTTCTAGCCAAAGCCAATTACTTGTTGAATTATCAGGACTATTACCAAAAGCTTTATTACTTCTATAAGAATTAGCATTTTCTTTACAAGGTCTTAAATGATGCATATCACTTTTCATTGGTGAGCTTCCAGCTCCTAAACTTTGAGGCCATAAATGTTCACAATTCATACCATTTTCATATAAGTATGTACTTGGATCAACATTATTTGGTAAAGTAGTATAATAATTTGTATATATGCATTTAACTTGATTATTATTTAAATTTTTATCAACTTCTGAATAAAGTATATCTCTTGCGTTATTGTAACTAAGAACCGTATTTGTTTTATAGTTATTATTTAGATAGTTTATTAATTCGGAACTATGAAGATTATTTCCAATTTCATCTTGAGCCAAGATAAACGATATAAACAGTACATATATTAATTTATTTTTCATGATTACTTGTTCTATATTATTTTTAAATTCTTATATATGCAAATAAAAAGAAAAAATATTTTTAAACAATATAAATGGTTAAAAGAAAAAAATAAATTTTTTATAATTTCAGCTGATTATGATGGTTTAATATGTGCATCTTTCTTACATCATCATTTAAATTGGAAATTATCTGGATATTATGATTATAATTCTATTTGGCTTTCTGAAAATGCTCTAAAAAATAAAAAAGATTTAATTTGGGTTGATTTAAATATTTTACCATCATCAGGCAAATCTATTGGTAGCCAAATTGTAACACTGAATAATAATCCAATAGGTTTAAAAACATCTTGCAATCCTAATATTATTAACGAAATTGATTCCAAAAATTTTAATATGAAATTCCCATTTTCAACGCTTCTTTTTTTAATGTGGCTCCATAAAATAAATTATAGCAGAGAAGATATTGGAAAATTATTAATTTTAAACTCAGATAATAGTTGGATGAAAATTCAAAAATACTCAAATAACATTGATTCTTGGACTAACATTCTAAGTGATTTTAATTGGCAAAATTTCAAGAAAAATATTTCTACTATTGATTATGAAAATAAAATTGATCAATATTTATACCCAAAGTTAATTAATATGGGTGCAGTTTCTGGATACAGTAAACTCACAAGTAAATATTTGAATATCAAAAGCAGAGAATGTAAATTTAATCCTGACTGGGATAATGATATAATACTTAAACTATTTAATCTATTTGCTGAAAATTTAAAATGGACTCCTCCAAAATTACCTGAGATAATCAAACGTATTGAAGGTAAAAAACTTGCAATAAATATTGATGAAATTAACAAAATGGGTCTAGATAAATTCTTCAAAAAATATAAAGTATTTTCTTATGCAATCACATCTCCTAAAATATTAAAGTATACAATTTTTAATAAATATGATAATGCAAAATCTGAATGAAATAATTAAAAAATATGGAAACCCTGATATTTTAATTGATTCATGGGAAAATAAATATGAAGGATATGCAATATGGAAATCTGAAGATTTTATTTTATGGGATTCTAATGGTCTATTTCATTCCAATAAAAAAATCAAAAGCAATCTTGAATCATTTCAAAAGATTATTGATCAATGGAAAAGTGAGGCAGGTACAATCCCTGCTGTTGGATTTATTAGTTATAATTTTAAAAATATATTATATCCCAAAATCAAGTTTAAAAATTTTAATAAAGAATTTCCGTATTTATTTTTTGTTAAACCTCAAAAAGTTGTCAAATATAAAATTCAGGAATCAAATTATAAAAAATCAAAAATACAATTTTTAGACAATCTTATTGATTATGAGATTTATGAGAAAAAAATAAATGAAATAAAGAATGATTTATATAATGGAAATGCATATCAAATAAATTATACTATTAATACAATGTACGAATGTTTTGATAGTGGATTTGATACTTACCTTGGTCTAAGAAATATTGTTAAGCCCCCGCATGGTTATTATATGAAATTTAACGAATATGAAATATTAAGTTTTTCGCCTGAGTTATTTTTTAAAACTCAAAATAATATCATTTATTCCTATCCCATGAAGGGTACAAGAGGAAGAAGTACAAATCAGAAAATAGATCACAAATTAAAAATTGAGCTTGAAAAATCGTCTAAAGATATGGCTGAACATTTAATGATAGTAGATCTTTTAAGAAATGATATAGGGAAAATTTCAACATATGGTGGAGTTAAAGTAAATGATATTTTCAATATAAAAAGTTTTGAAACTGTTCATCAAATGGTATCCTGTGTAGAAGGAAATTTAAAAAAAAATATTAAAGAATCAGATATTATTAAGGCATTATTCCCTGGAGGATCTATTACGGGCGCACCAAAAGAAAGTGCAATGAAAATAATAGATAAACTAGAGAATTATAGCAGAGATTTATATACTGGTTCTATTGGCTATATTAATAAAAATGGTGATTTAAATTTTAATATTGCTATTAGAACAATGACTATCAAAAATAATAAAGGAAGTTATCCTGTAGGGGGAGGAATTGTTTGGGATTCAAATGCAAAAGATGAATGGAAAGAAACTAAGATAAAGAGAAAAATTTTATCTTCTTTAATATGCTAAATAACTATGTATACTATATAAATGGTCATTGGGTAGAGTCTAGCCAAGCAAAAATTTCTTTTCATGATTTTGGGTTTTTATATGGATATGGATTATTTGAAACATTAAGATTTGATAATAAAAATATATTTTCTTTAGATAATCATATTAATAGAATTTTATCGGGATTAGAAATAATAAAATTATCTCATAAATATGATCAACAATCCTTGGTATTATTATTGAATACAATTATTAAAAAAAATTGTTTAGAAAATGGTTTAATCAAAATTATTATTACTATAGGGGATTCATTAAATAAAAATACAAATCCTAATGTTTATATTAGTATAAAACCGCTTTATGATTTTCTATATAAACCGGTTAAAGTTATATTTTTTAATGAAGAGAAATTTCCAATAATTAGATTTTCTCCTGCTATAAAATCATTAAACTATATTGGTAACATGTTAGCTAAAAAAGAGTGTGAAAGACTTGGTTATTATGAGCCTGTATTTTACAATAAGAATAAAGTTATTACTGAATGTGCAGTAAGAAATATTTTTTTTATCAAGGGTAACAGTTTATTGACACCATCATTAGATTTAGGTGTTTTACCTGGCGTAATGCGAAGCACTATAATCTCAATCGCTATAAAGAATAAGTTGAATATTTTAGAAAGTCATATAAAAAAAGAAGATGTAAAGCATATGGATGAAGCTTTTATATCATCAACAGGTATAGGTTTATTGCCTTGTTATTGGGATAATTGGAATTCAAAATTTGAAATCACAAACAAGCTTAAAAAAGAGTTATTTTATAGAATAAATAATGATTAATTTAATACTATGAAACCTGCATTGCTAACTCCTGAAACTATGTCTATTAAAGGCATAGATTTACTCAAAAAAATTCAAGATGATTTTATTGGATTAGATACAAAATATAAATTAGCAGATGGAACAATCTCTCCAAGAATATATTTAGATTCTACTGCTTCTACTTTAATGATGGGAGCAGCCCATAGAGCTTCAAAAAAGTTTTTAAATCATTACTCGAATACACATTCTTTACTTCATTTTAGTGCTAGAATTTCAACCAAAACATACGCGTGGATTCATAATAGAATCTTAGACTTTGTCCATGCAGATAAGGATGAATATACATCTTTTTTTATGGGTAGCGGAGTTACTGCTGGAATGAACAGAATAGCAAAAACTTTGAATAGATTAAGACCTGAAAGAGATATAGTTTTAGTTTCTATGATGGAGCATCATTCCAACGATCTTCCGCATAGAAAGCATGGTGGTAAAGTAATTCATATTCCACTAGAAAAAAATCATCAAATGGCTGGTAAAATTAATACCGAAATTTTAGAGCAATATTTAGAGAAATTTTCGGATAGAATTAATTATGTTTCAATAACGGGTTTAAGTAATGTTACGGGTATAATTAATTCTATTAATAAAATTGCACAAATTGTACATAAATACAATGTGTATTTAGTTGTAGATGCAGCTCAAATGGCTGCGCACGTACCAATCCAAATGAGTGGTTTTTCTAATAAAGATAAGGAAATTGACGTTTTATTATTTTCAGGACATAAAACTTATGCCCCTGGCTCTCCAGGAGTTGTTATTGCAAGAAAATCTTTTTTGAATGCCATTGAACCAGAAGAAGTTGGGGGTGGTATGGTAGATAAAGTTTATCCTGATAACTACTTTGTAACTAAAAAATTTCCAGATAGAGAAGAAGCAGGTACTCCCAATATCTTAGGAGCAATTACTTTAGGTTCTGCTATTCATATTTTAGATACTATTGGAATGAATAATATTTTAGAAGAAGATAAAAATTTAATTCAATATACAATGAACAAGTTAACTGAATTTAAAGAAGTTCATATATATGGTGACACAGATATTCAAAATTGCCCAAGAGCAGGAACAATTTCTTTTAATATTTTAGGAATGGATCATGGTTTAGTTGCGGCTATATTAAATTATTATTTTAATATTGCTGTTAGAAATGAATGTTTTTGTGCTCATCCCTATGTTCAGGAAATGTTATCTGCCACGCATAAAGAACAACTGGAGAATTGCGAATCTATAAATAGTAATCTATCTTGGAAAATGGAACCTTGGATGGGTATGGTAAGAATTAGTTATGGAATTTATAATAATATTAGAGATGTTGATATTTTAGTATCATCAATTAATAAATTAATCACCAATAAAAATTATTATAAAAGTCAGTATAAAATTGATGAAAATGGAGATTATAAGCATATTAATTTTCAATTTTCAAGCGATGATTTTTTTAGTTTAACTGAGACTATTGACCAAGAAATCAAAATATTGTAGTAAATGAGTATCAAAGATAGAATTAAGAATTTAACCAATACATTAAATAAACACAATATAAACTATTATGTATATGATAATCCCACAATATCAGATTTTGAATATGACATATTACTTCGAGAATTAGAAGAATTAGAAAATAAAAATCCTCAATATAAGAATCAAAATTCTCCAACTATGAGAGTTGGTTCTAACCCTTTAAAAGAATTCGGTACAATTAAACATAGGTTGCCCATGCTATCATTAGCAAACGCAATGAATGAAAATGAATTAGAAGATTTTAATAAACAAATAATAAAATTAGATTTGAAAGATGTAGAATATGTTGCAGAATTAAAGCTCGATGGTCTTGCAGTAGAATTAGTTTATGAAAATGGCCAATTTATATATGGTTCTACAAGAGGAGATGGTTTTGAAGGAGAAGATATAACTACTAATTTAAAAACGATTAAAGGTATTCCATTATCTTTAGTTGGAGACAGAATTCCTACCTTATTAGAAGTTAGAGGCGAAGTTTTTATCAATAAAAAAGATTTTAAAAAGTTAAATAGTAACAGAATTAAACAAGATTTAGTTCCATTTGCAAATCCTAGAAATTGTGCTGCTGGAAGTTTGAGGCAACTAGATCCAAAAATAACATCCAGACGACCACTTAGAATTTATTGTTATGGACCAGGTGAGATTAAAGGATTTGAATTTGATAGTCAAATAGATTTTTTAAATTATTTACCAAAATGGGGATTCCCAGTTAATCCTCATATAAAATTAGGTAGTGGATTAAATTTTTTAAAGAAATATTATAAATCAGCAGAAAAATTAAGAGAAAAAATTGATTATGATATAGATGGTGTTGTTTTTAAAGTTAATGCTTATTTTTTACAAAAAAAATTAGGTGAAAGAAGTAAATCACCTCGATGGGCGATTGCTGGAAAATTTAAAGCTGAGCAGGGTGTAACAAAGATATTAGATATACAAATAAGTGTAGGTAGAACAGGTGCATTAACCCCGGTCGCTAAGCTAGAACCTATAAAAGTTGGCGGTGTTATAATATCTAATGCAACATTACATAATCAAGATGAAATTAATAAAAAAGATATAAGAATTAATGATTACGTATTAATTCAAAGAGCAGGTGATGTTATTCCAGAAATATTGAAAGTAATTAAAGAAAAAAGACTTAGTAATTCAAATCAATTTTTTATTTCCAAAGTATGTCCTATCTGCAAATCAGAAGCATATAAAAAAAATAATAATGCTGTTTTGCGATGCAGAAACTCTAATTGTAAAGCAATTATAAAAGGAAAAATTGAACATTATGTTTCAAAAAATTGTATGGATATAGTCGGGCTAGGTACAAAAATAATTGACTTATTAATTATTAATAATCTTCTAAGTAATATTTCAGATATATATAAATTAAAAATTAAAGATTTGATAAATCTTGAAAGAATGGGACCAAAATCAGCTGAAAATATTATCAATTCAATCAATCAATCTAAGCAAACTACATTAGCTAAATTCATTAATGGCCTAGGAATTAGAAATGTAGGTTTAAATGCATCTAAATTATTAGCAAAAAAATTCAACGACGATATTTTCAAATTAATAAATTGCAATTACGATGAGTTAATTAATATAAATGAAATTGGTGAAATAATGGCAGATTCAATTATTAAATATTTTAGTGACGAAAAAAATATTAATATTATTAATGAATGTTTATCCTCCAATTTAAATTTTAATTCTTTTAGAGTAATTCAATCAACAACATTAAAAGATAAATCATTTGCCTTTACTGGCAGTTTAAAAAATTACTCTAGGTCACAAGTTGCTGAAATTGTTGAATCATATGGAGGATATTTTTCATCATCTCTTAATAAGAAAACTGATTATTTGATAGCAGGGAATAAAAGCGGGAGTAAACTTTCTAAGGCAAAATCATTAGGTATTAAAATATTAAATGAAAAAGAATTTTTAGACTTATTAGAGAAAATTTAATTACGTGCTAAATATCACAATATTATTAAAATTAAAATGGTAAAATTATCAATTAATTATTCAATTACTGATTAATTAAGGGAGGAGTAATAAGCTGTTTTATCATAATAAAGCCCCAATTTTGGGGCTTTATTATTTTATTCTGGAACAAATTCAATTTTTTATAGTATATATATTAAAGGTAATGTCAATAGTTACAACTCCTCCTAAGTTGTTGACTTAATAAATAAGAAGCTAGTTTAAGCTAGCTTCTTATTTCCCTTTTTATAAATTTTCAAACTCTTCTTTAGTATAAGTTTTCAATATAACAGCGTGAATTTCTTTTTGAATAAAATTACTAATAATAGAATAGATAAGCTGGTGTCTTTTTAATAGTGATTTATTTTTAAAATCGTCCGAAACAATTTTCATCCTTAAATGAGAACCACCTTTATAATTTGCATGATTTGTATGTTGAGATGATGTATCCTTAATTTCAAAATAGGATATATTTAATTCCCTTTCAATTAATTTTTGAATCTTTTCTTTAATCATAAGTTTAAATATTAATACTATTTAGTTTATTTGAAAGCTCCGTTGTATTAACAGCATAATTTAAAGCGTCTTCTTTTGATATCAACCCATCATTATATAATTTTATTATTGAATCATCCATACGTATCATTCCATCTTTTAGACCGCTTAATATATAATTATCAATTTGATGGATATTATTTTCACGTATTAAGGATTTAATTGATGGCGTATTAATAAGCACTTCAATGGCCAGAGATCTTTTTTTATCTTTATTCGGTATTAATTGTTGAGATATTATACCTAATAAATTTAATGATAATGTTGTTCTAATAACACTTTGCTTTTCAGGTGCAAAAGCATTTACCAATCTATTAATTGTTCCTGAAGCATTATTTGTATGAAGCGTTCCTAAAACTAAATGTCCTGTTTCAGCTATAGTTAGAGCAGCATTCATTGAATCAACATCTCTTAATTCTCCAACTGATACTACATCAGGATCTTGTCTCAGTACACTTTTTAATGAATCACTAAAACTTTTTGTATCAGAACCTATTTCTCTCTGATTTATCAAAGAGTTTGAATGCTCATACAAATATTCAATAGGATCTTCAATGGTTATAATATGTGCATTATTTTCATTTGAAATCTTTTTAATAAGCGCAGCCATTGTTGTAGATTTACCACTACCTGTTCCACCTGTGATTAATATTAAACCTTTTTTATTTAAAGTTAAATTTGAAATCGACTTAGGTAGACCTAGAGAATTTAAATTAGGAACAGAATAAGGTAATTTCCTGAAAGTAGCTGCTACATTACCTCTTTGTTTAAAAATATTTACTCGGAATCTACTGACACCTTTAATTCCAATTGAAAAATCTATATCATTGCCTTCTGATAGTGATGACAGACGGTTTTTATTTAAATGGTTTTTTAAAATCTCATTTAGTGCATCTGGGATTAATTTATTTTCATTTAGATTAATTAATTCTCCATTAACTCTTATCTTGGGTGGTGAACCAACAGTTAAATGCAAATCACTTGCATCACGCTCAACCATATCGCTTAACATTTTTTCTAAAGTCATAATATTAAATTAATTTTTTTGGTATTAAATGCTATTCATACATATCATACTTGATTTCTTTTGTCCAATATGATATATTCAAGGTATCAGGTATGGTGATAGATAAATTAAAATTACCATTATCTCCAGGATTAAGGGATGTATCAGAAATAACTCCATTATCAAACATAATTGTATTTCCACTTATAAAAATAGAATCAACCAATGCTGGACTCGTATCTTTCTCCCATAAATAATAAACCACTCTTATAAAATCACCTCTTCTACTGCCATTATTAATGATTGAACCTGAAAATGTTAAATTATTTTTACTAATTTTTTCTTCAATTGACATTTCATTAAATACAATATTTGCTTTCAATGGTTCCATTTCTTTAATTGAGCTAACCTGTAGTTTATCAATTTTTAATTGACCTATTCTTGTCTCAACCATCAAATATTCAGCATTTTCCTGAACAATTTTTCCTTGAATTATAGTTCCATTATTAATAATAATTTCATGTTCGATTTTCGGAGTCTTGACTAACTTTAATATCTCAGAATTAATCGATGGAGCAATTAGACTTGATTCATACTCTAATATTTGAGCATTTAATTCATTTATTTTAAATTCTAAGTCTTCAATTTTATCTTTTAGTGGGTAAAATGGATTGTGATTTACATGTTTAATTTCTTTTATAATTTTTTCTGGAATTATTTTTACATCTGAATCATCAACTACAGCTTCTTCTTTACCTGCACAGCTTGTAGATAGTATTAACAAGGATAATAATAATATATTTATTAGATATTTCATTTATTTGATTGCATTGCTTTTAAGCTAGCCTGCCTAATTTTATTTTTATATAATTCACCTGCATCTAAAGAATTAGCTAAATTATTTAATTCATAATAATAATCGTAATTATATGAATCCTCTAAGATCGGAATCAATTCATCTAAAACACTAACGTCTTCAAATGTTGATAATGACTGTATCGCTTTAATTCTAAGCAATCTTGGGAATCCATCTGTTTTAGCTACTTCAATGAAAACAGGTTTTATTTCTGGGTTTGAATAATCCTCTAAACTTCCCATTAAAGAATGTAAAACAGCATGATATCTATTTTTACCAATCTGATATGATTCTAGCAACGCCATTAACAGTCTATCTCTTTCAACTATCCCCATTGAGTTATTTATAAATTTATGCATTTGATCATTAGAGCCTGGTGAACCCAGCATCGAAACAAAAAAATCCACTAATTCAGGAGCATTTTTTCTTGATAAAATTTCTACAGCTCTATTTCTGATATGTAAATCAATCTCATCATTTTTTGCAATATCCATAAGCAGAGGTATTGCACGATCATCCTCTAATTCTCCAAGTGATAGTGTTAATAATTCATTCATTCTTTGATGATTTTTTAAACTTATTTCATATAATTCTAATAATGTTATTACTTTATCTTCGCTATTATTTTCACCTATAGATTCTATGATTTCAGCTCTCAAATCCATTATTTGCATTTCAGAATTAGATAGACCTTTAATTAAACCAGCAGAACTTTCAGGCGAATCAAAAGAAATTAAAATCTTTAATGCATTTTTCATAATTTCCATTTCCAAGAAATCAGAATTAGCTATAGTTTCAAGTATTGCTGTTTTAAGTAATGGATCTTTTGATGAAGATAATATATTTAGTGATTCTAATCTAACTTTAAGAATTTGATTTTTATCCTTATAAATTTCTATTAACAATTCTAGTGAACCAGATTTTTGAGAATTAAAATCAGACCTTATTTTATTTAAATCATCCATTGTATATGGATCTTTAACTAGTATAATATCTTTTTTAGGAGATGAATCTTTTGATTTCCTACCAAATAATCCGCTTCTTTTTTCTTGTTCTATTGATGAACCATCATCTTCCGGATATATCAATCCAACTATTAGAATCAATTGTAAAGTTATTAATATTATTTTTTTCATCTTTATATATTTGCCCGCTGTGTAGTTATCAAATATTATTCATATATGATAGCTAAATCAAGATAAATTTAAAAATTCCTTCCAGTCACCCTGCCATGATTTTCCATTATCTATACACGTTACTGTAAATTTTCCCAGCCAATCACCTAAATAAATTATTTCTTTATTATTTTCTCTAATAATTCCCGTTTGATGATAATGACCTATGCAAATAATATCATATCCTAATCGCCATTTTTGATTTGCGTAATCATAAGTATCTTTTAATATTATTTTCTTATATTGATCATGGTGATTATAATCGGAGCTAGATTTAGAAATTTTTTTTGAAAGTGCACATGTTATTGAAGGAGGAAATAAATTATATAAAAATATAAATAACTTAGACCGAATGATTTTTTTCATAATTCTGTATCCAACATCAGATTTTAAAATTCCATCTCCATGAGTTATTAAAATTTTTTTATTATTTGAATTTAATTCCAAATCTCCCTTATAAAATTTCAATCCAGTTTGGGCATTTAGATAACCAAAATCCCAAAAATCATGATTTCCTGCGACATAATGTATTTTAATATTACTATTATATAAATCTTCAAGAGCATTTAAAATACTATCATACCCAGAAGGAATTTGATTTTTATATTCAAACCAATAATCAAAAAAATCACCCCCAATAATTAAAGACCCTCTTCCTTTAGATTTGATTTTATCAAAAACTTGAAAGATTTTATCCCGTCTCTTATTTTCCTTAGAATCATTATTCATTGAAAAATGATTATCAGAAACAATGTAATATGGTTCATTCATAGTATAGAATAATTGAATTAAATTATATGCAAGTACAAATGTAAATTAATAAGAAAATGAAAAAATATAAATACATATTATTAATAAATATTTTTATTTCTGTATTATTACCACAATACGGTAAAAATATTGTACAATATGAAAATTTTGATTGGCACTTTATTCAAACTAAAAATTTTGATATATATTACTATGGAGAGGGAGAAAATCAATTAGATATCATTGCTGAATATTGTCAAGGGGCAAACAGTAAAATATCAATGTATATGGGTTGGGAATTAAAAGAGCGTAGCTCAATTATTATATATAACTCTCATAATGATTTTCAGCAAACTAATGTAGTTGATAGTTACTTACAAGAAGGCGTTGGAGGAGTAACCGAACTTTTAAAAAATAGAGTAGTTATTCCTTTTGATGATTCTTTGAAAGAATTTAAACATGTTATATATCATGAATTAGTTCACGTCTTTATTAACGATTATATTTATGGAGGTTCATTAAAAAGTTTAATAAATAGTAATAGTGTTTACATTCCTTTATGGATGAATGAAGGGCTTGCTGAGTATTTATCTGGAAAGTGGGATGCTAATTCTGATATGTGGGTTAGAGATTTAGCAATTAATTATGATCAGTTGCCTACTATTAATGATTTAAATGGGTATTTAGCATATAGAGGAGGACAATCTGTTTGGAGATTCATTACTAGTAAGTGGGGAGAAGAATCAATATCAGAAATATTTTTTCATATAGATAATAGAAAAAATATTAATCAAGGTCTCGAGAATGCTATTGGAATTAATTTAGAAGAATTAAATAATCAATGGCAAAAATATTTAAAAAAAGAGTATTGGCCTGATATTGAATATAGAGATGATATTAGAGATATTTCTAGACAGCTGACTAATCATATCGAATTATATAATAGTTATAATATAGCGCCATCTCCCTCACCAAATGGATTTGAAGTTGCAATGTATTCAAATAAAAATGGAGAAATGGGCATCTATATTATCTCCATGATTGATGGGAAATTTATAAAAAGAATAGTTAGTGGCAATCAAACATCAGAGTTTGAAGAATTACATATATTAAAGCCAGGCATTTCATGGTCATCTGATGGTAATAAAATTGTTTTTGCTGCAAAATCTGGTAAATCAGATGCATTATTTATATTCGATTTAAACAATTCTTCAAATAATATAAAGAAAGTTTTTAATCTTGAAGGGATATTTAGACCAACATGGAATCCAATAGATAATCAAATTGCATTTGTAGGAAATAATGGTATGTCTAGTGATATATATATTTATGATATTGATACTGATAGTTTAAATAATATAACCAATGATTGGTTTAGTGATATTCAAGTATCATGGCATCCCAATGGTAAAGAATTATTAATTATTTCAGATAGAGGGAGTCACTTGCAATCTGGTTTTATGAGTAATTCTTCAAATTTTATAGATCATAATGTTGAAAATCTTGATATATACAAAATAGATATTAATGGAGAAAATATTATCAGATTAACTGATACTTTAGAAAATGAAACATATGCTTGTTATTCTCCTGATAATAATAAAATTGCATTTATTTCAGATAAATCTGGAGTAAATAATATTTATATTTCAGACTTTAACGGTAAATTTTCAAAGCCAGTCACAAATGTTATGACTGGAGTTACTCAATTAGATTGGATATCTAATAATCAATTAATTTTTACAGGTTTTTATAAAAGTGGATATGATATATTTATTTTATCAAATATTAATCGATTAATCGATAATGAAATAAAAATCAAACCTTCAAATTGGAAAAATGATAAAGATGTTTCATTACTTAAAAAATCAAAAGGGTTCAATGTTAAAAATAATAATTTTCAAAATTATATTTTTGATGGAAAAACACAAGATTATAATTCAATCAATATATTAGATGAATCTTTATTAAAAGATAAAAATAATAATTACATCCAAAATAAATATAATACTCGATTTACTTTAGATTATGCACAGGCTTATTATAGTTATGATTCTTATTATGGCTCTCAAGCAATGGCTATGTTTTTATTTAGCGATATTTTAGGGGATCATAGAATAAGTTTAAGTACAGAAATGCAAATTGATTTTAAGGAATCAGATTATTATTTATCCTACAGATATTTAAAGAATAAAATTAATCATGATATTACGTTTTACCATCAAGCATATAAAACTGATATTTACGCATCTTTTGATTATTCATCATATCAATATACACTGAATAGAAATATAGGGTTCAATTATTTGTTTTTCTTACCATTTTCAAGATTTGATAGATTAGAGGGTGGATTAAGTTATAATCATCTTATAAAAGAAAAGTCTGAATTAAATACATTTTCAGGTAATGAATCAACACTGGAATATGATTCTTATAATATCTTCAAACCTCATATTAAATATGTCTGGGATAATACACGGTGGTTTTATTTATACCCGGTCAGCGGTACAAGATCATATATTAAATATGAAGTTGTTCCTGAATCTAGCCTTAATGATTATATATTTGAAACAATGACTTTAGATCATAGAACTTATTTTGAATTATCTTATAAAAATAAAATTAGTTTTGCAAGTCGCGTTTTCCTAGGTTCTAGTTGGGGAAAAGATAGAAGACTGTTTGGTGTTGGGGGTGGTCCTTGGATTTTTTCGGATACAAATAATATGGTTAATTCTGACTATGAAGATGCTTTACCATTTGATGATTTTTATTTTATGAATAATTTTATTTTTCCTGTAAGAGGATATCCAATGGCTGAGAAGTATGGTAGAAAGGCGCTGTTGATGAACTATGAATTAAGATTTCCTTTTTTAATGTATTATTTTCCTTCAATCAAATTTTTAGGACAATTATTTGGGGTAGCATTTATCGATATGGGAGCTGCATGGAATGATGATTTCCCAAAATTTAGAGATAGAAAAAATTGGGAAACAAATTTAAATGCAAATATTGCAGACGATAATATCGGTTGGATTATGTCATATGGATTTGGTCCACGATTTATTTTTCTGAATATGGCTTGGAAGCTTGATTATGCAAGACAATACAACCCCATTAATGGAAATAAATCCAATAGATTTTGGTATCTTACAATAGGATATGATTTTTAAATTCTAATATTATGAATAATCGAATATACATTTATACCGATGGTGCATGTAAAGGCAATCCTGGTCCAGGAGGATGGGGAGCCCTTTTAAAATATAATGAACACCAAAAAGAAATTAATGGATTTAGTTTAGAAACAACTAATAATATTATGGAATTAACAGCTGTGATTGAAGCACTACTAATTATTAAGAAAAAATCTGATATTACAATTATTACCGATTCAAATTATGTTAAAGATGGGATAACTAAGTGGATTTCAAATTGGAAAAAAAGAGGCTGGAAAACTTCTAATAAAAAACCTGTAAAAAATAAAGCTCTTTGGGAAAAGTTAGATACTCTTACAAGCAATCATAATATAAAATGGGAATGGGTTAGAGGACATACTGGTAATCCAGGAAATGAAAAAGCTGATCAGCTAGCTAATGATGCAATTATTAGTAGTTTATCCTAGAATCAAATTAATAAGTAATATAATATCTTGAATATTGATAACACTATCTTGATTTAAATCTGCAGCTTCATTTGAAGTATTACTAAGAATAATATTTACTAACTGTACGACATCTAGCACATTGATTAGTGAATCAAAATTAATATCCCCTAATACTATTGGGTTTTCTTCTATTAACAATGTAATTGGAAAGGACTGATTGTAATCAATATATCCATTTTGGTTTGATAGTATATTTAAAGTAAAGCTAATCTCAGAATCGGTAATATCAGAATTAACCAGAATATTAAAAGGATCCTCAATATTAATACCTACATCTCCAGATGAAATATTGCCAATAAAAACATTTTCATTTAAAATTTCAACATTTGAATCTGACTCTAATAGAACTGAAACATTAATAGCATCTCCCCAATCAGCATTATTAAAAAGAATGACAGATAATTGTATCTGTTCTCCAGGATTTATATTTCCATCGCTATCATTTGCAATAAAAACATCTTCACCTGAATATTCAAGCTTTGGAAATAAAGGAGTTGTTATGGCTGCCAATGCATCGACTTTTCCTTTACCTAGCATTCCCTGAAGATAGGTTTCTGTATTAATATCATAAATTATAGGGTTAGCAGTTTCTAATACCATGGTTTGAATCATTTCATTAGTCCAATCCATATTATTTGATTTTAGTAATCCAAATACACTTGCTGCAACAGGTGCAGCCATTGAAGAGCCATCCCAGCTTTGATAACTATTACTGCCTGTACAACTTCTAATACCTTCGCCTGGAGATGCTAGGTCTATTGTTGGTCCATACGTTGCCCAGTGATTCCATGAATTATTTGTTCCAATTGGGCATACAGATACAACATTATCATATCCTGATGGATAATGAGATGAATTTGATTCTCCCCAGTCACTATTCCAGTCTCCACCATTACCTCCAGCACAAACAATTATAGTATTGTATTGATTAAAGCATGTATTAATAACACTTTGCTCATATTGACTGTATCCAAGTCCTCCCCAACTGTTATTAACTATAGAAAAACCTTTTGAAAAATAACCTGCTTTAGAAGCATATAAAATCCCATCAAATCCATCAGTTATATAGATATCATTCTGTTGATTTTCTGTTGAAACTTTTACTGACATAATACTGCAATTAAACGCAGTAGATGCTATGCCCGTTGAATTATCAGTTGTTGATGATAATAATCCAGCGACATGAGTTCCATGAGACCAACCGCCTGAGTTTGGTGGATTTGGATCATTATCATCCATTCCGCTTATACCAGAAGGATCCCAGCCAATTAAATCATCTATATATGTACTTGAATTATTATCCCAATCATCATCATCAATTCCATTGAGATCACCAGGATCTAAATACCAGTTATTTCCTGATCCTTCAATTGTCCTTCCATCACCGTCAGCATCTTCACCTAAGTTTTGCCAAAGATTATTTCTTAAATCTGGATGGTCCCAATTTACTCCTAAATCTACAGAAGCTAGAATAACATCTTGATTTCCAGGAATTAATCCATTATCGAACCATAAGTCCCATACAAGATTTGAATTAATATCAGGAAGAAACCATTGGTTATTATAATATTGATCATTTGGTGTATACAAAGGCTTTCTATAGTATTCATACTCTGTAGAATGAATAAGCTCAATAGATTCTAAAGTATTTTTAATCTTATTGATTATATTAATATTATTTTTTGGAATAGTTATTCTATAAATTCTATTTAAATAAATATCATTATCAAAATCATCATCAGTTGCTCCCTTAAGCCATAATTCAATACTTGAAATATTATAATTACTTAAGGCAATATTTAATTGGTTATTATTAATAATTTTATTGTTAATAACTTCAAGAGGTGCTACTTCTTTCTTTAAACAGAACAATAATTTATTTTCCCAAATATTATTAGAAAATAACATGTTTAAAAAAATAGTATAAATAATAATATAAAAATAATTCATAGAAATATCTGTTTAATTTTGGAGAATTACATTAACTAAAAGAACAATATCAGAAACATTTACTTGATTATCAGAATTTAAATCAGCAAGATAATTATATTGTGAGCTTAAAACTAAATTCACAACTAGTACAATATCAGATACATTAATATTATCATCATTATTTATATCACCAATCAATCCATTATTAGCAGTTATTAATTCAATTGGGAGAGAGATATTTTCACCTCCGTTTGAGCTAATATTTAAGTATGCATAGTATATTTCGTCAACTAATTGATTATTTTGAAGCAATAAAGATAAAGACTGAGAAAATCCTTGATATATTTCTCCAGATACTGAATAGTTTTCAATATTATTTATACCAACCCAAGATGGAGCCTTAGAAATTACAGTAGTAAGATTATTTTCAGCATAATTTGTATTAAAAGACATCATCAAACCAGAAGCTCCAGATGAATTTTGTATACCTATAGTTGCTGAAGAGAGATCACCATTCATTGAATTATAGTTAAACTTTATTTCCCCATTACTGTGTAAAACAATTTGAAAATTATATGTACTATTATCAAAATATGTAGGCCAATGTGATACATCATTAAACCAAATTACCATTCTCTGATCGTTTGAATGATAGTATACTTCCCCAGAACATGAGTTACAAGAATCATTAATAGGGTTAAGATCATCCCAAAATCCAAATATTGCTGACCTAGGTGCTTGTGATGATGGAATAGATGTATTATCCCAATTATTATCATCGTTTTCAAAACCTATCCATCCATTTGGATTAATAAAGCATTCTGTATAAATATTTTCATAGAATGGAAATTCAAATCCAATATTAACTGAATCTCCAGCATTATCATTAGTAGAAAAATTATACACTGTTCCAATATTAGATATATCAATCCAATCTGAATCAAGTCCAATCTCATTATTAGAATCAGTCCAGAAATTATCTGATAAATCTGGACCTCCTTGAGGATTTTTAAATTGATTTATATTTAAAGAATAAGTTAAAACAGATTCTAATTCACCAATGTTGGAAACTTCGAATGGTGAAGCGCTAGTTTCTCCATCAGCAAGTTCATGTAATAAGTTTATATCCGAGTAACTAAGTATTGGTTCTGGTAAATCAATTGCATCAATTCCATCTATATAATTTACTCCAAGATTATTTGGATCAAGATATTGATTTAATCCTAGATTCCATGATACAGATGTTTTTCCATAGGTATCATAACCAAAATTTGTACAAGAAGCAACACCTCCATATAATTGACCTATAATCCTATGAGAAATACCATCAAATAAAGGAGAACCTGATGAACCAGGCTCAGTTGTTCCATCATCCCAACTATCAATATCCCAAAAATTTCCACTATTTGAGGCATTATCATAATCAAATGAAATCTTTTTTATATCACCAGATGGATGGTGAATTCCAACAGGTATATTTGGAGTATTGCCTGATACATCCCAGCCTGCATAATGAACATTATAGCTTTCCGGTATAGTTTCATTTAATATAAGCAATGCGACATCTGATGAAGCACTATTAACCAAAAGACTAGAGCCAGATACAGTCATATTTGTTGGACCATTTTGATTTGAACAAGAAGGACTATCATAATTAAACATAAAAATCCAAGAATCATTGCCACCTAAACAATGATTGGCTGTTAAAAAGTATGGAGATAAATCTTGATTAGCATTATTAATTAGTGTTCCAGTACAAATTCTTGATCCACCTGAAGTTAAAATCATCGCAACGGATCTAATTTCATCTTGCCATTCACTTGCTTCACTACAAGCTACATTATTATTACAACTGCCTGAATCGCCATATCCTCTTGATTGATTAAAAAAAATATTTCTATAATCATGGGCAACAGTTTCAATACTAATTTCTCCTTTGAATTCAGCTTCATATGGTTCATTATATTCCAATATTATTTGATCCCCAATTACTGGTGCAGTAGAAAAACCCCCATGTGGTTTGTGATTTAAGCTTGTAAATGCACCTAAAATCATTTTTTTGTCTGATGAATAAACAAAAAACTCTGCCCCATCAGGTAAATGAAATAAATCATAAATAACATTTAATGAATATGCATTTGGAGAGTTAATTTGTAATGTCCAAATTGAAGATCCATCTTCAAGAGTTACCCAATCACCAGAATTATTCATGTTCAAATTTAATGATATAGGATTAGCAAATCGATATGGCTTACTAATTTCATTTCGAAGATTATTTTCATCTTCTTGTAAAAAGCTGTTGGTATCAAATGAAGGTAATTCCACAATACTTGAAGATATTGTCTGCTGTATTGAAAAGCTTTTTGGAATCGATTCTATTGATACTTGACTCAAACAAATGGAAGATATTATAAAAATTTTAACAAATAGTTTTAAATACATTTAAGTTAGTCCTTAATTATAAAATTAAAAATAATCTATTATTTAAAAAATTATGGCTTATTTAGATACAATAATAATAATTAATATTTACAGAATGTAACATTAATAATAATTAACTATACTTTGTATATTTAGTATATAAATATTAAAGGAAACTTTATTAATTATAAAATGTAAAAAGATATAAATGAATCGAAAATCTTATCTATACCTATATCTATTATTTTCAATTATTTTCTCAAATAATAATCTAAAATTTTCCGCTAATTATTTAGAAAATATTATTGAAAATGATATCGAAAAAAGAATTTTTAATGATAATGTAATTATTAATAATAAGTCTATGATTTTATATACTTCAAAAGCAATTTATGAACCTAGTTTACAGAAAGTCACCTTAATTGGAGATGTTAAGATGATTGATAATAATGATTCATTATTTTGTGATAAGCTTATTTTATATGACCGAGATTATAAAAACTTTGAATCTACTGGAAATATAAAATTTTATAAAGGAAATCAATTCATCAAATGTGAACAATTGTTCTATGAAGAATTATCTAAAAATAATGATATTGAAATTGAATTATTTGGTTCAGCGGAAATTGTTGATTCAACCAATAAAGTTCAAGGTGACTCATTAATTATTAACTATAAAGATTCATTAATTAATAATATTAATATAAATTCAAATGCTAAATTCTTTAATTACAGAATAGCAAAGTTTAATGCATCCAACCAGTATCAAAATATCGAAGATAAAATGTCTAGTAAAAAAATGATGATTGATTTTAATAATGGAGAAGTTAATAACATTCAATTATTAGGAATGGCTTCAACGATGTTTAATGTTGTAGAGGATACTCTGGTTACTGGTACGAATTCTTCTTCTGCTGATTCAATCTTAATTGAAATTAATAATAATAATATTAATAGAATGAAAATGTATGGCGGAGTAGAAGGAAAGTTTAATCCAGAATTAAATAATTCCAGGGTAGATTCAACAGTTATTTATCAGGCTAATTATATTGATTATCAATTATATAATGATGTGAGTTATTTATATGATAATTCCCTTGTTAATTATGATAGCAATGAGCTAAAAGCAGATGAAATATTTATTGACTGGGAAAACAACATGCTTGAAGCTAGGATTAAGGACTCAGTATATCCATCAATAAATGGATTTGGTGAAAGTCCTATTTTTGGCGAAAAAATGGAATTTGATTTAATTAGTAAAAAAGGAAAGATTACAAAGGGTAAAACAAATTTCAACCAAAGTTTTTATAATGGAGACACTTTAACAAAAGACAAGAACGAATTATTTTATATTAATAATAGTCTGTTTACAACTTGTGAGCTTGATCACCCACATTATTATTTTCATAGTAACCAAATGAAAATGATTCCTAATGATAGAATCATTGCTAAACCAATGACTTTATATATACGAGATTTACCAATTTTTTATTTACCATTTGCTGTTTTCCCCAATAAAAATGGAGATAGAATTAGCGGTTGGATTATGCCAACTTTTGGACATAGATCTTCAACGGGAACATACTTAGATAATTTAGGGTACTATTATGTTCTTAACAATTATTCAGATTACACATTCTTATTTGATATTCAAGATAAAAAAGGAATTATAGCTAATCATGAATATAGATATAAAATTAGATCTGGAGAATCATGGTATAATTACATGCTAGAAGGTTACATGAAATATGAAACAAAAAACTATTTAGCTGATAATGATGAAGATATATCAAATTTATTTTCAAATAATTCTCAAAAGATTAAAAATATAACTTTTTTTCACAAACAATCATTTGACCCAACTCAAAATGTAATTATAAATTATAAATATAAATCGTCTTTAGATCCTAAAGAAATAAATTTAAATTCACGATTAGATCAAAATAAATTATCTTCTTTATCATATCAAAAAAGATGGGAAAAAAACTCTCTTTCTATTGGCTTTGAAGAGAGTATGAAGATTTATATGTTGCTTCTCCTACTCAAAATAATCAAATAAATTCATATAAATGGTTAACAGGTCCTAAAATATCATTTTCATTACCTCAAAGAAAGTTACTGGGTAATGGGGATAGCTGGTTTAACGATATTTATTTATCTTATAATCTATCTTACGATCATGGTAAAGAAACTTATATTAAAAATTCTTGCGTAGATAATAATATAGATGGTTTATGCAACAATGAAGATGGCGACGAGCTAAATGAGGGGGGAGAAATTATTTGGTCAAATAGTGATGAAATCGATTTAGTTAAAGGGGGAGCAAAAAATATTATCCAATTATCAATGAATTCAAATCTTAATTGGTTATCAATAACACCAAGATTTACTATAATTGAAGATTGGTTATGGCAGTCTAGAGATTATTCACAATCTAATACAGATAATATTTATAGTTATGAATATGATAATAATTCAGATTTTAATAGAAGATTGACGTGGAACGCTTCAATCAATTTAAATACTAAAATTTATGGTATTTTGCCACTTAATGTAGGCAGTCTTATTTCTTTAAGGCATAAAGTAAGTCCACAAATTATAATCAACTATATTCCTAATCTAAAAAATACATACAATAGCCAATTGCAAAAATTTGAAGAAAATGGAAGTATTATTTCAAAAGATATCTTAGAGGGAACTTATGCTAATTCGCTTTACGAAGAAAGTCAAAAAATTAGATTTTCACTATCCAATGCTTTTCAAATAAAGACAAAAAATAATAATGGAGATATTAATAAAAGAGATTTTTTGAATATTGATATGACTACTGATTATGACAATAATGCAGAAAATAAATTTTCATTAATCGATTCTAGATGGAGTTTTAAAAAAGATAATGGAGGCGAATTATTTTTCATTCATATGCAGCATAATATATATGATGAGATAAACAATGAAGATGGTACAATATCCTATACAAATTTATTATCCAAAGGTAAATCACCAAAGCTTGAGTTTTTAAAGGCACAAATGTCAACTAGATTTTCTCTTCGAGGAATATCGAAAAACATATATGATGATATATCTTTAAGTTCCGAGCAAAAAGATACAACAAATTTCAATTCAATTTTATCTATGGACCAATTTAAACCTAAAATAAATAATGATGAGGTTTGGCGTTCAGATATAAACTTATCAATTCAAGGTGAATATGATATAGAAGAAGAGAAATGGGATTTTAATTATTTTAATTTGGATTCCTATAATACCATCCATTTAACAAAAAATTGGTTATTTACTTATATATCGGGTATTAATTTAATTGATATGAAAATTAACTCTCAAAGTCTTAAATTTTATAGAGAATTACATTGTTGGGAATTTATGTTTACATGGTGGCCCAATGGTTTTAGTAAAGGTTTTCAATTAAGTATTAATGTTAAACATCCAGATTTGCAGGACGTGAAGGTGCGCTCTTCATCATCAAATCGACAATTTAACATAAATTAAAATTAGTATGAATTTAACAGATAAATTAAACAAAGAAACAATTATTTTTCCTTTAACAAGCTCAAGCAAGCCAGATGCTGTTCAAGTATTATTAAACCAATTATTAAATCAAAAAATATTAACAGATACAAAAAAACTTTTTTCATTTATTAATGAGCATGAAAAAATCATGAATCCAGCAACCGGGCGTGGGATTGCTTTTCATTATTCTATTTCAACTGAAGTAACGGATTTAACATCAATTTTAGGTGTATCAATTAAAGGTATAGATTACAAATCACCTGATCAACAAAAAGTTCATTTTATTTTATTAATTTTAGATACATTAGATAATCCTATTTTACATAGAAAATTAATTAAAAGATTTCAAAAGTTTATTAACGCAATTAATATGAAAACTAAAATATTAGAATGTAGCTCAAATATAGATGTTCTTGATTTAATACAAACTTGGGAAAACGATTATTTATTAAAAAAAAGTTTGTAAATATGCCAGAACCATTAAAAAATATTAAGGGAACACAAGATATATTATTTGAAGATAATAATATATGGCAGTATTTAGAATTAACAATTCATAAATTTTTAAATAAATATGGTTTTTCTCAAATCAGGACTCCAATCTTTGAAAATACTAATTTATTTACTAGATCTATTGGTACTCAGACTGATATTGTATCAAAAGAAATGTATAGCTGGGTAGATCAGGGAAATAATAATCTTACCTTAAAACCAGAAGCGACAGCTTCTGTTGCAAGATCATATATACAGCATAAATTAGGTAAAAAAAATCCAATCAATAAGCTTTACTACATCGATGTTTTATTCAGGAGAGAAAGACCTCAAAAAGGAAGGTTTAGGCAATTTAATCAATTTGGAGTTGAAGCAATTGGCTCTAAGTACCCAGAACAAGATGCTGAGATAATTGCTTTGGCATACAATTTTTATAAAGGTTTAAATATTAAGAATTTAACCTTAAAAATTAATAGTATCGGTTCACCTGAAGTTAGAATAAAATATAAAGAAGCGTTAAAAAAATACTTGATACCTTATAAGGATAAATTAAGTAAAATCAGTCAAAAAAGATTAGAAACAAATCCTTTAAGAATATTGGATACCAAAATTGATTTTGAACTAGAAATTATTAAAAATATTCCACCTATAATTGATTTTCTTAATCAGTCTGACAAAAAACATTTTTCAAAAGTCTTAGAATTATTAGATTCACTTTCAATTAAATATATTGTAGATAATAAACTAGTAAGAGGGCTTGATTATTACTGTCGTACAGTATTCGAAATACAAAGTATTAATCTTGGTTCTCAAGATGCTTTGTGTGGAGGGGGAAGATATGATTATTTAATTGAAGAATTAGGTGGTAAAGCAACACCGGCTTTTGGATTCGCAGCTGGAATTGAACGACTTATATTGGCATTAAACGAGAAAGAATTATCACTTTCTAAAAGACCAGATATTTATATTATAATAACTGATGATACATATTTATCACATAGTTTTAAGATTTCAGAATCCTTAAGATCTAAAAATTTAGTTGTTATAAATGACATGCTAAGAAGAAGCTTAAAGTCTCAGATGAAAGATGCTAATAGATTAAATGCATGTTATACCATAATAATTGGTGAAGATGAAATTAAGAATGATAAAATAGCTATAAAAAATATGGATAGCGGAAACCAGGACTACGTTAGTCTTAATAAAATAGAATCGTATTTTTAAAACCAAACATATTGCAAAACATATCCCATTAATCTTAATAGTAAATATTAAAATAGGAGAATAAAAGTTGAAATTCATATCTTGGAATGTAAATGGTATTAGGGCTGTAATTAAAAAAGGATTTTATGAGTTTATGAATGAGTATAATCCAGATATTATTTGTATTCAGGAGACAAAAGCACATAAAGAGCAAGTTGATTTAGTCCTTCCAAACTATCCTTATCAATATTGGAATTCTGCAGTTAAAAAAGGATATTCCAGTACTGCTATTTTTTCTAAAAAAGAACCACTTAACATTATAAATGATATAGGTATTGAAAAGCATGATCAAGAAGGAAGAGTAATAACTTTAGAATTTAAAGAATATTACTTAGTTACAGTCTATACACCAAATTCAAAACGTGAATTATTGCGTCTAGATTATAGAAAAGTATGGGATAAAGATTTTTTCAAGTTTATAAAAAACCTTGAAGAAAAAAAACCTGTTATATTTTGTGGAGATCTAAATGTAGCACATACAGAAATTGATTTGAAAAATCCAAAAACAAACCACTCAAATCCAGGTTTCACAGATGAAGAAAGAAATGGATTTTCAAATATCGTAAATAATGGTTTCATAGATACTTTTAGAGAGTTTAATAAAGAAGGAGGGCATTATACCTGGTGGAGTTATATGTTTCAGGCAAGGGTTCGAGATATTGGATGGAGAATTGATTACTTTTGTATTTCTGATTCATTAAAAGAAAAATTAAAAGATTCATATATCCTTAAAAATGTTCTAGGCTCAGACCATGCTCCCATTGTTATGGAATTCAAATGATTGGTATAAATACAATAAAATTTATTCGTTCTCTTAGATTAAAAAAAAACAGACGTTTAGATAAAAAAGTTATTTTAGAAGGCTTTAGATTGATTTGTGAATCTATTAATGCTGGTATTAAAATAGACTATATAATTGTGATTGAAAATTTTGAGAGTGATTTATTAAATCAAAAGCAATTTAGAAATCAAAGCATTAAATATTGTAGTAAAAATAATTTTCATAAAATATCAGATACGAAAAATTCGCAAGGTATTATAGCTGTAGCAGATATTAAAAAGTATTCTAATCAATCATTAGATGAGATTAAGAATAATAATTTAGTTATTCTAGATGGAATCCAGGACCCTGGAAATTTAGGAACAATTATGAGAACAAGTGTTTGGTATGGGGTTAATTCTATTGCTTTAACTCACAATACTGTTGATCCATTTAATTTGAAATGTATGCGTTCAGCAATGGGAGCACACTTTTATTTAAATAATATTATACAAGATGATTATTTAAATATTATTAATTATTTGAAAAATAATTATAAAAATATATATGTTGCTGATATGCAAGGTGAGAATTTAAATAAAATTAAATCTAATGGGAATTGGGCTCTAATATTAGGATCTGAAGCTCATGGTATTAAAAGTGATTTTAAACAATTTAAACAAATAACAATTAAAAAATTTGGTCAGCTTGAAAGTCTTAATGTATCTGTAGCTAGTGGCATTGTAATGAATCATCTAAGGAACAATTCATAAGAAATTAAATAATTTGAGTTTTATAAATATACCTGATACTGATGATTTACTTTTGTCTGAATGTAAAATAGAAACATTTAGATCAAGTGGTAAAGGTGGACAACATGCAAATAAAACTGAATCTGCTGTAAGATTAACACATCTAAAATCTGGTGTTCAAGTAATGTGTCAAGATGAAAGAAGCCAATACCTAAATAAAATTAAATGCATCAAAGAGCTTCGTCGAAGAATAAAAAAAAATAATTATAGACCTCCTAAAAGAATTAAGACCAGGCCAACTAGAGGCTCTATAGAAAAACGTTTATTAGCTAAAAAGTATCATGCAGAAAAAAAGAAAAATAGAAAAAATCCTGATACTAATAATTACTAGGCACTTAAAAAATTAATTTTATCATTTTTTAAAACTTCAAATCTAATATGCCCATTATAATGTAATTCTAAAATATCAGCTTTAATAATCTCTAACTCAATATTCATAAAATTTTTATAACCTGATTGACTTTCTTCTTCGCTCGGATCTCTTTCAATACAGTCAATTGGTAGATTAGGATGCCATGCTTCCAATATAGAGGTAGGGCTATGTGGACCCATATAACATTTTCTACTTTGTAATGCTGTTTGATTCCATACTTCTTGAGAAATATTATTTTTATGATTAATTGTAATAAGGCATTTAAATCTCATTTGGATTCTCCGAATTGAATCATAAAAAAGGACATTGCAGTATTTATTGTTTTTTAATTGATATGCTTTTGGACTTCTTATATCAGAATTAAAAGATAATTTAAAAGGATTTATATTAACTTTTCTTAAAACAACTATTCTTAATTCTGGAGAATCATCATTAATAGTTGAGAGTGTAAAAAGATGATAAGGACTCTTTCCGTCTTCAACGGCTTTAACTAGATACCTCTTCTCTCGTTTATAGATATCTTCTAAATCTAATTTATTAATTTTTTTAAGTGTCATATGGAATAATATTTCCTCTATTTAATAAAAATTTAGGATCTAATTTAGATTTTAAATTTACAATCATTTGCACAGCAGATTCACCATAGCATTTCTTAAAGTCTAATCTTTTTCGTTTTCCCGTCCCATGTTCTGCTGAGTAAACACCCCCAAGTTCTGAAGCATAATCGACTAAAATATCATATACTCTAATTGCTTTCTCTTCTTGATTTTTTTCAGGTATTAAATGAAAATGCAAATGGCAGTCTCCTAAATGTCCAAAAAGCAAATATTCAATTTTTTCTTTATTTAATAGACAATGTACTTTAGATAAATATTGTTTATAATTATGGGGTGGAACAATTGTATCTGTAATAATACTAATCCCATTTAATGTCTTAGTTTTCACAAGTGCATTATCAGGAATTGAATGTCTTGCTTTAAAAAATAATTCCATATTTTTTTATCATTTAAGACAACGATTTCTTCTGATTTAATTTTATTATTAAAATTTTTTAATATTTCGAACCATTCAATACTTTTATTTTCAATTGATTGATTATAAATAGGAATTTTAATATATAGTCCAACTTGATTATCTGAATTAAATAAAAAATCTTTATGATTCATGTAATTCTGACAATTATGGCCAAAATATTCTAATGCAAAAACTTTACTCATATCTTTATCAAAATAATTATAAAGATAAGTATATAAATCAAGTGCCTCATTTTCAGATTCTAATCGTAGAAATAAGTTCAAATATTCTTTCGGCCTTTTTAAAAGACCTAATTTACAAGATACAATTAATCCAAAAATACCTTCACTTCCAATAATCAAATCAATGAGATCAATATTTTTACTTTCGCTTGAATAAGGACCACTCGCATTTTTAATATCTGGCCTTTTATAATTTGGAATTGGCAAATGAATATTCTTCCATTCATCTTTAATAATAAATTTAAAATTAGATGAAAAATATTGACCTCTTTGAATTAGTATATAATTACCGTTTGGTAATAAAAATTCTATTTCTTTGACCCAATATCTAGTAGCTCCTTTATTACCAGGTATAAAACCAGATGCGTTACAACTTAAAGTTCCACCTACCAATGCATCATACCTACTTGTAGGATTTACAGGATAAAATAAAGTATTATTTGAAAGATCTAGAACTTCGTTTCTTAATTTTTCTAATGGAATACCAACAGGAGATAAAACATGCTGATTATTGATATCTAATTTAATAGATGGGCTTCTTAATAATACTGTTGATAGTATCAATCCTTCTTTAGGTGTAGCACTTCCAGTTAAGTTTGTTCTACCTGCAGAAACTGTAACAGGAATATTGCATTTATAGCATGTCTTTAAAATGATAGAACATTCTTTAATGTTATTAGGACGTACTAAAATTGAAGCATTTCCAGGTAAATTTGACCAATCAAACTTATATGAATCTATAATATCTGTGTCAGTTGTACTGCTTATTTGAAATTTTTTATAAAAGAAATTTGATAATTCTGGGAAGTTACCACGCCAATCATTAGAAAAAATTGATATAATATAATCATAGTTACTAACTATATTTTTTGATTTTATATTTTGATTCATAATATTAATAATTTAATTAAAATTATTCATTAATTATTTATTTATTGTTAATCATATAGTAAGCTCTTTAAATTTTGATATAATTTACGGCCCGTTCGTCTAGTGGTTAGGACTCATGGTTTTCATCCATGCAACAGGAGTTCGATTCTCCTACGGGCTACAAACCTTCTTGTATATTCGAAATGATTGATACAATAAAAGCATACTACAAATCAACACGATATATATTAAACCTTGTTAAGTTTAATGAAGCCAATATTAAATCAATTAAATATAAAGATGAGTATTATATAGGGTTAGATCACAAAGAAACTACTGTAAGAGTTTTTTATGCTAAGAATAAAAATGCTCAATCTGTATTTATTTTTCCTGGTGCCTCACCTTACGCTGAAAATCATCCTGGTATGATTATGCTTGCAAATGCACTGCGCAATGTTGGGTATAATGTTTTTTTACCAAGGATACCAAATTTAAAAAACTTATTAATTGTTAAAGATAATGTTGAATGGTTCTCCCATTGCTACGAGCAATTACTTCAACATTCAAAAGTTAATGGTAGAGTTATGGTAGTTGGTATGAGTTACGGTGGTGCAAATTTACTTAAGGCAAGCTTTGAAGATAAATTTAATAGCAATCCTCCATTATCAATTCTATCATATGGAACTTATTATTCAATTGAAACAGCATTAAACTTTTTTCTAACAGGTGAGATAAACTATCAAAATAAATTATATAAAATAACGCCCCATGAATGGGGTACAATTGTAATTTTTTATAATTTTTTCAAAACTATTAAAACAAATTTAAATAAAGAAAAAATAACATTATTATTAAAATATCGAATCGAAGATAACGATAATAAAGTTGAAGAAATTAAAAGAGATCTTAATCAAGAAGAGAAAAACCTGGTTAATCAAATTTTAAACGGAAAGATTGACCAGAAAATTAAAGATATGATTTTAGATATGATAGAAAAAAACAAGGATCTACTAAGCTATCTTTCTCCAAAAAATTGGGCAGAAAATATTCATACCAAGACTTTTATAATGCATGGTGCTAATGACTCTATGGTCCCATTCACTGAATCTACAATGCTAGCAGATAAAATAAAAAATAGTAAAATGCTTATTTCTTTTTTATTTGAACATAGAGAAATGTCAAATAATCGTGGTCTCTTATTTAAAATAAAAGAAATTTTAAAAATGATTAATTTCTTCGCACTATATTTCAAATTTAATAAATGAAAATTAAAGTTTTCGAAGGTGGTTATGATCAAAATTTCTCTTATTTAATATGGTGCCCAATTAAAAAGATTGCTTCTATAGTTGATCCCTCTGTTGAAATTGATATTATTTTAGCTGAAATAAAACATAATAATTTAAGATTAGATAGCATATTTATTACTCACTCTCATCATGACCACATAGTATACTTAAATGACTTTATTGATATTTTTTCTCATATCAGTATTTATATAAATCATAAAACTAAACTTACTCATCCATTAATATTTCATATTAAAAATAACGAGAAAATTAAAGTTGGAAGAGAAATAATAACTTGTCTAAGTACACCTGGACATTTTTATGACTCCATGTGCTTTTGGAATGAGAAGTCTAAAATATTATTTACAGGAGATACAGTTTTTGTTGGTCGAACGGGTAGAGTAGTTAGTCATAAAAGCAATATTCAAGATTTATATAATAGTGTTTATAATATAATTCTAAAACTCCCACCTAATACTATTATATACCCTGGTCATAATTATGGAATAAAAAAACAGATATCAATTAAAGAAAATATTCATATTTCAGATTTCTTTAAATCAAAAGATTTAGAGGAATTTATAGAAACAATGCAAAAATATGAAAAAAATCGCTAAAAAACATCAAAAAGAGTATTTTTTTTAAAAAAAGTTTAAAAATAACTTGGTTTTATGAAGAGAAATACATATTTTTTATGGTAAATTTTTTTTAAAATAAAATGTAGTTTAACGAAGGAGATTAAATCATGGCTGAAAAAGTAGCTAAATGTGGAGTACAAAAAGAAAAAGGACACTTATACTATCTAGGTAAAGATGGTAACGTTTGGGCATCTAAAATGGCTAGAGGTAGCGATAAAGGTGGAAACGCAAAAAAAGTTGCTGATACAAATGTAACTAGAGAAAAAGGTTGGTTATATTTCGTAGATAAAGATGGAGATGTTTCTAAAGCTCCTATGGCAAGAGGTAGAAAATAAGTCTTTTTGACTCTTATTAATTAAAAAGCCTTCTTTTAAGAAGGCTTTTTTTTTAATTACTACTTCTTAAATAGCATTATTTTTTTAAATTGATTTTCTTTCCCTCGCCACATTCTAACAATATTTGATCGATGAGTAAAAACAACAAATATTGCCATTATAACAGAAAACATTCCAAAGGGTGAACTCAATCCATTAGGATAATATAAATAGGAAATAATCACAATAACTATGCCGGCAATCATTGTTCCTAGACCTACAAAACCAGTTAATACTAAAACAATAATCCAGCTCGACAATGCATATGGAATACTTAATGGGTAGAGCACTCCAAGAACACCAATTAATGTTCCAGCACCCTTCCCTCCTTTGAAATTATAATACAAAGGGTAGACATGTCCCATAACAGCAGCAAAGCCACATAGAACTGGAATATATTGCATTACCTTAGCATCTAAACTAATATAAAAGGATAAATTGCTTATTATTAAAACTGATATAATACCCTTCAAAATATCAATTATTACAACACCCAAAGCAAATAAAGGACCTACAGTTCTAAATGCGTTTGTGCCGCCAGCATTACCACTACCCATTGTCCTAATATCTATTCCTTGTATTTTACCTAAAACCATACTTCCTGATATAGACCCTATTAAATAACTTAAAATTATATTAATGATGATTTGTATTATCATTTTATTTCTTGAATTCCTATAGCCAAACCACCTGGTCCAGTATGTGCTCCTAAAGCACCCCCTAATTCTAAGATATCATATTTGTTAATATTTGTATGCTTATCAAGTAATAGATTAAGTAATTTTTCACCGTTTTCGAGATCATTAGCATGAGCTATCATAATGTTATATTGTTTATCTTCATCCATCTTAGAATCTAGAAATTTTGAATATTTTTCTATACGTTTTTTTTTACCAAAGAAAACTCCCCTTGGCGTTAATTTTCCATTTTTATTGCCTAATATGGGAGTTATGCTAAATAAGTTTGCTATAGTCTTTACTTTACTAGGCAACCTGCCTCCTTTGACCATATAGCTTAAATCATTTACGAGCAAAAATAATTGAATCATATTTTTAGTTTCTTCCACAGATTTTATAATATGATTATATGATTTTCCGTTCTGTTTAAGATCAACTGCGTGAATGGCTAATAGCCCTAGACCAACTGAAGCACTGTATGAATCAATAACATTAATATTTTTGACCTTAATATTTTTTGCAGCATTAATACCTGATTGATATGTTCCACTTATTTTTTTTGATAAATGAATAGAAATAATAGAATCGTAATGCGAAGAGATGAAATTATAAATTTTCTTAAAATCACCGGGTGTTGGTTGTGAAGTTTTAGGATGATTAGAGTCGCTCGCCATTTGACGATAAAAGTCTTTTGTTGTTTGAGTTACCTTGTCAATATGTTGCTGATTACCAAAACTATACCTTACAGGAACTACCTGAATTTCATTCTCATATTCCTTAGGAATATCAGCTCCAGAATCAACCACTATGGCAATACCACTTGCTCCTGTATGATGCACTGTATGTTCTTGCTTGGTCATATCATCAACTTTTCTATCAACCACCTTTCCATAAGCTCCGCATATTTTAAAGAATTTTGTAGGAGTATTAGTATGAATATGTATTTTTACTCGGTCTTTCGTACCAGCAAGTACCATGCTATCACCCAAAGATTTAATTGTAGATTTTAATTCTATTTTATCAATATTTTTACTTTCAATTGCACACTCCGTACAGAACTTATTTTTAATAGTAAAATCAATATCCTTCTTTAAAGATTCTATTTTTTCATGATCATAGGTAATATTTAAATGTTGCGATTGAATTTTTGTATTTTTTTGTACGCTGTTAAGCCATCCCTGCATCAATAAAACAAACCCCAGCGCTCCAGCATCAACAACATCAGACTTTCTTAATATTTTAAGAATATTTTTTGTTTTTTCTAGTGATTGGACAGATTCATGATAACACTTATCAAGAAAGACTTCAAAAGATATGTCAATATTTTCGGAACATAATTCTTTTGATTTATTTGCAACATCTCTCATTACAGTAATAATGGTACCTTCTTCAGGCTTCATTAATGATTCAATAGCACTATCATATCCTGAAGTTAATGCTTTAGAAAAATCATCATTTTCAATCAGCTTTTTTCCTCTCAATGCTCTTCTCATACCATGTACAAATTGAGCAATAATGGTACCTGAATTACCTCGAGCAGATTCTAAAGCCGTATCGGCAACAATATCTAAAGTTTCATTGATATCTTCTGTGATTTTATCTTTACATTCTTCAATAATTGGAAGTAATGTAAAACACATGTTTGTTCCAGTATCACCATCAGGAACGGGGAAAACGTTAATTTCATCTAATTTATTTTTATAATTTAATAAATTATTAATCCCAGCAGATAAACCAATATAAAACTCTATTCCATTCATATTAAACTTTTGTGTTATGTAAAATTTTTAATAGTTGCATTATTTTTAAAGCATCAAACCATTGATGAAAAAAAATCATAAATTGTTTTTTTGACCTAGCATTATTATTAATTCTATTCCATATCTTTTTAAGATTATGGTCATTAAGAAAATTACAAATTTTATCATCAAAATTCTTATTTAATTCTTTAAAAAATAAACTATCAGATATTTTATAGTTCAAATCAACTAACTCTATAATTTTTTTAACTGTATCAAAACAGTAGTCTGAAAAATTTAAATCTGAAAAATTTTCATTTTCATTATACTGAAGCATTCGAAAACCCGTACCAAGATAAACTCTCATTTCCAATCTTGTAGATGGGTAGACTAAATATTCATTTAATACATTTATAGAGCTATATTTTGCTAAAGCCTGTAAAAAGTAAAAATCTTCAGCAGCAGATTTTTGCGGCATTCCTCCAACCGCTATATACGATTTAACATTACAAATAATTGTAGATCCCATACTAACATAACCATATGGAGAATTACATGCTTTAATCTTATTAGCAATCTTATATAAAATATTTTCATATACTCTAATTGCTTTTTCAATTTTTGAATTAGAAGATTTTTGGTGTGAAAACTTAACGATACATGTTCCAAAGCTTACTTGATTATAATGGTTTACTATTTTAGTTAAATATGATTTTGCTATCAAAGTATCAGCATCTAAGCAAAACAATAAACTACTTGCATATGAATAGGCTAAGCAATAATCCATACCTATTTTTCTTGCTACACCGACTCCTGATTTATTAATTGGGAGTTCATTCCCTATAGAATAATAGTCTAAAATAATATATTCATAATTAAATTTTTTATTTTGGACCATCTCAAAAGTTAACCGATTATTATCTTTAATTGATTGTTCTGAATCTTTACAATTATTGATGACTAAAACTATTAACGTTTTTTTCAATAATGATTGATCTTGATTATTAATACTTTGTAAAGTTGCAAGCAAGTAATCAAATTCATTAAAAACTGGTATAACTATAAAATAATGGTATTGTTTTTTATTTGGAAAGTTATGTCTAGATAAATCAGGGTAGATTGTTTTCTTAATATATTTATTAAATGAAATATTAAAATTCATATTATAAATAAGTTTTAATATATTTTTTTGCTTCCTCTAGTTCATCATTTTTAATCCATTTAATTTCAATACCTCTTTTTTCCATCCTTCTAAAAAAAGTCATTTGTTTTTTTGAAAACCTATTAATGGATACATTTAGCTTATTAACCATTTCTTCATATGATATATTGTTAAATAAATATTCACCTAAAAATCTATATTCTAACCCAAAATATTTTAACCTATCAAGCGACATGCCATTTTGAATTAACAACTCTACTTCTTCTACCATACCATTGCTTAATCTTTCTTCTAGTCTCTTTTTAATTTGTTGTAATAAAACGTCTCTGTTGGTTTTAATACCTATAACTTTATAATTATTAATGCTCTGGTATTTTTTAGTATCAGATTTAATATTTTTTTTATTGAAAAGCTCAATTGAACGAATAATTCTTCGCTTTGTTACATGATAAGCAGAATTATATAATGAATTATCTTTTTGATTTAATATATTTTTTAATGAATCTAATGTTTTACTCTGAAGTGTTTCTCTTAATTCATAATCTGGTGGTATATTAGGAATTTTATAATTTAATAAAATTGATTCTATATACAATCCCGAACCGCCACATAATATAGGAAACTTATTTTTTTTAATTATATCATCATACACATTATAAAAATCTTTCTTAAATTGATGAATACTATAATCTTCATTAGGGTTTATAATATCAATAAGATGATAAGGAATAGACCTATTATTAATATTATACTCGAATAAATCTTTCCCGGTTCCAATATCCATATTCTTATAAATTTGCCTAGAATCTCCAGATATAATGTCTGTATTAAATAAATCCGCTAATTTAACAGCAAGACTTGTTTTCCCAGATGCAGTAGGACCTAAAATAACTACTAAATTTAACATGAATTTAATTTATTTGAATTTTAGGATTTAAAATAGTTTCTATTAAATTGGAACAATATTCAAGATGAGACTTTGTATAAAAGTTATTGTTATTATTAGATAAAGCAAAATATATATCTTTTAAAATTAAATTAAGACTGCTTCTTCCCAAGGCAATGGCATCAGCAGGCATTGAATCTGTTTTATATATCATATTCGAAAGCATTATAATATGCATTACTTGTAATTCTCTCTTATAGCTATTGATATTTTCTTTAAGGTTCAATTCTTGCCAAATAACATCATTAACTTTTGAAAATAATTCTTCCATTCTAAATATGTCAGTCGTATTATTTTTTATTTCATTATCTTTTACGCGAGCTAATCTTCTTGGATGATATAGAGAATAGAGTGGATACATTTGCATTCTCTTTATTACAGAGTGAATAGGATAATCAGGTCTATCTAATCTCCATACATAATCTCTAAAATCTTCGTTTCGTTCTGGTGCTAATTTGTTCAGTAATGCTGGATCAAAACTAAACGCATCTTTATCAAAATAGTTGACTAAAATAAAATCTAGAGCCTCTCTTTGTTTCTTGGAGTCTATAACAGTAAAAGGGCTTTGCTGAGAAAAATCTCCTACATGATTTCTGCTGAAATTAATTCCTCCTATAAATTTAGTAGCAGATCTACCTGCATACATATACTCACCAATTCCTTGAGAAAAAACACTTCTTATTTTTTGATATGTTTCTCCTGGAACCTCAAATTTGTCAAGTAAATTATCCCATAAATAATTCACACTTTTTAATTCATCTTTATAAAATTCAATAGGATTACTACTCATATCCCAAGTATTACATAATGGATCAATGCCTCTTGAAGATAGTCCAAAAGAATCTTCATCTGTACCATAAACAAGTAGTGGATGATTGGATTGAGATGCGATATTTTCTAAGTTATTAACTAAGTCATTATTATTAAATTGTTCATAACCATACTGAATAGCCCACATATCATATGGTCCAGGCTTTGTTTGAAACAATGTATGACCACCATCTAATAAGCATACTGGATGATAATCCATAACTGAGCCACTTATTCCATATTTTTCTGTAAAATTTTTATCACTAAGCTGTTCCACTGTATATATTGAACTTGCTTTAAAATTATGTCGTAATCCTAAAGTATGTCCAACTTCATGCAATACTAAGTCTACTAAACCATCATGTACATAACGCTTCAAGTCTTCTTCTGTGCCTTGTAATCCACCATTAATTAATAGTTGATTCCAACCGTATGCCATCTCTTTTTTTAAGTGATCTGAATAGTTACATGCTTCGTGATTATCATGATTATGGTCATGATTTTCATACCATAGTTGTGATATCTCGTCTTCAGTTACTGGCACAACATATTCATCAAATTCTTTATAAAAACTAGTAACAAAATCAGCACTAATTCTTATATCAGCATCATAAAGCTGACCATTATAAGGATTGGCTCTACTTGGGCCAACGGCATAACCTGATCCTGGTTGAACAAACCATCTAATGGTATTATATCTAATATCTGCAGGATTCCACTTAGCATCATCTGGCATCTGCTTAGCTACAACTGCATTTTTAAAACCTATAGCTTCAAATGCAATATTCCAAGATTCAATTCCTTCTTTAATAGCATCTCTAAATTCTTCAGGGACAGTATTCTCAATCCAATAAACAATTGGCTCAACAGGTTCAGATAATTTACTATAAGGATCTTTTTTTACAAGATTCCATTTCTGTATATATCTAACATACTGAGATTCTTGCAATGTATTAGAATAGTCTTGATATATTGTCGAAAAATATCCTATTCTATCATCAACTGGTCTTGGAATAAAATCATTTTTTAGTAATTCCATAATACTAATATGATATTTCATTTCCATACTTCTGGAGTTTGGCAAAGTATATGAATCTGTTGTTTTCTTACTTCTATAATATGCTGAGATTTCTAATTCAATATTACTATCAAAAGAATCAATATCAATAAATGAACTATTTTTTAAATCAAAAGTATATCTTCCTTTAGCACGTTGGGATATATAAGAAATATCTCTTATAAATAAATTATTTGCATCGACCAAAATTACTTTAGTAGAATCATCATGGGGAATAATTTTAGTCGTCGCTATAATAGAATCAGAGAAATCATTATCTACAGCTTTTGAAATTGATTTATCTTCATCAGCTCTAAATAAAACATTGATATGAATCATTTGTATGTTTTGTCCTACTTGCTTAAAAATAAAAGGAAATTCATTAAGCATAGCTGAGCTTCCATAGTAATAAGCATCACCAGATTGTCTAGTTATATTAGCCATATACTCTGATTCAAAATGTTTAGGTTCTAAGGCTAGCAGTAATTTATTATTATCTTCTTTAAAGTAAAAATCCCATAATCCAGATATCTTCTCAAAATCTTTAACTATTTCCGATAGTTTGGGAAGTGAACTTTTAGGTTTTTTTACAACACTAGGAGTTTTTTTTATGCTTTTTTTCTTTGAATTTTTTAAAAAATCAATATCAAGCTGTTTGTATGGATCGCAAAGCAAAAAGTTTGAAATAATAAATATTAAACAAAATGTTTTTAAATATTTGACCATAGTTTAAATTAATAAAAGACAGTTGATTTTCATAATTATTGTAAATTTAATATTTGATGCCTTTTAGGTCCTATCGAAATTATTTCAATAGGAACACCAATTTCAGAAGATAAAAAATTAATGTAAACTTTCGCTTCTTCAGGTAAATCTTCAAAAACACGACTACCTTCAACTGAACAATTCCAACCTTTGAATTGTTTATATACTGGAGTTACTTCATCCAAGTAATTTAATACCTTGCTCATTTCTGTAATTTTACTACCCTTATACTCATAGTGTGTGCAAACATATATAGTATCAAAACTATCCAATATATCTAATTTAGTTAGTGCAATTCCTGTTAGACCATTTATACAAGCACTATATTTTGCTGCTACAATATCAAACCAACCACATCTTCTTACTCTGCCAGTTGTAGCGCCTAATTCTTTTCCAATAGATTGCAACTGTTTACCATTTTCATCAAATAACTCAGTAGGAAAAGGTCCTCCACCAACTCTAGTTACGTAGGCTTTGAAAATACCTATAACACTATCCAGTTTATTCCCAGGAATTCCAAGTCCTGTACTTATTCCTCCTGATGAACAATTAGATGATGTTACATAGGGAAACGTCCCATGATCTATATCTAATAATGTTCCTTGAGCACCTTCAATTAGTATATTACTCTTATCTTTATTAAATAAAACTGGGAAAGAATCATTAATAAAGTCTTTAATTTTTATGCATGAAGAATAATAATCATTTAAATTAATATTTAATAAATCATCCTCACAAATTTCACTTCTATCTATTGCAATTTTAGTTCGTTCTTCTATTTTTTTCTTTAATAGTTTTATATCTAATAAATCAATTGCACGAATACCTATTCTTTGATACTTATCCTGATATGTTGGACCAATACCCTTGCATGTAGTTCCAATTTTTCCACCTGATTTTTCTTCATTAATTTTATCTATTAATTTGTGTAGCGGTGTTACAATATGTGCATAATAATCAATAATAATTCTATTATTAAAATCAATATTGTTATTATTTAAACATTCAATTTCTTCAATAATGCCATCTGGATCAACAACCATACCCTTGCCTAGTATGCAGACATTATTTTCTCTTAATATTCCCGTAGGAATTTGATGTAAAATAATTTTTTTATTGTTGTGATAAACAGTGTGCCCTGCATTACTGCCACCCTGATATCTTGCAACAATATTAACATTTTTGCTTAATAAATCAACTATTTTACCCTTTCCTTCGTCACCCCATTGTCCACCAACAATTACATTTATTGACATAATATTAATCTTCCTCCTCTTCTATATTATATTTTTCTTCTAAAAACAATGTTACAGGACTAGCAATAAATATAGAAGAGTATGTTCCTAAAATTATTCCAATGATTAACGCAATTGAAAATGGCTGAAGAACATCTCCACCATAAAAATATAAAACTAATACAACTATTAATGTTGTTAATGATGTTACCAGGGTTCTATTTAATGTTTGGTTTAGAGATGTATTGAATATTTTTTTCTTATCACGATATGGATTTAAAGACATATTTTCTCGGATTCTATCATAAATAACGATAGTATCATTAAGTGAATACCCTACAATTGTTAGTAAAGCAGCAATAATAGAAATGCTAATTTCTACGTTCATAAATACAAAAATTCCAAGTGTAATAAATACATCGTGAAGCAGAGCAAATAAACTTCCTATCGCATAATATCCATCAAACCTAATGCTTATATACAATCCAATAAGGAGTAAAGATGCAATAATTGCATTTCTTGCATTTACTCTTAATTCATCGCCAATTTTAGGTCCAATAGATTCAATTTGATTTATCGTAAAGCTATTTCCGTAAACCTTTTTTAATAAATCATTTATAACTTGTTCGTCAGATAAATAGCTCATTTTAAGCAAAATATATGATTCATTATTAGATTTAACTTCAACGACACTTACGGACTGATTTAAATTTTCTTCTAATGCTTGCCTAAGATTACTCAAATTAATATCTGTATCTACCTTGATATTAATTATAGTACCACCAGTAAAATCAATTGAGCTTGGAATACCAATGAATAATAGTGATAATATACTAATCGTAAAAATTGATACTGATATAACAAACATTTGCTTGAAGTATTTAACAAAATTAAATTTCATTTTATTTATCATATACTTAGCTTTTTAATTTGATTCATTTTCAATAATGTTAAAAAAATTGTTTTAGTAAAAAAGATTGCGGTGAACATAGAACATAATATCCCAACGCTAAGGGTTGTTGCAAACCCAACGATGGGTCCAGATCCCAAAAAAGATAAAATAAAAGCTGTTAATAGCGTTGTTACGTTGGCATCAAGAATAGTTATAAACGCCTTGTTATATCCATTTTTGATTGCTGCGTAGTTAGGAGTTTTAGAATTGATTTCTTCTCTTATTCTTTCAAAAATAATAACATTTGCATCAACAGACATTCCTATAGTTAATAATAGGCCAGCTATACCTGGTAAGGTTAAAACAGCATTCATTGTATATAGCACAGCAAAAACAATAACAATATTGAACACAACCGCTAAATTCGCAATAATACCAGACCCCTTATAATATAATAACATAAAAACTAAAACCAGTAAAAGTCCTATAATCATTGAATTAGCACCATCTGCAATTGAGTCTTCACCTAGAGACGGGCCCACATAGTTAGTTTGGACGATAGATATTGGAGCCGGTAATTCTCCTGCTTTTAAAACACTTGCAATATCTTTAGCTTCTTGCATGCTTTCAAAACCACTAATTTGTGTACTACCAGATGAAATTTTATCTCTTATAAATGGAGCCATAAAAACCAGATCATCTAATATAATAGCTACTTGTCTGTTAATATTTGCACCTGTAAACTTACTCCATTTCCTTCTACCCTCTTTGCTCATATCTAAATTAACAACCCATTGACCTGCATTATTATTGCCCATGTCAGACACAACTGCTTTGGGAGTTTGAATCATACCACCAGATATAGCAGGGTTTGATGAGACTAAATATAATCTTTGAAATTCTATATATTGATTATCTTGATCATAATATGATAAAGGCTTGCTATCCCAAACAATTTTACTGTTAGATTTTATTAAGTCGCTAATTTCGTTAGTTTTGAGTAATTTTTTAATCTCCTGAACATAACGGGTGCTCACTAAATACCCTTCAGAGCTTTGGTCTGGAATCATCAAACTATCTAACGCAGGAACTCCATTCATATTCTTATTAATATAATTATTGATTTTATTTATCATATCAGATAATTGATTTTGATTTTTTACTAGCGATAACTCAAAATCTGCCGTACGTTGAATATATTTTTTAGCTTTAGAGATATCTGAAACTCCAGCTAGCTCTACAACCAGCCTGTTGTCACCTAATTTTTGAATACTGGGTTCGCCAACGCCATACTGGTCATGGTCTTGTATTCTATTTCGCATCACATCAAGAATACTTTGCATAGCATATTCATGTTGTTTTTTGATTTCTTGAATAACCTGATAATTATCTGAGGATTTTGTTAAATTAGAAAAATATTTATTAAGTTTAATATCATTGGACTTTCCATATAATTCAATCTCTTTAATAATCTGGGAGCTTTTCTTATTTGCATTTTCTCGTGCGTTGTTTAAAATATCATTAAATTCATTTTTAGATTGTTTAGATAGATTTTTTTTAGATAATCTTTTTAAAAATAAATAGTCGTCTAATTCTAATATAATATTTAGGCCACCTTTTAAATCTAATCCTAGGTTTAAACTTTGTTTTTGTTTAGAATCGTTGCCCATAACATAATAATCAATTGAAGGATATATGTAGTACAGAGAGCTGGTTAGAATACAAGCAATAATAAACCATCTAAGTTTTAAATTATCTAACATTTAGGGGATTATATGTATATTAATATTCAATTAACAGTTTTTAGTTAGTTAAATTTAAGAGTAATTTTTTACATAGATAAAACATTTTCTTTTAAAATTACTAATATTGTATAAAAATATATGAAATTGTAAATTTTAAAATCTTATTTAATTAATAATGAAATCATTTAAAACAAAAATTATTACTATATTAAATCAAAAAGGTGGAGTTGGCAAAACAACTTCAGCTGTAAACATTGCATCTTTTTTAGCAATCACTGAAACACCCGTACTGCTAATTGATATGGATCCCCAAGGGAATGCATCAACTGGAATAGGGGTTTCTAATAAAAAGTTGTCAGTGTATGACTTGCTGATAAATAACAAAAACATTAATAATGCTATATATAAAACAGAGATTGACTACCTTGATATTATTCCTTCAAACTCCAAATTAGCAGGCGCAGAAATAGAGTTAGTAAGTATGTTTACAAGAGAAACTATTTTGAAGCAAATTATTCAGAATATAATGGGAAAATATAAATATATAATTATTGATTGCCCCCCATCTCTTGGATTATTAACAATTAATGCACTAACAGCAAGCAATTCGATTATTATTCCAATACAGTGCGAATACTATGCATTAGATGGTTTATCACAACTATTAAATACTATAAGATTAGTTCAAAAAAATCTAAATTCACATTTAGAGATTGAGGGAATATTAATTACCATGTTTGATTCACGATTAAACTTGTCTCAACAAGTGCTTAAAGAAGTGCAGGATTATTTTGGAGACAAGGTATATAAAACATTAATAAATAGAAATGTCAAGCTTGGTGAGGCTCCAAGTCATGGAAAACCTATAATACTTTATGATGCATCATCAACTGGCTCACAAAACTATATGAATCTAGTATCAGAAATTCTACATAATAATGACTAAAGTACTCGGAAAAGGACTCGGAGCGCTAATTAGAAACTATAATTCAAATATTGAATCCGAACATTTCAACTCAGAATTACCTATTAAAAATATTATTCCAAACAAAAACCAACCGAGAAAAGTTTTCAATTTAAAAAAATTGAACAGTCTTATTGATTCGATTAAAGAAAAAGGTATAATACAGCCTCTTACTGTAAGGGATATTGGTAATGATACATTTGAAATTATTGCTGGCGAGAGAAGATATAGAGCTGCAAAACAAATAAATCTAGCAAGTGTTCCAGCATATATATTGAATATTAAAAATGATTTTGAAATGATGGAACTCGCACTTATTGAAAATATTCAAAGAGCAAACTTAAATGCTATGGAAGAATCTGAAGGATATTTATTTTTAAAAGAAAAATATAATTTTAGTCAAGCAGATATTGCAAAAAAAATATCGAAAAGCAGATCAGAAGTTGCAAACAAATTGAGGTTATTGAAATTGCCAGCTAATATACAAGCAAGTTTAAAAAACAGAGAAATTGAATACGGTCATGCAAGAGCAATTCTAAGCTTAAAAAATACATCTCATATGAGTTCAGTTCATAAAAAAATCATAGGCAAAAAATTAAGCGTTAGAAATACTGAAGATATGATAAAAAAAATTAATAATCCAGATACTAAAACAAAAACAATAAAGAATCAAACAATAAAAAAAGAAGAAAAACTATCTAACTATCTTAAATCAAGCGTTAGTGTTGTAACCAAAAAAAATGGAGATGGTAAAATTGAAATTAATTTTCATTCTAAAAGAAATCTTACTAAAATAATTAAACAAATCTTAAATGAAAAAAAAGTATAATATTATTATTTTAAATAATAGTACTCAAAAAAATTATTCCTTATCAATTAATAAGTTTAGTTTTTATATTTTAGTATCAGCTCTAATATTGTTTTTAATATTCTCTATATTTGGCTTATTTAGATTTATTTCTCCTCATGCAAAACAAGTTGACTATAATCTTATGCAGACTTATAAAAAAGAAACAAATAATTTATTTGAATTAGTTAATCTTGATTCAGTTATTGCTAATAGCACCACAGTAAAAAAATATCTTAATCTAACTCCAAATCATAGGCCAGTGGAGGGGATTGTAACCAGAGGGCTAAGTGAAAATAATAAAAATCATAATGGAATTGACATTGCAGCGACTGCAAATAGCCCAGTACTGTCAGCCCAGGAAGGAATGGTTGTTTTTGCAAATTTATTAAATGATTATGGCAATACTATTATTATTGCTCATCCTAACAGTTATTATACCGTTTATTCTCATTTAGAAAAAGCTATCGTGAATGAAAGAGATTATATACTAGCAAAACAAATTATCGGATATGTGGGTCAAACAGGCAATAGCAATGGACCACATTTACATTTTGAAATATGGAAAAATAATCATATACTTGACCCTCGTGATTTTATAAAAGAGTATGAATTAAAAGATGTCTCTATTAAAGAATATAAATAATAGTATTAGTTCGATAATTGGTCCTGAAATGGAAATTAACGGGAATGTTTCTGTAAAAGGAGATTTATTAATTTACGGAACTATTCATGGTAATGTGAAATCTGATTCCGATATTATTTCTGCAAAAGACTCTGTTGTAAATGGAAATATCGAATCTAAGAATGCCTCAATAAGCGGGGTTGTTAAGGGTAGTTTAGTCATACAGTCTAAAGTAACGTTAAAAAAAGATGCATACCTTAAGGGTGATTTAAAAGCATCAATTATAACCTTAGAAGAAGGTGCCAAATTTGATGGAATGTGTAGCATGGTTAAGGAGGAATATAGTAACGCCACTTCAACCTCTAGCAGTTTAAATACTGCCCATGAACAAGTTTAATAAAAATCTACAAAAAGCATTAAGTATTTCCTCTACAATTTTGGGGTCAATTTTACTTTTTGGAATAATTGGATTTTTTTTTAAAAATAAATTTGATAATTCAATTTGGTTAGTAGCATGCTTAATTACAGGTTCAATAGTTGGGCTTTATGAGTTATATAAGCAAATGAATCGATGATCATAATTTTCAATTTATTAATATCTTTTTTCTGCCTAATAAATATAATATTGTTTTACTGCTTTGAAATTAAATTATCTAAAAACTATTTTTCTAATCATGCATTAATATTTATTTTGAAATTATCATTTATTTCAATGTTTATTTACTTTTTTATTTTTAATTTAAGCATCTCTAATTATAATAAATTTATTATTTCAGGGAGTTTGAATTTTACAATTTTTCATATTATTGAAGGCATAATAAGTCAAAAAAATATTAAACTAATGACAAAAATAAATAAAATCTCTATTTTTATCATAAGCCTAATATCAACTTTATTGGGTGCTTCCGGAGAATTTACTGGCTGGGGCAATGCTATTTTACACCACGTCGCTGACTCCAAATCAGTCGATATGTATGGAATCCAAATATCTAAACATATAATAATGTTATTAATATCTGCATTTGTAACATTAATAATCTCAATTTTAGCAACAAGTAAATACAGAAAAAACCTTAATGCAAAACCATCAGGCTTATCTCAGATTTTTGAGATTCTGATAGACTTTATCAATAAAGAAATTGTTATCCCTAATATTGGTAAAAACTATACAAAAACATGGACTCCTGTTGCTATGACATTCTTTGTGTTTATTTTAACCTGCAATTTACTGGGGTTAATTCCATTTTTTGAGTTTATTAAAATTGGTGGCGGCGGCGGATCTACTGCAACTGGTAATTTTGGTGTTACTTTAGGACTTGCAACCATTACGTTCTTTGCAATCATAGTAGCAGGTGTTAGAAAACATGGGTTTATCGGCCATTGGAAAAATATGGTGCCAAGTGATGTACCTGCACCAGTATTAATTATATTGATTCCAATTGAAATTATTGGAATGTTTGTTAAACCTTTTGCATTAATTATGAGACTTGGTGCTAATATGACCGCAGGTCATATCGGAATGGTTGCAATTTTTGCATTACCCATTATACTTGGCAATGGTATTGCAGGGCAAACCGATCCAACTGTTCTAAATTATCCAATTGGGTTTTTCGCAGGCTTTATTGCTGTATTATTAAATACTGCAATTTATGGTTTAGAAATAATTGTGAGCTTAGTACAAGCTTATGTATTTACACTTTTGTCATGTGTTTTTATTGGCATGGCAATTCACGCAGATCATTAAATAATAAAAGGAGAATAGAAAATGTCGATATTAAGAAAAACAACACTAGGTATGATTGGTATATCTTCAGTATTTGCAGCTAATCCAGGAGCAGCATTTGCACCTCTAGGTGCTGGGATGATTGTTATTGGAGCAGCAATTGGAATAGGCATGTTTGCATCAGCTGCAGCTAATGCAATAGCAAGACAACCAGAAGCAGCTAAAGATATTAGCGGAGCAGTTAACCTTCCTTTATTTCTACTTGAAGGTGTTGCTATTATCGCTCTAGTTGTTTGCATACTTGCAGTAGTAGGATAAAACATATATGAATAAATCGAAATATTTTATTTATATAGTAATCTTCAATAGTCTATTCGCTGCTGATGGTGGTGGCAGTTGGATTAATGATTGGTTAATGCCTAATACCGGTCTAACATTATGGACAATAGCAACTTTTTTAGTACTGCTGCTTGTTTTAAAATGGAAGGCTTGGGGTCCATTGATAGATGCCTTAGATGCTCGTGCCAAACAAATTGAAGAATCTTTATCAAAAGCTGAAAAAGTTACTGCAGAGGCTGAGGTTCAAGCTCAAAAAAATGAAGAGGTATTACAAAAAGCTAGAAATGAAGCACAAGAAATTGTTGGTAATGCAAGAGAGGCTGGAGATAAATTAAAACAAAAGCTTGAAACAGATGGTAAAGAACAATATGATAGTATGCTTCATAAAGCTAAAGAACAAATTGATGCTGAAAAACAAAAAGCTTTAAATGAAATTAAAAGTACTGTTATTGATATTGCGCTTAAAGCATCTGAAAAAGTTATAAAACGTAATTTAAATAGTGATGATAATAAAAAAATGATTGAAGAAACAGTCGATGAATTCAAACGTGCGAACTAACAATGTATAATAGTAGTAAATATGCAAAATCACTTTTTGATGTATCCGTTAAAGTCAATAATACTTTATCAGTTAAGAAAGAACTGCAATTAGTTGCTTATCTTTTTAAAAAAACATCCACATTTAGATTGATATTCATAACGAAGAAAATTGATTTAAATAAAAAAGTAGATATAGTAAATAATGCATTAAACATGTTAAGTCCATTAACATTAGAATTTTTAAATATTATCATTAATAATAATCACTCAAATGAGTTGCTTAAAATCATATCAAAGTTCAACTATTTGAGTGAATCTCACTTAGGTATTAATAAAGTAGATATTATTACAGCAATCAAATTAAGTGAAGAAGAATTAAATTCTCTTTCACAAAAAATAGATGGAATATTAAACAATTCTCCTTCTGTCAATAATATCATCGACCCTAATATAATAGGTGGAATGAAATTACGAGTTGGAAACAACATATTTGATAATTCTGTAAGTTATCAAATAAATCAATTAAAAAAAACTTTACATAATATGTAATTAGGAGTAATAATGGATTTTAAAACAGATGAAATAGTATCTTTATTAAAAGAACAATTACAAAACCACAATGTTGATATTGATGTTTCTGAAGTAGGTGAAATAACATATGTTGGTGATGGTGTTGCAAGAGTTAGTGGATTAGAGAACATAATGAGCTCAGAGCTAGTTGAGCTGCCAAATAATGTTTTTGGTATGGCTCTTAATCTAGAAACAGATAACGTAGGAATTGTATTATTTGGAAACTCTAGCTTAGTAAAAGAAGGTGATACTGCTAAAAGAACAGGGAAAATTGTTGAAGTGCCAGTAGGAGATGAATTACTAGGTAGAGTTGTAAATCCTCTTGGACAGCCTTTAGACGGTAAAGGTGCTGTAAGTGCTAAAAAATCCTACCAAATTGAACGTAAAGCTTTGGGGGTTATGCAACGTCAACCTGTTGTTGAACCATTACAAACAGGATTAAAAAGTATTGATAGTATGATTCCAATTGGAAGAGGACAACGAGAACTTATTATTGGTGATAGGCAAACTGGAAAAACTGCAATTGCTATTGATGCAATTATAAATCAAAAAGATGCTTTTAAAGCAGGGGATCCCGTTTATTGCATCTATGTTGCTATAGGACAAAAAGCATCAACAGTTGCAAGGGTAGTTAATGAACTGGAAAAAGCTGGTGCTATGGAATATACCATTGTAGTTGCGGCTAATGCATCTGACCCAGCGCCAATGCAATATATAGCTCCATATGCGGGTGCATCAATGGGGGAATATTTTAGAGATAATAGTAAACATGCTCTAATTGTATATGATGATTTAACAAAACAGGCAAGTGCATATAGACAAATGTCCCTTTTATTAAGAAGACCTCCTGGAAGAGAAGCTTATCCTGGAGATGTATTTTATTTACATAGCAGGTTACTAGAAAGATCTAGCAAGCTAAGTGATGATTTAGGCGGTGGTTCTTTAACAGCATTGCCAGTTATAGAAACACAAGAAGGTGATGTGTCTGCATATATTCCAACAAATGTAATATCAATTACGGACGGTCAAATCTTCCTAGATTCTGATATATTTAATGCTGGTGTTAGACCCGCTGTTGATGTTGGGATATCAGTATCAAGAGTTGGAGGAGCTGCACAAACAAAAGCAATGAAATCTATTGCGGGTACACTGAGACTTGATTTAGCTCAATTCAGAGAGCTTGAAGCGTTTGCTAAATTTGGTTCTGATTTAGATGAATCGACATTGCAACAATTAAATCGTGGTAAAATAATGGTTGAAATTTTAAAACAAAACCAGTATGTACCAATGTCAGTTGCAAATCAAATTGCTATTTTATATGCTGGCGTTAAAGGCTATCTAGATGAGGTTGGAATTGAAAATATTAGTAAATACGAAAAAGAACTAGTTGAATATTTATCAGCAAACAACCAAAATACGATAGATAGCATTACATCATCAGGCAAACTTGATGATGCAAATGAAAAAGAACTACAAAGCGCATTGGATTCATTTACAAAAACATTTAATAGCTAATGGCAAATTTAAAGAATATAAGATCACAAATTAAATCTGTAACTAGTATTCAAAAGGTTACAAAAGCTATGAAAATGGTAGCGGCTGCAAAGCTTAGAAAATCTCAAGAAAACATGGAAAAAGGGAGACCATATTCCAATCGAATGAAAGATTTAATAAGCAATCTGATGAATGATGTTGATAGTTCTCTGCTGCCTTTATTAAATAGACCCACAAAAACAACTAAATATGGTATTGTTCTTATCACAGCAGATAGAGGATTAGCAGGGTCGTTTAATTCTAATGTAATTAAAAAAACTGAAAATACAATTAATGCTCTAGGAAAAGAAAATGCTGTATTATTTTGTATTGGTAAAAAAGGATTTGAATATTTTTCAAAACGCAACTTTGATGTTGAAAAATACTATGAAGATTTGTGGCTAGATTTAAACTACAATAAAGCAATTAATATCGGTCAAAATATCATTGAGTATTTTCTGCATCACAGAGTAGATAAAGTAGATGTTATTTATAACTATTTTAAAAATGCAGCTTCACAAGAAGTATTAAGTAATCAAATTTTACCAATTGAATTTGAACAAGAAGAAAAACAGTCTTCTTTAAAAGATATTATTTATGAACCATCAAAAATTGAAATTATTAAATCACTTGTACCAAAATATTTTAATACTCAAATATGGCAGTTTTTATTAGAATCATTTGCAAGTGAGCAAGCTGCAAGAATGCTTGCAATGGAAAATGCGACTGAAAATGCAAAAGAAATGATTAGTGAATTAAATTTAGAATTTAACAAGGCTAGACAAACTGCGATTACTACTGAAATGCTTGAAATTGTAGGTGGTGCAGAAGCTTTATCAAATTAAAGAAAGGAACTATACTATTATGCAGGGTAAAATATCACAAATTATGGGGGCTGTTGTAGATGTGGAGTTTCCTGATGGAAATCTCCCAGAAATTTTAAATGCTCTTGAAATTGAAAGAAATGACACTGATAATCTTATACTAGAAGTTGCTCAACATTTGGGAGAATCAACAGTTAGGACAGTAGCTATGGACACAACAGATGGCCTGGTAAGAGGCCATACTGTAAAAGATTTAGGAGAGCCCATTTCTGTACCTGTTGGTGAAAATGTTTTGGGTAGACTTTTTGATGTTATAGGAAATACTATTGATGGTAAAGATAAAATTTCTACTAAAAAACGATATCCTATTCATAGACCTGCTCCTAGACACGAAGATTTGACAACAGAAGCTGAAGTTTTAGTTACTGGTATTAAAGTTGTTGATTTAATGGAACCATATACTAAGGGAGGAAAAACCGGTCTATTTGGTGGAGCTGGTGTTGGTAAAACAGTTTTAATTCAAGAACTAATAAGAAATATTGCTACTGAGCATGGTGGTTATTCAGTTTTTGCAGGTGTTGGTGAAAGAACTAGGGAAGGAAATGATCTGTATAGAGAAATGACTGAGTCGGGTGTTATTGATAAAACAGCGATGGTATTTGGTCAAATGAGTGAGCCCCCTGGTGCAAGACTCAGAGTTGCATTAAGCGCGTTATCAATGGCCGAATACTTTAGAGATGAGGAAGGTAAAGATGTTCTTCTATTTGTCGATAATATTTTTAGGTTTACACAAGCAGGTTCTGAAGTTTCAGCACTTTTAGGACGTATGCCTTCTGCAGTTGGTTATCAACCGACTCTAGGTACAGAGATGGGTGATTTACAAGAACGTATAACCTCTACCAAAAATGGTTCTGTTACATCAGTTCAAGCTGTATATGTTCCAGCTGATGATTTAACTGATCCTGCACCAGCGACAGCATTTGCTCACTTAGATGCAACGTCTGTACTTGAAAGAAAAATTGCTGAACTAGGAATCTATCCTGCCGTTGATCCTTTAGCTTCATCATCAAGAATTTTAGATCCTAGAGTAATTGGCGATCGACATTATAATACAGCCAGGTCAGTACAAAAAATCTTACAAAATTATAATGAACTAAAAGATATTATTGCAATTTTAGGTATGGATGAATTATCAGATGAAGATAAACAAACTGTACATAGAGCTAGAAGGATGCAAAAATTCTTATCACAACCATTTTTTGTAGCAGAGCAATTTACGGGGACACCTGGTAGATATGTTTCATTGGAAGATACAATATCAGCATTTGAAGCAATTTTAAATGGCGAGTGTGATGAATTACCAGAAAATGCTTTTATGTATGTTGGTACAATTGACGAAGTATTTGATAAAGCTAAGTCGATGAAAAAATAATGAGTACTTTTCATTTAGATATTATTACACCAACGAGTACACATACATTTGAAAATGTTTCGTACTTACGAATCCCTGGTTTAGATGGATTAATTGGTATTGAAGCAAATCATGCAAATTCAATTATTGCTCTCAACATCGGAGAAATAAAAATTAACACTAGTGGGAAAACGTTATATTTTTCAACTAGCGGTGGATTTACAGACATTCAATCTAAAGGTGTCCAATTACTTCTTGAAACATTCGAAGAATCAAAAAACATTAATAAAAAACGTGCTGAAGAATCTTATAAAAAAGCAAAAGAACGCTTAGGTGATAAATCACAGAACTTGGAACGGGCAAATAAATCTCTTTTAAGAGCAAAGAATAGAATTTCTGTATTTAATAAAAAATAATTAATACAAATATATTGTTCGATTATTTAATGTTTTTATTTCTTGTAAACTATCTTACCATTTACAATTGTATATAGTATATCAACACCTAAAATATTTTTAGGCCTTGCTGACAATATATCATCTGACATTACTGTTAAATCTCCATTATATCCTAGTTCAATTTGTCCTTGATTATATTCATTAAAACTGCCGTATGCTCCCCATTTTGTAAACATATTTAATGCATTTTGAGAATGAATTTTTTCTTGAGGCTGAAAACCATTTTCAGGTAATAAACTATGGTTTTGTCTTGTAACTGCTGCAAAAAATTCAAATAATGGATTACCAGTTTCTATAGGACAATCAGAACCTCCGGGGATTTTTATTCCTAAATTAATAAAAGATTGCCATCTTGAAATTAATTTTAAACGCTGCTCACCAAGTCTTTCAGGCAACCAATGCATATCACTTGTGCAGTGTGATGGCTGCATTGATGGCAGTATATTGAATTGTTTAAATTTCATCATATCATCATCGTTAACCATTTGAGCATGTTCAATTCTCCATCTTCTGTCATTATTTTTACCAACAACCGCTGCATAATGATCCAATACGTATGTATTGCCTCTATCTCCAATTGCATGCGTATTCAGTTGATAATTATTTTTATAACATAATTCGGCAAGCTCTCTGAATTCATCCTTACTTATTAATATTAAACCACAATTATTAGCATCATCACAATATGGCTCATGTAATGCGGCTCCCCTACTCCCAAGCGCTCCATCAATAAATGCTTTAACAGATCTAATAGTTAAATATTCATCCTTATAATGACCATTTTTAAAAAAATCATTTAACAAACTTCGATCATTTCCTGCAAGCATTCCATAACAACGAATAGGGAATTTATCTTCACTAATTAATTCTTTAATTGCATTAACAATAGTTCTATCTTGCCAAGCATCATGAACTGTAGTAATTCCCATTTGTACTGCTTTGTTTGCAGCTAATAAAATCCAATCTTTTACATTATCAATGCTTTCATCTGGCAAAAAAGATTTAAATGGATTCATAGCATTATCAATCAAGATACAATCATTAATTACTTGACCACCATCAATTTCATCTAATTGGTGAACTGTTTTATGCGTTTTTTGTATCGCAGAAGAATTGACCCAAGCGGCATGTCCATCAATACGTGTTAAATAAACTGGTTGATTAATATTTAAATTATTTAAATTATTTGCTAGAGGAAATAATTTATCTGACCATAAATTTTGATCCCAACCAAATCCTAATATCCATTCATCTGAATTTTTATTTTTTGCACACTTTTTAACGAGGTTAATTATCTCTTCCGAAGATTTAATGTTTTTTAAATCTAAGAGATTAAGTCTCTTACCAAAGTTTTTTAAATGGAAATGAGAATCTATAAAACCTGGAATTACCGTTGACCCTTTTAAATCAATCGTATCAAATTTCTTATTGATATTATTAATTAATGAGATTTTTCCGTTATCAATTGACAAAGAATTGATTCTTGGTAATTTTTCATTTAAAGTAATGATGTTTCCATTAATAAGATTAATTGAATTCATAGCATAAATTTAATGTTTTATCAATTAATATTAATTAATTTATTCTGCTAATTAATATTTTAAATATGATTGATTTAAGAAGCGATACTGTTACACTACCAACAAATGAGATGAAAAAGTTCATCATCAACTCTCCTTTAGGAGATGATGTATATGGAGAAGATCCTTCTGTGAACTTGTTACAAAAAAAAATTGCTAAGATATTTAATAAAGAAGCAGCTTTATTTGTACCGTCAGGAACAATGGCAAATCTGATCTCTGTGCTTACACACTGTAGTCGTGGAGATGAAGTAATCTTAGGTGATAAATCTCATATTTTTTATTATGAAGCTGGTGGTATTTCTGCATTTGGCGGGATACACTCGCATCAATTAAAAAATGATGATGATGGAACCATTAAAATCAATGATATTGAAAATAGTATTCGTGATGTTGGAAATGATCATTTTCCGCAAACTAAGTTAATTTGTTTAGAAAATACACATAATGCATGTTATGGGTCTGCAATAGATTCAGATTATTTTAGTGATGTAAAAGAAGTTGCTAATAAGAATAATCTATTAATTCATTTAGATGGTGCAAGAATATTTAATGCAGCAATAAAACTCAATAAATCTGTAGATGAATTAACAAAAGATTGTGATACTATTTCATGTTGTTTATCTAAAGGCTTATCAGCTCCTGTGGGTTCAGTTATTTTAGGTAGTAAAAATTTCATATTAAAAGCAAAACACATACGGAAAGCTCTTGGTGGTGGGATGAGACAAGCAGGTTTAATTGCTTCAGCTGGAATTTTCAGTTTAGATAATATGATTAATCGTGTAGAAGATGACCATAAAAATGCAACAATATTAGCAAAACAATTAAGTGATATCAAAAATATTAAAATCAACATTAACCAAGTTCATACAAATATTATTTTTATTTATAATAGGCATCAGAACATATCAGATACAAAACTTCTTAGTAAACTAGAAAAAGAAAATATCAAAATTGATTATAAGGGCAATAGTAAATTTAGGCTTGTTACACACTCTGGATTTAAAAAGAGTGATATAGAATCAGTCGTCAAAGTATTTAAAGAAATTTTAAAGGATAAATAAATGTCAAAAAGTGTAACTCCAAAAAGTCAAGATTATTCTAAATGGTATACTGATGTTATTACAAAGGCTGAGCTTGCTGATTATGGTCCCGTTAAAGGAACGATGATTATTAGACCTTATGGGTTCCAAATTTGGGAAAATATAAAAAGTATTTTTGATAAAGAATTTAAAAAAACAAATCATACTAATGCATATTTTCCATTATTCATTCCAAAGTCATTTTTAAATAAGGAAGCAGAGCATGTAGAAGGTTTTGCTAAAGAGTGTGCAATTGTAACCCATTCTAGATTAACAGTGAACGAGGAAGGCTCCTTAAGCCCTGATCCAAAATCTAAACTTGATGAAGAAGTAATTGTAAGACCAACAAGTGAAACAATAATATGGTCAATGTATAAAAAATGGATTAAATCACATAGAGATTTACCCATATTAATTAATCAATGGGCAAATGTTGTGAGGTGGGAGATGAGAACTCGTTTATTTCTAAGAACCAGTGAGTTTTTATGGCAAGAGGGTCACACAGCACATGCTACTGAAGCAGAAGCAATTGATGAAACACATAAAATTTTAAATATTTATAAAGATGTTGTAGAAAATTTCATGGGCATTCCTTTAACTGTTGGTAGAAAATCAAATAGTTAAAAGTTTGCTGGTGCAGTTGAAACATTTTCTATTGAAGCAATGATGGGTGATAAGAAAGCTCTCCAAGCTGGAACATCTCATTATTTAGGTCAAAATTTTTCGAAAGCATTTGATGTAAAATTTCAAGATACAGACAATACAGAAAAGCATGTTTATGCTACTAGCTGGGGTGTTAGTACACGTTTAATTGGGGCCTTGATTATGGTTCATGGAGATGATAAGGGTTTAAGACTGCCTCCAAAAATTGCACCAATTCAAATTGTTATTGTGCCAATATTTAAATCAGATGAAGATTTAGATAAGCTTACGCAATATGTTAACCCAATACTAGAATATATGAACGAAAATAATATTCCATGTTATTTTGATCAAAGAGATAAGCTCTCTCCCGGTTTTAAGTTTAATGAGTGGGAAATGAAAGGTGTACCATTAAGAATAGAAGTTGGTATGAGAGATTTGAATAATCAAGCTTTAACAATTGCAAGGAGAGATAATAATGAAAAGTCTACCATTAAAATTAATGAATCAAACACATTCTTGATCACTGCCTTAGACGATATCCAAGAGTCTTTATTCAATGAAGCATTAGCCTTTAAAAAAGATAATACCTTTCAAACAAGTGATTATGACGAGTTTAAAAAAATGATTTCAAATGGTGGTTTTGTAGAATGTGGTTGGGATGGAGAGGACGAAACAGAATCAAAAATTAAAAAAGAAACAAATGCAACCATAAGGTGCATACCGCTTGAACAAAAACACAATCTCAAATGTATTTATACTCAAAAACCAGCTAAATACAATGTGGTTTTTGCAAAAGCGTACTAAGAGTGATTTATTCCACAGATGCAATTGTTCTAAATAATAAAAAGTTTAGTGACTCAAGCCTAATATGTAACCTTTATTCCAAAGATTATGGTAAAGTAAGTATAATTGCCAAGGGTGTGAGGAAAATAAAAAATTTAAACGGTGCTATTCTGCAGCCACTTAACCATATAAATGTAATCTATTATTACAAGCCCAAAAGAAGTATTCAGACATATAAAGAAGCATCAATTATCCAAAAATATGATGATATTATTGTTAATTATAATAAAGCAATATTGAGCTCAGTAATTCTTGATATGATTAATTATTCAAGTATAGAAGATAATCCGTGCGATATAATTTTTAGATTAACTAATAAAACGCTCATAAAAATAAATGCTTCAAAAAGTAATAATACTATTTATTATTTTATTTTTTTTTAATATTCAATTATTAATATTTCTTGGCTATAAACCTCTGATTGCAAACTGTTATCGATGTAATCAAAAATTAGAGAATGGATTTTTAAATGGTACCTCTGGTCAATTGGAATGCTCACGTTGTTGCTCTAGTAAAATAAAAATTAATTCTCTTTCAATAAAACTAATTCATAAATTTTTTAATACTCATATTGATAAAATAGACACGCTTTTCAATTTAAATCAACAATCATTAAATGATATTAAAAAATATTTTTTTCACTATATATTATATCATATCCAAAATATGAGAAAAAGTAAAGCATATATTAACTATCATAAAAGAACATGATTAGATTTGATTCAAATAATTATGAATTTAATAAGTCTAGCTCTGTTGGTATCTATATCATTCATGGATTTTCTAATACTACTTATGAAGTAAAGGAACTTGCTCAATTTCTTGGAAATAATGGATTTCATACTATAGCAAATAATTTACCAGGTCATGGGACTACTGCAGAAGAATGTAATAGAGTTAAATATCAAATGTGGCTTGAACATGTTATTCAAGATATAGCCAATTTAATTTCTGTATCAGAAAAAACCTATGTTATAGGATGTAGTATGGGAGCTGATTTAGCTCTATATCTTTCATCTATGTTTCCATTAAACGGATGTATTGTAGGTGGTACAGTGCTAAAGTTTAACAATCCTTTTACAATTCATTTTCTTATTCCAGTATTCTGTAAACTTTTAAAATTTTCTAAAAAGGAAATTAAAGATAAATCAAATATAAAATATTACGGATATACTTCTTATCCCCTGATAGCATTAAACGAAATGAGGAAGCTTACTAATGTGGTCATAAAAAAATTGTCAAAAATTAAAAGTCCTCTGTTGATTATTCATTCACAATCAGATAGATTATCTTTGGAAGAAAATGTAGACTTAGTTTATGGTCAAACACAATCAAAAATTAAAAAGAAATTTTTTGTTGATGATGCACATCATAATTTATTCGATGAAAATAAAGACCAACAAAAAATATTTAATGAAATTTTAAAGTTTATTACTAAACATTAAATTTAAAGAATATTATATCTCCATCTTGTACAATATACTCTTTACCTTCTTGACGAATTTTACCTGCACTTTTAATATTTTGCTCTGATTCAAACGATTCTAAATCTAAAACAGTATAAATTTCTGCTTTGATAAAACCTCTTTGAAAGTCAGTATGTATTGCGCCAGCAGCCTCAGGTGCTGTGGACCCTTTTTTAATAGTCCATGCTTTTATTTCTTGGACACCAGCTGTAAAAAATGTTTCTAAACCTAGCAAGGAATAACAAGATAAAATCAACTGATCTAAACCTGAAGACTCTAAATTATATATTGATAAGAAATCGGCTTTTTCATCTATATTTAAATTTGATATTTCCATCTCTATGTTTCCACATAATCTTAACGATTCAGATTTATTTTCTTTTGAAAATTTATTAACCGTATTAGAATAATTATCTCCTGATAAGGCAATATTATTTTCATCAACATTAGATAAGTAAATAACGGGTTTTTTTGTTAATAAAAAGAGAGTTGAAATAAACTCATCTTCTGGTTCATTTAAATCTAGATTTTTAACTAACTGACCATCATTTAAACCTGCATAAACTTTATTTAAAACTTCTAATTCAAACTGTGCTTGCTTATCTCCAGATTTTACAATTTTTTGTTTTTTATTAATTTGCTTTTCAAGGGAATCTAAATCTTTAATAATTAATTCTGTTTCAATAATTCCAATATCTCTGATGGGATTAATATTACCTTCTACGTGTGTAATATCATCATTATCAAAACACCTAACAACATGTACAACAATATCAACATTTCGAATGTGAGATAAAAATTGGTTCCCCAATCCTTCTCCTTGACTTGCTCCCTTTACAAGTCCTGCAATATCAACAAATTCAATAGAGGTTGGAATGATCTTATCTGATTGAATGTACTTATTAATTATATTTAAACGTTTGTCCTTTACCAAAACAGATCCTACATTAGGATCAATGGTACAAAAAGGATAATTATTAGCAGGAATTTTAGCATTAGTTAATGCATTAAAAATTGTTGATTTTCCAACATTGGGTAATCCTATGATGCCAACTTTCATAAATTTCTTTTGTTATAATTTAAAACAGTCTACTATTTCATAGTTAGTATATAATGTTTAATTTAATAATATAATTTTAAAGGAATATAAAATGAATAATTGGGCAGTAATTTTGGGCGCATCTAGTGGTATTGGAAGAGAATGCGCTATAGAATTAGCAAAAAATAAAATTAATATTTTTGGGATTTATTTAAGAAAACCTAAACAATACATAGAAGAATTAGAAGATGAAATCAAATCATATGGTGTAAAAGTTATTTTTAAAAAAATGAATGCTGCTAATGAATCTAACAGACTAGATGCTTTGAATGAGCTTAAATCTATTGATAAGATTAATGTTAAAACTTTTATTCATTCATTAGCATTTGGAACATTAAAACCAATGATTGATATTGAAAAAAACAATCAATTAAAGCAGAAACAAATTGAAATGACTACTGATGTTATGTCACACTCATTAATTTATTGGACTCAAGATTTATTTAATAATAAACTGCTTAGTGAAAATTCTCAAATTATTTCTATGACAAGTGCAGGTGGAAATAAACAATGGGAAAATTATGGCGCTGTATCTTTAGCAAAATCATCTTTAGAATCAGCAACCAGGCAATTAGCACTTGAGCTAGCACCATTTAAGATAGCCTGCAATTCAATTGAAGCGGGTGTAACATTAACAGCTGCCCTAGAAAAGATTCCTGGTTTTCAATCCATGGTTGATAGTGCATTGAAAGTTAATCCACATAAACGACTAACATTGCCACAAGATATTGCAAATGCTGTAGTTATGCTATGTTTACATAATAGCAGTTGGATTACTGGGAATACAATTAAAGTTGATGGGGGAGAAAGTTTAACAAATTAATAATTATTTTCATCAATCAGAACAATCTAGGTAGTCAACATTTATTTCATTTGCAAATGATGTAGCAATAATAATATTCGAAACATCCTCAATAATACCTTCGTAAGAAATTAATATTAATGTTCCACACCCTGGCTCAATAATACTACCAGTAGTAGAATAAATCAGAATCCTAGAAAATAAAGATCCATTTTCATATTCAATTTCAAATTCTAAATCTTCATCAACTAAATTAATATTAGAAATATTTAATCCATACACATCAAACTGAACTCCTGTTATTACATTATCAATATTATAGAATAGAGCTCCATCATTAGTTAAATATATTGTATTTTGCAATAAATCACATTCTTCACATATACTGTTACAACTATCAATATAGCCAGGACCATCACAAACACCACACTCATCTATTACGGCAGTACCATTTGGCACCCCCGTACAGTCTGCACATGATGAATTATCTCCAAAACAAATACCACAATCATCAAAATCAGTGTTGAAACCATCGCATATACCGCACTCATCTTCTACAGCTGTGCCATTACAAACTCCTGCACAATCTTGCGCAGCATTGGCACCATTACATACACCACAATCATCATCCAACGCGGAACCTCCACATTCCCCAAGACAATCGAATACATCGCCTGAACAATTACAATATTCTCCAGTAACAGTACCACATTCAATGGAATTACCCGTTTGGTCCTGACAACCTAATCCATTACAATTGTTACATTCATCAACTATGGCATCTCCACCACATTCACCAGCACAATCTGCAACATTACCGTCACAATCACAAGCACCATCAGCAATACCAGCACCAGCACATACACCGCACTCATCTTCTACAGCTGTGCCATTTGGTACACCCGTACAATCTGCACACGATGAATTATCACCATCACAAATACCACACTCATCTATATCAGTACTACCACCACATTCACCAGCACAATCAAACTCTAAGCATGTGCCATCATTTAAATTAGCTAAAGAATTATAATTACAAGCATTAGGATCTGTACATCCCAGGAGTGTATCTGTATCACTATATGAGTAAACAAAATAGGAACCAAAGCCCGGGCCATCACCAACACAAGTATAAGATTCATCACCGTTATCCAAGCAAGAAGCTCCCAATGCAACAACTTCACCACCAGAAACTATATAACCTATATCATAATTCGCTCTTAATGGAGCAAATGTTAATTGCACATCTAATACCGAACCTTCTGTTAACTCAATTTGATTCCCATCTGCATCTGTTGCTTCAAAAGTCACACCCTGATAAACATCAATATCTACTGATGATGAATTTTCGATAATATTCTCAAGTTCCTGTTCAGATGCTTCTGAAACCTCTAATGTTATATCGGTCCCTTCTGGAATATCTAAAGTTCCTGAAGGAATATTTATATCTATATCAATTTCAGATAATTCAAGAATAGGCAAATCAATATCAATGGATGAATCATAATTATCCAATGCTTCATTTTCAACAATAGTTGGTTCAAACTCACATGAACCATCATCATTAGTAGCTAAACTATCATAATTAATTGCATACTGATCAGTACAACCCATCTCTTCTTCTAAGCATGAAGAATTATCTCCATTGCATACGCCACATTCATCTAACACAGCATTGCCGCCAACATCTCCATTACAATCACTATCTTCTGGTTGTATTACTGCGGTATCACAAGACAAGACAAATAAACAGAAAAATAATATAAAATACTTAATCATTAATTAAATCTAATATCCATAATTATATCTACAATTAAAACAATATCAATAATATTTACCATATTATCATTATTTAAATCACCTGACCATGATAGATATGTATTAGAGGGGATACCTTCAGGGTAAAAACTTAAATCTCCATCAGACAAAATAAAATCAATCAATAAAACAATATCTAAAATATTATAATTATAATCTTGATTGACATCTGCTATTGAATAGTCAGTTTGAAGAACATTTGTTTCTATTGGAATGCTAACATTGCCATTGACATCAGTTGCCATTAGAACATAGTTGAGTTCAATTTCTTCAGTAGCGGGATTATAAACATAACTATTATCTATTGTTTCAATAATCAAATTTCCATTTTCTACTAAAGTATAATATCTAAAATCATCGTCATTAATATGATCCCAATTCAAAATAATATTTTGATCTTCGTATGAACTAGAAAAATTATTTGGTGTTGATGGAGCTATATTATCTACTGAATATCCAAACGAGGTCGCACTAATATAATTTCCTTCTTCCATATTGGCAATAACCCTGAATTCAGTTAAACCGTCAACTGTAGCAGTAGAGTCAACTAAAGTTGTTACTTCAATCGTATAAAAATCACTTGCATAAGCATTATAAACACCAACACCTACCCAATCATCATCCATTCTCTCAACTTGATAACTCTCTATTCTTGAAATGCCATCTTGATCAAAGTAAGACTTCTCAAAATTCAAATATACACGCCCACCCTGATCATTTGGAATATCTAAAATATCTTGTATAGATGGAGCAAAACATTCATTATCATTTTCAATAATATCATCACATATTCCACAAACATCTTCCAGTGCAGCTCCTCCACAATAGCCATTGCAGTCAAAAATATTACCAGTACAATCACAACTTCCATCATCTAGCAATCCTAATTCATCAAAGTAATCATTTCCTCCACACATATCGCAATCATCTAAGACGTTGCCATCACAATCACATTCACCCTCTAATATTCCAGGACCATTACATATATCACATTCATCATAATCACCTACGCAATCATCCTCATTATCACAAATACCATCATCATCTAAATCATTATCAGGATCATTTGGGCATTCATCTAAATCACCACATATATCATCTCCATCAATATCATTATTAGGATCATTTGGGCATTCATCTAAATCTCCGCATATACCATCCTCATCAATATCATTGTCAGGATCATTTGGACAAGTATCAAAATTTTCACACAACCCATCAGAATCAATATCATTATCAAAATCAAAAGGGCAAATATCGCATCCATTTGCAATATCATCTGAATCGGAATCTAAATTATCATTAAATCCTGGACATAAATCTAAATCACCACAAACTCCGTCATCATCAATATCATTATCAGGATCATTTGGACAAGAATCAATATCACCGCAAATACCATCTGCATCTATGTCGTTTTCTGGATCATTACAACACAAATCAAAAGGAGGAATTTCTATAATATAGTAAGCTTCAACAAAACATTCTCCGCTTGTCCAGGCATTAAATTGTTCTTCAAAAACACTACCTGCTACAGATGCGTCAGGAAAAAAACAACCGCAATATTGATTGCTTCCAGTAGGTTGATCTGATCTCCAATTAAAGAATTCTGAAACTGAGCCATCATCCCAAACCCATAATCCATTTTCTTCTAAATCATTTAATCCAATCCAAACCCAACCATCACCTAAATTTGGAGATACTATAGTGCCAATAAAATTATTTTCTTCTTCATTATTAATAGATAATAAGTAACCACCGCTCTGCTGAGCAACATCCCTTGCTTCTTCCCATGTCAATTGATTTTGAGAAATAAAATAACTACTCCCACCATAAGAACCAGAGAAAACATGATTTTCAATTTCAAAATCAAACTCATCATTACAACATAAACCATCTTGATCTATATCATTATCACTATCATTTGGACATATATCGATATCACCACATATACCATCTCCATCAATATCATTATCAGGATCATTTGGGCATTCATCTAAATCACCACAAATACCATCCTCATCAATATCATTATCAGGATCATTTGGACATATATCAATATCACCACATATACCATCTTGATCTATATCATTATCAATATCATTAGGACATATATCAACATTAGCGCATATATCATCTCCATCTATATCATTATCAAAATCATTAGGACATGAATCAATATCTCCACAAATACCATCCTCATCAATATCATTATCAAGATCATTTGGGCATTCATCTAAATCACCACAAATACCATCTTCATCAATATCATTATCAAAATCATTTGGACAATCATCTAGATTACCACAGATATTATCTTCGTCAATATCATTTAATGCATCATATGGACAAGAATCACATGCATCTGCAGTGCCATCAGAATCTGAATCAATGTTATCATCAAATCCTTCACATAGATCAACATTATCACAAACACCATCACCATCTGTGTCAACATTACCATCACAATCACAGTCATTATTTTGAATATATATGCATGAACCATCATCATAATCAGCATCAACATTATAATTACAAGCTAATTCATCTGTGCATCCATATATATTTTCTACCCAAGTAGCACCATGAATAGTTCCATGGTTACCA
>PANN01000008.1 GCA_002707645.1 Fidelibacterota bacterium | reverse complement strand
AACAGCAGTGGAAGATTGTGCCGGTGTATGTGGCGGTGATTCAGTTGTTGGCGGATGTGATAATGCATGTGGATCAACAGCAGTAGAAGATGAATGTGGAGTATGTGGAGGTGATGGTTCATCATGTGTCGAAGATACAGTATGTACTGAATTACCTGCAAATGATAATACTTTGTATGTAGATGCTAACGGAATGATATATTACAATTTTACTTCAACAGTGGCAGGTTTTCAATTTAATGTTGAGGGAACAACAATGACTGGTGCTTCAGGTGGTGCTGCAGCTTCTGCAGGCTTTACAGTATCAGCAGGTGGTTCAACAGCATTAGGATTCTCATTCTCAGGTGCTACAATCTNAGCTGGTTCTGGTGTTTTAACAGAACTAACTTTAGCTGGAACANCTACAGGATTATCTGGTATTGTGNTATCTGANTCTNNNTCANNNGANNNNACAGGNTCTACNTCAACATCATTGTGTGTTGAGTCATCAACAGGTGGTGATACTGGTGGTGATACATGTGCTAGTGGAGTTTTTGATTGTGCCGGTGTATGTGATGGTTCATCAGTAGAAGATTGTGCTGGTGTATGTGATGGTTCATCAGTAGAAGATTGTGCCGGTGTATGTGGCGGTGATTCAGTTGTTGGTGGATGCGATAATGCATGTGGATCAACAGCAGTAGAAGATGAATGTGGAGTATGTGGAGGTGATGGTTCAACATGTGCTTCTTTATCTTGTACTGATTTGCCAGCGGGTGATAATACTTTATACGTAGCTGCAGATGGAACAGTATACTATAATTTTACTACCACAGTTGCAGGTTTTCAATTTGATGTTGAGGGAACAACTATGACAGGAGCATCAGGTGGTGATGCTGCTAGCGCTGGATTTACAGTATCAGCTGGTGGTTCAACAGCATTAGGATTCTCATTCTCAGGTGCTACAATCTCAGCTGGTTCTGGTGTTTTAACAGAACTAACTTTAGCTGGAGCACCTACAGGATTATCTGGTATTGTGCTATCTGATTCTGGTTCACAAGATGTTACTGGTTCTACCTCTCAATCTGAATTGTGTGTAGAATAATTTAATCTTACATATAAGTTAACTATTAAGCCCCCAAATGAATTTTGGGGGCTTTTTTGTTTATACAATTATTTTAATATTTTGTAATATATTTATATGAAAAATATTTTTTTATTAATTTTTTGTTTTTCCTTCAACTTTATTTTTTCGGATATTGGAGTAGAAAAGATAGCAAGTGGTTTTGATAAACCTGTTTTTATATCTTCTATACCAAATAGTAATGATTCTTATGTTGTTTTAGAACAAAAAGGAACAATTAGAATAATTAAGAAGAATCAAGTTATGCGATCTTATTTTTTAGATATAAGGGATAGGGTTCATAGAATATTATTTCCTGCTGATGAAATGGGATTATTAGGTCTCGCTTTTGATCCAAAATTTGAAATAAATAATTATGTTTATATTCATTATAACGATAAAAATGATAATACGATTATATCAAGATTTAAAGTTTATGATGGTATTGCAAATAAAGTATCAGAAAAAAAAATTTTACAAATAAAACAGCCTTATTCCAATCATAATGGAGGAACTATTACTTTTGGTTTAGATGGGTATCTATATATTGGTCTTGGAGATGGAGGATCAGTAGGTGACCCTGAAAACAGAGCACAAGATTTATCTAATTTGTTTGGTTCTATTTTAAGAATTGATATTAATACTGATGATAATTATCTAATACCAAAAGATAATCCATTTAAAAATATTGAAAATGCTAAATCAGAAATTTGGTCTTATGGACTTAGAAATCCATGGCGATTTTCTTTTGATGCATTAACAGGAGATATGATTATTGGAGATGTAGGACAATATTTATGGGAAGAAATTAATATAGAGTACTCAGGTGGTGAGGGTGGTAAAAATTATGGTTGGAATAAAATGGAAGGAAATCATTGTTATCCAGAAGATACAAAAGATTGTGAAAGTGATNAGTTTATAATGCCTGCATTTGAATATCCTAATAATGCAAACTATGTTAAAATTCTTTTAGGTATTAGTCAGATGAATATGGATGGGTGTTCTATTACAGGTGGTTATGTATACAGAGGTAGTAATATCCCAAATCTTTATGGAAGATATATTTTTGGAGATTATTGTACAGGTAAAGTTTGGAGTATTAAAATTGAAGAGGGTAAAGGCAGTGATGTTATAGAACATACATCATCTATTATGAAAAGTATGGGTGAAAAAGAATTTTATCTTTCTTCATTTGGTCAGAATAATGATGGTGAAATATTTATTGTAGATTACAATGGAACAATTTACAAACTTGTGANTATATAAATTAGTGCTGTTCCATTTTTNTATATTATTTTCATTTTTAATAGCTGTTCCAGAAATTGATCAGCCTGTTGAACTATCAGGTCCCGATCACATAAGTTTAATTGTTCATCAAGATTTAATTAATGATTTTTTTATTAATTTGGGTAAAATAAAAGGCAAGAAAAAATCATTTGATTGGAATCTTAAAAATCCTAAGATTAATATCTCAAGTGAGAAAGCTGTTTTTAATGCAGAAATTCAATTGTACAATAATTTATTAAGTGTTACTCAAGATGTTGTAGGTAAAGTTGATGTATCTTATGATAAGCTTAACAATTTAATTATAATTAAAATTGTTGACGCTGATGTTATTATAGATATAGCTGGTTATGATATAGGTAAAATTGATATAGCTGGTTATTTTTCTAAACCTTTAAAATTAAATGGACCTCAGGCAGTTTCAGATAATATCGAATTTGCAATGCCTTCAGGTATTAATAAAAAGATTGATGTTGTCGTTAATTCATACTCATTAAAATTAATAGAAGGTGGAATAAAGTTATCAACCAGTTTAGGTTTTAATAATATAATTAAAGAATAAGTACTTAATAAGAACTTCTTAAGGTAGTCTGGTTTTTTGAAAAGTCAAAAAAGCCAAAATTTAGAGCACTTCCACCTGGTCCAGCTAAAACCATATTTGAAATTTTCACATCATTTATCTCATTAAGGTATTCAACATTTACAGAGCATAGTAAATGTTCTCCCTTAGGTATATGTTTTCCTTCAAATGAAAAAGCAAGAATCATTTTATCATTATGTGAAGTATTAAAACCATGAAGTTCAAGATACCCACCATCAATATCAATTAATTTTACGCCTTCAAATTCAAATTGAATTCCATAGATATCATCTGATGATTCAATCCAAAGATCAAGCATATTATTATTTGAATTTAGCCAAATAATATTTTCTTCTAAAGTATTTGGCCTCTGAAAGTCAGGTTTTTCATGTTGTAAAATTCCTCCAACAACAACAATTCCAAGTATTATTATTGATATAATTGATACTAAATTTGTATTATTTTTAAGATTCATACCTATAATATAAAAATTAAATTAAATATAGTTTTAACATTATGTAAAAATATTATGTATAATTGTTNTAATTATTTAATTTTAAAAGTTTAGAAAAGTAATAGAAAGGGGAAAACATGTCTATAATTAAAAATTTATTATTATTATCTTTTTTTAGTTTTGTTTTAAGTGGTACAGTAACTGAGTTATATAAAGTAGAAGGAATGCATTGTCAGTATGGTTGTGCTAATAAAGTAAAATCTCTTATATCTGAAATAGATGGAATAAAAAATTGTGAAGTGGATTTTGAGTCTTCTCTAATGACTGTTGAATTTGATGATAATAAAGTAAATTCCGAATTAATCTTATCTGTAATGTCTGACAAAACAACTTACAAGTCGGAAAAGTATATTAATAAAAAAGAAAAAAAATCATTCTGGAATAATTTAAAAAAAATATTTGGATAAAATATGTTTAAAGTCGGATTAATTTCAGGTTCTATTTTTTCGATGTTATCTGTTATTTTAGGTGCATTTGGAGCTCATTATCTTAAAAATACTTTAAGTGAATATTCACTCTCTATATTTCAAACGGGAGTTTTTTATCAATTTATCCACTCTTTAGGAATTTTATTTATTGCATTGCTCTCTCATAGTTTAGACAATATTAATCTAAACTTATCTGTATGGTTTTTTATTACAGGAATTTTTTTATTTTCAGGAAGTCTTTATCTTCTTGCTTTGACAGATGTAAAATGGCTTGGAGCTATAACTCCTATTGGTGGCATGTTTTTCATTTTAGGTTGGTTTGCTTTAATAATAAAATCTTTTAAAATATGAGGTATGTATGATTTATAGCTTAATGCTTGTTCTAATTTCTTTTTGTTTTAATGCGACATATAGTGTTGGTGATAAAATCAATATTGGTCATCAAAACATGGAATTTGATATTTGTTATGGCTCTGACTTAGATCCTAATGGAGATGGAGTATTTCAATTAGTCGAATTAAATGGAGATTTAAATGGTGGAGATTACTATGTAACAGTTATTGAAATGTCAGCATCATGGTGACCATCTTGTTATACAAGTTTATCAAGTTTTGATAATTTTCATTCAACTTTTAGCGATAATGATAATGTTTTTATTTTTACATCTTTAGCTGATATAGGACAACCGTATTCTTGCTATCAATGGGGTAACAGTGGAACTGCAGGAATTCCGATGGTAACAGATGATAGTGGAAGCCCTATATGGAATTTATTTAATACTGGGAATTATTTTCCAAGTACAGTCTTTATTGATCATACTATGTCTGTTTATTATCAAGATTCAGGATGGTCAAGTTCATATGCTATAACTAAGGTTAATGAAATGATTAATAATTTAGAAAACTCATTAATCCTTGCAACTTCAAATGATTTGAACATACTTACTGGGGATGGTGATGAAACGTTAAATCCTGGCGAGGATTTTGAATTAATTATTTCTATTTCTAATAACTCTTTTAATATAGATGCAACTAATGTTGAAGCAAATATTCTTGATTCTAATAATATTTCATTTATTAATAGTAATCTAGATTTTGGAACAGTAGAAGTAGATGAAACATCATCGATTATATTATCTGGAACAGTATCAGATGATTCAATATTAGGCGAAGATATTTTTGATATAAATATATCAGCATCCTACATAGATAATTTTGGTAATAGTCAGGTAGATGAAATTGATTATAGTTTTTCAATAAATATTTCATTAAATCAACAAGGATTTCCATTTGATACTAATAGTGAAATCAAGCCAAGTCCTTTAGCGATAGATTTCCTAAATAATAATCAAAATCAGATTATATTTGGTGATAATAACGGTTTAGTTCATGTTGTTGATTCTAATGGTGAAGAGTTTGTAAATGATACATTTCCATTTGATACTAATAATCAAATATGGGGTTCAATTGCATCTGGATATATTAATCAAGATGAAAATATGGATATTGCAGTTGTATCAAAAAGTAAACATTTATATGTCTTAGATAGAGAGGGTTTACTATTAGACTATAATGCTAATAAGTTTTTAATTGGAACACCTGCTTTAGGTAATCTCGATTCAGATGAAGATTTAGAAATTGTATTTGGTTCTTTTTCATCCTCACCAAAATTATTTGCAGTAAATATAGATGGTACTGATGTTTTAGGTTTTCCTATTGATTTATCTAAATCTCAGAAAGGTCCTGCTTTAGCAGATTTTAACTCTAATGGTAGAGATGATATCGTAATTGGCACAGAAGATGACGAGGTATTTCTTATTTATGATGATGGTACTATCGCACCTGGTTTTCCATTTATAGCAACTAATAAAATTAGAAGTGCACCATCAATTATCAATTATAATGATTCAATGAATATTTTAGCTTGCTCAACTGATGGTATTATATATTGTATCAAAGATGATGGAACATTAAGGTTTTCATTTGAAGCTGACAATGATATATATACATCTCCATCTTTTTTAGAATCCGATCAAGGGTTAATGATATTTTTTGGAACTGATAGCGGAACTTTATATGCTTTAAATATGAATGGGGAGCTTTACGATGGGTATCCAAAAGGTATTAGTGAAGGATTTGATTTTGGTCCAATTGTTGGTTCTGTTATTTTTGAAGATTTAGATTCTGATGGATTATCTGAGATTGTTTTTGGTTCTGAAACAGGTAAAATGAATGTTTTAAAAAGTTTAAATAATTCATATGCAGATTTAGTTTTTTATAATAGTTTTCCAACAACCAATACATTTGGTTACGCTTCATCAGCTATCATTAGTGATATAGATCAAGATAATGATTTAGAAATCATATCAGGAACAACGGGAGATATTATCGTTCATGATGTAAAAGAATCATCAAGTTCATCAGGTTATTGGAATATGTATAGAGGAAATAATCATAGAACTGGATTTTATGATTACAGTATGCAATGTTTTCCTGGCGACATTAATTTTGATTCTACTGTAAACATTCTTGATATTGTTACGTTAGTCAATGTTGTTGTAAATTCTTCAGATTTGTCAGGAAATGAGTCTTGTGCAGCAGATTTGAATTCAGATGGTATTATTAATATTTTGGATATTGTCACATTAGTAAACGTTATAGTCTCATCAGATGACTAAAATAAAAGTAAACTATTTAGAAGATTTAAGAACATCATCATTGCATCTAGATTCAAATTCAATCATTGAAACTGATGCTCCAAAAGATAATACTGGTTTAGGTAGAAAGTTTTCTCCAACTGATTTGGTAGCATCATCTTTAGGAAGTTGTTTATTAACAATTATGGGTATTGTTGCAAAAAGAAATAATTTTGAATATGACAATACTTATGCTGATATTGAAAAAGAAATGTCAGAAAAACCTCGAAGAATATCAAAAATCAATATAGGAATTTTTTTTGATAAAAATTTAAGTGTCGACGAAAAAACAATTTTAATTAGATCGTGTAGGCATTGTCCCGTTCATAATAGTTTAAATAAAGATATTGAAATTAATATAAACTTTAATTAAGGTTAGATTTGAAGCAAAAACATTTTATTGATTTTCACAAAGGCATTAATTCAATTTTTATTTTATTATTAATGTATTATTTTGATTCATGGAATAATATAGTTGCATGGATTTATTTAGCTCTTCATGGAACCTATGGTTACATGTGGATACTAAAAAGTAAAATATTTCCTGATAGACAGTGGGAAAGTAAGACGAGTATTAGATACGGTCTATTTATTTGGTTAGGTCTAAGTCTATATTGGATTTCTCCCTATATAATTATTTCTGGAAATAGTATTTTGCCGTTTTCTATCCCAATGTATCCTATCTATATTTTCTTTTGTTTAACAATTTATATTTTTGGAGTTTTTCTACATTTTACTTCAGACATGCAAAAGTATATCCAGCTCAAGTATAACCCATCTAATTTGATTGATAATGGAATGTTTAAATCATTAAGGAATACAAATTATTTAGGTGAATTATTGATTTATTTAGGTTTTTCATTATTGGCTTTAGATTGGACTCCAATTATTGCATTAATGATTTTTATTATTTTTATATGGATTCCTAATATGTATAAAAAAGATACTTCATTATCTAAATATTCAGAATTTAAAAAATATAAATCTAAAACAAAAAGATTCATCCCTTTCTTATGGTAAAATTGATTTAGAATACATTCTGTTCTATCTATGTTTTACGTCACAATTTATTTACAACTTTATTAATAACTTCTATTAAAGTAGAGTTATTGTGAAATTTTTAAATATAAATAATAAAATTGTTTCGAGTAAAAAATCTTTAAATGAGATTTGTATGGAGCAACCTTTTTTAATTATAAATACTTCATGCGGAATTGGAAAATATAGATTTAATAAAATTGGATATAATTCAAAGAGTAAATTAATTTTTGAATATTCACTTATTAAAGACAGTAGTTACAAAGATACAAATAATATATTATTCAAATTAGGACAGTATTATTATTTAACAGCTGAACAATTGTTATATGCTTTTAAATTCTTTGCAAATTCATAAATATTTTAATAGTATTTGTTTTTTTAAAATATAAAAAAATACTTAAGTTATCTCTTCAATTATATGTATAAATGTCAAAGAAAAAATTTAATAATATAAATAGCAAAATTAATTTCATTGATTTAGAACATGATGTTTTAAATAAATGGGATAAAGAAGATACCTTTAATCAATTAAGAAAAAAAAACAAAGGTAATAAAACTTGGTCTTTTCTTGATGGCCCAATCACAGCAAATAATCCTATGGGAGTACATCATGCGTGGGGTAGAACTTTAAAAGATGTTTTCCAAAGATATCACGCAATGAATGGTTATGATTTAAGATATCAAAATGGATTTGATTGTCAAGGTTTATGGGTTGAGGTTGAAGTTGAAAAAGAATTGGGATTTAAATCAAAAAAAGACATCATAGAATTTGGAATAGAAAAATTTGTGAATTTATGCAAAGAAAGAGTAGAAAAATATTCTGCTATTCAAACAGAACAATCTAAGAGATTAGGATATTGGATGGATTGGGATAATTCATATTATACCATGTCTGATGAAAATAATTACACTATTTGGTCATTCCTAAAAAAATTATTTGATAAAAATAAAATATATAGAGGAACAGATGTTGTGCCTTGGTCTGGCCGATCTGGAACTTCATATTCACAGATGGAAATTATTGAAGGAAGAAAATTAGTTGCTCATAAATCTGTTTTTGTAAAATTTCCGCTTTTGGAAAAAAAGAATGAATACCTATTAGTTTGGACAACAACACCGTGGACATTGACATCAAATATTTCTGCAGCAGTTAATATTGATTTAGAGTATTTGAAATTAAAAACACATGATGGTTCAATATTTTACTTTGCTAAAGAAAATTTCAAATTTCAAAGACTCGACAAACAATTTAAGGATAAGAAGCAATGGGTTAAAGGCGTCCCTAAATTAAAAACAATTGAACAAATTTTTAAAGAAAGAGGAGCTTTTGAAATAGTTGATACAATCAAAGGTAAAGATATGTTAGGTTGGAAATATTCAGGACCATTTGATGAGTTGAAAGCTCAAAGTTATGCTGGTGGTCATCCATTTGTAAAAGATGATTTAAAGTTAAAGGGTATGAATGCTAAAGATTGTCATATTGTAATAGATGGAGGAAATGATAGTAAAGGTAGTGATGTTGTAGTTTCTGGAGAAGGAACTGGAATTGTCCATATTGCAACAGGTTGTGGATCAATAGATAATAAGATTGGAAAGAAAAATAATTTAGTAGAAATTGCTCCATTAAATCATGAATCTAAGTATATAGATGGTTTTGGATTTTTAGAAGGCATGTTAGCAACAAAGCCAGAAACGACAGATTTAATATTAGATAATTTAAAAGAAAAAGATGTGTTGTTATATGTAGAGAAGTATCCGCACATATATCCTCATTGTTGGAGATCTGGAGATGAACTTGTGTATAGGTCTGTTGATGAGTGGTATATTAATATGGATTGGAGAAATGAAATTAAAAAAAATGTAGGTGATATAAATTGGATTCCAGATTGGGGGCATGATAGAGAAATTGAGTGGTTGACAAATATGGGAGACTGGATGATTTCTAAAAAAAGATTTTGGGGATTAGCCTTACCTATTTGGAGATTTGAAGATGGAACATTTTATGTAGTTGGATCAAAAAAAGAATTAAAAAAACTTTGTGTTGAAGGTTGGGATGATTTTGAAGGTCATAGTCCTCATAGACCATGGATTGATAAAATTAAAATAAAACATCCAGATTCAGGTTTGATTGGTAAAAGAATCGAAGATGTTGGTAATCCTTGGCTTGATGCAGGAATTGTTCCATTTTCCACTTTAAATTATTCAAATGATAAAGAATACTGGAACAAGTGGTTTCCTGCTGATTTTGTCGTAGAATGTCTTCCTGGCCAATTTAGAAATTGGTTTTATTCGTTGCTTGCTATGTCTACTACTATGGAATCAAAAGCTCCATTTAAAACTCTATTAGGACATGCTCTAGTAAAAGACTCTACAGGAAGAGATATGCATAAATCTTGGGGTAATGCAATTTGGTTTGATGATGCTGCAGAAAAAATGGGTGTTGATACTATGAGATGGTTATATGCTAGCCAAAACCCAGAAAGAAATTTACTTTTTGGTTATGAAATAGCTGATGAAGTCAGAAAAAATTTAATAACTTTATGGAATACCTATTCATTTTTTACAACATATGCAAATTTAGATGATTTTAATCCAAATGATTTTAATTTTAAAGATATAGAGCTTTCAATACTTGATAGATGGGTTTTAGCAAAAATGAATAAGTTTATAACTATTTCTAAAGATTATTATGAAAATTATGAGTTATTTAAATTGATGAAAGAAGCTTCCTTTATTTTAGATGATATATCAAATTGGTACGTTAGAAGAAATAGAAGAAGATTTTGGAAATCAGAAAATGATAAAGATAAATATGGCGCTTATTTAACATTATATAATGTGCTGGTTACTTATATTAAAATTTTAGCACCTGTCATACCTTTCGTTACTGAAAAAATATACGAAAATTTAGTAATAAATATTAATAGTAAATCAGAATCAAGTATTCATTTAAGTGATTTTCCAAAAGTTGATGAGAGATTTAACGATGATAGATTAGTTGAAGATGTTGATACGATAAAAGAAATTGTATCTCTTGGAAGGTCTGCAAGAAATAAATGCAATTTAAAAATTAGACAACCTTTATCTGACATTAAAGTATACCTCAATAAAGATAGTTTTGATTTTATTAAGGAGAACAAATATCAAATTCTTGAAGAACTTAACGTGAAAGACGTAATTTTTGTTAAAAATAAAAATGATATCGTTAAGTATGATATTAAACCTAATTTTAACTTGCTTGGTAAGAAATACGGAAGTGATATGAAAAATATAGTCAGTTTACTTTCAAAAGTAAATTTCAATCAATTTAATGAAAATTTAGATGCTGACAATAATTATTATATTGAAGGAACTGACTTTGTTATTAATAAAGATGAAGTAGAAATTAAGTCTGTACCTGTTGGTGATTATTCCCTATCTGAAAATAATGGTATTGTTGCCTCGGTAAATATATCGTTAACAAATGAATTAATTAATGAGGGGATAGTTAGAGATTTAATTAGAAAAGTCCAAAATTTAAGAAAAGAACTTGATTTTGAAGTAGAAAATAGAATAAGTATTGATATTAAATGTTCATCAGAATTCTTCTTAGCTCTTGAGAATAATATTGATTATTTTAAAAATGAAACATTATGTATTAATATTAATAGATTAGATTCTATAAAAAGTAGTAATTATGAAGAAATTACTATAAATTCTGAAAAAATTGATTTGCTAATAAATAAAACTACAGGATAATAATATGTCTGATGTGAAAATGAAAAAGAAAGATTTAGAATATTTCCAAATCTTAATAAATGATAAAAGAAAAGTTTTACTTGGTGAAATTAATGATTCTAAAGAAAAAGCTGATGAAATATTAAAAGAATCATCATCTAATGCGATATATTCATCTCATATGGCAGATGCAAGTTCTGATCATGTTGAACTTGAAAAAGCTTATTATATGATTGCTAGGAACAAAAAATTTTTAAACTATTTAGACAAAGCGTTATTAATGATAGAAGATTCAACTTTTGGTATATGTGAAGAATGTAATATAATTATTTCAAAGGCAAGATTGGAAGAAGTCCCTCATACAAAAAAATGTTTTGATTGTAAGAGTAATAGATAATTGATTTTTTTTTTAATACCTATATTTGTAGTTGTTTTTGATCAGATTTCTAAAATTCTTATTAAACAATATTTCATTGATCATGGACTTGTATACTCAAGCGCTAAAATTTTGGGCGATTATTTAAGATTTACTTTTATTGAAAATCCAGGTATTGCATTTGGAATAGATACAAGCAAATACCATATCTACATTACTATTGCAACTATCCTTGCAATTATTTTCATTTGTTTTCAACTTAAACTTTCAATTAACACTAGAAATCCTGATAGCTATCCTCTAGCATTTATTTTAGGAGGGGCTATTGGTAATTGCATTGATAGAATTTTAGTATTTGTCCCAATATTTAATTATAATGGTGTGATTGATTTTATTGATTTGGGAATTAATAATTATAGATGGTATATATTTAATATTGCAGATCTTTCTATTTCTATTGGCTTATTTTTATTTTTATATAATTTTATTATGATTAAAACAAATAGCTCAATTGAAAAAAACATTTAAATATAATTTAGATACACCTGATAGATTAGATAAATATTTAAAAAATAAACTTCCAAATTTATCTAGAACTAATATTCAAAAATTAATCGAAAACAATCTAGTTTTAATTGATGGCTACTCAGTTAAATCTTCATTCCAATTAAAATTTAATCAGACAATTCAAATTGATACTAAAGATTTTAAAAATGAAAAATCTCATTTAAAACCTCAAAAAATGAAGCTTGATATTTTATATGAAGATAATGATATATTAGTATTAAATAAAGAATCGGGTATGGTTGTTCATCCCGGTATTGGTAACAGAAGTCATACATTATTAAATGGTGTCCTAGATTATTGTGAAAATTTATCGGTTATGAATAATGATAGGCCTGGTGTTATACATAGGCTCGATAAAGATACTTCTGGAGCTATAGTTTTTGCTAAAAATAATGAATCCCACTACTATATCAGTGAGCAGTTTGCTAATAGGAAAATAAATAAAGAATATAAAGCAATTGTATGGGGTAATCTATCTGATGAAATAGAGATAAATGGTTTCTTAAGGAGAGATCCTAGAAATAGATTAAAATTTAAATTATTTAATGCAAATGGAAAGTACTCTATTTCAGTTGTTAAGCCTTGTTCATTATTTTCTATTCCGTTAAGTTTTATAACCGTACTTCCATTAACTGGAAGAACACATCAAATAAGAGTTCATTTATCTTCAATTGGTCATCCAATTATTAAAGATGATTTATATAATGGTGGTGATAATATTATTAATGGATTTCATGAAAAAGATAGAAATAATATTCTAAGTATATTATCTAAAATTGACAGATTTGCATTACATGCAAGAAGATTAGAACTGAATCATCCAAAAACAAAAAAAAATATGATTTTTGAAGCTCCTTATCCTAATGATTACCTTGAAACCTTAAAAAAATTGAATGAATATAAATAAAAATATTATAAATAATTTTTTAGATGATTTATTAAATCAAAGGCATTTTTCAAAAAATACTATAAGAGCATATAAAAATGATTTATTTGAATTTTCAGATTATTTATCTGATTGTAGTAATTGTTTTGATATTAAATCTATTGATTTAGTAGTTATACAAAGTTATATTCAAAAACTATTTAAATCTAAAATTGATGAAAAGACAATCCGTAGAAAAATATCATCAATAAAATCTTTTTTTAAATATCTTTCATTTAATAAAATAATAAAAAATAATATTTCTGATTTTATACAATTACCAAAAACGTCTAAAAAACTTCCTTATTTACTGTCATTAAAAGAAGTAACAAATTTAATGAAATTACCCGATTTAACAACCTTTAATGGCGTTAGAGATAAATCTATATTAGAAATTTTATATTCAACTGGTGTTAGAATTTCAGAATTAGCAAAAATAAAATTAATAGATATAAATTTTACAAAAAAGATTGTTAAGGTAGATGGAAAAGGTTCTAAAGAAAGATATGTCATTTTAGGAAATGAAGCTTTTAAAGCATTGAATAGTTATATTTCTATAAGAGGTAAGTTAAAATTTTCATGTAGTTCATATTTATATCCTCAAATAAAAAAAAGCAGTACCTCACATATAAGCGATAAAACACTTTTTAATATTGTAAAAAAATATTTAAAATTGATATCTGTAAATGAAAAATTAAGTCCTCATTCAATAAGACATTCTTTTGCTACTCATTTATTAGAAAATGGTGCAGATTTAATTTCGGTTAAGGATATGTTAGGGCATGAAGATTTAATTTCAACTCAGATTTATACACATGTTGGAATTGATAAATTAAAAAAAGTTTATAAAAAATCTCATCCAGACGGTTAGGAGAAATTATGGAAAAATTAGTATTTAAAAAAAATAGTAAGGTTTTAACGAATCCTCCAATTCAGGTTATATATGAACATATATTGAAAGCAAGCGAAGGAATGATTGGTAAATCTGGTGCTATGATGATTGATACAGGAGAGTTTACAGGCAGATCTCCAGATGATAAATATTTTGTAGAAGAAAGTTATTCTAAGAATAATTTATGGTGGGGTTCTGTAAATAAAAAAATTGATACAAAAGTATTTAATAGGCTTTATTCAAAGATATTGGATTACTATAAAAACGATAAAAAAAATGTTTATGTTTTTGAAGGATATGCAGGCTCTGATGATATTTATAAACTTCCAATTAGGTTAGTTGCTAAAAAAGCTTGGCAATACTTCTTTTGTAGAAATATGTTTATAAACATTGAAACAAAAAATAAGAATTTTAAGCCAGAATTTACAATTATTAATGCATCTGATATCATTAATGACGATTTTTTAAAAGACGAAATGAATTCTGAAGTTTTTATTATTTTCAATCTTAAAGAAAAAGTTGCAATCATTGGAGGTACTGAATATGGTGGGGAAATGAAAAAAGGAATTTTCTCAGTTCTTCATTATCTTTTGCCATTACAAGGTGTCTTATCTATGCATTGCTCAGCAAATGTTGATAAAAACTTTAATAATACTGCATTATTTTTTGGTTTAAGTGGAACTGGTAAAACAACATTGTCTACTGATCCTAAAAGACCTTTAATTGGTGACGATGAGCATGGATGGTCTAAAAATGGTGTTTTTAATTTTGAAGGTGGTTGTTACGCAAAAACAATTAAGTTAGATAAAAAAGCTGAACCAGATATATATGATGCAATAAAATTTGGTGCTCTTTTAGAAAATGTTGTTTATGATAAGAATAGTAGAATAATCGATTTTGATGATAACTCAAAAACTGAGAACACTAGAGTTTCTTATCCATTAAACCATATACAAAACTCATTAAAGTCTTTTAATAAGGATAGCAAAGCTGGACATCCTAATAAAATTATATTTCTAACATGTGACGCATACGGGGTATTACCTCCAATATCAAAGCTAGATAATAATCAAACAATGTATCATTTTATTAGTGGTTATACAGCAAAAGTTGCAGGTACAGAAAGAGGTGTTTCTGAACCTATTGCTACATTTTCACCATGTTATGGAGGTCCTTTTTTAACCTTGCATCCACTCGTCTACGCAGAACTATTAAATAAAAAAATCAAAAAACATAGTGTGGAAGTATTTCTTGTAAATACTGGATGGATTGGTGGTAATCCTTCATCTGGTGCAAATAGAATTTCTATTAAAAACACTAGATTAATGATAAACGCTATATTGAGTGGTTTATTAGATAATACTTATTATACTAAAGAAAAATATTTTGGACTATCAATACCTGATTATGTCAAAGGTGTTAATAAAAAAATATTAAATCCTATAAATGCCTGGAAGGATAAAAAGTCATATAATATTGAAGCAATTAAACTAGCTGGACAATTTAGAGAAAATTTTAAAATTTATGGTAAGGAAGTAGAATATTTAATAAATTCGGGTCCATTGATTTAAGGGAGAATTCATTTTATGTTAAGAAAATACTTATTTACATCTGAATCAGTTACTGAAGGTCATCCAGATAAAGTGTGTGATATGATTTCAGATGCAATACTGGATGCTATTTTGTCAGAAGATAAAAATGCTAGAGTTGCGTGTGAAACAATGGTTACTATGGGTAAGATAATTATTTCTGGAGAGATAACAACTTCAGCAAATATAAATTATAAAGAAATTGCTACTAACACTATAGAATCTATTGGTTATAATAAATTTGATTTAAATAAAAATGGCAATCAATATGATATTGATATTATTATTAAAGAACAGAGTCCGCACATAGCCCAAGGAGTTAATGAAGAAAAAGATAAAGATCAAGGTGCCGGAGACCAAGGTCTTATGTTTGGGTTTGCATGCAATGAGACTTCCGAATTAATGCCTCTTCCTATCATGATTTCACATTCGATAACAAAAAAATTAACTGAAGTGAGAAAAAACAATACTTTAAATTGGTTAAAGCCAGATGGTAAAAGTCAGGTGACAGTAGAGTATAATGCAAATCATATGCCAAGTAAGATTCAAAAAATAGTCATTGCAACTCAGCATGCTGATATGCTAGATAAGTTTGAAAACATTGATGAAGAACATAGTTTTATTAAAAAGAATCTTATTGAACATGTTATTATGCCAGTTCTTGAAAATTTTGATATTGAATGCAACAGTGAATTTATTATAAATGGAACAGGAAGATTTGTTGAAGGTGGGCCAATCGCAGATGTTGGATTAACTGGAAGAAAAATCATAGTAGATACTTATGGTGGTTATTCAAGACATGGAGGGGGTGCGTTTTCAGGAAAAGATCCTTCAAAAGTAGATAGGTCAGCTGCTTATATGGCTAGATATATTGCAAAAAATATTGTTGCTTCAAAAATTGCTGAAAAATGTGAAGTTCAATTATCTTATTGTATTGGTGTTTCTGAACCAACATCTATAAATGTTGATACTTTTAATACTAGTAGATATGCTAATGATATTATTGAAAATATGATTAGTAAAATATTTGATTTAAAACCAAGTCAAATTATATCAAAACTAAATTTAAAAAATCCAATTTATAAGAAATTTGCTTCTTATGGTCATTTTGGTAGAACAAGTGATTGTTCTTGGGAAAAAACAGATATGGTAAGTGAAATAAAGGAGTTTATAAAAAAACATGATTGATTCAAATGATACATTAAAAAAAGATTTTAAGGTTGCAAATATTGATTTAGCAGACTACGGTAGAAAAGAAATTTTATTAGCAGAAAAAGAAATGCCAGGTTTAATATCACTTCGTGAAAAGTATAAGAATGAAAAACCTCTCAACGGTGCTAGAATCGCAGGGTGCATTCATATGACAATTCAAACTGCTGTACTTGTTGAAACTTTAATAGAATTAGGAGCTGAGGTAAGATGGTCTTCTTGTAACATATATTCTACTCAGGATCATGCAGCATCAGCAATTGCTAAAAGAGGAGTCCCTGTATTTGCTTGGAAAAATGAATCGGAAGATGACTATTGGTGGTGCATTAAACAAACATTAAATTTTTCTAATGGAAAAGGTCCAAATTTATTATTAGATGATGGTGGTGACTTGACAGGTTTTGTTCTTGATAATAGACCTGAATTATTGCCAGAAATAAAAGGAGTCTCTGAAGAAACTACTACTGGTGTTTTGAGATTATATGAGTTATCAAAAGAAAATAAATTGCCGTTTCCAGCAATAAATGTTAATGATTCTGTAACTAAAGCTAAATTTGACAATAAGTATGGTTGTAGAGAATCTCTAGCTGATGGATTAAAAAGAGCAACAGATATAATGCTTGCAGGTAAAAAAATTGTAGTTTGTGGCTATGGTGATGTTGGAAAAGGATGTGCTCAGTCAATGCAAGGTTATGGAGCTGTAGTTTATGTAACAGAAGTCGATCCAATTTGTGCTTTGCAAGCTGCAATGGAGGGCTTCCAAGTTATTACTATGGATGAAGCTGCTAGCTTATGTGATATATTTATTACTGCAACAGGTAATTGTGATATAATAATTGGTAAACATATGGAGAAAATGAAAAATAATGCAATTGTTTGTAATATTGGTCATTTTGATGATGAAATTGAAGTTTCATATTTAGAGAATAATGATTCAATTAAGGAATTTAACATTAAACCTCAGGTTGATAGATTTGAATTTAAAGATGGTCATTCAATTATACTGCTATCAAGAGGAAGATTAGTTAATTTAGGAAATGCTACTGGTCACTCATCTTTTGTAATGTCAACTTCATTTACAAATCAAGTATTAGCTCAATTGGGTTTGTGGAATAATGATTTTGATTCTGGCGTTCATGTTTTACCTAAACATTTAGATGAACAGGTTGCTCTACTGCATCTAGACCATTTAGATGCAAAATTAACACCTTTATCTGATAAGCAGGCACAATATATAGGTGTGAAAAAAATAGGTCCGTTTAAAAATAAGGATTATAGATATTAATTATTCTTGATAGTAATTTACTGTAGGTTGAAAGAAAGGATTATTAGTATCATCTTCGAATTCAATTTCAATAAATTGAGTTGGCTCTGAATCTAAAATTAGATTTGTTAGAATTCCGCAACCACTTGATACGGTTCCACCAGTAAATGAAAAACCTATTACAGTATTATTTCCTGTTTGAACAAAAAATCCAGCTGATGCAGCATCTCCTCCGGAAGCACCACTTGAATTTGCTCCTTCAATAGTCCATTGAAAGCCTGAGATATTGAAATCTACATTGTAATAAACGGTACCGTTTAAAGAATAAATATAATTGATAGGAAGCAAACATCCATTAAATTCATTTGAACATGTGCTGTTATCTCCTCCGCATACACCGCTTTCATCATATCCATCATTATCTAGATTATTTCCTTGAGCGATACATATACCATCACAATTAAAATTTTCTTCTGCTCCAGTTCCTCCACATTCACCGCATTCATCAATTATACTTGTTCCTCCACACTCATTATTGCAATCTAATAAAGCTGTTCCTCCACATTCATTGCTACAGTCTAATTCATTTCCAAAACAATCACATTTCCCATTTTCTAATCCATTGCATCCGCATAGATAAACAGCACCTGGACCATTGCAAATATTACACTCATCAATAATTGCATCACCATTGCAATCTCCAAAACAGTCCATACTATTATCTATATAATTTCCATTTTCATTTGGATTTACACATTCATTATCACAGTTTAATTTTCCACTTCCACCACATATACCACATCCATCATATTCTGATGTTCCACCCCACGTATTATTACAGTCTAAGGTACAGTCATTTGTAGGATCGTTATCGCATATACCACAGTTATCCTCAATTGATAATCCGTTTGTTATACCTTGACAATCTGTATATATTGTGGGATTATTTTCACAGTTGGTAAAGATTAGAATTAATAATAAGTATAAATATTTTAGATTTTTCATATTTGATTGAACTTATGTCCTTGTTTTTAATAGCATGAACGCTCCAAAGATAATAAATAATATATTAACAAACCAAACTGATAAAAATGGAGGTATAACTGCGTTGTAACCTAAACTCTGACCTAGTTTAATTAGTAAATAGTACAAGAAAATAACTACTATACTTAATCCAATTCCTGTTGTGTAGTTACTTCGGGGACTTGTTATTGAAAGAGCTATTCCAAATAAAATCATAATTAATGAGCTGCAACAAAATGCAGTTTTAAAATACTTATTAACCGACCATCTAGTATAGCTCAAGCCTTTATTTTTTAACTTATCGATAAAAGAAGATAGTTCCCAATAATTCATTTCTTCAGGATTTATATTATCTTTTTTGATTATAGATGGACTTAGATCAGATATGTTTATTAATGAATCAAGCTTATTAGTAAATAAAATATTACCATTAGTCCATTCCCTTATATTGATTTCCATTAGTTTCCATTTATTTAAATTTTTATCCCATATCATTTTTTCGGCATCAATTCTTGATCTCAGATCAGGTCCATTGTAAAATTGTATCGATATATTATTTCCTATATCACTACTGTAATTATAATTTTTTATAGCTATGAAAGCATTATCTAAGTGATAATAAATATCGCTTTTTTTCGAATTAAATATTTTTTTATTTTTAAGTTTTTTTTCAATAGGTATTCTTTCATTTAAAGTATTCATAACAATAATATTTTCAAAATAAAACGATATAAAACAAAAAATTATTCCCGTTAAAATTAGTGAAGAAGATATTCTGTATATGCTAACCCCGGATGCTTTTAATGCTGTTATTTCATTATTCTTTTGCAGCGTTACAAAAGTAATAATCGTAGATATTAATAAGGTCATTGGTAAGGCAATACTTATATACCACGGAACTGATAATAAGTAATAATCAAACATCTCTTTGTTTGAAATTCCTCTTGAAATAAACTTATCAATGTTGTCAATAATGTCAACTATAATAAATATAATTGTAAATGATAAAATTATATAAATAAAGTTTATGAAAAATTTTTTTAATATGTATTGGTCGAGTATTTTTTTCATTATCTACGAATGAATTATTTATAAAGTTAAAAAACTTCTTTTATAAATAAAATCTATTTAAATTATGAAAGTTACTTTAAAACTATACGAGATATAGAAAGTAATAACATAATCTTCTATATTCTCCTTTTTAGTTAGTTTAAATGAAAAAAAATCTATTATTAAATACAGAAAAAATTGATAGTATTATTAAAAGACTTGCTTGTGAAATAATTGAAAATAATATTTCTCTTGAAAAAACATGCTTGATTGGGATTAAATCTAGAGGAGATTTGATTGCTAAAAGAATTTGTGAAAAAATTTTTGAGATTAATGGCTATGAAATTGAATTTGGACATATTGACGTAACATTCTATAGGGATGATTTTTTAAGTAATCTAGGATCTCATAAAATTGGACCATCAAGAGTTAATGTTGATATAAGTAAGTATAATGTAATACTTGTTGATGATGTTTTATTTACTGGAAGAACAATAAAAGCTGCATTAGATGAAATATTTTCTTTCGGTAGACCTTTATCTGTTCAATTAGCAGTTTTAGTTGATAGAGGTAATAGGCAGTTACCAATTAAAGCAAATTATATTGGCAAAAATATACCTTCTTCTAAAACTGACCAAGTCCATGTTTATGTAAAAAATTATGATGGTAAAGATGAGGTTTGTATAGTGGAATGTGAGAAATGAAATCAAAGCATTTAATTGGATTAGAAACTACACCTAAAGATGATATTTCTGAATTTATAGATACAGGTTTTCTATTTAGAGAAATTTTAGAAAGGCCAATTAAAAGAGTCCCATCTCTAACAGGAAAAAATATTGTCAATTTATTTTTTGAAAACTCTACAAGAACCAAAATCTCTTTTGAGTTAGCTGAAAAAAGATTATCTGCTGATATAACTAATTTTTCATCAAGTTCATCAAGTGTTAAAAAGGGTGAAAGTTTAAAAGATACAATTCAGAATATTCATGCTATGAAAATTGATTGTGTTGTTATGAGACATCCAGTTCCAGGTTCAGCTATTCAGTTAACAAATTATGTCGATTCTGTTATTGTTAATGCTGGAGATGGAACTCACGAACATCCTACTCAGGCATTACTAGATATGATGTCATTAAAAGAGCATTTTGGAAATATAAAAGGTTTAAAAATTGGTATCGTTGGAGATATTTTACATAGCAGAGTGGCTTTGTCAAATATCTTTGGACTTGTAAAACTAGGAGCAAAAGTTAAAGTTTGTGGTCCTCCTCACCTAATTCAGAAAGGTATTGAAGAATTAAATGTAGGGGTAGAATATAATGTTGATAATTTAATAGAATGGGCTGATGCTATAAATATTTTGAGAATTCAAAGAGAAAGAATGGGTGTTGGGATTATTCCTTCAGTAAGAGAATATAGAAGATTTTTTGGTATTACAACTGAAAGAATGAAAAATCATAAGAAAGAAATTGTTGTTATGCATCCTGGACCGATTAATAGAGGTGTTGAAATTGATAGTAGTATTGCTGATAGTAATCAAGCCATCATTTTAAATCAAGTATTAAATGGTGTTGCTGTTAGAATGAGTGTCTTATATTTATTATTAGGTAATAATGATCTTAAATAATAAAATAAATAAAATTAAAGATTATGTATTAATAAAAAATGGAAATATTTATGATCCTTTTATTAATATAAATGATATATCTGATATTTTAATTAAAAATAATAAAATTATTAAGGTAGAAAAAAATATAAAATCTAATTCTAGTTATTTAATTATTGATGCTTCGAATAAGATTGTTACAAACGGTTTTGTAGATTTACATGCACATTTTAGAGAGCCTGGTTACGAATATAAAGAGAATTTAAAATCTGGCTCAAAATCAGCTTTCTTTGGTGGATTTACTAGGGTCTGCTGCATGCCAAATACAAAGCCAGTTTTAGATTCACCTGAAATGATAAACTTTATTAATAATAAATCAAAAGATTTGCCTGTTTACATATATCCTATAGGGTCTATAACTAAAAATCAAGATGGTAAAGAGATGTCTGAAATTGGAGAGATGGTAAATGCAGGTATAGTTGCAATATCAGACGATGGTATTCCTGTTAAGAATTCTCAAATTCTGCGCATGGCTTTAGAATATTCAAAAAAGTTCAACATCCCTGTTATAAATCATGCTGAAGATGGTTTTCTTGTTAATGATGGTATAATAAATGAAGGAAAAACTTCTTTAAAGCTAGGTTTACCTGGAAATCCTTCGATTTCAGAATCTACAATGGTCTTTCGAGATTTATCAATTGCTGAATATGTATCAGGTAAAATTCATATACCTCATATTTCAACAGCAAAATCAATTGAAATAGTAAAACTATTTAAAGATAAAGGAGTTGATTTAACTTGTGAGATAACACCTCATCATCTATGCCTTACTGACGAAATATTATTAGATTATAACACTAATTCTAAAGTTGCTCCTCCAATTAGATCGAAAGAAGAACAAAAAGTTTTATTAAATGCTGTCAAATCAGGATTAATAGATTGTATTGCAACTGATCATGCACCCCATTCAATTGATGAGAAAGAAACAGATATCTGTAATGCTGCTTGTGGAATGATAGGTATGGAAACTGCTTTTTCGCTAGTCTTCTCTACTTTAAAAAAAGAAAAAATGTCTATAAATTCAATCATCGATTTGTTTTCTTTAAATCCAAGTAAAATAATTGGTATTAGTCCTAATCCTATTAAGCAAGATAATGAACCAGAAATTAATATTATTGATTTAGATAAGCAATGGGTTCTTTCTGAAAATCATATTCAGTCTAAATCCTTGAATACTCCGCTGATTGGTAAAAAGTTAACTGGTAAAATAGAATATACCCTTAACAAAGGTTTTATTTCTAAGCATATTGATTAATTAATTGCAGTTAATTATTTAAATTACTTGACTTATTAGCATATCTCCATATAAATTTATCGGCTGTATATAAAGGTAAAAATATTATTATGAAAACTGAATCTATAAAGAAAAAAGACATATGTAGGGATTGGTATTTAGTTGATGCTGCAGACAAGACATTAGGTAGGTTATCGTCTAAAGTAGCAATGATACTTAGGGGTAAAAATAAAGTTGATTATACTCCAAATATTGATATGAGTGATTTTGTAGTTATTATAAATGCAGATCAAATTAAAGTAACAGGTAATAAAGAAGATAAAAAAGCTTATTGGAGGCACAGCGGTTTTCCTGGTGGTACTAAAACTAAGCTTTATAAAACTTTAGATTCTACATTTATTATCACGAAATCTATCAAAGGTATGCTTCCTCATAATAAACTAGGAAACAAACTTATAACTCATTTGAAAGTATATAATGGAAGTAAGCATCCTCATGAATCTCAAAATCCTAAATTAATGGAGATATAAATTGAAAAATGATAAAATAAATGTTGGTAGAAGAAAATCATCTGTAGCAAGAGTAAATTTAACAAAAGGTAATGGCAAAATAATTGTTAATAACGTTGCTCCAATAGATTATTTTAAAAGAGATACATTAGTTATGATGCTAAGTCAGCCATTAAAACTTGTAGATTTTTCAGGTAAATTTGATTTTGTTATAAACGTAAAAGGTGGTGGTTTATCTGGCCAAGCAGGTGCTGTGAGACTAGGTTTATCAAAAAAATTAGAACAAATTGATTCATCATATAGAGCAGTTTTAAAAAAAGCTGGTATGTTAACAAGAGACGCACGTGTCGTTGAAAGAAAGAAGCCTGGTCAGCCAGGTGCCAGAAAAAAATTCCAATTTTCAAAAAGATAAGAATAGGAGTATTAATATATTGAATGCAGAAAATCTAATTAAATCAGGTGCACATTTTGGTCATCCTGTAAGTAAATGGAATCCACAATTTAAAAAATTTATTTTATCGATTAAGAATGGTGTCCATATTATAAATATGGATATGACTCTAGAGTATTTAGATAAAGCTTTACTAGAGTTAAGTAAGGTTGTAGAAAAAGGCGGAAATATCTTATTTGTTGGTACTAAATCTCAAGCTAAAGATGCAATACAATCATCTGCTGATCATTGTAGTATGTTTTACATTACTGAAAGATGGTTAGGTGGAACTTTAACTAATTATTCTACAATTAAAAAAAGCATTAGAAGGCTAAAACTTTTGGAAAAAGATTCTTCTTCTATCTATAAAAATTTGACAAAGAAAGAAAGAGGAATGCTCGATAGAGAAAAATTAAAATTAGCTGATTTACATAGAGGTATTAAAGATATGAGGCATTTACCCTCTGCAGTGTTTGTCGTTGATGCAAAACATGAAAAAATTGCTATTTCAGAATCTAAATGTTTAGGAATTCCAACTTTTGGTATTGTTGATACTAATACTGATCCAGGTATGATTGATTTTCCAATCCCAGCTAATGATGATTCTATTAAAACAATCAAGTTAATTTTAGACTATATTGCAGATTCTTTATATAATTTATCAAACGCTGGTAAAGATGATAGTGACAGTACTGTCCCAGTTGATCAGCATGAAGTTTCTGTTGATACAAGTAATCTGAAAGATATCCCAGTTGACAAAAGTATTGAAAATGTTGATAAGGTTGCTGATAGCAAAAGCAATTCAAAATAATTCAGGAGTTAATTAAATGGAAATAACAGCTACTCTAGTAAAAGAGTTAAGAGATCGTTCTGGAGTTGGTATGATGGAATGTAAAAAAGCTTTAGTTGAAACAGGTGGTAACTTAGATAAAGCTTTTGATCATTTAAGAAAAGCAGGAGCGGCAAAAGCTCTTAAAAAAGAAGGCAGAGAAGCTAAAGAAGGCATTGTTCTTTCCTATATTCATCCTGGAGCTAAACTTGGTGTACTTTTAGAATTAAATTGTGAAACAGATTTTGTTGCCAAAACTGAAGATTTTACTAATCTAGGTAATGATATAGCTATGCATATAGCTGCCACAGATCCTCTTGCAGCTTCAGTTGAAGATATTGCACCTGAAATAGTAGAAAAAGAAAAAGAAATTTATTCAGAACAAGCAAAAAAAACAAATAAACCTGCCGAAATAATTGAGAAAATGGTTGAAGGTAGATTAAAAAAGTTTTATAAAGAAAATGTTTTAATTGAGCAGGATTTTGTTAAAGATCCAAATAAGACTATAAAAGATATTATTACTGATACTGTTGGTAAATTAGGTGAGAATATAGTTATCTCAAGATTTAAAAGATTCCAATTAGGAGAAAAGAATTAATATCCTTTTTTAAGACAAATGCCATATAAAAGAATTTTATTAAAATTAAGTGGTGAAGTTTTAGCAGGTTCTAGAAAATATGGTATTGACCCAATTATTGCTAATAAAATAGCAGAAATAATCAAAAAAGTTAAAAATAGTAAAATCGAGTTAGCTATCGTAATTGGAGGTGGAAATATTTTTAGAGGTATTTCTGTATCTGCCAAGGGTATGGATCGTGTTGCAGCAGATTATTTAGGTATGCTTGCAACTGTTATGAATTCTGTAGCTCTCCAGTCTGAATTAGAAAAATTAGACTGTGATACAAGAGTGATGTCAGCATTAAGCATAACTCAATTAGCAGAGCCTTACATTCGGAGAAGGGCAACTAGACACTTAGAAAAGGGGAGAGTCGTAATTTTTGCTGGAGGTACAGGTAATCCTTATTTTACAACAGATACAGCAGCAGTTTTAAGAGCAATAGAAATTAATGCAGATATTGTAATTAAAGGCACTAAAGTTGATGGTGTTTACTCTGCGGATCCTTTTGAAGATAAATCAGCAAAAAAATATGATCTAATATCATTTAAAAAAGTAATTGAAAAAGAATTGAAAGTAATGGATATGACAGCAATTACTTTATGTAAAGAAAATAATTTACCAATTGGAGTTTTAAGAATAATTAATGAAAATTCACTGCTAGACTTTATAAATGGTAAAAATATTGGAACAATAATTTCTTAGGAGAATTATGGAAAAAATTTATACCGAGACAACAGATAATATGAATAAAGTGATTCAACATTATCAAAAAGAAATATCTATTATTAGAACGGGAAGAGCTTCAAGAGATATTCTAGATATAGTGAAAGTTGATTATTATGGAGGAAATGTTCCGTTAAATACAATCGCTAATATCACTGCTCCTGATGCTAGTATGGTTCTTGTCCAGCCATTTGATATCTCAAGTATTGAAACAATTGAAAAAGCTATACATGAAGCTCAGTTAGGACTTAATCCAAGTAATGATGGCAAAGTTATACGTTTATCTGTTCCACCTTTAACTGAAGAAAGAAGAAATGAACTTGTTAAATTTGTTCATAAATTAATTGAAGAAGGTAAAGTTTCTATTAGAAATGTTAGAAGAGATAGTAACGATAAATTAAAATTATCTCAAAAGAACAATGAAATTTCAGAGGATGACTTGAAAAGAGCTCTCGAAAAAATACAAGATATGACTAATGATTTTATTAATAAACTTGTACAAATTCAAACTGCTAAAGAAGAAGAAATAAAATTTTAATTTAGGTAATTTTGTATTTCTTTTTTTGCATTGATCAAATCTTCATTTTCAATTTTTAAAATATAAGCAATCTTCTTTATAAAGTGATTTTCTAAGTAATGAAGGTTTTTATCTGATAGTGCAACTTCAAAGCAACAACATATAAAGTCAATTTTATCTTCATAAGAAAAAGCTTTATTTAAAATTTTACTATCGTCATAAATTTCTGAAGATTTTTTAAATTCTGTAAAAGTATCAGTCATTATTTTATTAGCTTTATCAATACTTATTTCAAAAAAATCATGAAGTATAATATTAATAATATTCTTCTCGTTTTTATCAATTTTTCCATCAGCGTTAGATACTGATAATAAAATTTTTGTAGCGGCTATAATTTCTGAATTATTATTTGATTCCATTGGTGTATATTAACAATATATTTTTAAGGTAAAAATGAAAAAAAATACTATCGTCATAATCGGAAAACCCAATGTTGGTAAATCAACTTTATTTAATCGTCTCATTGGCCAGTTTAAATCTATTGTTTCCTCTGTTGAGGGTGTAACTCGTGATCGAATATATGGAACTTTTGAATGGTTAACTCAATCATATGAAATCATTGATACAGGAGGGTATATCCCAAAGGATATTACTAAATTAAATGATCAAGTTAAGCTACAGGCTGAAATTGCAAAAAATCAATCAGATTTAATACTTTTTATGATTGATGCTAAAAAAGATATTTCCTCAAATGATCGTATCCTTGCACAAAATATTTTAAAATCAGG
>PANN01000007.1 GCA_002707645.1 Fidelibacterota bacterium | reverse complement strand
GGTCGCGGGTTCGAGTCTCGTCTCCCGCTCAACTGCCTACATAGCTCAGGCGGTAGAGCACTTCCTTGGTAAGGAAGAGGTCACCAGTTCAAGTCTGGTTGTAGGCTCTAGAAGATTAGAGATTTTGTTTTTTTTGGTTTTTTAAAATTTTAAATTGTAATTTGAAAATAAGAATATGAATAATAAAATAGGAGATATTATAAAAAATGGCTAAGGAAAAATTCGAGAGAAATAAACCTCACGTTAATGTTGGTACGATAGGTCACGTAGATCACGGTAAAACAACTTTAACTGCAGCTATTACTAAAACATTAGCAGATAAAGGTCTTGCAGAAAAACGTGATTTTGATACAATTGATAATGCCCCAGAAGAAAAAGAACGTGGCATTACAATAAATACTTCACATGTAGAGTATGAAACTGAAAATAGGCACTACGCTCACGTTGATTGTCCTGGTCACGCTGATTATATTAAAAATATGATTACGGGTGCTGCTCAAATGGATGGCGCGATTTTGGTTGTTGCAGCTACAGATGGTGCTATGCAGCAAACTAGAGAGCATTTGCTTTTAGCAAAACAAGTTAATGTTCCTGCTGTTGTTGTGTTTATGAATAAATGCGATCAAGTTGATGATGCTGAGATGTTAGAGCTTGTTGAAATGGAACTTAGAGAGCTTTTAGATAAATATGACTTCCCGGGTGATGATACTCCTATTATTCAAGGTTCGGCTTTAAATGCTTTAAGTAATGGTGGTGCTGATGCTGATTGTATAATGGAATTAATGGATGGAGTAGATTCATTTGTTCCAACTCCTGAAAGAGCGGTTGATAAGCCTTTCTTAATGCCTGTAGAAGATGTTTTTTCTATTACAGGTAGAGGAACAGTTGCCACTGGAAGAATAGAATCTGGAATAGTTAAAGTTGGAGAAGAGTTAGAGCTTGTTGGTATGGGTTCTGATAAAAAAACTACTTGCACAGGTGTTGAGATGTTTAGAAAACTTCTTGATGAAGGTCAAGCTGGTGATAACGCTGGTTTGTTATTAAGAGGTGTTGATAAAGAAGATATAAATAGAGGAATGGTACTGGCGAAGCCTGGATCTATTACTCCTCATACTAAGTTTACTGCTTCTGTTTATGTTCTTAAGAAAGAAGAAGGTGGAAGACATACTCCTTTCTTTAAGGGGTATAGACCTCAATTTTACTTTAGAACTACTGACGTCACAGGAAATGTTATACTTCCTTCTGGCACAGAAATGGTAATGCCTGGTGATAATGTAAATCTTGATATAGAATTAATAACTCCAATTGCGATGGAAACAGAGCTGAGATTTGCCATTAGAGAAGGTGGTCATACTGTGGGTGCTGGTGTTGTTACTAAAATTAAAGAGTAATAATCATGGCTGGTAATAGCAAAAGAGATATTGTTCAAATAGAAAGTACTGCTGGTACAGGATATAGGTATTCAATAACTAAGAATAAGCGTTTACATCCTGAAAAAATTGAATACAAGAAATATGACCCTGTAGTTAGAAAGCATGTAGTTTTTAGAGAAACAAAGTAAATATTAATTACTAGGTGGGTAGTGATTGCTAGGTGAGTAGTTCAACTGGTAGAGCGCCGGCCTCCAAAGCCGGAAGTTGAGGGTTCGAGTCCTTCCTCACCTGCTGGAGAAATGTTATAATGGTTAAAAGTATATCAGATTATTTTAAAAGTATTCGAGTTGAAATGGCTAAAGTTTCTTGGTTAACAAGAGATCAAGCTGTTAATTCAACTTTTATTGTTGGGGTATTTGCTTTTATTATTGCAATCTTCTTGTTTGTTCTTGATATAGGTTTGTCTGAATTTGTTAATATTTTATATAATTTTATTTAGTTGAATGCACATGGAAAAAGCTTTAAATAATAATGATTCATTTAATTGGTTTTCTTTGAGAGTTATTTCAGGGAAAGAAAGAGTTGTAGAAGATACTATATTGTATGAATCAAAAAGAGAAAATATTGAGGATGCAATAGAAGAAGTCTTTGTTCCGTTTGAAAAAGTTGTTAAAATTATTAATAGTAAAAAAGTTATTAAAGAAAGAGTTTTCTTCCCAGGCTATATCCTTATAAAAATGAGGCTCGATAAGGTTTCGAGATATTTTATAGAAAACATTCAAGGGGTGATTAGCTTTGTAGGAGCCAAGGGTAAGCAACCAATTCCATTAAGAGATGCGGAAATTAAAAAAATATTCGGTGAAGTAGAACGCAAAGAGGGTAGAGAGATGATTGTATCACCTTTTCAAAAAGATGATAGCGTTAAAATCATTGCAGGACCGTTTGTTGACTTTTCGGGTATGGTTAAGGAAACTAATGATGAAAAACAAAAAGTGAAAGTAACAATCTCAATTTTTGGCAGATCTACTCCTGTTGAATTGGATTACTTTCAAGTAGAATTAGAAAGATAGTTTATTATGGCAGATAAAAAAATAGAAGGTTTTATAAAATTACAAATTGAAGGTGGTAAGGCTAATCCCTCTCCTCCTGTTGGTCCTGCCTTAGGACAACATGGTGTAAATATTATGGATTTTTGTAAAGCATTTAATGCTCAGACTCAAGACCAGGCAGGCAAAGTTGTTCCTGTGGTTATAACTGTATATGCAGATAGGTCTTTTACTTTTATTACAAAAACTCCTCCTGTTCCATCTTTAATCCTTGAAGGCTGTAAGATTAAAAAAGGTTCCTCGGAGCCAAATAGAGATATTGTTGGAACAATTTCATCTTCAAAAGTTGAAGAAATTGCTAAAATTAAATTGCCTGACTTGAATACTAAAAAAATAGATTCAGCTATCCAAATGGTTAAGGGTACAGCCAGAAGTATGGGCGTAAAAGTAGAGGGTTAATAAATATGTTGAGAGGTAAAAAATACAAAGAAAGCTTATCGTCCTATGACCCATTAGAAGAGTATGGTTTAGATAAAGCCGTTGATTTATTGCATGGTTTTTCTAAATCAAAGTTTGATGAGTCAGTAGATATATCTGTTAATTTAGGTGTAGATCCTCGTCATGCTGACCAATTGGTACGTGGTATGGTTAGTTTACCAAATGGAACTGGAAAAAAAATTAAAGTTGTAGTTTTGTCCAAAGATGATGAGAAAAATAAAAAGGCAAAAGATTTAGGTGCAATTGAATCAGGGGCTAAAGACTTGTTAGATAAGATAGCCGGTGGATGGTTAGATTTTGATGTTCTAATTTCTTCTCCTGATATGATGGCCGAAGTTGGGAAGTTAGGAAGAGTGTTAGGCCCAAGAGGCTTAATGCCCAACCCTAAGACTGGAACGGTTACTCCAAATATCGAAAAAGCTGTAGAAGAGATTATCGCTGGTAAAGTTGAGTATAGAGTTGATAAAGCTGGTATTATTGCAGTAAGTGTTGGAAGAGTATCTTTTGACAAAGATAAAATAATTGAAAATATAAATGCTTGTATTGGTGCAATATTGAAGGCTAAACCTTCTTCTGTCAAGGGTGTTTATTTTAAAAAGTTTTCAATTTCTTCTACTATGAGTCCTAGTTTAAAAATTGATAAAAGTGAGTTTGTAAATTAACTTAAAGAATTGAATAATTATGCCGAATCAAAAAAATATAGAATTAGTAGAAAATTTAACAAGTAAATTTAAAAATTCATCCGCGTTGTACTTCACAAAATATACTGGTATGAATGTTGATCAAGCAGCTAGCCTTAGAATGAACTTCATTGATAACGATGTGGATTTCATGGTATCTAAAAATACATTAACTAAGATTGCAGCGAAAAATGCAGGTTTCAATGATATGTTTGATACTATTCTTTCTGGCCAGATTGCTATTGCCTATGCTAATAGTGATCCTACATCACCAGCTAGAGTGATTAAAGATTTTTCAAAAGAAAACGAGTCTTTTGAAGTTGTGGGTTTATATTTTGATGGTAATCTTTATGATCCATCTAAATATAAAGAGTTGGCTAATTTGCCAACAAAAGATGTTCTTCTAGCTAAGTTTGTTTATGCGCTTAACTCTCCAATGTCAAAAATGGCATCATTGTTAAATGCTTCTATGTCAAAATTAGCGAGTACTATTAAGAGTTTAGAAAATAAAAAATAAAGTTTAATAATAAGGGGAAGATTACAATGGCAAAAATAAGTAAAGATGATGTTTTAAGTTATTTAGAAACAGCTAATATGCTTGAGATTTCTGAATTAATAAAAGATATTGAGGATAAGTTTGATGTGTCAGCTGCAGCACCAGTTGCAGTTGCTGGTGGAGCAGCTCCGGGAGCACCTGCTGAAGGTGCAGCAGAAGAAAAATCTGATTTCAAGGTTGAGTTGACCGCTACTGGAGATAAGAAAATTGCTGTTATTAAAGTTATTAGAGAAGTTACTTCTCTTGGTCTTAAAGAAGCTAAAGAATTAGCTGATGGGGCTCCAAGTGTTGTTAAGGATTCAGCTCCAAAAGAAGAAGCTGAAGAATTAAAGGCAAAATTAGAAGAAGCTGGCGCAACAGTAACTTTAAGTTAGTTTAAACAATTTTTATAACAAGAAATTTAATATAGTAGTCTTTAATCTATGTTCTATTCAAATATGGAGGTGTATACTGTTAGATGAAAAATAATATTCACGATTTCTCAAAAAATAATTTTAGTATAAATTTACCTGATTTATTAGCTATCCAGGTTGAATCTTGGAAAGACTTTTTGCAAGAAGATGTTTTGCCTGAAAAAAGAAAAAATCTAGGTTTAGAAGCAGTCCTTAGAAATACTTTCCCCATAGAAGATAATCATAGAAACTATGTTTTAGAATATAAATTTTATTTTTTAGGTTTACCTAAATATTCCGTTAAAGAGTGTTTAGAAAGAAGAATCTCATACAATGTTCCTCTGAAGGTCAAATTTGTGCTTCATATAACAGATGAAAATGATAAGTCTAATTATGTGCAAAATATTGAGCAAGATGTTTTCTTTGGAAATATTCCTTACATGACAGATTCAGGTACATTTATTATAAATGGTGCAGAAAGAGTAATAGTAAGTCAGCTTCAAAGATCACCTGGAGTCTTTTTTGATCAATCTTTCCACCCAAATGGAACTAAAATATTTCTTGCAAGAATTATTCCTTTTAGAGGTTCATGGGTAGATTTTACTACTGATATTTATGATTGTATTTATGCTATTATTGATAGAAGAAGAAAGTTCCCTGCCTCAATATTATTAAGAGCAATTGGTTTTTCAACGAATACTGAAATATATTCATCTTTTGGTCTTACTAAAAATCATAAATTAAAAAATAGTAAAAATATTTTAGGTAAGATTCTTTTAGATGATATTATCGATATCAACACTGGTGAAGTCTTGCTTGAGAAAGATGCTATTATAGATAAGGATAGTATTAAACTTCTTTTAAATAATAAATTGAATGAAATTGAATTGTTGGATGATATTAAAGAAAATGAAGTAGCCATTGAAGTTTTAGGAAATACAATAAAAAAAGATCCAACTAACAATTCTGGTGAAGCTGTTTTATTACTTTATCAACATTTGAGAACTGGTGAAGCGCCCGATGTATCAGTTGCTGCTAAGTTTATTGAAAAAATGTTTTTTTCTACGAAGAAATATGATTTAGGTCAGGTAGGAAGATATCGTATAAATAAGAAATTTGGTTTAGAAACTCCTATTGAAGATGCTGTATTAACAAAAGATGATTTTATACAAGTTTTTAAATATTTAATATCTATGAGAAATAATCAAAATGGCCCAGATGATATTGACCATTTAGGTAATCGAAGAGTCCGGACATGTGGCGAGCAGCTAGCTAATCAGTTTAATATTGCACTAGCTAGAATGAAGAGAACTGTATCTGAAAGAATGAATCAAAGAGAAGCTGAAAGTTTAACACCTCAAGATTTGATAAGCTCAAGGATTGTTACTACTGTTTTAAATGCTTTTTTTGGTACAAGTCAGTTGTCTCAATTTATGGATCAGACCAACCCTTTAGCTGAAGTCACTCATAAACGACGTATATCATCTTTGGGACCAGGCGGTTTATCTAGAGATAGGGCTGGTTTTGAGGTTAGAGATGTTCATTACACTCACTATGGTAGATTGTGTCCTATTGAAACTCCCGAAGGTCCAAATATTGGTTTAATTAATTCACTATCTATTCATGCGGTAGTTAATAATTTAGGATTTATAGAATCACCTTATAGAAAAGTTGATAAAAAAATATCAGATAATATTGAGTATTTATCTCCAGATGAAGAAGATCGTTCATTTATTGCACAAGCCTCTGAAGAGTATAGTAAAAATGGTGAATTTTCTAACAAGCTAATTAAAACAAGAAATGGTGTTGAATTTACACTTTCCACAAAAGAGGAAATTGATTATATGGATGTTATGCCTAATCAAATCGTAAGTGTTTCGGCAGCGTTGATTCCTTTTTTAGAAAATGATGATGCAAACAGAGCCTTGATGGGCTCAAATATGATGAGGCAGTCTGTCCCATTGCTGCAGCCTGAAAAACCAATTGTTGGTACTGGAATGGAATCTACGGTTGCTAAAGACTCACGTTCAGCAATGGCTAGTAAGCATAATGGTGTTGTTTCATCAGTAGATGCAAATCATATTACTATTCAAACAGAAGGAGAGAATGAAGATATTGAACTAAATCCTGTTGAAAAGTTCTATACTTATTCTCTTAAGAAATTCTTAAGGACAAATCAAAATACATGTATTAACCAAAAGCCAATAGTAAAAGTTGGTGATAAAATTAAAAAAGGTGATATTATTGCTGATGGTCATTCTACAAAAGATGGTGAATTGGCGTTAGGTAGAAATCTTACTGTTGCGTACATGCCTTGGAGAGGATATAATTTTGAGGATGCGATTGTAATAAGTGAAAAATTAGTAAAAGATGATTCTCTTACATCTATCCATATTAAAGAATTTGAGGTTGAGATTAGAGATACTAAGAGAGGTGAGGAGGAGTTGACAAATGAAATTCCAAATGTTAGTGAAGATGCAACAAAAGATTTGGATCATAGAGGAATCGTTAGAGTTGGAGCAGAAGTTAATCCAGGTGATATCTTAGTTGGTAAAATAACTCCAAAAGGAGAAACTGACCCTACTCCAGAAGAAAAATTATTAAGAGCAATATTTGGCGAAAAAGCAGGAGATGTTAAGGATGCGTCAAAGCGTTGTGGTGCAGGCGTTAGTGGAGTAGTAGTTGAAACTCAATTATTTGAAAGAAAAAATGTTGCTATAAGAGCTGAAGAAAAGAAAAAAATTAGAGAACTACAATCAAATGCAAGGCGCGAAAGAGTCGAATTGATGAATAAAAGGAGTGAACTTTTAATAGCTCAGATGCTTGATGAAAACTCTGGTGGAATTAGAGATATTGCATCAAATAAGACTGTTGTTAAAGCTAAAACCTTGCTTACTAAAAAAAGAATTAGTAGTTTGGATTTTGAATCTCTTTCTCTAAAGTCACCATGGGTGATAAATCCGATAAATTGGAATAATATTTTGAAAATTTGGAGAAATTATAATAGGAATATGAAGCAACTTGAAGATAAGCTTGAAAAAGAAGTATTTAAGTTAAGAATCGGAGATGAACTTCAGCAAGGTGTTATGAAATTAGCAAAAGTATATATAGCACAAAAACGAAAAGTTTCTATTGGTGATAAAATGGCAGGTAGACATGGTAATAAAGGAATCGTTTCAATTATTGTTCCAGAAGAAGATATGCCTTTTACCAAAGATGGAAAAACAGTTGATTTAATTTTAAATCCACTAGGTGTTCCTTCAAGAATGAACTTAGGTCAATTATATGAAGCTATGCTTGGGTGGGCTGGAAGAAAATTAAAAAAAGTATATAAAACACCTGTTTTTAACGGAGCTGTTGAAAAAGAAGTTTTAAATGAATTAAAGCAAGCTGGTTTACCAACAACAGGAAAAATGGAATTATGGGATGGTAGAACTGGTGAAAAAATTAAAACTCCTGTAGTTTATGGTAGTACCTACTTTTTAAAATTATCGCATCTTATTGCAGATAAAATGCATGCTCGTTCTACTGGACCATACTCGTTGATTACTCAGCAGCCTTTAGGTGGTAAGGCTCAGTCTGGTGGTCAGAGATTTGGAGAAATGGAAGTATGGGCGTTAGAAGCATATGGTGCTGCGCATACATTACAAGAAATATTGACTGTAAAATCTGATGATATAATGGGAAGAACCAATCTGTATAATTCTCTAGTTAAAGGTAAGAATACTCCTGAAGCTAATGTCCCAGAATCATTCAAGGTTTTATGTAAAGAATTAGAAGCATTGGGACTTAATGTCCATTTAAGTTAATTTAAAATTAATTCAAGGGAGAATAATTTTGAGAAAAAATTATAGATCAAATTCACAATTCAAATCATTTAATTCGGTTACTTTGGGCTTGTTGTCTCCCGAAAACATTTTAGAACGATCTTATGGTGAAGTGACCAAGCCAGAAACAATCAATTATAGATCATATAAACCGGAAAAGAGTGGTTTATTTTGTGAGAAAATTTTTGGCCCAATTAAAGATTTTGAATGTCATTGTGGTAAATACAAGGGCATTAGATATAGGGGTATTGTTTGTGATAGATGTGGCGTAGAGGTCACAAAGAAGTCTGTTAGAAGAGAAAGAATTGGACATATAACCTTAGCAGTTCCTGTTGTTCATATATGGTATTTACGTTCAATACCTAGTAAAATTAGTTATCTTCTAGGATACACAACCAAGCAGTTAGAGTCACTTGTTTATTATGAGAAATTTGTTATACTTCAACCTGGAGCATCTGGAAGAGAAACTGGTGAGCTGATTACTGAGGATGAATATTTAGATTTAGATTATGAATTTGGAATTGATTCTGAGGGTATTTCAGAGGATGATATCGACGATGATAATTTTTTTCATGCATCTATGGGTGGAGCTGCTATTAAATCACTATTATCTGATTTGGATGTTTCAAAAGAGATAAATAGACTCCTTGCTCTAATAAATAATGAAAAGACTTCTGTTACTAAGAAAGACGATTATTTAAAAAGATTAAGAATTTTAAGGAAATTTGATCCTCGTTTAGAAAAAAAATTAAATAACAAGCCTGAGTGGATGGTTTTGAGTATTTTGCCATTGTTGCCTCCTGAATTAAGACCTTTAGTTCCATTAGAAGGTGGAAGATTTGCTGCGTCGGACTTAAATGATTTATATAGAAGAATTATTATTAGAAATAATAGACTGAAACAGCTTATGGAGATTAAAGCACCAGATGTAATTTTAAGAAATGAGAAAAGAATGCTTCAGGAGGCTGTAGATTCATTGTTAGATAATAGTAGAATGCAATCAGCAGTTAGAAGTGGTACAAGAAGACCTCTTAAGTCATTAAGTGATTCTCTAAAGGGAAAAACAGGAAGATTTAGACAAAACTTACTTGGAAAAAGAGTTGATTATTCTGGACGTTCTGTGATTGTTGTAGGACCTGAATTGAGGTTGCATCAATGTGGTATCCCTAAGGATATGGCAATGGAATTATTTAAGCCTCAAATTATTAATGAACTAATTAAAAGAGGATATGCTAGAACTCCTAAGAATGCAAGAATATTAGTAGATGATAAAGCTCAAGAGGTGTATCAAGTTTTGGAATATGTGACAAGTAATCATCCTGTACTTTTAAATAGGGCGCCTACTTTGCATAGACTTGGAATACAAGCTTTTCAGCCTTTATTAATTGATGGAAAAGCAATTAGGTTACACCCTCTAGTATGCGCTGCTTTTAACGCAGATTTTGATGGTGATCAGATGGCTGTTCATATACCTCTTTCTGTTGAAGCTCAAGTTGAAGCATGGATGTTGATGTTATCTAGTCATAATATACTCCATCCAGCTCATGGAAGACCAATCGCAATACCTTCTCAGGACATGATACTTGGTTGTTATTATTTGACAAGATTAAGAGATAATGAAAAAGGCGAAGGATCATTTATTGGTTCATATGATGAGGCTAGGTTAAGCTATATTAATGAAGCAGTAACTTTGCATGCTAAAATTAGTTTTAAAGATTCCGATGGAAAATGGATTAAATCTACTTCAATTGGGAGGGTGTTATTTAATGAAATACTTCCAAAAAAAATAAGATATATAAATGATATAATATCTAAAAAGAAATTAAATAATATTATAAGCAAATCATATAAAGAGTGTGGTAATATGGATACAGTTGCATTTCTAGATAAATTAAAAGACCTGGGTTTTGAGTTTGCTTTCAAGAGTGGTTTATCTATTGCACTTGATGACATTCATATACCTGCTAAAAAAGATGAAATATTAAGCGCAGCTGATAAAAAAGTTGATTCTATCCAAGATAAATTTAATAAACGAATTATAACTGATGGTGAAAGGTATAATAAGGTTATAGATATTTGGACTCACGCTACTAGTGATGTTGCTTCAGCAATGTTTGAAGAGCTGGAGCTGGATAATCAAGGCTTTAATCCATTGTTTATGATGTCAGATTCTGGAGCAAGAGGAAGTCAAGATCAGATTAAGCAGCTTGCAGGTATGAGGGGTTTGATGGCAAAACCAAAGAAGTCAATGACAGGATCTACTGGTGAAATTATTGAAAATCCTATTAGAGCTAATTTTAAAGAAGGTTTGTCTGTTTTTGAATATTTTATATCAACACACGGCGCTAGAAAAGGTCTAGCTGATACTGCTTTAAAAACAGCTGATGCTGGATATTTGACAAGAAGACTTGTTGACGTTGCTCAGGACATAACTATATCAGAACTAGATTGTAAAACTAACCAAGGTGTGATTGTTGAAGACATTAAGGATGGTGAAGAAGTTATAGAAACTTTAGAAGAGAGAATAATTGGAAGATATTCAGCTGATAATATCGTAGATGAAATTACTAAAGAGATTCTTTTAAAGAAAAATAAACTTATTAATCAGTCTACAGTTGACAAAGTATCTCATAGCAGTGTTAATGAAGTTAAAATTAGATCTACTCTTTCATGTGAGTCCGTAAGAGGAGTTTGTTCTAGATGTTATGGAATAAATCTAGCTACACATACAGAAGTTAAGATTGGTGATGCTATTGGTATTATGGCGGCTCAGTCTATTGGAGAGCCAGGGACGCAGTTAACTTTAAGAACTTTCCATATTGGTGGAACTGCTTCTAGAATTGTTGAAGGATCGCAAAGATTTACAAAGCTTGATGGCCAAATTAAATTTTCTGATACAGTTAAATTAGTTCTTTCAATTGATGATGAAGGTGATAAGCATATGGTTTCTCAATCGAGGAATTCTGAAATGTTATTGTTGGATAAGTCTGGTATTAAATTAAACTCCTGGAAAATTCCATACGGAGCTTATGTAAATGTTAAAGATAAGCAAAAAGTCAAAGCTGGTGATATGTTATTTTCTTGGGATCCTTACACAGATGTAATATTAGCTAGAAAATCTGGAAAAGTTGTTTTTGAGGACCTTATTCAAGGTGAGACTTATGTTGAAGAGGTTGTTGAAGGTGGTAAAAAGATGATGGTTATCATTGAGTCAAAAAATAGAAATCTTAGCCCTCATATTGAAATTAAATCTACATCTAAATCTGATACCGCTGGAGTTAGTATATTACCTGTAAAAGCAACTGTTGTTGTTAATGAAGGTGAAACAGTAAAAGAGGGTCAAGTGATTGTAAAAATACCTAAAGAGTCAGGCAAGACAAGGGATATCACTGGTGGTCTTCCTCGTATTGCAGAATTATTTGAAGCTAGAAACCCTTCAAATCCAGCTGTTGTAACAGAAATTGATGGTATATGTAAATATGGTAAACTCAAGAGAGGTATTAGAGAGATAGTAGTTGAAGCAAATGATATAAAGAAAACATACAAAATCCCATATGGCAGGCATATTTTAGTACATGAAGGTGATTATATTTTTGCTGGTGATAGGTTATGTGAAGGGTCTGTTTCTCCAAGAGATATTTTGAATATCAGTGGTTCAACAATGGTCCAGAATTACTTATTAAACTCTATTCAAGAGGTTTATAGATTACAAGGTGTTAAAATTAGTGATAAGCATATTGAAGTGATTGTTAGGCAAATGATGCAAAAAGTTGAAGTAATTGAACCTGGGAATACTGAATACCTAAAAGGAGATAGAGTTAATAAGTCAGATTTTAATTTCGCTAATAAAAAATCTAAAGATAATGTTGTTGTTACAAATCCTGGTGATTCAGATTACTTGGAATTTGATGTTGTTTTATCTTCTAATATCAAAGAATTGAATGTTGAATTAAAAGAAGCAGGTAAAAAAATTGTTAAAACTAAAAAAGCTAAGCCTGCTACATCAAAGCCGTTACTGCTTGGTATTACAAGAGCCTCATTAAATACTGATAGTTTCATTTCAGCTGCTTCATTCCAAGAGACAACAAGAGTGCTTACGGATGCTGCTGTTGAGGCAAAAACTGATAATCTCCTTGGATTGAAAGAAAATGTTATTATTGGTAGATTGATTCCAGCTGGAACGGGAAGAAAAGACTACAGACAGGTAAATGTATCTTCGAAAAATGAAGTTGCTGCTCCTGAAAAGCTCGATCATGAAGAGGAGATTTTAGAAAGTATTGTAACAAAATAATTTTCACTTTGAATATATTCCATTTAAATAAAAAAAATATTTGTATACATGATAAAGTATATATTAAATTTATAAGCTGTATTTGTTAGCAGAATATAATAAAAATAGGAAAAGGTTGTTATGCCAACTATAAATCAGTTAGTAAGAAAAGGTAGAAAAAAGCAGACTAAAAAGAGTAAAGTTCCTGCTTTAATGGCTTGTCCTCAAAGAAGGGGTGTTTGTACTAGGGTTTACACTACAACGCCTAAGAAGCCTAATTCTGCTTTAAGAAAAGTTGCCAGAGTTAAACTATCAAATAATTTTGAAGTAACAGCTTATATACCTGGTGAAGGCCATAATCTTCAAGAGCATTCTATTGTTCTTATTGAAGGTGGAAGAGTTAAAGATTTGCCAGGTGTAAGATACCATGTTGTTAGAGGTGTTCTTGATCCGGCTGGTGTTGAAGGAAGAAAGACTAGTCGTTCAAGATATGGAACTAAAAAGCCTAAGGAGTAATAAGATTTGAGAAGAAGAAGACCAGAAAAAAGATTAATTTTACCAGATCCTACATACAAGGATTACACTGTTGCTAAATTCATTAATTATTTAATGAAAAGTGGTAAGAAAAGTGTAGCAGAAAAAATATTTTATAATTGTTTAGATATTATATCTGAGAAAGAAAAAAAAGAAAATGCTATTGATGTTTTTAAGAAAGCATTATCAAATGTTTCACCTACTCTTGAAGTTAAGTCTAAGAGAATTGGAGGAGCTACATATCAAGTCCCAATGGAAGTTTCTCAATCAAGAAAACTATCCTTGGCAATGAGATGGATATTGAGTTTTTCACGAGGCAGAAAAGGTAAGACAATGTCAAACAGATTAGCTGCTGAATTAATTGCTGCTTCTAATAATGAAGGCTCCTCGATTAAAAAGAAAGAAGATACACATAAAATGGCAGAGGCTAACAAAGCTTTTGCTCATTTTAGATAAAAATTATGGATAAGCAAATTTCACTAGGAAAAGTAAGAAATATAGGCATTATGGCTCATATAGATGCTGGCAAAACTACAATGACCGAAAGAATATTGTATTATACTGGCAGATTGCATCGTTTAGGTGAAGTCCATGATGGTGCTGCTACAATGGATTGGATGGATCAGGAAAAAGAAAGAGGTATAACAATTACTTCTGCAGCAACAACGGCGTTCTGGGAAGATCATAGGATTAATATTATTGATACTCCTGGTCACGTTGATTTTACAATGGAAGTAGAGAGGTCTTTAAGAGTATTAGATGGGGCAATCGCTTTATTTTGTGCTGTTGGTGGTGTAGAGCCTCAGTCAGAAACAGTTTGGAGACAAGCTGATAGATATGATGTCCCTAGAATTGCTTTTGTTAATAAAATGGATAGAACTGGTGCTGATTTTTATAATGTAGTGGAAATGATTAAGGATAGGTTTGGTGCAAATCCTGTTCCTTTAGTTTTACCTATTGGTTCTGGCCAGGAGTTTACAGGTCTTGTAGATTTAATATCTAACAAAGCGATAATTTATACTGCCGATGATGGCTCAAAGTTTGAATACTCTGATATTCCGGCTGAATTAGCTGATAAAGCTGAAAAATTTAGATCTTTTTTAATTGAAGAAGTTGCTACGCAAGATGAAAATTTAATGAATAAATTTCTTGAAAATGAAGAAATAACTGAATCTGAACTTAAAATTGCTCTTAGATTGGCTACTTTAGATGGTTCGATTGTTCCAACATTGTGTGGCTCAGCTTTTAAAAATAAAGGTGTTCAAAGATGTTTAGACTCTGTGATTGATTTCCTACCATCTCCAACAGATGTTGGTTCCATGGATGGATTTGAACCTAGAAATGAAGAAAATAAATTAGAAAGAGAACCTTCTGAATCTGAAGAATTTAGTGCTATCGCATTTAAAATAATGACTGATCCTTTTGTTGGTAAATTAACATTTTTTAGAGTTTATTCTGGTCAAGTTTCGACTGGTGATTTTATTTATAATTCTAGTTCTCAAAAAAAAGAGCGAGTTGGAAGGCTTATGTTGATGCATTCAAATAAAAGAGAAGAAAGAAAAACAGTTAGTTGTGGTGAAATTGCAGCTATGGTTGGATTGAAAAATACAAAAACAGGGCACACTTTATGTTCAGAAAAAAACCCTATTTTATTTGAATCTATGATTTTTCCTGATCCTGTTATATCTGTATCTGTTGAAGCGCAAACTAAGAAAGATCAAGAAAATTTATCTGTTTCATTAGCAAAATTAGCCGAAGAAGATCCTACGTTCAGAGTTCACACAGATGAAGAAACTAATCAAACAATTATATCTGGAATGGGTGAACTTCATTTAGAAATTATTGTAGATAGGCTTAAAAGAGAATTTAATGTTGTAGCTAATGTAGGTGCTCCCCAAGTTGCTTATAGGGAGTGTATTACTTCTGACGTTGAGCAAAATACAAAGTTAGCAAAGCAGTCAGGTGGTAGAGGTCAGTATGCTCATGTGGTAATGAATGTTGAACCAAACGAATCTGGTGCAGGTTATGAATTTATTAACAAGATTGTTGGTGGTGCTATTCCTAAAGAATATATACCTGCTGTTGATAAAGGAATTCAAGATGCTATTTTAAATGGTCCATTAGCTGGATATCCTGTTGAAGATATTAAGGTTACTTTATTTCACGGTTCCTTCCATGATGTAGATTCAAATGAGATGGCTTTTAGAATTGTAGGAAGTATGGCAATGAGAGAAGCAATGAGAAGAGGTGGTCCAAAGTTGCTTGAACCGATTATGGATTTAGAGGTAGTTATGCCTGATGAATATTTAGGTGCTGTAATGGGTGATGTTACCTCAAGAAGAGGTATAGTAAAAGGCTATGAACCTAGAGATAAAACTCAGGTTTTAAAATCAACTGTTCCATTGTCTCAAATGTTTGGTTATGCAACAGATTTACGTTCATTGACACAGGGTCGAGCTGTTTTTACATTAGCATTTGCTGAATATCAGCAAGCTCCAAAAAGCATTCAAGAAAAAGTTGTTGAAAAATTTAAAGGGAATGTAACGGTATAGTTATGAATAAAATAAGAATAAAATTAAGAGCTTATGATCATATGTTGCTTGATAAGTCAACTGTTAAAATAGTTAAAAAAGCTAATGAAACAGGTGCTTTGGTATTAGGTCCAATTCCTTTGCCTAATAAGAAAACGATTTATACTGTAAATAAGTCTGTTTTTGTTGATAAAAAATCTAGGGAGCAGTTTCAGATAACTATTCACAGAAGAATTATTGAATTGTTAAATTCAACTTCTAAAACTGTTGATGCTTTAATGAAATTAGATATGCCAGCTGGCGTTGATGTTGAAATAAGGACTTAGAATTCAAAATGGTATTAGATACATATTTATATAATTTAGATTTATTTTTAGAAGATGAAATAGAGCATGAAGAAGATTCATCAGGCGAAAGCTCATTAGATGGAGATATAAAAGTTGAAGAAGCTCCTATTAAAAATTTAGAATCTGATAAGAAAACTTCCAAAGAAGATGCTGTTGATGAAGAAAATAATGAAGAATTGAAATTTTCTTTTTCAAATTTGATTGGTAAAAAAGTTGGGATGACGCAATTGTTTACAGAATCTGGAGATGTTTTTCCAGCTACAGTTGTTCAGGCTGGCCCGTGTACAGTGACACAAATTAAAAATAAAAAAAATGATGGTTATGATTCTGTGCAGCTTGGCTTTATTGATGCTAAAGAAAAACATTTGACTAAACCTCTAATGGGTCATTTTGGTAAAGCTAAGATAACACCAAAGAAAGTTTTGAAAGAATTTAGATTACATAAGCTTGATAATATCCCAAGTATTGGTGATGAAGTTAATTTAAAGCAATTCAATGTAGGTGATTTCTTGACTGTTACAGGTAGGTCAATAGGTAAAGGTTTTGCTGGCCATATGAAAAGGCACAATTTTGGAGGCGGTAGAGCATCGCATGGAAAAAACAGTGTTATGAGAAAGTCTGGCTCTGTTGGTGCTGGTACTGATCCTGGAAGAATTTTCCCTGGAATGAAAATGGCAGGAAGAATGGGTGATGAAAAAGTTACAGTTAAGAATTTAGAGGTGCTAAATATAGATTATAGTAATAATTTAATATTTATTAAAGGTTCTCTTCCTGGTTCAAATAATAATTATTTATATTTAACAAAGAAATAATATGAAAGTAAATACTTATAATAAAAGTGGCAAGAAAACATCTACAAAAGTAGATATGGACAATAGAGTATTTAAAATTGAGCCAAACGAGCATTGCATTTATCTTGCTGTCAAATCTGAATTAGCTGCTAAGAGACAAGGAACATCAAGTTCCAAAACAAGATCTGAAGTTAGTGGTGGTGGAAGAAAGCCTTACAAGCAAAAAGGTACTGGTAATGCTAGAGTCGGATCAACAAGAAATCCTGCAAGAGTGCACGGTGGTTCTGCTTTTGGTCCTAAACCAAGGACATATTCACTTAAATTAAATAAAAAGGTAAGAACCTTAGCTAGAAAAAGTGCATTATCAATTAAAGTTTTAAAAGATTCTTACAAGGTATTGAATGACTTTTCAATGGATAAAATTAAAACGAAAGATTTTTTAACAGTTTTAGAGAATTTAGAAGTTAAAAATATAAAGACATTGGTTATCACTGATAGTTTTGAAAATAATTTATTTTTAAGCTCTAGGAATGTTAAAAATGTTAATTTAGTAAATGTAAAAAGCTTTTCAACTTACGATGTTATGAATAGTAATTTTTTATTAATAGATAAGAGTTCTGTTGATTTTTTGAATAAGAGCTTGATGAAATAAATTATGTTATTAGAAATGTCAAATATTATATTATCACCTATGCTAACAGAAAAAAGTAACCTTATTACAGAAAAATACAATAAGTATGTTTTTAAGGTTAACCCAAAAGCAAATAAATTACAAATTAAGCAAGCAATTGAAAAAAGATTTGATGTAAGGATAACAAAAGTCCGTACATCTGTTTTTAAAGGAAAACTTAAAAATACTAGTGTGAAAAGCGGAGGCCACGTAATTAGGACTTCTGGTCATAGAGATTTATGGAAAAAAGCCATTGTTACTTTACACAAAGACGATAAGTTGAATTTAGTTGACGGAGAATTTTAATGGCTATTAGAAAATTAAAACCTGATACACCAAGTAGAAGATATATGTCGATATCTACATTTGACGAAATTACAAAAAAACGTCCCGAAAGAAGCTTAACAAAACCTCTTAAGAAAACTGGTGGAAGAAATAATCTTGGTCGAATAACATCTAGAAGAAGAGGTGGAGGACATAAAAGAAGATACAGGCTTATTGACTTTAAAAGAAATAAGTTTAATATGACAGGTAAAGTTACTTCGATTGAATATGATCCAAATAGATCTTCAAGGATTGCATTAATCCAATACGAAGATAATGAGAAAAGATATATAATTGCTCCGGATGGTTTAAATGTTAATGACACTATTATATCTTCAAAAGATAGTAAAGTTGATTTTAAAACAGGTAATGCGCTATTGTTAAAAGATATTCCAGATGGTATGCTAGTTCATAATATTGAATTGAAACCAGGCAAAGGTGCTCAAATGGCAAGAAGTGCTGGTACTTATGCAAGAATTATGGCTAAAGAAAATAAAATGGTTTCATTAAAGTTACCATCAAGTGAAATAAGAATGGTATCTGAACAGTGTTTAGCTACCTTAGGTACGGTTGGTAATAAGACACATGAAAATATTAAAATTGGTAAAGCTGGCAGAGCAAGATGGTTAGGAAGAAGACCAAAAGTCAGAGGTGTAGTAATGAACCCGGTTGACCATCCTCATGGTGGTGGTGAAGGTAAGACTTCTGGTGGTAGACATCCTGTTTCGCCATGGGGAACTCCAGCCAAGGGTTATAAAACTAGAAAGAAAAATAAAATATCAAATAAATATATAGTTTCAAGGAGAAAAAAATAATGTCTAGATCTCTTAAAAAAGGACCATATATCGATTTTAAGCTAGAAAAAAAACTAGATAAAATGAATTCAGCTAATAAAAAAGAGGTAATTAAAACTTGGGCTAGAAGATCAATGGTATCTCCGTTATTTGTTGGTCATACTTTAGCAATACATAATGGAAACAAATTTGTCCCAGTATTTATTACGGAGAATATGGTTGGTCATAAATTAGGTGAATTTGCTCCAACTAGGATTTTTAGGGGTCATTCTGGTGATAGGAAAATGAAATAATTATGGAAACTACAGTAAAAGTTAAACATTTAAAACAGTCTCCAACTAAAGTTCGTTTTGTTCTTAATGAACTTAGAGGACTTAAAGTTAATCGTGCTATTAATATCTTAATTAATAGTAATAAAAAAGCATCAAATTTTATATTGAAAGCAATTAACTCCGGTTTGTCTAACCTTGAAAATAAAGGTGATTTTAACCAAGATGAAATTGTTGTTTCAAGTGCTTTTGTTGATGGAGGTCCTGTAATGAAAAGATTTAGACCAAGAGCTATGGGTAGGGCTTCTCAGATTTTAAAAAGAACTAGCCATTTAACAATAACTTTATCAGAAAAAATTAATAAGAGAGGTTAATTTTGGGTCAAAAAGCTAATCCAATAGGTTTACGTTTAGGAATTAATAGAGGATGGGATTCTACTTGGTTTGATGAAAAGCATTATGCTGATCGTTTAAAAGAAGATATTATTTTAAGAAGATACATTCAAAAAAAGTATAAAACTGCTAGTGTTTCAAGAGTTCTAATTTCAAGAACATCAACTAAAGTAAGTATAACTATAAACACAGCAAGACCTGGATTGATAATTGGAAAAAGCGGATCAGAAGTAGATAGTTTAAAAAAAGAATTAAACAAACTCGTTGGCCATGAGGTTTCTGTGAATGTTTTCGAGATTAAAAGACCTGCTTTAGTTGCTAGCTTAGTTGGTGATAATATTTCTCAACAAATTGAGAAAAAAGTTAATTATAGGAGAGCTGTAAAAAAATCAATTCAAAGTACAATTAGTATGGGCGCAAACGGAATAAGAGTAAGGATTGCTGGTAGATTAAATGGTGCAGAAATAGCTAGACAAGAAACCTTTAAAGAAGGTCGAGTACCATTGCATACTCTAAGAGCAAAGATTGATTATGCGCATGTTGAAGCTAATACAACATACGGTATTATTGGTATAAAAGTTTGGATATATAATGATTAATAAGGAAAAAAAATAATATGTTATCTCCTAAAAGAATTAAATACAGAAAACCTCATAAGGGAAATTTAAGAGGCATGTCTAATTCTGGTAATTATGTATGTTATGGAACATATGGAATGAAAGCTATGGAGCCAGGATGGATAACTAATAGGCAAATAGAAGCTGGTAGAATTTCTTTATCTCGTAGAGTAAGAAAAATTGGAAGATTATGGATTAGAATATTTCCCAATAAATCTATTACAAAAAAACCAGCAGAAACTAGGATGGGAAAAGGAAAAGGTTCGCCAGACTCGTGGGTTTCAATTGTTAAGCCTGGTAGAATTTTATATGAGATAGATGGGTTAACAGAAGATCAAGCTAAAGAAGCTTTTAGGGCTTGTTCTCATAAATTTGCAATAAAAACTAAAATGGTACCTAGAAGAGAATTATAGAAAATGGCAAAAAAGAAAAATATTAAAGATTTAACTTTGGATGAATTAAATAAAAAATTAACTGAACTAAATGATTCTATGTTAAATTATAGGTTTCAAAAAACTCTTCAGCAATTAGAAGATCCAAAAAAAATTAATCAGAATAAGAAAGATATTGCTAGAGTTAAAACATTTATAAGACAATTTGAATTAGGATTAAGAAAATAAATTTATGGATAATAATAGAAAAGAATTAAGTGGTTTAGTTCAATCAAATACTATGGATAAAACTGTAGTTGTTAATATTGTTAGAAGTTTTCCACACCCTGTATATAAGAAATATGTAAAATTTTCTAAAAAGTATTATGTACATGATGAAAACAATAAGTGTGAGTGTGGTGATACCGTATTAATTGAAGAATCAAAACCTTTGAGTAAACTTAAAAGATGGCGTGTAAAAAAAATTTTAAAGAAAGCAGCTAAAATATAATATGATTCAACAAGAAACAAGACTAAATGTTGCTGATAATACGGGTGCTAAACAAGCGCTGTGTATTAAAGTATTAGGTGGTTCTAGAAAACGATATGCTAGATTGGGAGATATGATTGTTGTTACTGTAAAAAAAGCAATTCCTAATTCAAATGTAAAAAAAGGCACTGTTAGAAAGGCCGTAGTCGTTAGAGTAAGAAAAGAATCTAAAAGAAAAGATGGCTCTTATATTAGATTTGACGATAATGCAGTAGTTATTATTGATAATCAAAATGAGCCTGCAGGTACTAGAGTCTTTGGACCTGTTGCAAGAGAGTTAAGAGAAAAAAAATATATGAAAATTCTATCTTTAGCACCAGAGGTTATTTAATTATGAATAAAATAAAGAGAGAAGATACAGTTATGGTTTTAGCCGGCTCTTATAAAGGAGAATCTGGTAGAGTAGTTAAAATTATAAAAGAAAAAAACAGAGCAATTGTTGAAGGAATAAATAAAGCTAAAAAACATATAAGACCAACTCAAGATAATCCTCAAGGTGGAATTATAGAAAAAGAATTATCTATAAATTTATCTAATCTTGGTTTAATGAATAAAGGAAAATTAGTAAAAGTTGGATTTGGTATTGATAAGGATGGTAAGCGTTATAGAATTAATAAAAAAAATGGTAATAAAATAGATTAATGAAAAATTATAGTCCAAGATTATTCGATTTATATAAAGATAGTATTAAGCCTTTGCTTAAGGAAAAATTAGACATTAAAAATGTTATGCAATTACCTAAAATAGAAAAAATTGTTTTAAATATGGGAATTGGTGATGCAAAAGATAATAAAAATAGTTTAGCTAAAGCAATTGATGAAATGACAATTATTACAGGTCAAAAACCAGTAATCACTAAAGCAAGAAAAGCAATTTCTAACTTTAAATTAAGAATTGGAGATCCAGTTGGAGTTAAAGTTACTCTTAGAGGTGCAAAAATGTATGAATTTCTAGATAGATTTATTTCAATCTCATCACCAAGAATTAGAGATTTCAGAGGTCTTCCCTCTAAAGGTTTTGATGGTCGAGGTAATTATAACTTCGGTATTTCTGAACAAATTATTTTCTCTGAAATTAATTATGATAAAGTAAATACTATTAGAGGTATAAATATTACTATCACAACAAATACTGATAATGACTTACATGCTTACGAATTATTGGTTGGTTTTGGATTTCCTATTAATGAGTATAAAATTAAGAAAAAAGGTAAATAATGGCTAAGAAATCTAAAGTTGTTAAAAATATTCAACGTCAGAAATTAGTTGAAAAATTTAAGATAAAAAGAGAAGAGTTGTTATCTGTCGTTAAAAATCCCAAAACTTCTATTGAAGAAAAGAGATTAGCATACATGCAATTAGAAAAACTACCTAGAGATGCAAATCCTATAAGGATTAGAAATAGATGTAATTTAACTGGAAGACCAAGAGGTTATTATAGAAAGTTTGGTTTATCAAGGATATCTCTTAGAGAACTTGCTACAAAGGGTAGAGTTCCAGGTTTAAAGAAAGCAAGCTGGTAAAAGGAATAAAATTATGAGTATGAATGATCCAATAGCAGATTTATTAACACGAATTCGAAATGCAAGTGCCATTTCCAAAAAATGGGTAGATGTTAAATGTTCTAATGTAAATATTCGAATACTATTTATCTTAAAGGAAGAGTATTTTATTCGCGACTACGTTAAAATTGAAGATAAAAAGCAAGGTATTTTACGTGTTTACTTGAAATACAGCTATGATGATAAACCTGTTATTAGGGGACTTAAAAGAATAAGCACTCCTGGTTGTAGAGAATATGTATCTGTTGAAAAATTACCCAGAGTTTTAAACGGTATGGGAATATCTATTATCTCTACTTCAAAAGGTGTTATGTCAAATAAAAAAGCAAAAAATTTAAATATTGGAGGAGAAATACTTTGCCATGTATGGTAAAGTTAAGAAAAAATGTCAAATATAGGAAAACAACCAATTTCAATACCAGGAAACGTAGATGTTGATGTATCTAAAGACTCTATTTTAGTTAAAGGCCAATTAGGTCAATTAAATATGAGTTATGATTCAAAGATAGACATATCAGTTAAAAATAGTATTATAACAGTCAAAAGAAACTCTGATAATAGAAAAGATAAAGAATTACATGGTTTATATCGATCTTTATTGCAAAATATGGTTGTTGGTGTTTCAATTGGATTTGAAAAAAAATTACTGCTAGTAGGTGTTGGATATACTGCTGAAAAGAAAGGTGATTTGTTACTCATTAATGTTGGATTCTCTCACCCTATCTATTTTCAAATTCCTGATAGTCTAACAGTTTCAACTCCTGATCAAACTACTATAGTTGTTAAAGGATATCATAAGCAAAACGTTGGAGATTTTGCTGCAAAAATTAGATCGATGAGAAAGCCAGAGCCGTACAAAGGAAAAGGGATAAAGTATTCAGATGAGATTGTAAGGAGAAAAGCTGGTAAAGTTGTTGGTGGAGCAAGTTAATATTTATATTAGGATAAATTAATATGTCTTTAAATGATAAAAGAAAAAAATATTTAAAAAAGAAGTTAAGAACCAAAAAGTCATTAGGAACGTTAGGTAAGTATCCTAGATTAGTAATCTTTAAATCTAACAAGCATATTTATGGTCAATTACTTGATGATAATAAAAATGTTACATTATTCTCATCATCCTCTATGGATAATGATTTAAGGAAAAAAGTCAAATCTATGAGCAAAGTTATTAAAAGTACTGAAGTAGGATACATGCTTGCTGACAAGATTAAAAATAATAAAATTGAAAAAGTTATTTTTGATAGAAATGGATACCAATTTCATGGAAGAGTTAAGGCTGTTGTTGATGCTATTAAAGAAAAGGGTATTAGTATTTAATATATTAATAGGTAAATAATAAATGAATAACATTATAAGTCCAACTGATTTACAACTACAAGACGAATTTGTAGTTCAAATAAATAGAGTCTCAAAATCTACAACAGGTGGTAGAAGAATGAGATTTAATGCTATCGTTGTTGTAGGTGATGGAAATAGTCATGTAGGAATAGGTTTTGGTAAAGCAAATGAAGTCGCTGCTGCTGTAAATAAAGCAAAAGAAATCGCTAAAAAAAGTATTTTCAAAGCTCCTATTATTAAAGGAACTATCCCGCATAGAGTTGATATCAAGTATGGTTCGGTTAAGCTTATGTTAAAACCAGCTTCTCCTGGTACAGGTATTATAGCTGGAGGACCAGTAAGAGCTGTTTTAGAACAAGTTGGAGTAACTAATATTTTAACAAAAAATACTGGTTCAACTAATGCTTTAAATGTTGTAAGAGCTGTTGTCGAAGCATTAAAAGAATTGAGAGATCCTCTTCAAGTTTCAAAGGATAGGGGTATAACAATGAAAGAATTATTTAATTAAAATGTCAAATAAAATAGAAATAACACAATTTAAAAGTGCGATTGGTTATAATAAGAAAACTAAAGCAACTATAAAAGCTCTTGGAATCAAAAAATTAAATTCACCTGTTGTTGTGAATAATGATCCTGCTCATGTAGGAATGGTAAACAAGGTCAAGCATTTAGTTCGAGTAAGGGAATTATAAAATGTCATATACTTTAAAATATAAAGAAGGTTCAATATCTGGTAGAAAAAGAATAGGAAGAGGAAATGCTACTGGACAAGGAAGAACAGCAGGTAAAGGTCATAACGGATATAAAGCTCGTTCTGGTACAAAAGCTAAATTCCATTTTGAAGGAGGTCAAACTCCATTAATGAGAAGATTACCTAAAAGAGGTATGAAAATCTTTTCTAAAGTCCATAGATATAAAAATAATTATCAGACTATAAATTTGGAGAAAATTTCTGATTTAAAAGTTTCAAAAGTTGATCATGATTTTTTATATAAAAATAATCTAATTAAATCTAAAGATATCCCTCTAAAAGTTCTTTCTAAGGGTGAATTAAAAAAATCTTTAGAAATTTCTGCTAATTTTTTTAGTAAATCTGCTCTAATAAAAATTGAAAAAGCTGGTGGAAAGGCTATTTTTGTATAATGAATAAATTTCTAAATATATTTAGGATTAGTGATTTAAGAAAAAAATTAGCTTTTACTGGTTTTATGTTATTAATCTATAGACTAGGTGGAAAAGTCCCAGTGCCTGGTGTTGATAAAGGTGTTTTAAAGAGCTTTATGGATCAAGCCACTCAGCAAAATTCTTTACTTGGTCTTTATGATACTTTTGTGGGAGGATTTTTTTCACAAGCATCAATTTTTACTCTTGGAATAATGCCTTATATATCAGCTTCAATTATTATTCAATTATTAGGTTCCGTGGTTCCCTATTTCCAAAAATTACAAAAAGAGGGTGAGTTAGGAAGAAGAAAAATTATTCAGTTAACTAGATATGGAACGGTACTGATAGCAAGCATGCAATCAATTGGTGTTTCAGTTTATTTGTCTAGCATTAAATTAAATAATGGGGCTTCTGTTGTTCCTGATGGTAGTTTTTATTTTTATTTCGTTACCATAATAACATTAGTTACAGGAACAATCTTTATAATGTGGTTGGGTGAACAAATCTCAGATTATGGTTTAGGTAATGGTATTTCATTAATTATAATGTGTGGAATCCTTGCACAGGCACCATTTGTTTTTCAGGCAGAATGGTTCAATATTACATCAAATCCTTATAGATATATTTTTCTTGCAATTTTAATGTTTGTTATTACTTTTGTCGTTGTGTTAGTCAACACAGGAGTAAGGAAAATTCCTGTTCAATATGCTAAAAGAGTAGTTGGTAGGAAAGTTTATGGTGGACAAGCTTCCCATATACCATTAAGAATTTTAACAGCCGGTGTAATGCCAATTATCTTTGCTCAAGCTTTAATGTTTTTGCCTAACACTGTTGCTTCATTTTTTCCTGATAGTGGTTTTGGAGATGCTCTTAGGATATATTTTTCACCAACTCACTTTGTATATTCAATTTTCTTTGCTTTATTAATTATTATTTTTACATATTTTTATACTGCAATAGCGTTTAATCCTGTAGATGTCGCAGATAATATGAAAAAACAGGGAGGATTTATTCCTGGGGTAAGACCAGGTAAAGCTACATCTGATTATATCGATAGAATTTTAACAAGAGTTACATTACCTTCTTCAATTTTCTTAGCTCTTATTGCTGTATTCCCTATAATTTTATTTAGGGCTTTTAATGAAGATATTAGTTATTCTTTAGCAAGTTTTTATGGAGGAACAAGTTTATTAATAATTGTAGGAGTTGCATTAGATACTTTGCAACAAGTAGAGTCTCATATGTTAATGAGAAACTACGATGGCTTTTTGAATAAAGGTAAAATAAGAGGACGTTCTAGAAGATACTAAAATGATTCATCTTAAGAATAAATCTGAGATTGAAAAATTGTATCGTGCAGGACAAATTGTAAAAGACACTTTGTTTCTAATTGAAGAACATGTTAAACCAGGTATTACAACCATCGAATTGGATGAAATTGCAGAAAATTTTATTAGAAAAAATAATGCGATTCCAGGTTTTAAGGGATTATATGGTTTTCCAGGTACTTTATGTGTTTCAATCGAAGATGAAGTTGTACATGGGGTTCCAAGTAATAGAGTTCTGAAAGATGGTGAGATTATTGGGATTGATGTTGGAACAATTTGTGACGATTTTTATGGTGATCATGCAAAAACATTTTCTGTTGGTAGTATTTCTAGTGAAAAACAAAAATTATTAGATGTAACTAGAGAATCACTTATGTTAGGTATTAAAGAGGTTAAGGTTAATGCTAAAATAGGTAATATTGGTTCAGTTATACAGAATTTTGTTGAAAAAAATGGTTTTAGTGTTGTTAGAGAATTAGTTGGACATGGAATTGGAAGGAAATTACATGAAGAGCCGCAAGTCCCTAATTTTGGTATTTATAACCAAGGACCTTTAATTGAAGATGGTTTATGTTTAGCTATAGAACCCATGATTAATATGGGTAGTTTTGAGGTTTATACAAAAGAAGATAATTGGACTATTTCAACTTCTGATGGTTCACCTTCAGCACATTTTGAGCATTCTATAGCTTTAATAGATAATAAAGTGAAAATTTTAACAGCTTAGAAAAATATGGCAAAAGAAAAACCTATAGAAGTTGATGGAAAGATACAAGAAACATTACCTAATGCTACATTTAGGGTAGTTTTAGATAACGAGCATGTTATTTTAGCTCATGTATCAGGTAAAATGAGAATGCATTATATAAAACTAATGCCTGGAGATAAGGTAAAAATAGAAATGTCTCCTTATGATTTAAGTAAAGGAAGAATTGTTTTTAGATACTAATATGGTAATATAATTATGAAAGTAAGATCATCAGTAAAAAAAATATGTATTAAATGTAAAATTATTAGACGCAGTGGCGTTGTGCGTGTAATATGTGAAAATCCTAAACATAAGCAAAGGCAAGGATAGTATGGCTAGAATATCAGGAGTAGATTTACCAGCAAATAAATCAATCTTAATAAGTTTAACTTATATTTTTGGTATTGGATTAGCAAAATCAAAATTAATTTTAAAGGCTATTGATATTAATCCAAAAACTAAAACAAATCAGTTAAATGAAGAACAGATTTTAAAGATAAGAAATGAACTATCAGAAAATTATCTTGTTGAAGGAGAATTGCGAAGTCAAGTTGGAAGAAATATCAAAAGATTAATTGATATTGGAGCATATAGAGGGTTAAGACATAAAAGAGGGTTGCCTGTTAATGGCCAAAATACTAAAAATAATTCAAGAACACGAAAAGGTAAAAAGAAAACTATAGCAAATAAGAAAAAGGCGGTTTAAAGGTTTAATTTATGGCGAAACAATCAAATAAGAAAAAAGCAAAAGTTGATCCTCAAGGTATTGCTTTTATCAAGTCAACATTTAATAATACAGTTATAACTTTAACTGATAAATATGGCAATACAATTTCATGGGCAAGTTCTGGGATGGTAGGCTTTAAAGGTTCAAGAAAAAATACACCATTTGCTGCTGCTCAGGCTGCAGAAAAAGCAGCTGCGGATGGAATTTCAAGAGGTTTAACAACTATTGAAGTAATGATTAAAGGTCCAGGTGGTGGAAGAGAAGCTGCTGTGCGGGCATTGATGGCTTCAGGTTTAAAAGTAACGGGAATAATGGATTTAACTCCAATTCCTCATAATGGATGTAGACCTTCTAAAAAGAGAAGAGTTTAAAGGAGCATTAAATGGCAAGATATAGAGGTCCAAGAGCAAGAATATGTAGAAGATTAGAATTTCCTGTGTTTGAATCAGAAAAGTTCTCTTCGATTAGAAAAAATTATCCTCCAGGCCAACATGGTCAATCAAGGAGAAGAAAATTATCTAACTATGGTGTTCAATTAAGAGAAAAACAAAGAATTAAATATTTGTATGGTATTCTAGAAAAACAATTTAGAAACTATTTTAAAAAAGCAAATAATAAAATGGGTGCAACTGGTGATAATCTATTGATTTCACTCGAGTCTAGATTAGATAATACTATTTATAGATTAGGTCTTGCTAACACAAGAAGTGCAGCTAGACAATTAGTTTCTCATAAGCACTTCCTAGTTAATAACAAGGTAGTAAATATACCTTCTTACAACTTAAGTGATGGAGATATAATTGAAGTAAGGAGCAAAAGTAGAAAAAATGATATATTTCTTAATTCTATGAGAAGAATTAAAAGTGATAATCCTATGCCTTGGTTGACTCTTGATAAAAGTAAACTAAGAGGAACTTTTGATAAATCTCCAACAAGAGATGAAATATTAGAACCGTTAAATGAACAATTAGTAGTTGAGTTATATTCAAAATAAAGGAAATTAATTATGTCAGTAAAATATTTTAATGATTTAAATATTAAATTTGAAGATGATAAAAAAAGTTATGCAAAAGTTAGCGTTGAGCCATTTGATAGAGGTTATGCTGTAACAGTTGGTAATGCACTTAGAAGAACTTTATTAACTACTTTACCTGGTGCTGCAATAACATCAATTAAAATTGATGGAGTATCGCATGAATTTTCAACTATTAAAGGTGTTTCTGAAGATCTTCCAGATATCATTCTAAACTTTAAAAAAATAAGATTTAAAATGAATGATGATGTTACAAGTGAATTAATTTCATTTAAACTTAACTATGATAATGCTGGAGTCTTTAAAGCAGAGGAATTAAATAAATATTTAGATGATTTTTCAGTTATTAATGGTTCTTTGCCTATAATGACTTTCAATAAAAAAACTTCTTTAGAAATTGAAATTCGTGTTTCTAGGGGCAAAGGTTACGTTGGTTCTGAAAGTAATAAGAGATCTGATGATACACTTGGAACGATTGCTGTTGATTCTATTTTTAATCCTGTCCTCAATGTTGCTTGGGAAGTTATACCTATTCCAGCATCTACTGAAGGTCAAGAAAGATTATTGCTAGAAGTTGATACTGATGGTTCAACTTCAGCAAAAGATTGTATTAATCATGCTGCAAGTATTCTTATTCAGCATTTATCCTTCTTTATGTTTGATGATGCTACAAGAATTAAGGCAATTGATAATGAAGAAGCAAATCAGGCAATCGAAATCAAAGCAACTTTATTAAAGAGTATTGATGAAATGGAATTATCTGTAAGAAGTCATAATTGCTTGCAAGCAGCGGGTATACATCAAATTTCTGATTTGGTTAGTAAGGATGAAAGTGAAATGCTAAAATTTAAGAACTTTGGTAGAAAATCTTTAACAGAGCTTAATGAGAAATTAGGTGAACTTAATTTGAAATTTGGTATGGATATAAGCCAATTCATGAAAGATTAGATAGGTATTTTATATGAGACATTTAAAAAAAGGTAGAAAATTAAATAGAACAGCTAGTCATAGAAAAGCACTCATGAGCAATATGGCTTGTTCTTTGATAAAACATAAACATATAACTACAACTCTTCCTAAAGCAAAAGAAGTACAAAAGTATGTTGAAAGATTAGTTACATATGCAAAAAAAAATAATGTTCATGGTAGAAGATTAATTCTGAAAAAAGTTAAAGGTAGTTATAAAAAAGAAATTGCTAATACATTGATTCACGAGATCGCTCCTAATTATGAAAGTAGATCTGGAGGTTACACCAGAATAATTAAGGTTGGTAATAGAAAAAATGATGATGCTAAGGTTTCAATTCTAGAGTTTGTTGATTTTAAATCAAGTGAACAAGCTGATTCAAATGATGAGTCACCTAAAAAAGTAAGCGAAAAAACAGAAGATAAAAAATAAATTTGTTGAATTATGTTAATAGAAAAATAAAATTTTTTTTTATTGTTTTCCTATTTTTTTCCTTAAATATATTTCCAAAATCATTACTTCCTAAAATTGTAGATAATTCACTTTGGGTTAAATCTACTAGTATTCTTGATAGTAGTAGTGTCGATTCAGTATATAATTTTGCTATAAAAAATAAAGTTAATAAACTTTTTTATCAAGTTAGATTTAGAGGTGATGCTCTTTATAATTCTGAATTAGTTCCTAAACATGAAAAATTAGATTCTATTTTTGATCCATTAAATTATATTTTAGAAAAAGTTGATAGTACTGATATTGAAATACATGCATGGTTTAATACATATATTCTATGGTCTTCTGATAAAAAACCTATAAATGAAAATCATCTTTATTATAATTGTGAAGAATGTTTTGAAGTTGATTTAAATGGAAAGTCAGATATATCTATACCTTTACATCAGATACATTCCAAATCATGGGAGGGTATTTACCTTTCCCCTTTAAATCCCGATGTTAATACTCATTTACTTAATGTTATTAATGAATTAATTAAAAATTATAATATTCATGGAATTCATTTAGACTATTTAAGATATCAAGATAATTTTTATGGATATAATCAGTATGGATTAAAAGAGTTTGAAGATAAATTCTTAATTAACCCTGTTGATTTAAAGAGAGGAATTATATCAGAGAGATTTGGCTATAATAAAGAATATGTAGATTCAATGCAGACAAATTGGGAGCAATTTAAAATAAATAAAATAACTCAATTTGTTAGATCTATTAAATATTTAATATTGAATGATTCATTGAATCTCCAAGTTAGTGCTGCAGTAAAGCCAGATATGTTAGAAGCAAAGTATAGATGGTTTCAAGATTGGGAATCTTGGATAGAAGAAGATATTATTGATTTTTGTATCATAATGAATTATTATGATGATTTTGATAAATATAATTCAATTAATAGAATTATTAATTCAAGAAATTTAGATAAAGATAAAATATCAATTGGTATATCTGTATATAATCAAAATCAGTCAATAATTTCAAATAAAATTTTATTATCTAGAATTGAAGGGTTTAATAATTTTTCAATATTTCCTTATAATATTGTTAAAGATACCACAAATTGGTATAATCCAATTTATAAAACTTTGAATTTTTATATAGATTAAATATGAAATTAATAAAATCAAATATTGGAAGTAATTTAGTTTGTAAAGGTTGGCATCAAGAAGCAGCCTTAAGAATGCTTCGTAATAATTTAGATCCAATTGTAGCGGAAGACCCTGATAATTTAATAGTTTATGGTGGATTTGGGAAAGCAGCAAGAAATTGGTCTGAATTTGAAAAAATTGAAAAAGCTTTAATTAACCTTGAAGATGATGAGACGTTATTAATTCAATCTGGTAAAGCTGTAGCAGTATTTAAAACTCACAAATATTCTCCTCGTGTCCTTATATCAAATTCTATGTTAGTACCTGATTGGGCTAATTGGGAGCATTTTAGAGAATTAGATAAAAAAGGACTTATGATGTATGGTCAAATGACCGCAGGTAGTTGGATTTATATTGGTACACAAGGAATTTTGCAGGGTACTTTTGAAACATTAGCAGAAGTAGCAAGAAAGAATTTTAATGGAAGTTTAAAGGGAACCTTAACTTTAACTGCTGGACTTGGTGGTATGGGAGGTGCACAACCATTAGCTGTTACAATGAATGAAGGTGTAAATATAACAATTGAATTTGATGAAAGCAGAATTGATAAGAGAATTAAAACTGGTTATCTTGATATAAAAATTAAATCTTTTAATGAAGCAGTAGAAATAGCATTAAAAGCAAAAGAAAACAAAAAAGCATTATCTATTGGTTTACTTGGGAACGCTGCAGAATTATTTCCTAAATTTGTAAAGGAAAATATTATACCTGATATTGTTACAGATCAAACATCTGCACATGATGAATTAAATGGGTATATTCCACATCAATTATCTTATAAAGATGCTTTAGAATTACGTAAAAACAACCCAAATAAGTATATAAAGTTATCTTATGAATCGATGACTATCCACTGTAAATCTATGTTAGATTTACAGAAAAAAGGTTCAATAGTTTTTGACTATGGTAATAATTTAAGAGGTCAGGCCAAAGAAAAAGGAGGACTTAAAAATGCTTTTAATTTTCCTGGCTTTGTTCCTGAATATATTAGACCTCTTTTTTGTGAAGGGAAAGGTCCCTTTAGATGGGTAGCTTTATCTGGTGATCCAGAAGATATATATAAAACAGATAAAAAAGTATTAGAATTATTTCCTCAAGATCAATCTCTTAAAAAATGGATTACTTTAGCTCAAGAAAAAGTTCAATTTCAAGGTTTGCCTGCTAGAATATGTTGGTTAGGTTATAGAGAAAGAAATATTTTTGGAGAAGCTATTAATGATATGGTTGCATCTGGAGAATTAAAAGCACCTATAGTTATTGGAAGAGATCATTTGGACTGTGGTTCAGTTGCCTCACCAAATAGAGAAACTGAGGCAATGAAAGATGGTTCTGATGCTGTTGCAGATTGGCCAATTTTAAATGCAATGTTAAGTGTATCTGGAGGATCAAGTTGGACATCTTTACACCATGGTGGAGGTGTTGGTATGGGATTGTCAATACATGCGGGAGTTGTTATTGTTGCTGATGGTTCAATAGAAATGAAAGAAAGAATTAATAGAGTTTTAACTAATGATCCCGGATTAGGTGTTGCTAGGCACCTTGATGCAGGGTATGAAAAAGCAATAAAAGTAGCCAGTGATAGAAATCTTAAGATACCTTCTTAGTTTTGAAAACTAAAATTATTAATATTAGTAAAATTTATACTTGGAACCCTGATTCTTCTACAGTCGATATCTTTAAAAATCATGAGATATTAATTGAAAATAATAAAATACTTTCTATTGATAAATCTATTAATGAAAAATGTAATGTTATTGATGCTGAAAACTGTGTATTAACTCCTGGATTTATTGATTCACACACTCATCCAATATTTATAGGTAATAGAGCAAATGAATTTAATATGAGATTAAATGGTAAAAGTTATGATGATATTAAAAAAATGGGAGGTGGAATTCTATCCTCAATTAAAAGTTTAAGAAATTCTTCATTTGATGAGTTATTTGAATATTCTCTTAAAAACATAAAACCATTTATTAATTTTGGAACAACAACAATGGAGGCTAAATCAGGTTATGGTTTATCAGTAAAAGATGAGATTAAGTCTTTAAAAGTTATACAAAAAATAAATGAAGAACTATGTCTGGATATTATTCCAACATTTTTAGGTGCTCATGATATTCCTAAAGAATATGAATTAAAGGAGTATGTTGATTTAATATGTGAAGAAATGATTCCACAAATAGCTGAACAGAAATTGGCAGTATTTTGTGATGTATTTTGTGAAGAAGGATATTTTAATATAAAACAAAGTGAGAGAATTTTAGAAACATCAAAAAAATATAATTTGAAGCCAAGAGTTCATGCTGATGAATTTAATTATTTTGGTGCTTCAGAACTTGCTGCTAATATTGGTGCTCTATCAGCTGATCATTTAATGGTAATAAACGATAAAGGTATTAATGCTCTTGCAAATTCTAAAACTGTTGCAACAATTTTACCAGGGACAACTTTTTTTCTTAACAAAGAGAAGTATGCAAATGGTAGAAAATTAATTGATAAAGGCTGTACAGTTGCGTTGGCTTCAGATTTTAATCCAGGTACTTGTACTATAAGATCTTTGTCAAATATTATGTTTTTAGCCATGCAAAAGTGTGGACTGTCTCTTGAGGAATCATTTTTAGGAGTTACCTATAATGCAGCTAGATCATTACAAAAAGAGGATAGTCTAGGTCTAATAAGAAAAAAATATAAAGCTGATTTTATTTTGTGGAATATTAATAATTTAGAAGAAATACCTTACTGGTTTGATTCATCGAATACAAAAATATCAAAAGTCGTAAAAAATGGGAAACTACAGTAAATAAAAAATCTAATTAATTATAATATTCACTAAATCTATAATATCTAATACATTATACATGCTATCATTATTCAAATCTGAACAATTTGAGCATTCTGCAAATAATACACAATTCACAAGTTTAATAACATCAAGAATATCTACATAATTATCATTATTAAAATCGCCTGTTAACATACAGCCTGGATTATATTGTAGTGCACCAATATCAGATATACTACCATCAAAATCATATATGTTAGGGTTTCCATAATTAATACATGGCGAGTTTAAAGTGATATTAAAATTCCAATGATTTGCATCTACGAATAGTGGATCATTATATAAAATTCCCATTCCAGAATTTAACTCAAACTGAGTCCATATATTACCTCAGCCAGGACAATTTTCAAGGTAATCATCCTCGTTATTCCAAAATAAGGAATATGAAATATCTAAAATTGGGCTTTCTGAATACAAAGCAATGCCCATAGAATTATTAAATGCAAAAATAGAATTATCTACAGAAACAATAGAATTATCAAATAGTTTAAGACCAAAATTTGTATTTATTAAATTGCAATTTTTGATACTTCCAGTTGATTCTCCGCTAAAGCTTAATCCATAATATAGACTATTAGTTATTATACATTCTTGAATATCTAAATTTGTTTGATAATTTTGATCTCCATATATCCAGATTCCATTACCATCTTCTAAATTAATGATAGCGCCATTGCAGTCAATATATGTATTCCCTTGATATAAACCTAATCCTCCTATGTATACATGATCTGGAGATAATATTAAATACTTATCATAATTTTCAAGAGAATTTGCATTATCATAGACATCTTGAAGCGAGTAACCAAGTAAACTAATATTTAAAAATAAAATTATGATAATCATAATATTAAATTATAACATTCTTCTGTAATATTCATATGGTTTATTTAAACCATACCAATTTGGAAAAATTTTAATTATTTCTGACTTTTTAGAAAATTTGTTTGATGTTCCTTCAATAACATGGCCAGAAACATATTTAAATCCCTTCTTTTTTGACCAATTTAAATATATCATTTTCAATGTTTTTGAAAAACCGCCTTTTTTTCTATATTGTTTCTTCATAAAAAAAGCATATGTATAAATGGTATTATTTTTATTTATATTTGTGTCAAAATGAGACCAGCTCTCTTGCTTAAAGTACTCAAGAGGAACTCCTATAATATATCCAATAATTTCTTTTTTATATCTTGCTATGAAAGGAAGGGTATTATCATTAAAATATTTAAGGATATTGTTATTATTTAAAATCAATCTATTACCATAAATTTCAGAGAAATCCTTAGAAATATCTAGAATATTTTGAATATCATCACTACCAATGCTTTTTATTAATTCTATTTTGAAATCATAAGATGAGGAAGCGACTATTTTAGAGTTAGATTTATTCACTATATTTAATGATAATTGTTTCATAATATCATTGTAAATTTATGTTATTGACAATTAAAAAAAAAATAAGAATAAATGAATTTTAATGAAAAGTTAAAATTAAAATGTTTAGAAAAAAATAATAGACTTTGTTTAGGTCTTGATATTGATAATAAAGCTTTAAAAAATAATTCATTAGATTATATGAATTTGTATATTAAAGATATTATTGATGCTACAATTGATCTTTGTCCAATTTATAAAATTAACTTTTCATTTTATGAAAGATATGGTTCTAAGGGTTATAAAATTTTAGAAAAAATTCCAGAATATATAAATGGAAAATCTATATCAATTGCTGATGCTAAAAGAGGTGATATAGGTAATTCATCAAAATTTTATGCAGAATCTATATTTAATTATTTAGGATATGATAGTATAACAGTTTCTCCTTATATGGGTTCAGATTCAATTGAGCCATTTATTAATTATAAAAATAAAGGTGTCTTTATTTTAGCTTTAACATCAAACCCCGGAAGTGTAGATTTTCAAAAAAAAAGTGTAAATAATAATAAATTATATAAATTAGTTATCCAAATGTGTAATAGGATGAATAAATATAACAATATTGGTCTTGTAGTTGGTGCAACAAATGATAAAGAATTAGAACAAGTTGGTTTGATTTCAGAATCTATTCCTTGGTTAATGCCAGGTATAGGTTTTCAAGGAGGAAATTTAGAGAAATCATTAAAGATTGGAGAAAAAAATTATCTTTCTTTAGTGAATGTATCTAGAGCAATATTATCATTTAAGGATAAAAAAATTTCAGATATTAGATTGGCTACAGAAAATTATACAAATATGATTAGAGAAATATTATGAAAAGTAATGAAGTAATGGATTTATTAAAGTGGACTGGTGCAATAATGAAGGGGCATTTTAAATTAACTTCAGGAAGACATAGCGATACATATATTGAAAAATTTAGATTATTAGAAAATCCTATTGCTCTAGATAAAATTTGCTTAGAGATGTCTAATGAGTTTAAAAGTCAAAATATAAATTTAGTCGTGGGAGCTGCAATAGGAGGAATATTATTATCAGGTGGTGTGGGTAAACATATAAACTGTAAACATATTTTTAGTGAAAGGATAAATGGTGAAATGCAATTTAGAAGAGGATTTACAGTTGAAAAGAATGCTAATGTATTAATTGTCGAAGATATTGTTACAACAGGTGGATCAATTATTGAGTTAATAAATTTATTATCAAATTTAAATGTAAATATTAAAGGTATAGTATGTTTAGTTGATAGATCTAATAAGAAATTAGATTTTGGTTTTCCATTTAATTCTTTGTTAAAATTAGATGTTAAAAGTTGGGATAAAAGTAATATACCTGATTGGCTTGATAAAATTGAAATAACTAAACCAGGAAGTACAGGGAAATAATATGCTACTAGTTTTTATATTTACATCTTTCTTAGTATCAGATTCTTTGAATTATTATAATCCTTTATTGAATAAAAAAGGTTTAAAAATTAATGCTAATTTAAAAGGTAATTTTTTCCCAAGCCTACCTTCTGAAATTTCACCTGTAGAAATAGATTTAATAAAATCTAAAGCGAGAGAGTTTATACCAGAGCCTGTAGGAGTTGACAATATTATTGTTATGGAAACAAATTTTGGTTTAATGAAATTTGAAATTTATGCTGAAAGTGCTCCAAAACATGCCTATAATTTCAAGAAATTAGCAAATAGTGGATTTTATGACGAAACTATATTTCATAGAATTATTCCTGGATTTATGGCTCAAGGTGGAGATATTTTAACTAGAGATTCAAACAGGGATAATGATGGAAGAGGTAACCCTGGATGGACAGTAGATGAAGAATTTAATAATATATCTCATGAACGTGGAATATTATCAATGGCAAGATCACAAGATGTGAATTCAGCTGGAAGTCAATTCTTTATATGTTTTGATAATGCTAACCATTTGAATAATAAATATACAGTTTTTGGGAAATTATTAAGTGGGTACGATGTTTTGGATAAAATTGAAAAATTAAAATCTGAATCTAGTTATATTATAAATAAATCTTTAGATAAGGTTCCCGATAATGCAAATAATCAATATTTAGAGTTTAAACATCAAAATAGAAAAAGATATATAAAAATTCCTATAAATGAAAATAAAAATAAATTTAAAGATGATGTAACTAAAGGTTTAAAAAATATTCATAGGACAAAAAAACCAGTTAAAATTATAAAAGTAAGAGTTAATAATGAAAATATTGAAGAAAATTCTAAGTAATTATATATCCATAGTTTTTTGTTTTTTATTTGGGATTTCATTATCAAATGAGTTTGATATATCAGCATTAGAAAACTGTGTAAAGTTTGATGTCAAAGTAGATAGAAAAGTTTACTTTGGGGGAGAAGATTTATATTTATTTTTTAATATTGAGATAGATGATGGATTTCATATTTATTCAGTTCATCCTGAAAAAAGCTTAAGTCCTACTTATGTTGATATTATTGACTCTGTATATTTTTCTGATATTGGTATTATTAATGAACCAGAGGCTTTAAAGAAATTTGATAAAAATTTTAATCAAGATATTTACTATCATAAGGAAAATATACAACTAGTTAAAAATTTAAAACTATCTGATTCACTTGAAAATAATAATTACAAAGTAAATGGTGTTTTTGAATATTATGCATGTGATGAGAGTATGTGTATTCCTAGATGGGATAATTTTAGTTTTGAATTTCAAGTGTTTGATGGTGAGAAAAGAACAGATTTTGAGTTGAAGCCATTTCCAATAGAATATGATTCTAATATTCCTTTAACTGAACTTGAAACAGAAATAAACAAGGGCTTATTTTCATTTATATTATTTGCTATCGGAATGGGTTTCCTAGCTTTATTAACTCCGTGCGTATTTCCTATGATACCAATCACTGTTTCATATTTCACAAAAGAAGGAGAGAAAAAAGATAATAACCCCATTTTTTCTGCTTCATTGTATGCACTAGGTATTATAATTATTTTTACAACTTTAGGATTACTTCTATCTTTTACACTTGGAGCATCTGGCGCTGGAGATCTTGCTGCTAACCCATGGATAAATATTCTTATTGCTTCATTATTCATATATTTAGCTTTTAGTTTATTTGGTTATTACGAAATACAAACACCTTCATTTCTAAGACAATTTAGTATCAATCAAGAAAATAGAGGTGGTGTGCTTGGTATCTTATTTATGTCATTAACCTTTACATTGACTTCATTTACATGTACTGTAGCTTTTGTGGGTGCATTATTAGCTACTGCAAGCCAAGGTGCGATTTTTTGGCCAATTATTGGTATGTTAAGTTTTTCACTTGCATTTGCGTCTCCATTTTTTTTATTGGCTTTATTCCCTCAATATTTATCAAAGCTACCTAAGAGTGGAGGTTGGTTAAATTCTGTTAAAGTAATTATGGGTTTTCTAGAAATTGCGGCAGCCTTTAAATTTATTAGTAATGTTGATCTAGTTTGGAACTGGGGTATATTTGATAGAAGTATGGTATTGCTTATATGGGCGATAATTTTCATATTAATGAGTTTATATTTATTAGGTTTAATTAAAATGCCATTTGATAGTCCAATCAAAAAAATAAGTTTTTATAGAATTATTTTTTGTATAATATTTTTATTTGTAGGTATTTACTTATCCACAGGTTTATTTAATAATAAATTACATGGTTTAATAGAATCCTATTTACCACCAGATAAGGAAGAAATATGGATAGAAGATTTAGATGTTGGTTATAAAGTTTCGAAAGAATTAAATAAACCGATATTTATTGATTTTACAGGTTATACTTGTACTAATTGTAGATGGATGGAAATTAATATTTTTGAAGAAGATGAAGTTAAGGAAATTTTTGAAAATTTCGTCTTAGTAAAATTATATACAGATGGAAAAGAAAAAAATCATAAAAAAAATAGACAATTAGAGATAGAAAGATTTGGTACTGCTGCTTTACCTTATTATGTTATTTTGAGTACTGATGATAATGTGCTTGGTACTTTCCCAGGAATGGATACAAATAAAGATAAATTTATAGATTTTTTGAATAATTCAAGGAATAAATTTGAAGATTAAATATATATATATAATTTTTGTTTCATTTATTTTTTTAAATGAATTAAATGAAGAACAAATAGATAAGATAAAAGAGTTAACTAATGATATCGATTTAGCTAAAAACTTTACATTAAACTCTGTTAAAAAAGATAGTTTATACACTCTTAGTGATATGAAAGATAAAGTCGTTTTAATCAATTTTTGGGCAACTTGGTGTGGGCCATGCAGAATGGAAATCCCAGATTTTAATGATTTGTATAGCAAGTATAATGCAAAAGGATTAAATATATTAGGTCTTTCTATATCAGATACAAAAAAACAACTTGATAATTTTTTAAAAGTTTATGAGATAGACTACCCTGTTTTATATGGTAAGCAAGATATTATCGATAAAATAATTGTCGATTACGGTGGAGTTTATTCAATTCCCACAACATTTTTAATCGGTAAAAACAATAGAATTAAAAGGATTTATCCTGGTGCTATATTAAAAGAATATGATCCTAATATGTACTCAGACTTAGTCTTTAATATTGAACTACTTCTCAGTGAATAAGTCTTTTTTAAAAAAAAAATCTAATGATTTCTTTACAGTATATGGTATAAACAATTGTATTAGTTTACTATCTTCAAAATTAAATATTGATATAAAATTAATTTCAATAAATAAATCTGCTAAAAGATTTGAGTCAAAAAAACTAGATGAAATTATAAAAACCAATAAATTTCCAATTTCTTTTTTAGATAATAATACATTTAATAATAAATTTTTTCAAAAACATACGCAAGGAATTGTAATTGATTTTACATATGATTTCTATCATGATATTTTTTTAAAAAATAACTTTTCGGAAAACGAATGTTTTTTAATTCTTGATCAAATAAATGATCCACAAAATTTAGGACAAATCATTAGAACATCTGAATGTGCAGGAATAAATGGTATTATAATACCTAAAAATAATTCAGCAAGAATTACAAATACTGTACTTCAAGTAAGTCAAGGTGCTTTTATTAATACTAAAATTTATATGCAAACTAATTTGAGGTCAACTATTGATTATCTGAAATCAAAAGGATTTTGGATAGTTGGTGTTGAAAATGGAGTTGAAGCAAAACAATGGTATGAATTAAATTATAAAGGAAAAATTATTTTTATTTTAGGAAGTGAAGGTAGGGGAATCAGACAATTGATAAAAAAAAATTGTGATTTTTTAGCAACAATTAAAATGAACGGTAAAATTGATTCTCTTAATGTTACTGCTGCAACAAGTATTATACTATTTGAACGACAAAGACAATTATCAAATAAATTGTATTAAATAAACAATAATCGCAGAAAATGATAGAAAAGAACCTAAAGGTAATTTTCTATTTTTCTCATGTCCTTTTACGAAGTATAATAATATCCAATATAAAATTCCAATACATGCAGATAAAAAAATTGTTATTAATATTTTAAGAGGACCAAGCCATAAACCTAGTAAACATATTAATTGAAAATCGCCTAAGCCCAAGGGTTCTTTTCTTGTAATGACCCATGTTATTATATAAATAAAAAGTAAATAACCTAAACCAACTAAAAATCCATAAAAATAAAATAATGGATTCGGAGAAAATATTATATTAGGTAGCAATGATAATAATATAAAAAATGATATTTCTAGAGGAATTATAAAATATTTATAATCAATTATTGATACTACATATAATAAACTTGAAACTAAAATAAATGAAATTAATTCTGCTCCTCGGAAATTATATATTACAATTAAAAAAATCAAACCAATTATAATTTCTGTTAATGGATATATTGAAGAAATTGATGTTTTACAGTTATTACATTTTCCTTTTAGAGTGATAAATGAAATTAATGGAATATTTCTATAAAATGGGATTATGTTTTTACAGTTTGGGCAGTATGAACGTGGTAAAATAATAGATTTTTTTTTAGGAACTCTATAAATAACTACGTTTAAAAAACTACCAAATATTGTGCCTAAAATAAAATAATATAAGTATAACATTAAATTCAAATTAGCCAGCTAAAGCTGAGCCAAAATTAAATATTGGTAGGTAGGTAACAACTAGGACTATACCAATTACAGCTCCTACAGTTACGATTAGAATTGGTTCTATAAGAGATGTTAGTCTATCAACAATAGCAGAAACTTGTTTACTATAGAACTCTGATGCTTTTAAAGCTAAATTATCAATTTCACCTGTTTCTTCACCTGTAATTAAAAGTTGAATGAATATTGGTGGGAATATATCTGTTTGTTTTAAAGCTTGAGAAATACTTATACCATTTTCAATTTCTTTTTTAGCATCAATAAGAGCTAATTCATAAACTCGATTATCAACAATTTTAATAAGTAAATCCATTGAGTCCATAACCGATACACCCGCACTTATCAAAATACCAAATGTTTTACCGAATTTACTTAAAATATTTTGTTGTATTAAATTCCCAAAGATAGGAAGTTTTAGTAATATCTTATCTCTAATTAATCTACCATAATCAGTCAAGGTTATAAACCATATAGAAATTATTGATAGAAAAATTGTAAAAATAAGATTGGCTACATTATTTTTTAACCAAACTGAAAAATTTACAAATAAAATTGTGTAGTAAGGAAGTTCGCTTCCAAGTTGTTCATAAACTGTTGAAAATTGAGGTATCAAAAAATAGAAAATTCCAAATAAAATACAAGTTAAAAAAATCAATATGAATACAGGGTAGTACATTGCTGATTTAACACGTCTTTGCGTATCCTCTACAGTTTCAAGATAGCTTGATAACTCTTGGAGAGTTTCTGATAGTTTACCACTTACTTCTCCAGCTCTAACTAGAGAAATATATAAATTTGAGAAGATACCTGGATGCCTTTCAAGAGCATCAGATAGTAATAATCCTTTTTTAACATCATTTTCTATATTTTCTAAAGCTTTTCTAAATTTTTTATGTTTTTCTTCCTGAGTTAGGAAATGTAAAGCACGTTCTATTGTTAACCCAGATGAAAACATAGTTGATAACTGTCTAGTAAAAAAGACTAGGATTGTAATTGGGATTTTATTCTTGAATTTTTCTGTTTCAAGAGCCAATCTATTTATAAAAGGCTTTATAAAATCAAATGAAGTGTCAGATTCTGTTAACTTTACAATAGTATTTTGATCTTTTTGTAATTTTTCTACTGCTTGGTTGTAGTTATCTGCTTTAATTGAACCTGTTTTTCTAGAACCAGATTCATTTCTAATTATATAATCAAAATTAGGCACTAATTTTCCTCAACTGTTGCTCTTAAAATTTCTTCGATTGTAGTAGAGCCATTTCTTATTTTATTTAAACCAGCTTCTCTTAAAGGTGTCATTCCATTTTTGACAGCTAATTTTTTCATATCTAATTGACTTGCATTGTCATATATTAATTGTCTTACATCAGTAGTTACTTCTAATATTTCATGGATAGCAGTTCTTCCCTTATATCCTGAATTATGATTTGATGTTGCTGGTTTACCTCTAAAATATTTTAAATTTTTCTCGTTTAATAGACCAATTCTTTCAAGCTCATTTTTACTTGGTGTATATTCTTCTTTTTCATTTTCGTCAATTGTTCTAATTAGTCTTTGTGCCATTATTAAATTTAAAGATGAACCGAGCAAAAATGGAGGGATGCCTAAATCTAATAATCTTGCAATTGTAGATGGAGCATCATTAGCATGGACAGTTGAAAATACTAAGTGTCCAGTTAAAGCAAATTTAACAGCAATATCTGCAGTTTCTTCGTCACGAATTTCTCCGATTAATAATACATCAGGATCTTGTCTAAGTATAGATCTTAATGATGCTGAAAAATTTAAACCAATATCATCATGCATTTGAACTTGATTTATACCTGGAATTTGATATTCAACTGGATCTTCTACAGTTGTTATGTTTATACCTTCACTTTGAATTTCCATTAATGAAGCATAAAGTGTCGTTGATTTACCACTACCAGTAGGACCAGAAATAATAACCATTCCATAAGGTTGATTAATCCATTTTCTAAATACTTTTAATTTATCATCAGGAAAACCTAAGTTTGAAAGTGTTAAAGTCTTTCCACCACTTCCAAGTAATCTTAGTACAACTTTTTCTCCATGTACAGTTGGAAGAATTGATACTCTTACATCAATTTCTTTTGAATCTGTTTTGATTTTCATTCTTCCATCTTGAGGTAATCTATGCTCAGCTATATTAAGTTTAGATAGTATTTTAATTCTTGTAACCATTCCATTTAAAGAGTTGATTGGTGGAGACATAATTGTTACTAGGACTCCATCGATTCTTATTCTAACATTTACATTATCTCTTCCAGGTTCTATATGTACATCTGTTGAACCTTCTTTTATTGCTTCAGTTAGCATTAGATTCACTAATTTTACAAACGGAGCATCTTCAGCAGAAACATTTTCAGATCCTAAATCTAGTTCATCTTCATTTTCTTCATCCCCTCTAACAATACTGATTTTTGATATAGCACTTTCAACTTCTCCACTTTTTTTTACTTTTTCGTATAAACTTTCTAAAGCATCTTTAATTGAACTTCTGCCTGCAACTAAAATTTCTGGACTTAAATTAGTTAATTTTCTTATTGAATCTAGAGTTGATAAATCTTCAGGATCTTCCATAGCTATAGCTAGATAATTATCTTTTTTACTAAGAGCAAGGACGTTGTTTTCTTTAGCAAAATCTTCAGGTAATAAAGCTACTATGGATTGTTCGACTTTAAGCATTTCATCTTTTGTTATTGAACGATGACCGCATTGCATGGAGTAAGCATTTACTAGCTCTTCTTCTGTGATTGTTCCTTGAGAAATAAGAATACTACCAAGTTTATCTTTAGTAGATTTTTGTTCAGTTAAAGCATTACTAAGTTGCTCAGATGTAATAATTTTTTGATGAACAAGTATATCACCTATTTTTTGAAATTGAGGGTTAAAGTTATCCATATAAATATATCTCCTTTGTATAAAATTTAAGGATTTTTTTCTAAAATAATATCAATACTCTCACTTGCAGTTTGAAGTGGATTTTGAAGAGTCGTTATAATTGTAGATATTCTATCTTGATAAGTAAACTGACCATTATTTTCTTGTCTAGGAATCACATTTTCATTGTAGTGAATTATCCAGAAACATTGTCCATTACCATTTGTTTTACAAACTGTTTGGTCATCATCAAATGAACCAAGAATGGTATCATTATTATCAGGAGTCCAGATGCCACCATTTCCAACACATAGGCTGCATTGATTATCAAAATCATCTATATTACAATCACCTGTAATACCGTCACCATCGGAATCGATTGGATCACATGCAATCCAATCATGGGCATTAGCAGCAGTATCTGAATCATCAATATTGACAGCACTTGTGTTAGTACATGCATTTTGAGATTGACCACTAGGAATAAAACAATCATCATAGTCTTCTTCAGCTTCTCCTGTATCACAATAGTTATATGACCCTTCATCAGGAGTTGAAAAATCTGCATCTAATAAAATTGTTCCACCGCTTACCGGATATTGATAGAAATCAGTAATTGAGGCTATAATTGAGACTCCATCATTAGGGAAAGATAGTGTGCTTCCAGATTCATCACCTAAAGTTGCATCATTTACCCAATCTGGTTCATAGCATTCAGTACCTACTCCTTGTACTCCAAAATCCCATGCGTCTATTGCTGAGCTTACGTTTAATGAACCAGGCCAAAAAGGTAAAGTAAGCGGCCTGTTCTGATGATTTTCTCTACTATCAATTAGTAGTATTTCACCATCAGAATTATATGTTAATGCTTTAATTACAACTCTTTCAAACATATCACCTGTCCCAAAATATACAAATGACCAGGCAACTCCTGGAATGGTAGCGTTATCTGGAGATAGCATTCCAGTTTTTGCTTCACCAATGACTGATCCAGGTTCATTTGGAATAATTTCCCATATACAATCAGTTGTTATTCCATCTGCGCTACATTCATTAAGTAATTGATTTTTATAGCATTCACATGAATTACTAATAATATTTGTATTCATTTCATTTGGGTTTTGCCCCAATGTAAATAAATCTGGTCTTTGAAGTACATATCTTAAACTATCTCTAATATCAATACTTCCATCTATTTCAAGACCCCATTTTACTGTATCTGTAATTGCACCTTCATTTGGGTAATCTATTGCAGTATCAAAAGACCTAGCAAATCCTTCTACCCAAATATAAACATTTGTAGAATCTTGAACAGGATTTGCCCATTCATCCTCAAGTTGTACAGATAGTGGAACCTGATATAATCCACCTCCAATTGGAGCAATATCAACATAGCTGAAATTAATCTCTCCTGAATCAGGAGCACCGGTAACAACTGTTACTGGAATTGCATCAAAAAATGCTAATTCACAATCATCATATAAACCATTATTTCTATTGGTATATATTGATGCACATATTTCTGCACCAATATCAGGCTGTTCTTGAAGTGGAATACCATTTATGCCAGCACAAGGTACTTCAGGAATGCCTAGATCAAATAATTCAACGTGAACAGGAATAGAGCCTGGTTGTGTGCCAGAGTTTAAGGTAACAGAGCCTACACCATTACTGGACTCAATACATCCATAATTTTGTCCTTCTACATTTACAAATGAACCTGTTGGTGAATTATCGCCTAATTCAAAGTATATTAAATATGGTTCGGAAACTAAATTCCCGTTACCATCTTTTACTTCAACAGTTAGCTCTGTAGATTCAAGTCCACCACCACCAGATACTGTTATTTCATTAGGGAAAGGTTGCAAAATCTGAATGTATTCAGCATTAGAAGCAGTAACAGAAACATAAGAAGTATCTGACAAGTTATATTCTGGAACTGATGTTATAATCGTAGCCAAACCAACATCATTTCCCATATTAAAAATTGAAGAGGCCGTACCAGAAATATCTGTAAAAGAATAAGTTGGATCAAAACTTCCAATAGATTGAGTCAATTCTCCATTATCATCCTGAGTTAAACTCTCAAATTGGACTAATGTATTTTCAATTACATAGCCATCATCATCAGTAACAGTAACACTAACAGTTGAAGTTTCAATAGAATTATTAGGAAGTTCAGTAAATTCTATTGTTGAAATCATACCAAGACTACTGCTATTTTGAGTAAGTGTTATATTTGTAGGATTAATTAAAATATTTTCATTATTTGATAATGTTGCATTAATTTGAATATTTATATCTTCTTCAATAGTTAAAGCAGTATTTTCAAAAGTACAAAATGATGTTTCAGCTGCAATATATGGAGCAACATCAATAGAGTCTGTTACTGCATAGAATTCTGTTAAAATCCCATATTGAGAATCTGAGATATCATTTAATGAAAAATTAACAGGTACTCCGTTTAGCACTCCTCCAAACTCATTAAATGCTATTGCATATACTGTAGCACAATTATCTTGATTTTGTGTATCATCAACTGTTCCACCTGTTGCTGTACCAGCACCACCATCATCTGTTGATGTGTTTGATGTGTCACCAAAATTTAGACTTGAGGGCATTGTATTTAAAAGTATTGACTGAGCTAGTTCATCTACATATTTTGTTTGAATTGAGAATTCTTCAAATCCACCTTGACTAATACCATTAGCATCAATATACTGAGTTTGGTTTTGAGGATCTAGAATAAAAGCTCTAACATTATCCGATACACCTGTAACTGAATTATTATAAATCACAGTTGCAATTCCCATGTTCTCGTCAATTGTTGCGGTTCCATCACCATTCCAATCATATAAAGTATCACCAGTACTATTTGTACCACCATCCGATGCTCCACTATCATTTGAACCACCGTCATTTGAGCCATCATCATTTGAACCATCATCTGTTGAACCATCATCTGTTGAACTAGTGTTGCAACAAGTATAGGCAAGAGCTGTACTCAATGAACCATTACTATTTCTTGACTGTTCAAAAATTTCAAATTGGACAGGAACACCTTGGATTCCTTGGCCAGATTCACTTTTAACTATAAATGGTAAAACCTCTCTTACTCCTTCATATTCACCTAGGTTTGAACCTGCAGCGGCGTAAGTATCCAAATTGCTTATAGTTTGAGGGTAATAATTAAATTGATTAACATCATATTCAATATTTGCATTACCATCAATTACATACGTTCTAGATAAAGTTTGATTAATATCATCACTAACATGAACATTAACTGAAATATTAATATTTTCTAGGTTTTCTAATAAATCAGCTTGTGAAATATGAAAAACTGTTCTTGCAAACCCTTGGTCATCACTATAAAGTAGTTCATTTTCTAGATATCCAACATCATCTGAAATTAAGCTAAATTGAATAGGAACGCCATTCACAGGCGTATCGTTTTCGTCTAATACTTGAGCTATAATAGAGTCTGTAAAAGATAAATTTATATTATTAATTAATGATATGTTTTGTAAAAAAACTGCATCTAAATTATTAACTTCCCATGTTTTTTTAACTGATTTTGCTACAAATAAAATATCCTTATTAGCTGATACAATTTCTTCATCATTTTCATTGATTACCTGAGCATTAATTGTAATTGTACCCAAGCCGTCAGTTAAATTATCAGGATAAATATTAACAAGTTGATTCTGAGCTAACCCAAATGAATTTGTTGTAATTTCAGAATTAATTAAAGTACCATAATCTGGAGTCGTATTTGAAAATTTAACAGGAATATATTGTAATGCAACACCGTCAGAATCTTTAATAATTGCATCTAAATTAAGTTCAGTTATTGATTCTGTAGAATCAACACTATTTGGTAAATCATTATATGTTAAAGTATCAATTGAAGAAGAGAGAGTAAAAATAGAAATATTATCATAAGACGCTTCAGCTGCTTTAACTTCAAACGGATTGTTTGAAGAATTTGCACAACTGTTTGACGGTGATTCTAAAGACCAAACATTACCATCAGAATGTGTATATTCTGAGTATAAAAATATACATCCTTCTTGATTGTCATCAATCCAATAAAACTCAATTTCACCAGAATCATCTGTTAAAAAAGATTGGTTTAAATATATGTCTGTAGCTGTTTGTCCACTATTTGGAATCGTTTGCAAATGCGGTTCAGCAGAACCAGATTCAATTTCATTCCCTTCTGGATCAAGTATATTCCAATTAAAAGTTAGAGATGCGTTTGATACTGGCGATAAATCATTTGAAGAGCAATCTGTATCTGAGCTAGTTAAGGTTATAGTTATAGCTCTTTGAGTAACTGTATCATCTACATAGTCATATTCACCACCCTCAACAACACTAGACATGGATAGACAATATACAGATGGGTCTGAATCAGGGTTTGCTTGCGTTGGGCTATCGCTATCACATGCTAGGTTTAAAATTGCAAATGTAGATAATAATATAAATAACTTATTTTTTAATAATCTCATAAATATAAACTCCTTATTAATTTTCTTCTTCAAATGCTTTTTCCTCAGCATTTTTATGATAATCTTGTTTTTCAATACCAGAATAATTATCTTTCACTATAGAGGGAGTAACTTGAATAATTAAATCTGTTTTTTTATCTTGCATCTCTGTGTGCGTAAACCACTTTTTACCAACCCATGGAATTCTCCATAAAACAGGTACTTTTGTATCAGTATTTATTGATTCTGTAGTTATAAGACCTGCAATTACAATAGTTTGACCATCTTTAACTCTTACAGTTGTTGTAGATTCCCTCTTTTTTGTCCAAGGATATCCTTGGGCAGTCCAGGACTGAATTGAACTTACTTCTGGAGTTATTTGAGTTGTTATATAACCATCTGTATTAACATAAGGTAAAATCTTCAACTTAATTCCAACAGTTTCTTTTAATACTTGAAAATTAGAATTCCCAAACCCACCGTTTGATGCAAGATAAGGTATTACATCAACCATTTGTATCTCAGCTTCATGTCCATTAACAGTAACTATTTGAGAATTGGTCAGGATATTTGCTTTATTATCTTTAAGTAGCATATCAAGTGTAACATCAAAAGCTGTAAGTTGTCTTCCAAACGAGTTTACACCGCCAGATCTAGTAAAAGCCATTTGATCTGGAATTGCACCAGTTGCTGTACCTGTAATTTGTTCAAAAACAAAAGCATCAGAACCATCGGCACCCGCTACAACTTCTGGGACATAGCCAGGAAGATATGAGCCTGTAACTAGGCTCTCAGTAATATTTTGAGGCTCTCCAGTTTCAGCTAATATAAGTGTAGTTGAGGCAAGTCTCTCCCAATCTATTCCAAGTTCTTCTGTTTCATTTAAAGCAACTTCAATTAATCTTGCCTCAAGCATAATTTGAATTGAGGGAACATCTATTTCTTTTACAATAGCTTGTACTTCTGCTATTTTTTTAGGACTTGCTGTTACTAATAGTTTGTTTCCTGTCGCATCAATAGAAATTTTCTCAGTTATATCTTTTAATAAAATAGCTACTTCTTCAGCATTTGCATACTGTAAAGGAATTACAGCAGGAGAAACTCCAACATCTTCATTTATTTTTGATTGATTGGCTACTAAAATAGAATTACCAACTATTTCATAGCTTAATCCAGCAGCTCTAATAACTAAATTTATTGCCTGATCTATTGGTACTTCATCTAAATGAATAGTTAGTTTATTTTTTGACTGAACATTGGGTCCAGTAACAATATTATAACCACTTTCTTCAGCTAAAATAGCAAGTATGGAAGGTAAGTGAGTATCTTCAGCATGTATTGATACTAAGGGTCTATCATCTTCTAGCTTATTTTCTTGTGTAAATAATACAGAACAGATAAATATAGTTAATACAGTTATTTTTTTTATTTTAGTCATTAATATCTCCAAATTTTTAATCTAAAGTATTTTTTATACTTAAGTTATATTTAATTGTTTTATCATTTTTATTGAAAGTTACTTCTGTAGGAGAAATATCTATTATAACACCTCCCGCAACAGAGTCTCCTTTTACAACATTAAATGATTGTTCTTTGTAATTCATTATAGCAATATTATCCTTACCACCTCTGTTGATAATACCTGAAACCCAAAGACTTTTCCTTTTTTTCCCTCTTGAAGAGCCCTCAATTGAGACAACTCTATTCAAATCAGCAGGATCGCTAAAGATATTAAAAGCTAAATTATCTCTAAATGTATAATTTTTTTCTAATTCTGATACTTTTTTCTCAAGTTCTTTATCTGTTCCCACTTCTTCATTAATAAACTTATCATAATAGTCATTTGCATTTGATCCAACTTGAAAGAAATTATATATACTAATTATTGATACTAAAGCAGCAATAGTAAGCGATATATTCCAAATAAATTTTTCTCTTAAATTCATTCTAAATATTTTTTGATTTATTAATAGTTATAGTTACAATTTCCATCTCAATTTCCATATCTCCACCTTCATCGGTAGTTTTCATATTATCAATATTATTTTTCATAATAATTTCTTTTATTAAAATTATTCGATCTGCACTTTCTAATTGATTGATAAATTGACCAAATTTTTCATAATCACAAGAAAAGCTAATTGTATATGGAATATTTGTTAGTAAACCTTTCTTAATCCTTTTATCAGGAATTATCTGATTTAATTTTATTGAATATTTTTCCATAACATCTGTAAGATATTTCAAGAAATCCATAGAAGCTTCTTTGTTCTTATTATCTTTCATTGAATTTGCTAAGTTTTCTTCAAATACTGTATAAACGTTGTCTAGTTTTTGAGATAAAATTTGTGCTGTTATAAATTGTTCGTTAACAATTTTTTGTTTTTCTTCCAGTGAAAATATTTTTTCTTCTTTATTTTTAATCATATAATTTGAAAGCAGTGAACCAAATAAATAGTAAACGATTGATATTGCAATGAGTATAATACTTCTCTTTAAAATCATCTTAGTTTTGCCTCTACTTTAAATGTAAGTAGTTCATCGTTCTTTGTTTTTTCTTTATCAAGGAAATCAAACTTGATATCTTTAAAATCTTTGTTAAACTCATTGTTTAAATCTATTTTTTTCATAAAATTTTCTACTACAGTAAATTCTTTAACTCCAGAACCTATATTAGAAATAGCAGATATGTATAATTTTTTATTTTTAAATTCTATTTTAGTTATTGCCATGTCATCTGGAGTTATTTTTGATAGAGCAATAAGTTTTTCAGTCCAAAATATTCTTTTTGATTCGACTTTGAAAAGATTATCAATATCTTTTTTTGATAAATTGATTTGTCCAGAACTTTTAAGTTTAGCAGTATCAGATAAAATATTTTCTATAGTTTTATTTCTTTCATCTATTACGTATTGCATTCTAGAGTTGATTAAAAATAGCCATATAAAAGTAGATACAAATACAACGCATACAAAAGTAAATAAGTACCATCTTTTCTTTTCTTGGTCTATAAAGTCTTTTTGAGCTTTACTAACAGTTTGATTTAAATTTATTTTAATTAAATCCATTTTATAACAGACCTCTTAAGGCTAGGCCTATTGCAATTGAATACTCACTTGGGTTGTCTAGACTCTTTTCATAATCTATTTTATTCATAGGATTTAAAAACTCAACTTTAACATTCAAACTATCTGCAATAAATGTATCAAAACCAGGCATTTTTGAACAACCACCTGATAAATAAAATTGATTAAAAAAGGCTTGTGAATTACTTTTCATATAAAATCTAAGTGTTTTTCTGATTTCATCTACTAAATCATTTAAAATCGTTCTTTTTTCTACTGATATAGTCTCTTCATTGTTATCTGTATCAGAATCAAAAACATTTATACCTTTTTTATGTTTCTCTTGCTCAGCTTCGCCATATTTAATCTTATTATTTCTAACAAGAGATTGACTAATATGGTTTCCAGCAATTTCAATTTCTCTGGAAAAATATGTGGTATTATTACCAAAAACAACTAAAGTGGTTGATGAATGTCCAACATCTAAAATAACATTTGCTCCAGTTTCAGGTAAATTGTAGGAGTATTTTAATAAATTACAAAGTGCAATTGGATCTGTATCAAAAATTCCTGGTTTAAATCCAGAGTTTTTTAAAATTTCTGCATGATCCTTTATTTTATCTTTTGTTGTTGTAGTTAATAATAGATTAATTTTATCTAGTTCATGTGGATCTTTACCAATATGATGATAGTCAATAATGGCTTCTGTACCATCCAGTGGTACATGTTTTTTCGCTTCAAGTTCTAATGCTTGCAATAATTCGTTATCAGGCATATCTAAAATACTCACTTGCCTAGTATCAACAACGGAGCCTGATAATGAACTAATTAAATTTTTAACTTTTTTTGATTTAATATTTAGTGAGTTAGATAAATCCTGGATTGATGCAGATATTTGAGATTTTGATAATTTTTCAATATCATACGTATCTAAATCTTCAACAATATTAATTTTTTCAAGATTTACAATTTTAACTATGTCATCCACCTGTTCAAGCACAGCCATTTTAATACTAAATTTTCCTATATCTAATGCAAAACTCATAATTTTATCCTAATAATATGCTGTTACGCTCCAAGGCAGTTCATCTGCACCCTCATCACATGTTGTATTTTCAGGATATAATGGTGGAAAGGAGCACTTTAAATTACAATCAAAATTGTAATCTTTACCATCATATCCTATATTTCCCTGGGGCAGATTATATGGCCCAGGATTATTTCTAACAATATATCCTCTAAACTTTTGAACAACGCCACCCCACATATTGACTTTTCCTCTAGTATCGTCGTTGCCTGAATTTCCATAAATCTGAATTCCTTGACCATCCCCAAATGGGGGTTTTGAGTAATAACCGTTGTTTGAATTGTATGTATTTTGCCAATACTGCACAGCAAAAGATTCATTGAATGCAATAATATGTGCATGAATATTAACATCACATATATTATCATTGCAATTATTATATCCACCATCTTGAGCGCCATTTTTCTCAGTATTTGCTACAAAAACATTTGCTCCAGACACTAAGCCTAAATTATTTTCTGTTCCATCATTACATTCCGCATCCGGTTGCGCATTAAACAAGCTATATGTTCCATTTGTTGCATCGTCATTAATCAAATCATCAGTAATCCAAATATTATTCCATAACGTATCAATTTTTGTTGCTCCCATAGTTGAAAGCCATGCGTGTCTATGATAAGGAGTATATTCATCAGTAACTACTGTATATTTACCTTTATATCTTCCATGAACTCTAACTGGTCCACCTTTAACATAGATAGCTGTTGGCTGAGAATAGTTGTATGTTTGAACTCCACCTCCTGACATATACTCAGGTAGTAATTGATCTGGACTATTAAATGGTTGATCTTGATCTATTTCGAATTGAGAAATCCATTCTCCATTTGTATTGTATACATAAGGAAAGTCATAGTGATGAAAACCATGAGTACTAGAAACTATTCCCCAATAATCTGGAGCTATAAAAGAATCATTGCCAGTAAGTATATTTATAGTTTTACTATGAAAATTTTCAAGTTGTTCAATATAATTGGGACAGGTCCTTATATCATATTGACCACCAATAGTTGGACAGTCTGTAGAAAAGTTTTCTATTAAAAGATTAAACATATATGGATATCCAACATTGTAATCCTCTTTAAAGTATGGAGGTTTTAAAAACCAAAATTGTTTGACTCTAAATCCATGAACTGCATTTTCTACAAAAAACTCTATATCTGTCATTATTAGAGTATCCCTAGAACCAGTAGCTGAATTATAATTTAATTTTTTTGTAGCATCAAAAGTATAGTGCTCATTGCTATTTTGTATTACTCTTTTCATTGTTTCATAACCAGGAGGAGGAAGACAAGTAGTCTTTACTGTGTCTATTGCAGGCTCACCTTGGAATATCTGAGTTGCGCTACCAGATTGAATATCAGGATAATGGACATCACCATTAGCATCTTCAACAACGCTGACAGTTATATCAAAGTTAGGTGTTCCAAATTGACTAGTAACAAATGTCCCATTTGTTTTAAATCCTACATCACATATTGGGTCTCCCTCCCAACTAGCATTTAATTGATCTCCCGAACCCCATGTGTTTTCTCGCCTAGTATTAAAAGAGGGTGTTCCATTATCAAAGGACCATGGCGCACCTCCAGCTAATTCAGAATCTGTTAGCCATAAATAATCGGATAAAGATGATGTATTGCCTAAATTCAAAACTTTTTGTCTTTGAATTTCTATTTCTTTTAAACCTAAAACATGTTTTACTTTTGCATACCCTGTTGCATTTGCTCCTCTAATAGGTTGGTAAAGTTCAGGGTCTATACCTTCAAATAAGCCAATAGAATAGTATCCCATATCATCAATATAAATATAACTTGATGAATCAGTTGCAGCATCTGGAATATAGTCCTTCTTATATAAATTTGAGTAAGCACCTAGCGCTATGCCTGATTCAGCATTGTAAAGTGCTTTTGTTTGAGCTATTTTATATTCAACTTGAAAATCTTTTTCATATATTGTTAATATAAATGAAAATAATATACCAGAACTTATAAACAAAAAAAGTATGGTTATGGGCAATGTAATTCCTGACTGATATTTTTCTAAGTGTTTAAGCATTATTGGTGTTAATATTATAAATATATTTTGCAGGTGAAAAAACTCTTCTATTGAATTCTAAAGTTTCTAAAACATTATCATTTGGATAGTTATATAAATCAATCTCTAATTTTATTTGGTACGAAGCATAGCGAGCCATGTTTGCCTCATATGAAAAAACATCTCCTGCTGTGAGAGTTGGTTGAGATATCTCAAAGTTGGTAATCTTGTATTTGTATCTGTTTTCATCATCTTTTGGGATATAAATATCGATGGGTGTATATCTATTAGATGTTCCATTATTTTTTTTGATACCATTTTCTAGGCTAACTAGATATTTGGTCTTGATTTGTGTGTTTTTATAGTACAATTCAATAGTTGTATTACTTAGAGATTGATTTATTTTTATCAATTGATATGATTTCATTATTTCATTTTCCATATCATCAAGTACTCTGTTTCCATAATTAAGCATATCAGATTTATAGTCTTCATTGACTAAATTTTTTTGTATTTGATAAAACGCAAAAAACATAGAAAATGAAAGTGTTGAGACAATAAGCATACTAACAAGAGACTCAATTAATGTAAAACCATCTTGATTTATATTAAATTTATATTTCATTGTATATTAAACTGTATCTGATAAGTATTAAATGATAGTGTATCTAACAAGCTTTTTTCTTTATTAAAGAAAAGATTTTTTTTATCCCACGTTATGTAAGTTTGAATATTATAATAAATAGAATATTGACCTGAGTTTGTTGCCTTAGTAATTTTTTTATATAAATTACCTTCAAGAGTAGTATTACCGTTAGAATCAATTTTAAGTGGAACTTTTTCACCTGAATTAGAATCTGATGGAAAATTACTGACACCAGCAGCAACCATGCTTTTCCATTCATTTGTAAAATTTTTCAATTCAATGAATGCTTTTTCTTTAACTCTAATTGCTTCAAGATAAAGCTTAGCTTGAGTTATTCCCAGAAAAAGTGTGGAACATATTACTGTCGTCATAAGTATGCCTATTAAAGTCTCAATCAAAGTAAAACCATATGTGTTTTTGTAAATTTCCATACATTAAAAAATTCCTTTTTCAAATAGCTCAGGATTGTCTGCTATTTTAATAGCGGAATCTTTATCGATATTTCCTTTTTGGATTAACCTTTGAAGATCTTGGTCTAAGGTATGCATGCCTTCTTGAGCACCAGCTTGAATGATTGTTGGTATTTGATAAATTTTATCTTCTCTAATTAAATTTCTAATAGCAGAGTTCGCAACCATTATTTCACATGCAGGAACCCTGCCATCTTGGCTTCTGGTTTGTAATAGCTTTTGAGCAATTACAGCCAGTAAACTTTCAGAAAGCATAGAACGGATATGTGCTTTTTTACCTGATGGGAAAACATCAATTATTCTATCAATTGTTTTAACTGCGCTGGATGTATGAAGAGTAGATAAAACTAAATGTCCAGTTTCAGCAGCAGTTAATGCTAACTGAATGGTTTCAACATCTCTCATTTCTCCAACCAAAATAACATCAGGATCTTCACGTAATGCCGACTTAAGAGCATTAGCAAAAGAATGAGTTGATTGACCGAGTTCTCTTTGATTAATCATTGATGTCTTAGATGAATGAAAATATTCAACTGGATCTTCAATAGTTATAATATGACAAGCTTTATTTTCATTAATATGGTCAATCATTGCTGCTAAAGTAGTTGATTTACCACTTCCAGTTGGACCAGTGAGTAAAACTAGTCCTTTTTCTTCCATTGATAATTGATTAACAATAGGTGCAATTCCTAATTCTTCACTGCTTTTAATGATTGACGGTATAGTCCTAAAAACAGCTGAAAGTCCATTTATTTGTTTGAAAAAATTAACCCTAAATCTTCCCAAGTCTTTCAAAGAATAAGAAAGATCAATTTCAAGTCTATCTTCAAAAATAGATTGCTGATTATCATTTAGGATATCTTTTTTAATCTCTTCCATAGTTTCAATATCAACTTTTGGAAGTTTTAATTTATTCATAATACCATGAATTCTTACCATAGGAATAGAACCTACACTTAAATGAAGGTCTGATGCTCCAGATTTCATGGAGTATTCAAGTAATTCGTTTATTTGGCTCATATTAAAGTTTAGCTGCCCTCTTGTTCTTCAGCACCATAACCATAAAATTTACCATCTTTAAGTTCAAAGATAATACTCTGACCCGCTCCACCTTTCATTTTGTCTGTACTTTCTGCAGTCAATTGACCTGTTATGCCTTCAGTATCATCATAACTTAAATCAATAGTAAAACTCCATTTATCAAGCGTGGATCTTGGAACATTAGAATATCCTTCAGAATTCATAGTTTCAACATCTTCGGGAAACTCTGCATTTTCTGCGTAGTAAAGTTTTGAATTTTCTAATATATTTTTCATCTGAACTTTTGCATCCGAAGCATATCCTCTCTCAACATAATCAAAATATGTAGGAATAGCTATTGCGGCTAAAATACCTATAATTACAACAACAATTAGTATTTCAACAAGGGTAAAACCCTCTTGTAATCTTTGTTTAAGATTCTTAATCATTCTTATTCTCCTCTTATATTAATGTTTAACCTTGAGCACTAAACATAAACCCAAATTTATATTATAGTAATAATTTTATACACTTAATTTATGTAACAACATGTTAATTTGATATAACTAATTTATTTAGTGTATAATAGTAGTAGTTAATGTGTTATTCTAATACGGATATAAAAAAATACAAAATTATTTTTAATAAATAAAGTTGTTATTTATCAATTTTAGAAAAAAATTAAAGTTTTATATTTATTATAATAATTGGAATTATATTTACATAATGATACAAACTTATATTAATGATAATACTAATTGTATTATAAATTAATTAATAAAATAAGATTTAATACATGAATAACACTTATAATAAATATATAATTTTAATAGCCTTTTTTACTTTTGTAATTGGAGGTTCAAATTTTCATATTTTAGATGAAGAAAATAACATTTTTGAACTTGATATGGTTGATATATCTAAAAAAATTGAGAGTTTCAACAAGCAATTAAATTCAAGTGAGTTAGAATTTAATGAAACTATATTGCCTTCCTATTCATCTTTTTATCAAATTAAAGATGGGTTCGATATAAGCGTTACAAGTTCACTGGAAGACTTTTCTCCTCACAGTTTTGTACATGAATCGATGAAGAGTAAAATTGTGCAAAATACTGGATTAGATAGTCAATATTTCCCCAAAAATAATTTAGTAGTTTCTGAAGAAATGATATTTAGAGGACTAGTTGTTAAGCAGATAACATATTATCCGTTTAGAATTAATCTGTCCAATGGAGAATTGGAATATTTAAATAATGTTAATATTCTAATTGACGAATATCAATCAGATGTTATTAGAGATAATAGAAAGTTAAAAAAATCAAAATTATTCGAAGATTTTTATGAAAATCTAATTATTAATTATGAAACTAGTAATAGATCTGAGGATTATCAATCTCCTTCAATATTATATATTTGTGGAGGTTCTTCTATTGATAATTCCTATGTTCAAAATTTACTAGAATGGAGACATAAGTCTGGCTATGTAGTCAATTCCATATCTACAAATGAAATTGGATCTAGCTCATCAGATATTAAAAATTATATTCAAAATGCTTATGATAACTGGGAAAATCCACCAGAAATAGTTGGTTTAATTGGAGATACAAGTGGAAGCTATAGTATCGGATATTTTACAGAAAGTTGGTCAGGCTATAGTGGGGCAGGAGATTTACCATATACTCAATTAGACGGAACAGATCTATTACCAGAAATTATAATTGGTCGTATTTCAGTTAATTCAAACAGTGATTTAAATAATGTCATCAATAAAACAATAGCATATGAAAAAGCAACTTATTTATCACAAGTTGGAACAGATTGGTACGAACGTGCTGCTTTATGTGGTGATCCTAGTTCTTCTGGGCAATCAACAATAATTACAAATCAATACATAGAAAACATGATGAGTCAATATGGCTTTAATGAAATTAATACGAATTATGGAAGTGGTAATTATTCTAGCTGGATGGAAAATGAATTAGAGGATGGATGTTTATATATGAATTACAGAGGTTATTATGGCTCCAGTGGTTTTGGCTCTGGAAATATTAATTCAGCTAATAATTATTATAAAACACCTTTTGCAACCTTTTTAACGTGTGGTACAGGAGATTACAATGGGACTTCATTAAGTGAAGAATTTTTTAGAGCAGGTTCGGTAAGCAACCCAAAGGGTGCTGTAGCCTCTATTGGAACAGCGACTACAGGAACGCATACGATGTTTAATAACATAGTTGGCATGGGTATATATGATGGTATCTTTGCCAAAAACTTAAAGCTAGCTGGTTCTGTTGTTACTAATGGAAAATTATCTTTATTAAGCACATATCCGGAAAACCCAAACGATAGAGTTAGTATATTTTCTTTTTGGAATAATTTAATCGGTGATCCCGCTTTACTTCTTTGGACAGATACTCCAAATTCTATGAATGTAACTCATAATGAATCTATACCATTTGGAACTAATTTTATTGAAATTAATATAACAGATGATAATAGTTTACCGATTGATAATGTTTTGGTGACAGTTTTAAAAGACAACGATGAAATATTCGTATCTAAACATACTGATAGCTCTGGTTTTGTAACTTTTGATTTAGATTACAATAGTTTTGGTGAAGTATATGTGACAGCAGTTAAACAAAACTTTATTCCTGTTGAAAATAGTTTTATTATCCAAGATTACAGCAATGCTACTGTTAATGTTGATTATGAGAATATTATTATTAATGACTCGATTGGTGAGATGACTAGTGGTAATAACGATGGGGTCTTAAATCCTGGTGAAACTATCTCTGTTACAATTCCCTTGGTAAATTACAGCGAACAAATTATTTATGATTTGCAATCTAATTTATTATCTGAATCAAATTCATTAGTTGTAACAGATATTTCAAATACAGTTAATCAAATTAATCCTGGCCAAATTGAAAGTATCTCTTTTGTTTTAGAGCTTCTAGGTGACATAACTAATAATGAAGATTTATTATTAAGATTAAATTTATTTGATAGTTCTGGTAATAGTTGGGAGTCTAATGTTAATTTGGATGTTTATGCTAGTCATATAGTCTTTGACAACATCGAAATTATAGGTAATGATAATTTATCTCCTGGTTTAGAGACAGATTTAAAAATATATTTAAGGAATATTGGTAGTATAGATTTAGATAATGTTCAATTGAATCTATTACATTCAGGTTATTCAATAGATATTATCCAAAATATTCTTAATTATGATACTATCATTGCAGGTGAAGTTTCTGAGCCTAGTAATAGTCTAAATGCTAGGGTCTTAATTGATTCTAATACAATTAATGGTTCTATAGTAAACATTCAAGCAAGCATAGTAAGTGAAAGTGGTTATAATCAGGAAATATCTTTCCCATTAAATATTGGTGAAACAAATGTTAATGATCCTCTTGGTCCTGATCTTCATGGTTATTACATTTATGATTCTAATGATTTGGGATATAATCTATGTCCTATATACGATTGGATAGAAATCGATCAAGATTATGGAGGCCAAGGTTCACTTTTGCCAATGAGCGATAGTGGAGATGGCAATGGTATATCTAGCAGTTCTTATACTTTAGATTTACCCTTTAATTTTAAATTTTATGGAATATCTTATAGCAAAATTACTGTAAATACAAATGGGTGGATTACATTTGGCGAATCAAATATTACTTCATTCAGGAATTATCCTATCCCAGGAGCTGGTGGTCCTTCACCTATGATTGCAGCTTTTTGGGATGATTTAAAAACAAGTTCTGCTGCTGAAATATATAAATATGAAAGTGACCATTATTTAGTTGTACAATGGTCTGAAATGAGGACTTATAATAATAATTCAATAGAGACATTTCAGATTATTTTATACGATGAAACTTATTTGACTCCAACTGGAGACAATGAGGTCAAAATTCAATATAAAGAATTCAATAATACTTCAACTGGTAGTTACGGTGGCTGGGGTACTCCTTTACATGGTGCTTATTGTACTGTGGGAATTGAAAATCATTTATCTAATGACGGTCTTCAGTATACTTTTAATAATCAATATCCACAAAGTTCAATGGTCTTAAATGATGAGTCAGCAATATTCATAACAACAAGAAATCCAATACAAACTTTACCAGGTGATCCAAACCAAGATGAAGAAATTAATGTATTAGATGTAATAGTTACAGTTAATCATATTATAAATGCAGAGCTATTAGACTCAATGGGTGTTTATATTGCTGATGTTGACGGCAATGGAAACGTAAACATCTTAGATGTAATTATAATTATAAATATTATTCTCAATTCGTAAAATTATATTCTATCCTTAAATGGAATTAACATTAATATCAATAAATGCTTTAATATGTATAATTTTTATACTTGTTATATTTGGAGTATCTGAATCTAGAGTTCATAAAATTTCGCTAAAAAAGATACCAATTAGAATTCATGTAAATGGAACTAGAGGCAAGTCAAGTGTTGTAAGGTTAATTGCTGCTGGACTTAGACAAGGTGGTTTAAAGACGTTTGCTAAAACAACAGGTACTATTCCTCGGATTATTAATGATAAAGGGAAAGATTTAGAACTGCACAGATTAAGGTCAGCAACTATTGGAGAGCAAATTAGATTGATTAGGTTTTTTGGTAAGAAAAATCCTGATGCATTGGTTATTGAATGTATGGCAGTAAATCCACAGTATCAATGGATTTCTGAGCATAAGATTGTAAAGTCCACAATCAGTGTCATTACAAATGTAAGGAGAGATCATGTTGATGAAATGGGAGATACAATTAGAGATATTGCTTATTCTTTATCTAATACTATTCCATTTAATTCAAAAATATTCACATCAGAAAAATTATCTTTAAAATTCTTAAAAAAAATCGCACTTAAAAGAAATTCTAAAATAGTTAAATCAAGTGAGTCTAGTATTGAATCAAGCTACATGACAAAAATGCCATACTTAGAACATACGGAGAATGTTGAATTAGCTCTATCTGTTTGTATGGAGGCAGGAGTAAAAAGAGAAAAAGCATTAGCTGGAATGCTGAAAACTATACCTGATCCAGGTGCATTACTAATATGGAATCTGAAAAATAAAAATAAATTTATTAGTGCTTTTGCTGCAAATGATCCAGATTCAACTTTTAGAGTCTGGAAACTCATAAAGTTAAAAGAGAAAAATAAGACATGCTTCTTCTTAAATAGTAGAAATGATAGAAGGTATCGAACAATTCAATTAATTGATTTAGTGCTTAATAAAATTAAGCCTGATCTATTTATAATAAGAGCAGATAATGTTGATTTAGAGCTATCTAAAAATAATAATAAAATAAAAATTAAAAAATTTCCAATGAAATCAAACCAAAATGATGTTATAAATTATATAGTAGAATTAAATCAGTTTACAATAGTTGGAATTGGCAATATAGTTGGCTGGGGTGATGAGTTTATAAATCAATTAAAAGAGTTTAAATCATGAGTTTTGTTTTTCCAGTAGATAGCTTTATCTTGCCTTATGCTCAGTATGTTTATTTAGCAATTGGGGTAGGAATGTTAGTTGGATTAATTTTCAGCGAAACCTTAGGTGTGATGGGAGGGGGGCTTATAGTGCCCGGTTATTTCGCCCTTCATTTACAAGACTTTTACGCTGTATCAATTACATTCTCTATAGGTGTCTTAACTTTTTTAATAGTAAAGTTCTTATCAAACTATATAATAGTTTTTGGAAGAAGAAGAGTTATTTTATCCTTATTAATTGCTTTTTTAATAGGACTTCTTTTTAGAGACTTCCTCTACATGGAATATATTGGTTTTATTATACCAGGTCTAATAGCCTCATGGATGGATAAACAGGGTATTATTCGGACTGTCTCTGTTGTTGTAATAGAATCAAGCATAGTTCATTTCTTTTTAATGTTAATTTTTATATATAGTATCTAAATGTTTAGACCTCAAATACAAAGAACAAGAATATTATTTGCACTAGCTTTTGTTAGCTTATGTTTAGTCTATATGGTTTCAAATTCAAAAACATATATAAATAACTTTAATATTCATAAAAAATATTTAGCTGTTGATATAATGGTTGAATCAATAAATATAATTAAAAAAAATAAATCAATTTCACCAAGTGATATATATAAAACTGGCTTAATAGGTGATGCAAATTCTGATATAACAACAATCCAGTATAAAGATAGTTTAATTTTACAATCTAAAATAGCAACAACCAATCCTAATTTTAGTGCTTTTATTATTGATTTATTAGAAGAGTCTAATTTAGAAAAAGGTGATTCTGTAGCTGTATCTATGACAGGTTCTTTTCCCGGTGCAAATATAGCCGTATTATCTGCATGTAAGGCGCTTGGTTTAAACCCTGTGATTATTTCTTCTTTAGGTTCATCTTCATGGGGTGCAAATACAATTAATTATTCTTGGTTGGAAATTGAAAAAAAATTAAATGATAATGATATATTTAATTATCAAAGTATAGGTTGTTCTATTGGAGGAGAAAATGATTTAGGTGACAATTTATCTGATGATGGGATAGAATTAATTGAAGAGATTATTGCTGAAAGTGATGTTTTATTTATTAATGAATCAAATTTAGATAAGAATATTTCAAAAAAAATTAATTTATTTGATGAAATAATGAATTATTCTGCTTTTATTAATATTGGAGGAAATGCATCCTCATTAGGACCTGGAAAAGGTAAGAGTTATATCAAAGGAGGAATAATAAATCCGATCTTGAAAGATGATTCTTCTGAAATTTATTTTGATAATGAAAATTCAGAATTATTTTATAAAGATTTTAAGAAATCAATATCCTATTATTTTTTAGATAAAAACATTCCAGTTATTAATATCAAAAATATTAATTCACTTTTAAAAGATTATGGTGTAGAATACCTGCTCGATTCTGATGCAAATAAAATCAAAGAAGGTAAGTTGTACTATGATATTGAAAAATTTAACGTAAAGACAGTGTGGTTTGCTTTAATTGCTTCAGTTATTATGTCATTAATTATAGGATTATACAGCCATTATGAAATACGAAAAAAAATGAAGGAGGACGAAGTTGATTCAATTATTTAGATTAATTTTATTATTGGTGACATTTGCTTATTCCATACCACTTAAACCAATTAATAGCAAAAATATAGAAATTGTTAAAATATCGGATGAAAATAAAACCAGAACTTATTATCACTTAGATAAAAAAAGTTATTTAAAATATCCCAACTTAAACGAAGTGTTTAGTAAGCAGAAAGATTATACAGTTAAAATAATTACTAGAACAAAAATTTCTAAAAATAGTAATTCGAGTAAATCATTTGGTTATATTTTAAATATTATTGAAGGAAAAGATACTACTACCAAAGAATTAAAATTCAAGAAGAAAGTTTCGCCATCTAAAGTACCTAATAAAAGAGGATTTTCTTATACAAATGCAGGGTTTTGGCTTGAAGAAATGGAAGGTTCTTCAAAAGCTAGATTACTAATAAAACCGCTTAAGGGTAGTCCTGAAGTAGATGTTCGTATTGTCTATAATGAGATTATAGAAGAAAAATTTGATTCCTATATTGATCCAGTTAATATAGTTAAATCAAATACTGTTTATTTTTTAAGGGATTCTTCCCTTGTTAAGTCCAAGAAGTGGTATCAAGTTAATAAGAATAGTGAATTCCAATTTAAAGCTGTTGGTCCAGCTGTTTTAAAAATAATGTCTAGAAGTGATGATATTTACTCTGATAATAATTTATATGGTTTTAAAATTGAAGAAAATGGAAAGTTTATGGCTAAGCAAAACCATAAGATTATTAAATCAAAAAAAGATGCGTATTATTTTGATGAAGAAAATAATAAAAAAAATCTAACAAAGTATAATACCATGTATTTTAACGTTCCAGATGGTTTGAATTATTACTTGATTGATAATATTAAAAGTTCTAAAAGTAATGTTTTGGTAAAAGTAGAGACAAATTCTATCACTTCAAAATAATGCAACAAATTTATTTAATTTTTATATCATTACTTTTTTTATGTCCAATTTTTTCTTGGGAATATAAAAGTAGTTACCATTTTGGTTATGATAATAATGTTCTTAAATCTTCTGAAAGCGAAGATATACTGTTTTCTAGATACATTAGTAATCAGAAGTCTTTATCAAGAAAATTTCAGTTTTTTGAAAGATCAACAAAGTTTAATCTTTCAATAAAAAAAAACTATTTTTTAGATTACGATGATAAATCAAATTACAGTTTATCATTTAAATTGAAACAACCACTTGGTGACTATAGATTTTTAGACTTTTCATACAGTTATATTAATGATATTTATTTGAGGGAGTATGTAGATGTTGATCAAGGTATTTTAGATAATATATACGAAGGAACAGGCTGTGATTTTGATTTTTCAAAATATTCTTTAGGTTATGAAAAACCAATTAAAAATAAAAAATCTAAATTAAATTACTATTACTTATACCAAACTCAATTTTATAATCCTTATTTTACAGAGTTCGATTTAGAGATTAACGGTTTTAAAGTTAAATATTCAAATAAAAATAAGCTTAATAAATATAATTTTTCTATTATATTTTTTGATGCTAAGAATATAACAAAAAATGATAGCACTATTTCTACAGATTATATGGATAGAGGATATACTGAGCTGAATTATTTTATTAATTACGAGAGTAAATTATTTGCTAATAAGATTGGACTTTCTTTTAATTCAAATTCAAGAAAGTATAGTTCAAATATTATCCAAGATCAGCTTCACTTCCATAGAACTCATATTGATTATCAAATTTCTGCTTGGTTTACCCTATTGCATGATAATGAAAATAGGAGTAAGTTTCTTTTAAAGTATAGAAAAAGATTAACAAGTTCTGAATATTCTTGGGTAGATAATTTGAAAACATTTGATAAAATAATTTTTGAATATATAATTTATTTAAAAAAGAGAGAATTTTAGTATAAATGAAAATTTTAAGATATATAGTTTTAGTTCCAATGTTAATATTTTTTAGTTGCGATAAACAATCAAATCCATTTATTGGCTCAAATAGTATTACTNTTCAGGAAAATTTAATGGGAGAATCTAGAGATATCATTGTTTTAGAAGATGTNGAATTTNATGTTTTTGATTGCAGTATTTTAAATGAAGAAGATTGCAATGATGATATTTGGTGTACATTTGATGAAAACTGTATTTCTAAAGCAAATGATTTATTAATTGTTGCTAATCAATATCAAGAAGGTTTAATCATATATCAAATTGATGATCAAAATAATAATATTGCATTAAATAAAATTTATCAAAATAATAATTTTGAGGTTTTAGATGAATCGAGTATTGAAAATGATTTGGAATTAAGAACACTGTTATATTCTCAAGATTCAAATATGCTATATATTTTAGATAAATTTGAATATATATATAATGCGTGGTTACCAGGTTTATTGGAAAGCTCAACACAATCATACAATGATCAGTGTTATGATTATGATTCAGATTTGATTTGGGATCCCATCCCATTTACAACTTTTAGTGATATCTCGAATTTACATTCAACTCAAGTTGTATTGGATGAATCAAGTGTAGGTGATTATGACAAAGCTCTATATCTAATAAAATATAATTCTAATATTATTTCTCAGCAAAATCTACCGGCACCGTTAAAGACGTCCTCATCAAAATTAGGAATTTATTCTTTTGACGTTGATCCTTTAGCTTTGGGTCCTGAATCAGCATGTAATGGAGTTTTTATTACTAGCTATATTCCAGATGTTAGTCCTCATTTTGATTATAATATTACTGATATATTCTTTAGAAATAATAAAGTATTTATAGCAAATCCNTACAGTGAGTATGTATTTAAGGATGCTTCAGGTAATTATTTGGATCTTAATTATAAAAATAATGAATTTGAAAATATAATTGATGGATGCGATTTGCCTGATAATTCGATTTTTTTAACAGAAAATGGTAAATTGCTATATAACACACAAAATGAGATTGGATATTTTGAATTTAATCTTCAAGGAGAGGATTTATCTGATACTATAATTAATAATATTGAATGTTCTAATTATCAAGATAATGGAAATTATATTCAATATCCATCTGAATGCTTTGAAGGACAAATTAGTAGTAATAATAATTATTCTGTAGGAGTATCAGGAAATAAGGTTGTCGGATATTCAATTATTACATCTAGTATAGAAAGTAGCTGTGGAACATTAATTGATTTAAATTTAAATGAAAATTTTAGCTTGATTAATGATATGACTAGCACATTATCTATTTATGATTATAACTCTAATAGTAATTATATTGATTTTAATTATGACCTAGAAACACCATCAAAGGTTAAATCTATTTATAATTTTAATAATCATGTTTTTGCTGGACTTTATGGTAGTGGATGTTACATTACGTTACTTGGAGATAATACAAATAATTTAGTTAAATTAGAAGGTTCGAATAGTTTCACAGTTAATGATATTTATTATGATGAAATTAATCAAGTATTGCTTTTATCAGTAGGTAGTGGTGGAGTNTTNGTTTATAATTGGGATGGNGTAAGTTCTAATCCAAATTTTANAANTCATATTGTTTCNTCTCATGCTTACACTGCTAGAACTNTTAATTCTAAGTATATAGTTATTGCAACAAAATATGGGGTAGAAATTTATAATTATGAAAATATATAATAATAAAATTTTAATTTTAATACTAATCTCTATTGGTTTTTGCCAATTTGATTGGGATGATAATGGTACGGCAATAAGGCAAGGTTATCATATTGAATGGCAAAGAACAGCAGATGTTGGTTCATCAGGTGAAGTCATTTTTGCTTGGTCAGATACAAGAGATGGTGGAAGAGATATTTATGCTTTAAAAATTGATGAAAACGGCAATGTTGCTGATGGTTGGGATATTAATGGACAGATTGTTGTTAAAGCTGATGGTAGACAAGAAGACCCTCAATTAGTAAATGATAGCAATGGTGGAGCGTATGTGATATGGAAAGATTATAGATTTGAGCCAGATGACGGTGATTTTTTCGCTCAACATATTCTATTTGATGGTTCTCTTGCATGGGATGCAAGTGGTATTCCCTTAACAACTGTATCTGGAAAACAAACTTCACCTAATTTGTGTGTTGATGGTCAGGGAGGAGCCTTCGCAATTTGGAAAGATGAGTCATTAGGTTCAGGAATACCTGATTTATACGGTACCCATTTAGGTGAAAATGTTTTAAATCCTGGTACGGGTGTATTACTAAACTCTTCAGTTCTATCATATGGTGGTGTTAGTTTGGAGGTAGCNGCAGCTGGGTCTGCAATGTTAGTTTGGTCATATACAGTTGGTTCTAATGATGAAGATTTGTATGCTCAACGTATTGATACTTCCTGTAATACATTATGGTCTACTCCGCAAGAAGGTGGAATCCCTTTTTATCAAGGAGTCGGTGTTCAAGAATCTCCAAGAGTTACTCATTATAATGAAGAATTTTCAATAGTTGTTTGGGAAGATGATAGATCTGGAGATGATGATATTTATGCTCAGTTTATTGATATGGATGGAACAGTGCTGTTTGATTCTTCTGGAATTATAGTATCTTCAGCTATTGATAGACAGTATAAACCTAGGGTTAAAGCAAATAACCNAGGTGCTTATNTAGCATGGTATGATTTAAGAGACAATATGGGCTCTACACCNGTTAATAATGATATTTANATTCAAAGAGTAACGGTTGAAAACGGTGTTGAATGGNCAAATGAATTAGCGATTGCGAGAGGTNGTTTTTTCACTGATTTATCNTATGTGCCNGATAATACNGAATCAAGATTAACGACAGATTTGAATGGAAATGCGTATGTCACTTGGATGAATGATAGTAGTATTGAGGGAGAATANGATATTTCAGTACAACTTGTAAACAGTACTGGAGAAATTTTGTTTAATGAAAATGGACTAATAATTTCAGATGCAGATNAAAGGCAAGAAAGTCCTGTTGTTAGAACTGATGGTTCAGGTGGGGCCTTTGTAGTTTGGGGTGATAAAAGAAATGGAAGTATAGGTGTTTATNCTCANCATATTTATAGTNATGAAACTGTATCNCTTACCAGTAATGGANAAGAATTNTTNTGGGGCATTGATGGAAATACAGTAAGTAGTTATGCTAATAAACCAACTGCTTTATTTTCAAGCGATAACGAATTGATAGTTTCATGGACTGATCAAAGATTTGGTCAAAATTTAAAAAATTACGGTCAGAGAATNTTTAGTGGTTGGCTTGATGAAGAAACTTCTGATGGNTATATTCTAAGTAATGCTGTTGCACAAGATTATCCNGTTTTAGAAAATTTAGATAATAATATCATCCATGTTTTNCCTGATGTATCGGGTGAGGTTAAGTTAAAATATCAANTTTTGGATCAAAATCTAAATTTAGTTGGCNGTGAATCATCACCTTTAGTTAATCCAAATTCAGATTCTCCCCAATTCTATNATTCNTTTAGTTTAGTTAAGAGTGACAATGGTACTTTCCTAGCATATTCTGAGCAAGTTTATTTTGCAGCTTTTAATGTCTTTTTACAGAAGTTTGATGATAATGGAAATGTTTTTTCAAGTCCAATAACATTGACTTCAAATTTTTCTGCTGATGAAAATGTAAGAAAAATACATGATATACCTGGGTATGGTTTAGTTATCGTATATGATTCAGAAAGCTGGTTAACAGGTCGTAAAGTGAAAATGATGGCTGTCGATTATGATGGTAATGTTTTAGATGGATGGAATGATGGTATTAATATTAGTGATTTTGATTCTAATCAAGATTATTTGCAGTCTGTAACTACAAACAATGGTATTTTTATTATTTGGAATGATGGAAGAGGCGATGGTGATGATATTTATGGACAATTAATTGATATTAATGGAAATTTTTTAGGTGAATCAGATGGTATAGCTATAGCTGCTTATGATAGTTATCAACAAAATCCCTCACTTGCTTACAATGATAAATTATCACAAAATGAAGTTTTAATTTGTTGGGAAGATTATATTAGCAATAGTTATTATAATATTTCTTGTAAATCAATTTCAACAGATACTTTATATGAATCGTCAGTTATAGAAATAGCTAATACTGTTAATTCAAATCAAATAAGTCCATTTGTGTATACGGCTTTAGATGGTAGTTATCTTATAACTTGGCAAGATTCAAGAAATTACGCAGGTACTGTTGCTCCGAATGATGATGTTTACTTGCAACGTTTGACAAGCTCAGGAGCATCTTTTGAACAAAATGGTATTCCTGTCTGCAATGCAGATTTTTCTCAAAATAATCCTCAGATTGAACTATACGATGAAAATTCAAATTCATATCTCATATACTGGAATGATTTAAGGAGCTCGGGGAAAGCAGACCTTGTTAATATTTACGGTCAATCAATAACTATTTTAGATGACAGCTCATGTATTGCTGGAGGAGACGTCAATGCTGATGGTGTTGTAAATGTCGTTGATGTTATATCTTCAGTGAATCATATTATTGGAAATACTGTTCTAGAAGGAGATAGTTTTTGTTCTTCGGATTTAAACAGTGATGGCATTATAAATGTCACAGATATTATAAGCTTGATAAATATTATTTTATCATAATAAACTGGGATAAAATGATGAAACCTTTTGTTTTTATATTTTTTATTATAAATATTGTCTTTACTCAAAGTTCACTTTCTGAAAGATATACTACTTACAGTGAATTAGAAGAAAAATTAAATGAATGGAACGAGTTATATGGTTCAAATTCTAATCCATTTCCACAGGTATCTGATGAAGGAATTATTTATCATCATGAAATTATAGGATATTCTGGTGTTGATAATTTGCCTATTTGGGCAGTAAAACTATCTTTTAATGCTAATGTTGATGAAGATGAGCCTAAAATGTTAATATTAGGTCAATGCCATGCAGAGGAAATTTATGGTTTAGAAATTGCAGTTGAGCTTATAGAATGGTTTTTGAATCCTTTTAATTCTGAAAATTCTATTTATCTACAATCTATTTTTTCAATAATGTCAAACTCTGAAGTATGGATTATTCCGACACACAATCCTGAAGGTCTAGAAGTTGTTCATGGATATTATGATATTAATAATATTTGGCAACAAGATGAATCCTTTAGAAAAAATAAATTTGATGCAAATATGAACGGTGTGTTTGATTTTGTATTGGGGATTGGAGATGATATAGATGGAGTTGACTTGAATAGAAATTATGATTTAAACTGGGTATATGGCGATGAATTTAATCAGCTTGATGGAGGTTGTAGTACAAATCCTTCTTATCTATCAAATTATGACTATTATAGAGGCACTGAACCTTTCTCTGAGTCTGAGATTCAAGCTATAAGAGATTTTACATTAGATAATAATTTTTTACTTTCAATTGCGTATCATAGCTCAAGATCAGGGTGTGTCTCAGAAAAAGTTATTTATCCTTGGATATGGGAAGGTGAAAAAAGTGCTCCTGATATAGATGTTATATCTGAGCTAGGACTTGAAATTGCTCAAAGAATACCAACTCAAGATGGACAGGGTTATTACTATCCTACAAATAGCAAGAGTATGAGAGGGAACGCTCATGATTGGATTTATGCTAATACTGGGTGTATCCAATATTTAATTGAAGTAGGAACTAGTGACATGCAATCTGACAATATAGATATAATTGAGGATACAATAAGTAGAAATATGCAGGGTCTTTTATATTTACTTAAAAAAGGTGCAGGAACATCAATCCAAAATGGTCCAGATGTATATCAGATATCTGGATTAGTAAAAGATATAAATGGTAATCCTATTAATGCGGAAGTTAAGATTTTAGAAAATCATGGTTCTATACTAAAACCTAGAATGACGGATGAATTTGGACGTTTTAGAAGAATATTAAAGGAAGGATTATATACTTTAGAAGTCACAGCTTTTGGTTATGAATCTTATTTAGCTACAGTTAGTCCATCGAGTAGTTCTATTACAGAATTAAATATTGTGTTAAATGAGCTTCCTCATTATAATTTAAGTTTTAATATAGCTAATTTTGAAAGTTTAGAAAATCTAAATGGAATTATATATGATCAAAATAAAGAATTTGAATTAGATTTGTCAAATACTTTAGAATTACCTCAAGGTGATTATAAAATCTTTTTAAAAACTGACTACAATCTACCCTATTTTGGGAATGTAAGTCTCAATGATGATTTGATTTTAGATATAGACATTAAAAATAAAGGGTTGTTAATTTTTGATAATTTTGAAAACTCCTCTAATTGGATAAATAATGAAAATTTTTCAATAAATGACAATCAATTAAAAAGTCAAGCATCAGATTTTTATCAGTATAATGAGTTTAAATCAATTAGACTTAATGAAGATTTATCACAATTAAACAATGTTGATTATGTATTAAGAGTTAATTTGAAAAATGAATTGGAGTGGGATAATGATAAGCTGATTTTCAGATTATCATCAGATGATTCAGATTTATTTTCTGTTTTAAAAGAAATATCAAGTCATAATTATGATTGGCATGACATTTATATTCCTTTTAATGTTGTTGATGAAAGAAAATATTTAGAAATAGTTTTAGAAACAGATGGAAGTGTAAATTACAGAGGGTTTAATATTGATAATATTGAATTGTTTTACGAGTGTATTGGTTTAAAGGGTGATATCGATAATTCAGGTTACCTAAATATATCAGATATTATTTTAATAGTAGACAGTATCCTTATGAGTTATGATTCTTCGCAGATTATAAACTGCTTAGTAGATATGAATAATGACAATGTTATTAATATTTTTGATTTAATTAATGTTGTAGAAAAAATACTAGAGAATTAATTATGAAAAAAAATATATTTTATATTTTGTTTAGTATCGTATTTTCAGGCCCAATATCATTCAAGGCTTTTGATTACAATCTAAATGATAATTTTTATGGAAGAGGAGATTACGTAATAGTTCTAGCTTCTTCTCAACTTGAAACATATCTAACAAATCCGAATACTAGTCTTGGCGGTGATTTTGTTAAGTTTAAGAATACTCAAGGTTTTAATGTTCATGTTGTTAGTTTAGATGAAGAGGGTTTTTCATCGGCAGAGGAGTTGAAAAATTATTTAATTGAGTATGATGAGCAATCAAATGGTATGCTAGAATATGTATTATTAGTTGGCGATGTAAATGGGCAGTATGAAATTCCAACATTTACAATAAATTCATATAACGAGCAAGAAATTGATGTTACGGACTATCCGTATACTTTTACGGAAAATCCCTATGAGCCTAAATTTTTTATTGGTAGATGGCCAATTAGAACAATTCCTGAATTTCTAAATATTAAAAGCAGAAGTATACAATATATAACGAATGAAAATTTATTATTATCAAATGATAGTTTAGATTTTTATGATAATGCTATGCTTGTTGCAGGAAATTATAAAACAGCAGATGGTTTAGAAGTTAGTCCAGGAGAATGGCCAGTAACTCCAGTTTGGACTTCATTATGGCTTCATGAGGAACTAAACGATTTTGGATATTCTCAGATTGACACAGCTTTCTTTCATCAATACAATTATCAAACTGCAACCTACAATCCATTGATTGAAGACAAATGGAATGAAGGAGTTGGTGTTATTAATTATAGAGGATGGGGCGATGCAAATGGATGGCATAAGCCATATTTTCACAGAGAAGAAATTTTATCTCTTGATAACCAATGGAGACTTCCTGTTGTCATGAGTTTTGTTTGTAATACTGGAGATTTTGGGAATGATTACAGTGGTACAGGTTTAGATAAGTGTTTTGGCGAGGTTTTGATTACTGCAGGAAGTATCAATTCTCCAAAAGGTGCAGTAGCGATGGTTGGACCATCAGATTTAGATACAGATACGCGTTTTAATAATGTCATGTGTGGTGTTATGTGGGATGGATTGCTTGGCGGTACCACTCCAGAGATAGCCCCTGCTTTACACTTAGGAAAACAGTCTTTAATAGATGAGTTTTCTGGTTTATCTGTTGAAGGAACAGTTATAGATGTTTTTTATCATCACGTTTATAGTGTTATTGGAGATCCTAGTTTACCTGTAACCTTGAAAAATCCTGATAATATTTTGCTCGATTTAGATTTGGATGATGACGGGAATGCAGATAGTCCCTTAGTTTCATCACATATTGCAACTTATGTATATGATCAGTTTGGTAATCCTATTGAAGACTTGGTTGGTGTTTTATTTAAGAATAATGAGCCATTTAATAATAATGAAAATTCATTATATAGAGGTGTTTCTGATTCAAATGGTTTGCTGATAATAGATTTTGATTTGAATGAAGCTTCAGATATTCAATTGTATTTAAATAAGCCCCAGTTTCTTCAAAAATCAATCAATATTTCATATGATTCAGATAATGGAGAGTCTATTAATGAAAATCTTTCTGCCTTCGTAGATATTAATATTATTGGAGATTTATTTGCTGTCGCTGGAGAAAGTTATAGTTTTGATATTCAAATAACAAATTCTAATGAATTCTCAATAAACTCTTTTGACTTGTCTCTTGATATAGATGGGAGTAATATGGTAGTTTCCGGTATTGAAATTCTGGGCAACAGTAGTATTAATTTAGAAGATTATTCAATCTTAGTTCCTTTAGATTATGGAATTGGTGATCAAGTAGTGTTTGATCCAGTGTTTAGTAATTCTAATTATAATTTATTATCAAATTCCACTAAAGTTGTTGTAAGTGATAATCCATCTATTTATCTTGATTCATTTCCATCTCCAAGATGTGATTATGGCTACAGAGCAATAGATAGTAATGATATTAATTTTGAAGGTTTTCCAATTTATGATTGGATTGAGTTAAATGAGATTGATGGTGCTCAAAATTTAATGCTTCAAGATGACACTTTGACATCAATACAGTTGCCGTTTGATTTTAAATATTATGGTATTGAATACGAAGAAGGAAGTTTGTTGACAGTTTGTTCAAATGGATGGGTTTCACTGCAGGAAACTTTTTTAGATTATTTTTGGAATTTTTCTATTCCAAATCCTATGGGTCCATCTTCAATGATTGCTCCTTTTATGGACGATTTAGATGATAATGATGGAGCTGAGCCCTTTGATGTATATTACTTTTATGATAATGAAAATAATAGAATGATTATCGAATGGGATAATGTATCTAATGGTGAGGATGATCAGAATTGTCCGAACTGTGTAAAAGAATCCTTTCAAGTAATACTGTTAGACCCTGGTTTTCATACTACTTCAACTGGTGATGGAGATATAATTGTTCAGTATAAACAGATTTATGATATTGATTCAAATGGTAATTATTCAACAATAGGTATTGAATCGCCCGATCAGGATGTGGGTGTAGAGTATTTATTTAGCAATCAAAAAGGATTGGGTTCATCTTGGGGAGATTCGCCAAACACACTAATTACAGATTTAGCAGTAAAATTTACGACTGAGTCTGGAGATTCTCCTTGTCCTTTGATGGATTTAAATCTTGATGGTTCAATCAATATTGTAGATGTAATAAGTGTAGTTAATATTATTATTGGATTCGTAAATCCAACTGATTCTCAGTTTTGTTCAGCTGATGTAAACGAAGATGGAACAGTAAATATAGTTGACGTAATTTCTATTGTTAATACAATAATTAATTTATAGAATTTTATAAATATTTTCAGGTGGTCTGCCAATAACACCTTTTTCACCATTTAAAATAATAGGCCTTTCCATTATTTTTGGATTTTCTACAATTAGTTGAATTAGTTTGTTTCTATTTTTTTCTTTTGGAGAAATATCAGATGTTTTGAATTCTTTTTCATTTTTTCTAATCAAATCGATTGGCTCAATATTTAGAATATTTAGAATATTATCTAAAGTTTTTTGATTGATTTTTTCTTTTAAATATTGAACTATATTAAAAGATTTACATTCTTTTTTAAGAATCTTCACGGATTCTCTTGATTTACTTCATCTTGGGTTATGATATATTATTACGCTCATTATTCTTAATAATTAATTAATTTAACAGCTAAACTTAATAAATTTAAATAAAATATAATAAATATTTATAATATTTGCAGAAAATAATTATTTTTACTTAAATTAATAAATAATTTTAAACCAATGTTAGATAATAAAGATAAAAAAATAATTAATATTCTAAAAGCTTCTGGTAGGGAAGCTGCTTCGAGCATATCTGAAAAAATTGGAATGTCGGTTCCAACCGTAATTGATAGAATAAAAAAATTGCAGGAAACAGGAATTATCAAAGGATATAAAGCTGTAGTTAATAGCAAAAAAATAGGTTTAGATGTATCGGCAATTATAACAATTATTTCTGAGTCCTCATCTGAATATAGTAATCTTGTTAGTAATGCCATCAAAGAAGAGTTTGTAGAAAAATGTTTTACAACAACTGGCAATGGTTCTCATGTGTTATTAGTTAATGTGGAGAATACTGATTCCCTGGAAAAATTATTAAGAAATATCCAGCAATGGCCTGGAGTTAGAAGAACAGAAACACAGATAATTTTATCATCTTATAAATAAGGAGAAAGGCAAATGGGAAAAGTTAAAGCAGAATATATTTGGATTGATGGTCATACACCAACTTCGAAATTAAGAAGTAAAACAAAAATTGTTAATGGACCTATTAAGAATGTTGACCAATTGCCTGATTGGGGATTTGATGGTTCGAGTACTCAGCAAGCTGAAGGAAGTGATAGCGACTGTTTATTAAAGCCTGTAAGTATCTTTAAAGATCCTATAAGAGGTGAAAATCATATTCTAGTAATGTGCGAGGTTTTTAATGCTGATGGCAGTGTTCATAAAAGTAATTCTAGGGCAGCTCTAAGAAAATTATCAGAAAAATTTTCGGTGGAAGAATGTTGGTTTGGAATAGAACAAGAATATACTTTTTTTGATGGAATAAAACCTTTAGGTTGGCCAGATAATGGTTTTCCAGCACCTCAAGGAGGATATTACTGTGGGGTTGGTTCAGATGAAGTATACGGAAGAGATATAGTAGAGGATCATCTAGAAGCATGTTTACTAGCAGATCTTGAAATTTCCGGTATTAATGCTGAAGTAATGCCAGGGCAGTGGGAGTTCCAAGTTGGTCCTGTTGGTCCTCTTGAAGTTTCTGATCAGCTTTGGATTGCAAGATGGTTATTATACAGGATAGGTGAAGACTATGGAGTAAGTGCTACTTTAGATCCAAAACCAGTCAAGGGTGATTGGAATGGTGCAGGTGCACATACCAATTTTAGTACAAAATCAATGCGAGAAAAAGGTGGATTAAAAGTCATAGAGTCAGCTTGCGAAAAATTATCTAAAAAACATGATGAGCATATTGCTGTTTATGGCTCTAATAATGAAGAAAGATTAACAGGTCTTCATGAAACTTGTAGTATTAGTGATTTTAGATATGGGGTAAGTGATAGAGGAGCATCAATAAGAATTCCAATGGGAACAGCAAACGATGGTTTTGGTTATTTGGAAGATAGAAGACCATCAGCGAATATGGACCCATATAAAGTATGTTTTGCACTAATTGATACTATTTGTAATTAATTCTTAAATAAAAGACCTTAATTATTTTATAAAAATTATATTAAATTAATTGATAAGGTCAATATGCTTGAATTAGATCCACAATTATTGCAGTTTATGATAATCATTGTATTGATGATTATCTCATTTGTATTTGAAATTGTTCCGATGGAAGTTACTGCTTTGGGAACAGTTGGCTTGCTATTAATTTGTAATATTATTACAATTGATGAGGCTATTTCTGGGTTTAGTAATAAAGCTGTCATTACTATTGGAGCAATTTTTATAATTAGTAAAGCACTTGTTAAAACAGGTTTTTTAGAAGTTTTATCAAACTATCTATATAAATTTGGTGGAAATAGTAAATGGTTAACATTTTCCATTTTTTTTATAACTACAGCTATAATTTCAGGTTTTTTGAATAATACAGCTGCAGTTGCTATTTTCATACCTCTTGCTCTTAAATTATGTCAAAAATTTCACATTAGCCCAACTAAAATACTACTACCTCTTTCTTACGCCGCAATTTTTGGTGGTACTCTTACATTAATTGGAACCTCAACAAATCTAATTGTTAATTCTTTTTTAGAAAATCATTCTAGTATCGAACCATTTAAAATGTTTGAATTTACTAAGCTAGGAGCTATTTTCTGTTTTATAGGTATTTTTTATAATTTATTTATCTCAAAATGGATATTACCTTCTAGAGCCATAACATCTTCTTTAACTCAGAAGTATCATATGAGTACTTATTTAACTGAATTTAAAATAGAGAAAGATTCAAAATTAGTTGGCAAATCTATTGCTGATTTTAAAGTAAAAGATAAGTACGAATTTGATGTGGTTAAAATTATTAGAAATAAAATAGATTTAACTATAGCTCTTAATGATACAATTATTAGACAAAATGATGTCATGTTAATTCAAATTAATGTAAAAGATATTTTGAATTTTAAGAAAGATTTAGGTTTATTATTACTTTCAGATATTAAATTATCTCAAAATCAATTAACAGGAAACAACCATGTTCTTGTTGAAGGTCTTGTTCCTCAAAATTCTACTATAATAGGTAAAACTTTAAGTCAATTAAATTATAGAGAAATGTATAATTCTTTTGTTTTGGCTATTAGTAGACAATCAGAATTATTAAGGGATAAAGTGGCGCATATAAGGCTTCGTTTTTCTGATACACTTCTAATAATGATTCCAAAAGATAAAGTAGAATCAATTAGAGAAAAAAATGAATTAATTATTTTAGAAGAATTAGATATACATCTTAGATATGAGCGGTACTGGTGGTTGTCTATTTTACTCTTACCTGTAGTTATGCTCCTAGCTTCTTTCCAAATTATCTCAATTACTGAAGGAGCAATGCTTGCTGCTATATTATTACTTGTCCTTAAATCAATTTCAATGACTGACGTTTATGAAGCAATAAATTGGCCTGTCATTTTTCTTATTGCGCTACTTATTCCGATTGGTACTGCTATGGAGAATACTGGGGCAGCAAATTTTTTGAGTGATTTTATAATCATATTTGTTGAAGAAATGAATATTGACCCCCAATTAAAAATTAATTATGTTATTTCAATTTTATATTTTATTACTTTTATAACATCAGCATTCATATCAAATGCTGCTGTTGCAATTATTTTGTCACCTCTTGCAATATTATTATCAAATCATTTTCAAATAACTAACCCTGACATAGCTCTTGATCCAACTAGAGCTTTTCTAATGTCAATATGTTTTGGTGCTTCTGCTAGTTTTATGACACCCATAGGGTATCAGACTAACCTTATGGTTTTTGGACCTGGTCAGTATAAATTCAAAGACTTCTTAATAGTGGGATTCCCTTTAACCATTATTTTTTGGTTAGTTGCAAGCTATTTCATTCCTATTTACTGGCCAATTTTGAGATAAAATATTTTTTAATAGTTATTATATAGTTTGCGTTACATAATTTTACTTTATTATATTTGCTAGTCCCTCTATTTATTATTATAATTAAAAAGGCAAAAAAGGAGATGCTTTTTATGAAATATTTTACTTTAATTAAAAATATAATTTTTACTTTGATTCTTTCAACATTTATTTTCGCTGATCCACCATCAGATTGGGATTCTAACGGTGATGGTTTATTTGATAATATCACTAATTATCAAAATAGTGGTTCAGTTACATCAAGAACATATCTTAATGGGTCTGATATTGGCTCTGCTGATGATTTAATGGCAGCTTTTGTAGATGGAGAGCAAAGAGGTTTTGTAAGTGCTAGTGCTGTTCCTGCTCCTTTAGGAGGTGGCTATGCTTTTTTACTTTTAGTTTACAGCAACCAAGCATCAGGTGAAACAATTACATTTCAATTTTATGATGCTGAAACAGATTCAGTTTATGATGTAGATGAAACCTATGATTTTATATCTGATATGGTGCTAGGTAACGTTGTTACTCCAGAGCAATTTACTCTAAGTGTTTCGATAGGTGATGATGGCGGTAACGATTGTGCAAGTGGTGTATATGACTGTGCCGGAGAATGTGATGGAACAGTAGTTGAAGATTGCGCGGGTATATGTGGCGGTTCTGCAGTAGTAGATGAATGCGGTGTATGTGATGGTTCAGGTATTGCTGATGGCACGTGTGATTGTGATGGAAATATAGATTTAGGTTGTGGTTGTGGTGAGGCTGGTCCTTCTGGATGTGACAATGCATGTGGATCAACTGCCG
>PANN01000001.1 GCA_002707645.1 Fidelibacterota bacterium | reverse complement strand
AGTCCAACTTGTTGATGAAAAAACTTTTTTATATAATCCAGGAAATAGTTTCAAGCCTACTAAAGTATATGATATAGAAAATGTTTATGATAAATATGGCATTTATCCTGTTAATTTCATTGATTATTTATCACTGGTTGGTGATACATCAGATAATATACCAGGTGTAAGAGGAGTTGGTGCTAAAACTGCTTCTAAATTAGTAAGACAGTTATTAACAATTGAAAATATATACAAGAATTTAGATAAGATTGATAATCCCAGAACAGTAAAATTATTAAATGAAAATAAAGAAAATGCACTTTTATCAAAGAGTCTTGTTACTATAGATAAAAATGTTAAGATAGATTTTGATTTAAAAGAAATGAATATTAATAAATTATCTTTCAGTAATTTATTAGATGAATTACATCGTCATGATATTCATACTTTTGATAAATCATTAGATTTTAAACCAAAAAATTATGAGAAAAAAGTAGAAATAAAGAAATCATATGTATCCATAAATAATTATGATAGTTTAACTTCTATGCTAAATGTTCTTGATCAGAAAAAAATTGTTTCGATAGATTTAGAAACGACTAATTTAGATCCTAATAGAGCAAAAATTGTTGGAGTATCTATTTCTTACAAAGAGCATTCCGGCTTTTATATTCCATTTATAAATAATGATAAAATGTCTGATTCATTTAATTCTGATAAAATATTATCAATAATTAAACCTTTTTTAGAAAACCCTAATATAAAATATATTGGACAAAATATTAAATATGATATGCTTGTATTAAAAAGAAATAATATAGAAATAAATTGCATTTATTTTGATACAATGATTGCTGAAAGTTTAATTTCTCCAGAAAAAAATAGTTATAAGTTAGATGTTTTAGCTAAAGATTACTTAGACTACTCTATGATTCCTATCGAAGATTTAATTGGCACAAAGTCTAATCAGATTACAATGGATAAAGTGCCTCTAAAGGATATTTGTATTTATGCATGTGAAGATGCAGATGTAGTATATCAGATATATAAAATACAATCTAAAATATTAAAAAATAAAAATCTAGAGAAAATATTTTATGATGTTGAAATACCACTTATCAAAGTACTGGTTGATATTGAGTATAATGGAGTTTTTGTTGACAAATTAATTATCAATAATCTTTGTGAAAATCTTAATATTGAGCTTAGTTCATTGAAAAGTAAAATTCATCAAATATCAAATAAAGATTTTAATATTAATTCTCCAAAGCAATTATCAGAAGTTTTATTTGATGATTTGAAGCTAAAAATGTTTAAAAAGAGGAGTACTTCCCATGATGTTTTAAAAAAATTAGTTGACCATCATCCAATAGCAGAATACTTATTGAGCTATCGTCATTTAAATAAACTTGTTAATACTTATTTAGACAAGCTGCCTACATTTATTAATCCAATTACAAATAGAATACATACTTCATTTCATCAAGCAATAACTTCTACAGGAAGATTATCTAGTACTAAACCAAATTTCCAAAATATTCCAATTAAATCTGATGTTGGAAAGAGTATTAGGAAAGCTTTCAAAACAGACAATAATAATATTATTATATCATTTGATTATTCACAAATTGAGCTTAGAATACTTGCTCATTATTCAAAAGAAAAAAAATTGATAGATTCATTTAAAAATAATTTAGATGTGCACTCTAAGACAGCTTCTTTAATTTACGGTATAGATATTGAGGATGTGAAATATGATCATAGAAGAGTTGCTAAAATTATAAATTATAGCATAGCATACGGAGCTGGACCATTTAGAATATCTCAGGAGCTTAAAATTTCAATTAAAGAAGCTTCAAATATAATCACAAATTACTTTGAAAGATACCCGGGAATTAAAAAATATATTGAAGATACTATTAAGCAAGGTTTAGATAATGGATTTGTTTCAACTATATTAGGACGACAAAGGAATACAATTAATCTTAGAGCAACTAATAGAAATATTCAGGAAGCAGAAAAAAGAGCAACAATTAATATGCCAATTCAAGGTACTGCTTCTGAATTAATTAAAGTAGCTATGATTAAAATATTTACTAAAATGAGTGAATATAATCTAAAATCTAAAATGATATTACAAATTCATGATGAGTTGCTTTTTGAAACACCTGAAAATGAAAAAGATAAAATTATCAATTTGGTCGTAAAAGAAATGGAAAGTGCTATAAAATTAGATGTTCCTATAAAAGTTGATTATAATTTTGGTAAAAATTGGTACGAGGCTCACTAAAATATGGAAGCATCAATTACATTTAAATCAGTTGCAAAAAAAATAAAATCTGAAACTTTATTAGCAGATTTGTCATTTGGTGTTGAAAAAAATACAAGGTTTGCTTTGGTCGGTCCAAATTGTTCAGGTAAATCTTCAATTATTAAATTAATATCTGGAATCATGCAAAAAGATAAAGGCTCGATTTATATTAAAGGATATGATATAGGTTTAAAATTAAATAAAATAAAATCAATTATTGGATATATGCCACAAAATATAGAGCTTGATAATGATTTGACTGTAGATGAAAATATATCTATTTATGGTCAATTACATGGGCTTGATAAGGTTTCTTTAAAGAAAAAAATTAATGATATTTCAAAAGAGTTAGGTTTTTATGATTATTTAGATTCTATGCCTAACACCTTATCTTACGGAGTTAGTAGGGTTATCATGTTTGCAAGATCAATAATTCATAATCCTGAGATAGTTCTACTTGATGAGCCAACTTCTAATATAGATCCAAATTATAGACAAATAATATGGGACTATATTTGTAATTCATTAAAACAATCTACTGTTTTTTTTACTACAAATAATTTTAATGATGCCCAAGATTATTCAAATAGAATTGCAATCCTATATAATGGAAATATAAGGTATAACGGTACTTTTGAAAATCTAGTAAATAATACTCATGGTTTAGCTAGATTCTCAATAACATTCAAAGAAAAAATTCCTAACGAATTTATTAAGCAGATTTCCTTAAATCCTAAAGTTATTAATTCTTCATTTTCAGATAATATATTTAAATTTTATTCAACAGATAAAACAGAATATTTTAAAATTTTAAAACATGCTTTAGATTCTGAAATAGAAGATTTAGATATTTCTAATTGTAGTTTAGAAGATATATTTAAAGGAATCAATACAGGCAATGATGAATAATGTTCTGATATTAATAATTAAAGAATTATTGAATATTAAAAAAAATATTCTACAATATATCTTTATATTATTTTTATTTCCATCATTAATTTTTATGTTTTTAGCAATACCTCTATCAAAAGTTTTTATAGATTTAAAACCAATTTACTCTATTTGGGTATGTTCAGGAGTCTTGTTTGTATCAGTTTTATTTAATATTTATATATTTAACCTTAGTTGGTTTAAAAAAATGTATGATAATGATTTCATGAAATCTTTACCAATAACTACTTCTGAATACTTGTTATCTCAGATTTCCTTTTCTATTATTGTAGGTTTTTTTCAATATACTATATCTGTTATAATCTTGAATTCTTTAAGTATCGGATTTATGAACTTTATACAATTTATAAAATGTTTCTTCATATTGCTTCCTAGTATGGTAATAATATCAAATATTTCTTTAATAAGTAATTATTTTATAAAAAATAAATTTAGTTTTAATATATTTAATTCTTTTGTTTTTTTATTTTTATCATTCAGTATCGGTTCATTAGTACCTCTTGATTTATATCCAAAAGAATATATTAATATTATTAGTTATTTCCCCTTATCAGCTACATTAATTAATATCCAAAATATTATATCTTTTGATTCTCTTTATTTTAGTATGATACTAATTTCTTTTTTTTATCTTTTAGTTTTTATTACCTTAAGTTATTATATAATCGAAAGTAAGATGAAACGTTAATATGAATAATGACAAATATATATTAGGTATTGATGGTGGTGGAACTACTACTAGAGGTGTTATTTTTAATGAGTTGGGTGAACTTCTAGTGAAAATAGATGATAAAGGATCTAATCTATATGTCTATAAGGAAGATGGTGTTAAAATAATTATTAATATGATTAAAAGTTTAGCACAAAAAATCAATATAAATATTTCAGAAATTTCTGCGCTTGGTTTTGGTTTATCAGGTATATCGGATATTCATAGCAGAGAATTATTATTAAAAGAATTAGATAAGAATAATCTATCTAAAAATAGTCTAATTTTATCTGATACTGAAGCTGCTTATCAACTCTTGTGTCCTGCTGGTCAAGGAATTTTGTTGTCAATAGGAACCGGTATTGTATGTCTTGCAAAAGATGATAAAGGTAAAATATTTAAAGTTGCTGGTAATGGTTTTGATAAAGGCGATATAGGAAGTGGCTATTGGATAGGAAAAAAAATAATTAATAAAATTTTGTTTAATCAAGAACTTCTATCAGTAAGTGACGATATAATTGAAATTCATGATTGTATTAAAAAAGCACTTGATATTGAAAATATTAATTTAATACAAGAGGTTCTCTCAAATAAATCAGANTTGGTTTANAATACTGCTTCTATATCAAAAGATATTATTTCTTTAGCTNAGGATGGNAATGATATTGCTTTATCNGTATTACAGGAAGGAACTAGGCATATTGGAGATTACATTACTTACTTAGTAGATGAAATGAGTTTTAGTAAAGAAAATATTATGATTGCTGGAAACGGTAGCATAATTAGAAATGATTTTTTTAGATCGCTATTAGTTGATTCTTTAAAGTTTGATTTCAATAAAATTAATTGGATTTTTTCTNATATTTCTTGTTCAATGAGTGCTGGTTTACTTGCTGCACAAGGGAAAAATATTAATATTTCTTTTAATAAAATAATTCAACCAAAAAAATAAGTATGAATTCTGAAGTTAGGATAAACTTAAATCATTTGATAGATAATATAAATTATTTAAAATCAATAATGAGTAATTCTGAGATTTATCCTGTTATAAAATCAAACGCCTACGGACATGGAACATTAAAAATAGCACAGAAATTAAGTGAAAATGAAATTAAAACAGTATGTGTAGCAACTTGTAATGAAATTGTTGAAATTATCAATAGTAATATTAAATTAAATATATTTCACCTAGGTAAAATTTTTTTAAAAAAAAATATTATGCAAAAAAATGTTGTATTTACTATTAACTCTTTTAATGATATTGAATATATAAATTCCGTATGTAAAAAAAGTAATTATGTTTTAAGATGTCATATTAAAGTAGATACAGGAATGAGGCGACTTGGATGTGAAATGATTGATTTTTGTGATATATATAAATTAGCACTAAAATCTAAATATATAAAACTAGAAGGTGTCTATTCACATTTATCATCGGCAGATAATAAAAATTCTAAACATAATAGTAAGCAAATTANTAATTTTAAGAAAATTGTAAATCAAGTTAAAGAAAGTAATATAAAGTTTCATTTATTAAATAGCGCAGGAGTATTTAATTATAAAGATTATTTATATGATTTTGTTAGACCAGGTCTATCAATTTATGGTATATCACCAAATAAAAAAGTAAATAATAATTTAAAACCTGTAATGGAGTTTTTAGCACCTATCATATTACATAAACAAATTAAAAAAGGCGATAAAATTGGATATGGTTGTTCTTTCATTGCAAAAAAAAATATGAAAATGGCTATTGTTCAGTGCGGATATGGTGATGGAGTTCCCATTGAATTCTCTAATAGAGGTCAGGTCTTTTATGAAGATTTTCAATTTCCTATTATTGGGAGAGTATCAATGGATCTAATTTGTATTGATATAACTAAATATAATCAAAAAAAAAATATTGATAAAGTGACAATATGGGGTGGAAAAAATAAATATTCAAGATTAGAATATATAGCAAATAAGTTTAACACAATTCCGTACGTATATTTAACTAGAATATCTAATAGAGTAGAACGAAAATATGTTTAATAAAATAAATTTTATATTGATTCTTTTTTATTTTAGTTGCTCTACCTATCAAGTTGAGAATAATGATATTATACATGAAAATACTAATAAAAATAATGATATAAATTTAAAAGATAAAATTTCTCAAATGTTTATGCTTAGAATGGATGGAAATTTTCATAATAATGAGAGCTGGAAAAAAAAAGATATTGAATATTTTATAAATAAATATAATATNGGAGGTTTAATTACATTTACGGGTAATATTCATGGTACATACAGTAATATAAAACATTTTCAAAGTATATCTAGAACACCTTTGTTTATTGCTTCAGACTATGAAAGAGGACTGGGTGTTTTTATAAATGGAACTTTATTTCCATCTAATATGGCTGTTGCTGCAACTGGCGATACTAACTATTCATATTTGCAAGGTAAAATCACAGCAAAAGAAGCTAAATCAATAGGTGTAAACTTTATTTTGGCACCTGTACTAGATATTAATAATAATAAAAATAATCCTATAATAAATTTTAGATCTTATGGAGATACACCGGAAATTGTTGCTAAGTATGGATTACCTTTCATAAAAGGTATTCAAGATCAGGGATTGATAGCATGTGCCAAACACTATCCAGGACATGGTAATACAAATACAGATAGTCATACAAAATTACCAGTAATTAATATATCTAAAGAAGAATTGTTCNCTAATGAACTTTTTCCATTTAAGCAAGCTGTTGATTTTGGAGTAAAATCAATTATGACAGGACATATAGTTATAGATTCAGTTGATGACTTAAATGTTCCTGCGACTTTTTCAAAAAAAATAGTTAATGATATTCTAATTGAAGATTGGAATTATAAGGGGCTTGTAATTACAGATGCATTAGAAATGGGAGCTTTAACCTCCAATGTATGGCATGGTGAATCTGCAGTTAAAGCAATTGAAGCTGGTGCAGATATCATTCTTTTACCTTTAAATGCAGTTTCAGCAATAGAGTCTGTATTTAAAGCTGTAGTTAATGGTAGAATCTCTTTAGAAAGAATTAATTATTCATATAATAAAATTATTGAACAAAAGAAAGATATGGGACTATTTGATAAAACTGAAGATGATTGGATGATTGTGGAACAAGAAATTGCTTCATCAAAGAATCGCAAAGTATCAAAAGAAATTGCTGAAAAATCTATTACTNTTATAAAAAATGATAATGATATAATCCCGTTTAAGCCTAATAATTATAAAAAAGTTTCTCATTTATTACTTTCTACTGATAATGATTTAAGAACAAGATTAAAATCTTTTGCAAGGGATATAAACTATATTCATGGCAATGTGAACGAAGTTTATATAAATGATAAACTAAGTAATCTTGGTAGTAAAGATATAATTAATAAGGTTAAAGATTCAGATATGATTATTGTATCTATGTTAATAAGAATTAGTATGGATAAAGGACTTTCAACAATAGATAATTCTCATAATGAACTTCTTAAACAACTAAAATCTCTTAATATTCCAATTATTGGTATAAGCTTTGGTAGCCCATATTTGCCAAATTACAATTATTTAGATTCATATNTATGTTCCTATGGATATGGTTCTATTTCACTTAATGCATCTACTGATGCATTGTTTGGAAGAAAAAATATATCAGGTAAGTTACCAGTTACTTTAAATGATAAGTTTAAAAGAGGTTATGGTCTAGAAGTAAAAAAAAATAATAATTTTTTTGAATCAAACTTAAATATTGAATTAAAAGAAACCTTTGATATTGTTAATTCAGCTATTTCAGACTCAATATTTCCTGGTGCACAGCTATTTGTTTCAAAAAAAAATAATATATTAATAAATAAAAGTTTTGGTAATTATACTTATCAAGAAGATTCTAAGCTTGTAAATAATGAAAGCATATATGATGTTGCATCTTTAACTAAAGTTTTGTCTACAACTCCTGTAGCAATGAAGCTTATCCAGAAGAAAATGTTAAGTTTAGATTTTTATTTATCAGATTTTTACCCAGAATTTAAAGACGGGGATAAAAAATATATAACAGTTAGACATTTGCTAACACATTCCTCTGGATTACCTGNTTATAAAGAATATTATAAAATTAAAAATATTAATAATAAAGAAGATATTATTAAAGATATAGTTAGTCTTGATTTAGATTATAAGCCAGATGAAAAAATGGTTTATAGTGACTTGGGAATGATATTATTATATGATATTATTAATAAGGTCTCTAATTCTAATTTAGATAAATTATCAAAAAGATACTTTTATAATCCACTACAAATGTCAAGTACTTTTTTTAATCCAAATGATAAAGAAATAATTGTACCAACTGAAAATGATAATTATTTCAGGAATAGGCTGCTAAAGGGTGAAGTTCATGATGAAAATGCCTATATTTTAAATGGAATTTCAGGACACGCAGGATTATTCTCAAATGCTTATGATATTGGTAAATTTTCAAAACTTTTCTTAAATGAAGGAGTGTTTTTAGGTAGAAGATATTTAAAAAAAAATTTAGTTAAAGATTTTACCTCAAAAAAAAATAATCCAGTAAAATCTGATCGTGCACTTGGTTGGGATACCCCATCCTTAAATGGAAGCTCTGCTGGAGATTATTTTTCAAAAGGTTCTTTCGGTCATTTGGGTTTTACTGGTACTTCATTATGGATTGATCCAAAAGAAGAAATTATAATTGTATTTTTAACAAATAGAGTTCATCCATCTAGAGAAAAGAAGGGAATATATAAAGTTAGAAGAAAACTACATAATTCAATTATGATAAATATTAAGGAGTTTTGATATCCATTATTTTGATATAATAATTGTAGTTTTATTTCTCATGGGTATTTCTTCCTATGGTTTAATAAAAAGAAATAGCAATAAATCATTCTCAGATTTTTTTTTAGCTAGTAGAGATGTCCCATGGTTCACAGCTATGTTATCTATTGTTGCAACCGAGACCTCTGTTCTTACTTTTATAAGTGTTCCGGGCATTTCTTATAGAGGAGATTGGACATTTTTACAATTAGCTTTAGGTTACATTGTTGGAAGAATATTAGTAAGTATTATATTATTACCAGTTTTCTTTAAGTATGGTATAACCTCGATTTATGAAATATTAGAAAAAAAATTTAATATTCATATACAAAAATTAGCTTCTTTAACATTCTTATTTACTAGAGTTATGGCTGATGGTGTAAGGTTCTTAGCAACAGCAATTATCATTCAATCAATTACAGGTTGGTCTATTTATGTATCTATTCTACTTATAGGTTTTATTACACTTATTTATACTGTTCTCGGAGGTTTGAAAGCAGTTATAAAAATTGATGCATTTCAATTTATTATATACTTAGTAAGTGCCATGATATGTATTTACTTCTTAACGGATTTGATCCCAGATAACTCTATTAATTATTTATATAGTAGTGGAAAATTAAAAATATTTGATTTTGGTGGTAATATATTAACTAATCCATTTTCTTTTTTATCTGCTTTCATTGGGGGCTGTATGCTTTCTTTTGCATCTCATGGTTCAGATTATATGATAGTACAAAGAGTTTTAGCTACAAACAATATTGTATCTGCTAGAAAAGCAATGATTGGAAGTGGAATATTTGTGTTTATTCAATTTTCATTATTTTTATTTATTGGTTCATTAATTTACCTAGTAACAGATTGTGNAATNATTGAAAAAGATAGAGAAATTACATATATAATTAAAAATATATTACCGGTTGGTTTTAAGGGAATAGTAATAGCAGGGGTTTTATCTGCAGCGATGTCAACACTAAGTTCATCTATAAATGCTCTTTCTTCGTCGACGTTAAGAGATTGGTTTCCTAATGTTAAATCGTTGAAGACCTCCAGATTTGTTGCTTTAATTTGGACTTTGATTCTTGTATCAGTTGCAATTGCTTTCAATAATGTTAATAATTCACTTATTATTATAGGTTTGAAAATTGCATCATTTACCTACGGTGTTTTACTTAGTTTCTTTATTTTATCTAGATTAGGGAAATTTAGGACGCAAAATATAGTTTTAGGGTATTTATCTGGTATCCTAATCGTATTTATTTTTACTAAAATAAATATCGCTTGGACATTTTATATACTTGGTAGTGTTTTTATAAATATTTCAGTTGTTCTAATTCTTGAAAAATTTCATAAATATTTATTTTTTAGAGATATTGTAGTAATATTAATAATTTCTTTAGGTATTTTATTTTTTTATAGAAGTGATCAAAGTGATTATACATCTAATATCATTGATATAAAAGTGAAAGAAAGTTGCCTGAATGATAAAATATTTAATGGAGGTGAAATATTTTTAGAAAATGAAAACTACTTTAATAGTATCAAAAATATTGGTTTAGTCGTAAACCATTCTAGCGATATTATAGAAATTAATAATGAATATAAAACGATAGTACCTAAATTTAAAAATTTCAATTTAAAAATTGTATTTACTCCAGAACACGGTTTAGTTAATAATTATGCAGCTGGTGAACATATCGATAATATAAATGACTTTAATATTCCAATTATTAGTTTGTACGGAAATAGCTTTCAACCTGATGTTAAATATTTAATTGATTTAGATGCTATAATTTTTGATATACAAGATATAGGAAGTAGNTATTATACCTATGTTAGTACAATGACATATGTTATGGAGGTTTGTGCTAAGCATAATATACCTTTTTATGTTTTAGATAGACCTAATCCAATTAGCGGTAAAATTGAAGGACCTATGTTAGATAAAGAATTTTCCTCTTTTGTAGGAATGCATCAAATTCCAACAAGGCATGGTTTGACAATTGGAGAACTAGCATTATTAATAAACGAAAAAAATTGGCTTCAAAATGGATTAAAATCTGATTTACATATAGTGAAGATGCAAGGTTGGAAAAGAAATATGTATTTTAATAGTATGAATCAAGCTTGGATACCTCCATCACCAAATATTCCAAATCTTAAAGCAGCTATTTTATATAGCGGTTTATGTTTACTTGAAGGAACTAATATTTCAGAGGGAAGAGGGACAGATAGTCCGTTTGAAATAATAGGAGCTCCTTGGTTAAATTCAGAAAAGATAATTAATGAAATTAGTAATGAGGATTTAGATGGTTTNAAAATTTCTAAAACTAACTTTACTCCTAGGTCTATAATTGGAAAATCTTTAAATCCAAAATATTTAAATGAAAAATGTAATGGTCTGAAAATAGAAATTTTAGATAGAGATAAAATTAGTCCAATTGCTCTAGCTCTACATCTATTAAGTGTTATACATAAAATACATCCAAATGAATTTAAATTTCTTAAAAGTAACTTCATAGACAAACTCTATGGATCAAGTAAATTAAGACAGCATATTTTATTAGATAAAGATGTTGAACTACTTATAAAAAGCTGGGATAATATTAATAATGACAAATTTTTACTGTATTAAAAAATGCATTTAATTGACTTTATAATAATAGGTTTATATTTAACTCTTATTTTTTGTGTTGGTATTTTTACCAGGAAATATATTAAAGATTTTTCTGATTTTATGATTGCTAATAGGAGTGTTAGTTTATCTTTAGGTGTAGTTACTATGCTTGGAACAGAGTTAGGCCTTATAACTGTAATGTATAATGCTCAAACTGGTATCAATGGATTGTTTTCATCTTTCCATATAGGTCTTGCCGCATTTATCGTTACATTATTAATAGGGTTAACAGGTTTTGTAGTAGTTAAACTACGAAAACTAAGAGTGAAAAGTATACCCGAGTACTATAGTATAAGATTTGGCCCTAATACTCGTATTATAGGAGCTATTTTATTATCTTTAGGTGGTATACTAAATATGGGTTTGTTTCTAAAAGTAGGAGCTATTTTTATTCAAAGTATTTTTGGAATTAGTAATAATGACAATTTATTAACTATTATTATGTTCATTTTGCTTGTGTTAGTTCTTGTTTACACAGTTTCAGGTGGAATGATATCAGTCATAGTAACTGATTACATTCAATACGTAATTCTTTCTATTGGTTTTATGTTTTGTGTTTTTTATTCAATTAAAACTTTAGGTTGGAATAATCTATTTGAATCTTTAGAGTTTATAGTATTACAAAATAATGAAAACTATAATATTGATAAAATTTATAATCCTATAGATAGAATGGGAGGGTTTTATATATCATGGCAAGTTGTTTTGGGGTTTGTGAGTGCTGTGATATGGCCAACTTCTATAACAAGAGTCTTATCGATTGAAAGCAGTACGCTTGTTAAAAAACAATATATTTGGTCATCTTTTTCATTCTTAATTAGATTTATTATACCATGCTTTTTAGGAATATGTGCTTATGTTTATTTTAATGGTAATATTGGTAGTCAATCTCTTTCTTTGATGCCTATGTTTTTAGCAGAAATTCTTCCAGTTGGTGTTCTTGGTATAGTTGTAGCTGGAATGTTAGCAGCTTTTATGAGCACTCACGACAGCTATTTATTATGCTGGAGTAGTATTATAACAAATGATATAATTGAGCCTTTATCAAATAAAAAGTTAAGTTCTGATTTTAAAATATTTATTACAAGAATAATAATATTAATCCTCGGTATTTATATATTTTATTGGGGGATGTTCTACGAAGGATCTGATGCAATTTGGGATTATCTGGGAATAACGGGTGCCATATATTTTACAGGTGCAATTTCTGTTGTTGTTTTAGGTCTTTATTGGAAAAAAGCAAGTTCATCTGGAGCTGTTTTATCTCTACTTGGTGGCCTTTCGAGTATAGTTGGTCTTGAACCTGTAAGAGAGTATATTGGTATTGGTATTGAAAATCCTGCAATAATAGGATTATTATCTTTATTTTTTAGCTTATGTTTAATGATAATAGGATCGTTAATATTACCAGATAAAAAGGATTAATACAATGACTTGGAAATTTTTTTGGCAGATACTTTTTTTATTTTCAATTTTCATGTTTATTTTTATGTTTCTCAAATTTACAAAAAGTGGATTTATTGATTTAAAAAAATACTTTGAAAATGATAAATAGAAATAATTATAAAAGAACTATTTTTTCATGGTCAATTTATGACTTTGCAAACCAGCCTTTTACGACAATAACCGTAACATTTATATATTCCACATTTTTTACATCAACTATTTTTTTAGGATCAGAAGAACTTGGTATTGCAGCATGGGGAAAGGCTATTACGATATCTTCACTTATTATAGCTTTTTTATCTCCTATTATGGGCGCTGTAGCTGATAGAGGAGGGTATAGAAAGCTATTTTTAATTTTTTGGACATGGATATGTATTATTTTTTCTTTAATGTTGTATTTTCCTGAGCCTGGAGATGTTTTTAATGCGCTTTTATTTTTTTGTATCGCAAATATAGGTTTTGAAATGGGAGGAGTATTTTTAAATGCTTACTTACCCGAAATTGCTCCAAAAAATAAAATAGGTAGAATATCTGGTTATGGGTGGTCTTTTGGCTATATCGGAGGTCTTATAGCTCTAGCAGCTTGTTTCCTATTATTTGTTGTTCCTGAAAATCCAATCAATCCTCTAACTGGCAATTTTTTAGATAAATCTTCATATCAGCATATTCGAATAATTAATGTTTTTATAGCAATATGGTTTGCTGTTTTTTCAATACCTACTTTTTTATTTGTTAANAGTAACGAAAGAATTGTAAAACTCNCNAATAATATTATTTCAAATTCATTTAAAGAAATAAAAAATACATTTAATCANATTAGAAATTATAAGCAGGTNATACGTTTTTTATTAGCAAGAGTTGTCTATAATGATGCAATAATAACTGTAATTGCATTTGGGGGGCCTTATGCATATACTCAATTTGGATTTGATATGGATACAAATGGTAAGCTAATGATATTTGGTATTGTTTTAAATATTTTTGCTGGTATAGGTGCTTTTTTATTTGGTTTTTTAGATGACTATTTAGGAGGGAAAAAAACAATTCAAATAACTAATTTTGGATTTATTATTGCACTTTTAATAGCTTTTATTGCACCAGTTTTAGAAAATGGTGAATTTTATTTTTGGATAGCTGGAGCGTTAATCGGGATTTTTATGGGACCAAATCAAGCAGCAAGTAGATCATTAATGGGACGCTTAATTCCTGAGAATAAAGAAAATGAGTTTTATGGTTTTTTTGCATTCTCAGGAAAAGCAACAGCGTTTTTAGGACCTCTATTGTTTACTGTTGTTGTAACATTAACTGGAGATATTAGATTGTCTCTTCTAATGTTAGCAGTATTATTTTTTATCGGTATGTTGATGTTAAATTCAGTTGATACTGATTTAGTTGAAAGAAATTCAGATAAATAATTACTTAATAATTTACTTTAAGTAATTATTGTTTATATTCTTTTTTATATATAACTTATAATTAAGTATTATTAAATGAAGCATATAATTATTCCAATATTATTTTTATCAACCTTTTTACTGCTTGCTGGTAAAGATAATCATCCAAAAAATACTAATGTTATTTTAAAAATATCTAATTTGAAAGAAGAAGATATAATTAAAAATCTTAGAAATGAATTCAAACAAAAACCTCATATAGATTTTGTTGATGGATCTTTTTTAACGAAGACTATAGTATTGAAAGTAAATGAACAAAGTTTTAATAAATCTAACCTTGAAAAGTCAATGCAAAGATGGGGTCTTGAAGTAGATGAGTATGTCTTTGTAAATAATCTATCTATATCTGATATAGAAAATTAAAATATTTTTGATCTTAGATCAATCACTTCCAAGTTATCTTTTTTACTGTTTAGCCATTGATTATATACCTTGTTTCTAGCTTTTAAGGACGATTCAGTCCTCAATGAATCAAGTATGACAGCAAAATTATCATCATTAAATTTATCTTTTGTTATAAGTTTTACAACAAAAACATTACTAGATGATTTTATAATCTTAGAAAATTCATTATTATCCATTGAATTTAAATGACTTATTAGAGAATTATTTCTTCCAATAGTTTGAAAACTACCACCCATAGATGACGATATATTATTAGAAAATGAAATAAGCTCATTATTTTCAGCTAATTCTTTCCAATCTTTTGATTCGTAATCAGTATTTGATAGTAACTCATATGAATAGTCTTGCTTATGTTTTCTCTTCAAACTTCTTTCAATGCTACCTTTTAACTCTTCTAAATCAGTATAATAGCTTTTATTTTTACCTAAAATATTAAAGACAGCAAGACCATTATCTGTCTGGAAAGAATCAGAAGTATCACCATAATTGTTATCAAAAGCAAATCTAATAGCTTGTCTTACTGCTCCCATTTGAAATGGTAAACCTGAATTATTTTTAAAATCTTCAGTTACTTTAATTGTATCAATTTTAGTGATATCATAATCCTGTATTGCCTCTTCAAAAGAAGTCATTTGAGCATCAGATGAAAAATCAATTGATAATTGCAGCAGGCTATCTTGTAAATCTATTATTTGAAGAGAGTCCAAATCTGTAGTGGAATTAAGGTTTTCAAATTGAATATATTGTAATGTAATTGACTCTTCATTTTTATACTTCTCTTCTTTATCGTTATTATACTGATCCAATATTTCATCATCACTTATTGTTATAAGTGAATCACTAACATCATTAACTTTAATATTTAGTATATCTATTGTGCAGTTAATATTATTTAGTTTGTAATCGTTTTTAATTTCATAATCTGAAATGCTGTTTAAATTATTGAAAAAACTTTGTAGCTTTCTATCTGCTAAAAATGTTTTCAAATAATTTTCCCAAGTTAATAGTAAGTTTCTTGCAGTGTCTGGGATACCTTTATTGCTAACTGAATACTGATAAGAATCTAAATCAAAATTTCCTTCTTCATCTTTAAATAAACCTAATTCTTTAAGGTTATTTTGAAAGGCTAAAGGAGGGCTTAGAAGTAAAAAATTATAAACTTCATCAGGTTGAACCACCATGTTTAGTTCATTTATTTTTTCATCTTTAATTTTTCTTTCAATAATATTATTCCAAGCAAAATCGCTTGCATTTTGCTCAGCTCTTGAATCTATATTCCTTCCTTGTTGTCTAAAACGATTTAATTGTATTTGTCTTTCATTTAAAAAATATGAAATAGGGATACTTTCATTGCCTATTTTTCCAACATATAAAGTCGTATCAACTTTACCAAAAAAACTTTGTATGGTGCCAAGGATATTAGCTCCACCTACTAGACCACCAACGGTCATACTTGCTACAAAAAAGAAAAGTAACGTCCATAATACCCATTTTGAATTATCTCTTAATTTTGACATGCTTAACATAAATACTCCTTTAAATTTTAAAAAGTGGAGATAAGCGGGATCGAACCGCTGACCTCTTGAATGCCATTCAAGCGCTCTCCCAGCTGAGCTATATCCCCTTAAAAAAAACACCCGCATCAATGCCTTAATTTATTTTTTATTGAATAGTTCTCAAAGAAAAAGCTTTTATTTATTAAATTTAGGCTTAGAATAATTTAAATTTATGAAAATTAAATATAAAGATATAATTCAAATAATAATAATTTCATTGGTCTTGTCTTTGTGTAGATATTTTTTTCTAGACGATTATCCTCTATTTAAAGAATCAAAGCTAAAAGAAGTTGGCGAGTTTTCTAGTGAATCTGATAGCCTATTAACCTTTATTAATAATCTTAAATCTCCTACTCTTGTAGATTTAAAAACTGCTAAATTACTATATGACAAAAATTTTGTTACTTTTATAGATGCTAGAGATAATGAATCTTTCAGCGAACAGCATATATTATCATCCATAAACTTGCCTTATGAATTAATTGAAGAGATTGTTAGTGATTATGATTTAGAATATATGATTCAACTTAAGGATGATTTTACTCAAAAGATTGATATCAATGGTCATATATTTTATATTGGTATGCTTAATGAAGATTTTTATTTAAGTCAAAGTATGAGTAAAATAAATAATAAATCTTTTACAAACAAAAATTTTATAATCTATTGCAGTGGTCATGGATGTAGCCTAAGTGAAGATTTAGGGTTTTACTTACATAGCTTAGGAATTAAAAAAATATTAATATATGAAGGCGGTATGCCTGAATGGTTAGATAATGGTTTCCCATTGAACAATGATTAATTTTTTTAAAAATATTAACTTTTTATTTATATCTCGATTATTATTGGGATTTATATTTATTTATGCAAGTATAGATAAAATTTTAGACCCTTTAAGTTTTTCTAACTTGATAGATAATTATCATGTTACACCAGTATTTTTAAATAATTTATTTGCTTTGTTTGTACCTATGCTTGAGTTAGTAATTGGAATATGTTTAATTTTTAATTTAAATATAAATGGTGCATCTTTTATATCTATTGCTTTATTATTATGGTTCTTATTTATTTTATCTCAAGCTCTTGTAAGAGGAATAAACGTCGATTGCGGGTGCTTTGATCTAAATTCTGGAAGTTTAGATGATACTGAGTTAAGAAAAAATATGATTGAAAGAATATTTGAAGATATCGTATTATTAGGTATAAGTTTATATATCAATATTAATTCAAAAAATAATTAAAATGATAAAATTAATTTATATATTAATTGTGTTGTGCCCTTTGCTTTCAATTGAATCAAATAATAGCAATATACTGACAATAATTGGTACTACTAATGTTCATGGTGAAATAGATCCCTGTGGTTGAAAGAAAAAACCATTGGGCGGTCTTGCTCGAAAAGCTACAGTAATTAAAAATTTAAAAGCAGAAGGTATAAATCCATTGATTCTAGATGCTGGTGATTTACTATTTAAAAAAAACATACTAGATCCAGGTGTTACTCTAGATGTTTCAAAAGTGAATGCAGAAATTATTATTGATTCTTTTAATGAAATGGGATGTGATGCATTTTCAGTAGGCTCTAAAGACTTTGCTGGTGGTCTTGATTTTATTTTAGAGCAATATAAAAAATCTAATTTCCCATTTTTATCTGCTAATATAGTCAATAGGTCTGGTCAATTAATTTTTGAACCGTACACTATTCTAAAATCAAATAATATAAACATAGGTGTAATTGGTTTAACATCTGTTTTTGATAATAATGAAATTCAAATTTTAGACCCAATTGCTTCTCTTAGAAATATTCTTGAAGAAGTTAATAGCAAAAGCGATGTTGTGATTTTGCTATTTAATGCTAGTCAGCAAGATTTGACTAAATTATATAATGATGATTTAGAACTAGATATGATTTTAAGTAGCAGAGGAAGAACTCGTTCTTCAGACGGTGGTGCTCAAATTCCAACATACATAGCCGGTGACAGAGGTAAAATACTTTATAAATTTGAATTAAATTTAGTTGATAAAGCAGTACCTTTTACAGATTTAGCTTGGTGTGAGAATACTATTAATCGTGTTGAAGATAGGTTAGAAAAAATGAAGCAAGGTAATCCAGACGCAGATCTAATAAAGCTTTATAGAAATGATCAGAAAACTTTAAATAGAATATATGGATACCAATCACAATTAAATCAAGCAAATCAATCTTTAGAGAATGCTGTAAATACACTTTCATTTGAAAAAATAGAATTGGGAAAATTAATATTTGATAGTCCAAATATTCTTAAAATTGTTGATAAAGGGAAAGAAAAGATTTTAGAAATTGGAGGTCCTATGCTGGACATTCAGGGCAGGCTTCCTGGAGACCCTCATCATGGACATAATCATTAATTTCTTAAAAAGGTATTGTTCCTATTGTATTAATTTCTCTAAAATTGAACTCTTGTATTTAGCTTTTTTTATATTTTTATTGCGAAAGTAGCTCAGCTGGTAGAGCATCACGTTGCCAACGTGAGGGTCGTCGGTTCGAATCCGATCTTTCGCTCAGCTTTTTTAAGGCGTCGTACTCAAGTGGTAAGAGAGCAGTCTGCAAAACTGTTATGCACCAGTTCGAATCTGGTCGACGCCTCGTAATGCCGAGGTGGTGAAATTGGTAGACACAAGGGACTTAAAATCCCTCGGACAATATACGTCCGTGCCGGTTCGATTCCGGCCCTCGGTACACACTTATTTTTATATCTATCGAACAATTTTTATCAATAATAATTATTCACTTTTTAGCTGTTATAAGTCCTGGTCCAGACTTCATTGTTGTTACTTCTCAAAGTATTAAATATGGACGATTAAACGCACTTAAAACTAGTTTGGGAATATCTCTCGGGATATTCATACATGTAACGCTTTGTATCTTTGGTGTAGATTATATATTTACTAATAATACATATATATATAACCTTATCAAGTACTTATGTTTTTTTTATTTGTTATATATATCAATCGCATTAATTATGTCTAATAGTATAAATAATTCAGCAGATAATAATATTTTTAAGTTAAGAAGTCCTTTTCTAATTGGTTTTTTAACTAATTTACTTAATCCAAAAGCCATACTTTTTTTTATTTCTTTTTTTACAGTTATTATTAGTCAACTAACTCCTCTCTACATTAAAATTATTTATGGTATTTGGATGGTATTTTGTACCGGTATTTGGTTTTGTATAGTTTCCATTTTCTTTACTTCTAATTATTCAAAAAATTTTTTAAAGAAATATTCTATAATAATTAGTAAAATTATGGGTGTTATTTTATTATTAATTTCAATTAAGGTTGTAATATAAGAATGGATATCGGTTTTATATTATTAAATGTTGGATATTTACTTAATCTTGTTGCTCTAGGTTTTAGAGAAATCCTATGGATTAGAATTTTATTAACATTAGGTTATTTTTTAAGATTCATTACTCAAAGTTATATAGAGCAAAATATGGATTCTTCTTTTTGGATGATAGTTTTTGTTGCTATTAATTTATATCAAATAGTAAGGATAGTTAATGAAAGAAGAAAAAGATATATTGAACCTAAGATTTTTGATATTTATGAATCAGTTTTTAAAAGTTTATCTACATTTGAGTTTTTAACATTTTGGAAGATGGGTTTAATTAAAAATGTTGCAAATGGAGTTACAATTATCAAAAAAGATAAAAAACTTAATTCTATACTATTATTAATTAATGGGAAGGTCAATGTAAAGTCAGAAGGTAAAAGTATAGCTTTTCTACCGCGTGGAAGTTTTATTGGTGAAATAAGCTATATAACTAAGGAAGGTGCATCAGCAAATGTTATAGCTGATGGTGATGCTACTTATATTGAGTGGACAAATAAGGAATTAATGAAAATCAAAAACAGTAAAAAAATATTTTGGACAAAAATACAAAATATTTTATTAAACGATTTAATAATTAAGTTAAAACGTTCATCAATTAATTAGGAGTAATTAAAATTAAAAAGCCTAATATTATTATTAATAAAGTATATACAAGAACCGGTGATAAAGGAATGACTTCTTTAATTGGAGGACAAAGGGTATTGAAAAGTAATAGTAAAGTATCTGCTTTCGGTGAAGTTGACGAGTTGAATGTCTCTGTGGGATCGTGCCTGGTCTTATTAAAAAAAATTAATAATAAAGATTTAAATGAGCTGAATGAACTTTTAATTAAAATTCAAAATGAACTTTTTAATTTGGGTAATATGCTTGCAGTAGATACTAATTTTAAGACTGATAATATGCCTATGGTAACTAAAGAATCTATTATTGAATTAGAAAAAAATAAAAATTATTATAATAAGCATCTATCAGATTTAAATTCATTTGTTCTACCTGGTGGTAATGAGTTAAGCATTAGATTGCATTTAGTTCGTGTAAAATGTAGAAAAGTAGAGCGTTACGTTGTGAAAATATTAGATAAAGAATTTATTGATATTATTATTGTAGAATATTTAAATAGAATGTCAGATTTATTTTTTGTTTTATCAAGGTATGCAAATTATAAATTAGATGATAAAGAGCTAACTTGGAATCCAAACTACTGATATTATGTTAGATAACTTAGATTGGTTTACAAGGTTTTTTACTTACTCATCAATACAAGTAAAATTTATTGCCTCATTCATTGCAATGTTATCTTTTATTATTCTTAGGAAATTATTTTTAAAAATACTTTTTAGAAATACATCGAACGCTTTAGTAAGATATAGATGGCAAAAAATTTCAAGTTACGTTATTAATGTTTTAGCTTTAATTATCATTGGACAAATATGGTTTAAAGGATTTGAATCTGTTGCAACTTATTTGGGTTTATTATCTGCGGGTATTGCAATTGCTTTAAAAGATCCTCTGATTAATCTTACTGGCTGGGCATTTATATTATCTAGGGCTCCTTTTGTTGTTGGAGATAGAGTGCAAATAGGTGAGCATTCAGGAGATGTAATAGATATTAATTTTTTTAAATTCACATTAATGGAAGTTGGTCATTGGGGTGAAGGTGAGCAAGCTTCAGGTAGAATCATACATATCCCAAATGGAAAAGTTTTTATTGATATTTTAGCAAATTATAGTAAAGGTTTTAAATATATATGGAACGAAGTTGATGTTTTGTTAACTTTTGAAAGTGATTGGAAAAAAGCAAAGAAAACCCTTGAAAAAATTTCAAAAAAACACACTGCAAATATTAGTAAAGTAGCTGCAAAAAATTTCAAACAAGTATCAAGATTATATATGGTATATCAGCCTGACTTTGAACCCCAGGTTTATACTAAAGTTGAAGATTCTGGTATTTTATTAACTATAAGATATTTATGTAATCCAAGGAAAAGAAGGATTACTAGCCAATTTATTTGGGAAGATATATTAGATGAGTTTGATAAAGATATTAATCTTGAATTTGCTTATCCAACTACAAGATTCTTTGATGCCAAATCTGAAAATAAATCATGAAATTTATAGCTTATTCTTTTGAAGGTACTAATTCTTTAGGATGTTTAATTAATGACTTTGATATTGTAGATATCCCCTTATTGTCAAATGGTCGACTTCCAAATAATTTAAATGATTATTTACTTAATTTCTGTGATAACAATGTATTACTAAATAATCTTATGGAATCTGAAGATAAGCAAATCATTTCTTTTGACAATGTAAATACAGAGGCTTTATTAAAACCGAATTCTTTTAGAGATTTTTATTCTTTTAGACAGCACGTCGAAGCAGGTAGAAAAAGTAGAAAATTAGATATGATTCCTGAGTATGATGAGTTTCCTGTTTTTTACTTTTCTAATCATAATTCAATAGTTGGACCTGGTAACATAAATTTATTTAATAATCAAATAAATAAATTAGATTTTGAATTAGAAATAGGATTGATAATATCAAAAAAAGGAATGAATATAAAAGCTAAAGAAGCGTATGATTTTGTTGCTGGTTTCACAATTTTAAATGATTGGAGTTCTAGAGCAATTCAGATGAAAGAAATGAAACTTAATCTAGGTCCAGCTAAGGGAAAAGATTTTGCTTCTTCAGTAGGTCCCTTTCTTGTTACTTTAGATGAAATAGAAGATAGAATGATTGGTAGCGCTGAAGATTTAAAATATGATTTAGAAATGTCTGGTTTTTTAAATAATAAGTTAATTTCAAATGATAATTTTAAAAATATTACATGGTCTTTTGCAGATATGATTGAAAGAGCTTCATATGGAGTTGAGTTATTCCCAGGCGATTTAATAGGATCTGGAACTTGCTCTACAGGTTGCTTGTTAGAGCTAAATCAAACAAATAATTCAAATATTTGGCTTCAAAATGGTGATAAAATTAAATTGACCATTGATAAGTTAGGTTCATTGGAAAATAAGATTAATTGTGTGGATTTATGAGTCTCTCAAATTCAGAATTAAAAAAATTATATTACTTTTTAAGACTTCCTAGAAATATAGAGCAAAAAATGCTTTTGTTATTAAGGCAAGGCAAGCTTTCAAAGTGGTTTTCTGGTATTGGGCAAGAAGCAATAGCTGTTGGTGCTTCTTTTGCGTTAAATAAGGATGACTATATTCTTCCTATGCACAGAAATTTAGGTGTTTTTACAACCAGAGAATTAGATTTAGAAAAATTATTCTCTCAATTAATGGGTAAAGATGGTGGGTATACCAAAGGTAGAGATAGAACCTTTCATTTTGGTGATATGAATAAAAAAATAGTTGGTATGATATCCCATTTAGCTGCAATGCTTCCTGTGGCAAATGGTTTAGCTTTATCATTTAAAATAAATAATAAAAAAAATATAGCTCTTTCTTTTGTTGGTGATGGCTCAACAAGCGAAGGAGATTTCCATGAAGCATTAAATTTAGCTGCAGTATGGGAATTACCTGTAATTTTTTTAGTAGAAAACAACGGTTATGGATTATCTACGCCAAATGAACAACAGTTTAAATGTAAGAATCTTGTTGATAAAGCTAATGGTTATGGAATTATTGGTGATATTGTTGATGGTAATGATGTTTTAGATGTTTATGAAAAAATAAAAAAATTCTCAGATATTATTAGGACTAAACCTCAACCAGTCTTGATAGAAGCTAAAACATTTAGGATTAGAGGCCATGAAGAAGCCTCTGGAGTAAAATATGTTCCTAAGAAATTAATTCAAAAGTGGGAGAAAGAAGATCCGCTATTGAAATTTGAAAAAAAATTAATCCAAAAAAAAGTAATTACTAAAAAAAGAATCTTAGAATTAAATAATACAATAAATAATAATATAGATACTATTATTAATTCTGTTATTAAAAAAAACAATCCTGCATCTAATGAAAGTAACGAATTAAATGATGTTTTTTTAAATACAAGTTTTAAAAAAATAGATACTAAATCAAACGAAAAAGTAGAATTGCGTTTTGTTGATTCTATTAAAGATTCACTGTATCTTAAAATGAAAAACGATAAAAAAGTTATATTATTTGGCCAAGATATAGCTGAATATGGTGGTGTTTTTAAAGTTACAGAAGGATTTTTAAAAGAGTTTGGTAAACAAAGAGTAAGAAACACTCCTATTATTGAATCTGGAGCAATAGGAGCTGCTTTTGGTATGTCTTTAGAAGGTTTCAAGCCAATTGTAGAATTACAGTTTGCTGATTTTGTAAGTAATGGTTTTAATCAAATTATTAATAATTTAGCTAAGACCTATTATAGGTGGGGAAAATCTGTTAATGTCACATTAAGATTGCCAACAGGTGCAGGTATTGGAGGTGGCCCATTTCACTCTCAAAGTAATGAATCTACTTTTTTTCATATACCAGGCATAAAAATTGTTTACCCATCAAACCCGTATGATGCAAAAGGATTGTTACTCTCTGCAATTGATGACCCCAATCCTGTAATGTTTTTTGAGCATAAAGCATTATATAGAAGTTCAAAATCTTTCATTCCAAAAGATGAGTATAATATTGAGCTTGGAAAACTTAAAATCTTGAAAAGTGGAACTGACTTAACTATTGTTACTTATGGTTTGGCAGTTGAATGGATTCTTGAATATTCTAAAAATTCAGATTATAGTTTAGAAATAATTGATTTACGAACTTTAATTCCTCTTGATAAAAATGGAATTTTCGATTCAGTTAAAAGAACAAATAGAGTGCTTATTCTTCATGAAGATAATTTAACAGGGGGAATTGGAGCTGAAGTTTCATCTCTTATAAGTGAAAATTGTTTTGAGTATTTAGATGCCCCAGTAATAAGATTGGCTTCTATCGATACTCCAATTCCATTTACTGCTGATATAGAGCAAAATATTTATTTTCCAAAATCAAAAATAGATAAAACTATTAATTCCTTAATTAATTATTAAAGCTCTTTTTTTCAGAATATATTTATGCCTAAATTTAACTACTATTTTAAGGGCCGAATTTATATGGAGATTGTATGAAGCTAAGTTGCATAGATTTTTTAGGAATATCTGAACATTTTACAGACGAAGAAACTATGGTCCAGAATATGGCTCATGAATTTGTATCAAAAGAAGTGATGCCAATAATTGAAGAAAATTATAAAAAAGGAACTTTTCCTAAAGAATTAATAAATAAAATTAGTAGTCAAGGATTTCTAGGCTGTAATTTACCTGTTGAATATGGTTGTAGTGGGATGTCTAGTACTGCTTATGGCTTGATTTGTCAAGAATTAGAGAGAGCAGATTCAGGTGTAAGATCTTTTGTCTCTGTCCAAGGTTCTCTAGTTATGTATCCTATCTATGCATATGGTTCAGAAGAGCAAAGAAAAAGATGGTTGCCTGAATTAGCAAAAGGTAAAAAAATTGGATGTTTCGGTCTAACTGAACCAAACTTTGGTTCCAATCCTTCAGGTATGCTAACTAATGCAAAGAAAGTTGACGGAGGTTACATTTTAAATGGTTCAAAAATGTGGATTACGAATGGTTCAATAGCCGATGTTGCAGTTGTTTGGGCAAAAGATGATGATGGTACAGTAAGAGGGTTCTTAGTTGAAAAAGAGTTTAAAGGTTTTACTGCTCCTATTATGAAAGGAAAATGGTCTTTGAGGGCTTCAATTACTTCAGAGCTGGTTTTAGAAGATGTCTTTGTTCCCGATGAAAATTTATTACCAAATATAAAGGGTCTAAAAGGACCACTTGGATGTTTGAATCAGGCAAGATATGGTATTGGATGGGGAGCCATTGGTGCAGCTATGAATTTATATGAAGTAGCTCTTAAATATTCAAAAGATCGAGAACAGTTTGGTAGACCTATAGCTGGTTTTCAATTAATTCAAGAAAAACTAGTTTGGATGCTAAATGAAATTACTAAAGGTCAAATAATTGCCATGCAAGTTGGCCGAAATAAAGATAATGAATCTCTAAAGCACCCTCAAGTTTCATTAATTAAAAGAAATAATGTTTGGGTAGCTAGAGAATGTGCAAAATTAGCAAGAGAGATTCTAGGTGCCAATGGAGTAACTTCTGATTATCCTATAATGAGACATATGATGAACATTGAAAGTGTTTATACTTATGAAGGTACTCATGAAATGCATACTTTAATACTTGGTCATGAAATCACAGGNATCCAAGCTTTTCATTAAAATTTAATGAAGATTAATCATTTCTCTTTCTTTTGAGAATAAGTCCTTTTCAATATTTTTTTTATCATCCAAGTAGTTATAGCTGCTCCAGCCCTTAAATATTGCAATATAGACTACTAGCATTGAAAAACAATAACCTGCATTAAAAATTATATTTGAAATATTTTTCAATCCAAGCAGTATTGTAAAAATATAAAGTGATATTATGAAATATTCTATTTTCATAGAAAACGATAGGAGTTTAATTAAATACCCATTTTTATATTTAGAATTTAAATTGCATTCAATGGAATAGAAAAAAAAGTATCTAAATAAAAAAAAGAGAAAAATATTTATATATATCTTTAAATAGTAGTGAATTAAAATATTATCATATAAATTAATTGAGTTGAAAGGAAGAGGCCAAAAAACATTTATAGGGTTAATAGAAATGATTGAATCTGAAAAAATATGTAGAAGCATTCCTAACATTAATCCATTTGATAAGTTTAAATATTTGTTTTTTTTATTAACTTCATAGACAATTAATAATATCAAGTAAATCAATAATGCTAAAATGATACTATGACCAAACGTATTGTGTGAATTTAAACTTAAGAGCTTAAATTCTATAGATAGAGTATCTATATCAGGAAGTACTAATCCAAGTAAAAAAGCTGGGAAAAACCATTCAATATTAGGTAGTTTTTTTCTATATAAAATAGCTAGATAAGTATATAGGCTTGTTATAATCATATTGTTTAAATTAAAATAATAATATGAAGATAATTTAACATAATATATTTATTTAAAAAATGAATCCTCAAGTAATAAAAGATAAAATATCTGAGTGCTATTACCGCTCTCTNTTTGTTGATTCTGATATTGGTTCACATCCAGTGAAACTAATAAACTCAGTAAAGTCAATAATAGGAATTGATTTTGAAATAGTACAAGATAAATTATTGGATTACTGTATTCAATATTCAAAAAAATGTAAACATGTTGATTCCTTTGGTGTTTTAGAAGGAATGAACACACCCGCTGCAGTTTCATTTGCAACACTTGAAGAATCGCTTATAAANAATGATTTTAAAGAATCTTTAAATAATATTGATTCATTATTGAAAGTATCTGATGGAAAACATATTTTAGAGTTTTTATTAGAATTTTGCATTAAATATAAAAGCGATGTATTTCAGTTNGTTTGGTCTGTTTATAAAATGTCTTTGTTTCTTGATTTTAAGAATATAAATGAAAATATTATATTTTGTACTAAATTCATATCAAATGATAAAATTATTAGTCTTACTAAAATAAATAAAGGGGTAGATATAAATTTTAACAATTATTCTTATTCTCCAATTACAATTAAAAAAATATTAACTTATCACTCTATTTTAAATGAAGAATTNGTAAGAGGAAAAAAAATTAAAGAATATATAAAATCAAATGTATCTGACCAGTTTGATTTTTCTTATTCAGCAAAAAAATTAAATTTTAAGAAAGAGCAACTAGAGTTTGGTCGGAAATGGATAGGGCTTTATTTTAGAGATCTAGACAGAAGCTCTTTAAGTGTTGATTTTATAATAACTATGGATATGTTTAGGTCTGCTTTAAAAATATCAAATGGAAAATATGATAAGGAAATATGGAGTTTAGTAAATAATTTTTTAGAAAAATGAAATTGGATAATATTGGAAAATGGAAAGTTAAAGTTTTAGAAACTGGCGATTTTAAGTTAGATGGTGGTGCAATGATGGGTTCTGTTCCAAAGGTTTTATGGTCAAAAACAAATAAGAGTGATGCCCAAAATAGAATAAATCTAGCTATGCGATGTTTGCTTTTAGATGATGGAANTAATATTGTTTTAATAGAANCAGGCATAGGTGATCATTGTAGTCCTAAGTTTAAAGAAATATTTGAGATAAAACAGTCCAAAAATGCTTTAAGTAATGCTTTAAGTAAATATGATTACTCTATTAGTGATATAACACATATAGTTTTGACTCATCTCCATTTTGATCATGTAGGCGGAGCGGTTAAAAAAAATAAAAATGGAGATATGGAACCTAAGTTTCCAAATGCGAAATATTATATTTCCAAAAAAAATTGGGATNCTGCATTAAATCCTAGCCCAAGAGATAGTGCCAGTTATCTAAAAGAAAATTTTTTGTGCTTGAAAGATTATGGTGTATTACATCTTATTCCTGAAAATACAGAAATTTTACCTGGCTTAGATACTTATATTGTGAATGGACACACTTTAGGTCAACAATTGGTTGTTGTATCAGATAAAGGTAATACCTTAGTTTTTTGTTCTGATTTAATCCCTCTTAAATCACATCTAAAGCTTCCTTGGATAATGGGCTACGATTTGAATGCATCATTAACATTGAGTGAGAAAAAGAAATTTCTTAATTTAGCCGTAGATAGAGAATGGATTTTATTTTTTTATCANGATCCAAATGTTGTAGCAGTTCAAATTAAAAAGATAGAAAATTTTTATGAGGTTATTAGTGAATATAGAAGAGAATAATATGAAAAATAAATTATTTTTTAGAGGACTTAAAGCATTTAATAATAGAAAATATTATGATGCCCACGAGTACTGGGAGAATTTATGGATAGATTATCAATTAGAAGATGCAAAATTTATTCAAGGGTTAATNCAATTATCAGTAGGTTATTTTCATATAACTAATTTAAATATAAATGGTGCGAAAGGATTATTCAGTAAATGCTTGCCAAAGTTAAAATTATATAAAGCAGGCTGTAGGGGCGTAAATGTTAATTTATTGATAGAAGCAGTCAATAAAACTGTAAAAGATTTAAATTCAATAGATAATATTAAAGATTTTAATTGGAAGCTTGCACCAATTATTGATGATTAAAGAGCAATTTAATATTAACATTTTATCTGATGACCCAATGTTTTGTACCAGATTTGCAATTGAATGTAATAAATTTGGGTTTTCTCTTAATTTTTTTGATAAAGTTGATATTCCAAATAAAAGTAATAATCTGTTTGGAGATTTTTTATCTGTTGCTGTCATAGATATTGATAACGATAATCTAGATATTGCAAAATTAATTAAAAGAACCTCAAAAATCCCAGTCTTTGGTGTTTATACTAAGTATANTAAGTCATTGCAATCCAAAGCAAAAAAAAATGATTTTGACCTTGTTTTTACAAAATCTTTATTAATAAGNAGTATTAAAAGAATTATTGTCCATATAGCTAATGAAAAATAAATAATCTTTGAAAAGATTTTTAATAATAGTTAATTTTTTAAATAAATAATTTAAGGATATAAATGANATCAGATAGAAAACTAGAAGAGAGAAATGAACGAAAAATTAGAATACTTGAAGGAGCATTAAGAGTTTTTAATCAAGTTGGTATCGAAAAAACTACAATGGATGAAATCGCTCAAGAGTCAGGTTTTGGTAAGGCCACATTGTACTACTATTTTAGTTCTAAGGATGATGTCTTCATTTACATAATGGAACATGGATGGAAAAATCTTTGGGAAGGTATAGAATCAAAAGTAGTAGAAGATATTGGTCCAAGAAAAAAATTTATTGGGATTATAAAAAAAATGGGTAAAATAGTAACTAAAGATAAAATTATGTACGGATTTCTTTTTACTGCTCCAAGTTATATACACTCTTTGGATAAGCAGAATTGGAAAATATATCAAGAACGACTTTATGCTATTTTACAGAGTATTATTGAGAAGGGAATTGAAAAAAAAGAATTCTTAGATATTAGTCCTAAGTTACTTATGAAGTCAATTGGTGGTTTATTTCATCAACTACTTCAAAGTGAAGATGAAGAATTAACTGATGTTGAATTTGAAAAAATGCTTAAAAACTTTTTAAAGCCAAGTGATGATTAAAAAAATCAAAAAAAGAATAACTGATTTAATAAGTAAATATGGATGGAAGGCTGCTTTAGGAATTTTTATTTTCTATTTAGTTAGAGATGTTACTTTGTATATTCTGCTTCCATGGTTTTTTGCAAATAGTCTTTTATGTAATTAATAGTTAAATTTTTTAATAATATGTTTACTACCTTTCCTGTTTTTTTTCAAATGATGGAGTTAAAATAGTATATTCATAATCATAAGCGCAGATTAACCAATTCAAATAAATATTTTTATATCTGATTTTTAAAAAATAATCAAGGTATTCTAACAATATTTTTTTAAATTTTGATAATCATTCTCATTTAGATAAGGAACAAATCATGGCAGAGCTAATTATAATGTTTAGAGAAGTTTTAGAAGCATCACTAATAATAGGTATTTTATATACATATCTTAAAAAATCTGAAAATAAATCAAGTATTAAGATGCTTTGGTATGGAGTTTTTACTGCTATTATTGCTAGTGTATTGATGTCTGTAGTGTTTCAAAGTATTGCTGGCGGATTTAAAGGAGATTCCGCGAAGATTTTTGAGGGTGTTATAATGATTATTGCTTCATTTGTTTTAACGACAATGATTATATGGATGGCAAGAAATAATAACATTTCAGAAGAGTTGAAAGTTAAAGCAAAGGAAGCGCTTTCATCAAGTTTTAAGTATGGAATATTTACTTTAGCTTTTGTTGCGGTTTTTAGAGAAGGAGTTGAAGTGATTTTATTCCTTTATTCAATTGCATTTAAGGATGGAGTATCAGTATTACCATCAGTCATTGGTTCATTGCTTGGTCTTTTATCAGGATATGCAATTTTTGTTCAAGGAATAAAGTTCCCACTAAAAAAATTCTTTAGAATTACATCTGTTTTTTTAATTTTTGTTGCAGCAGGAATGTTAACTTACGGTATACATGAACTTGAATCTGGAGGTATAATACCTTATTTCTCTGGTAAAACAGAAATAGTAGATAATAAATTAAAAGCAACAAGATTGAACGGTGATATAAAAGAATTTGATTTAAATAATGAGAAAAAAGCAAAAAAGTGGTCTTCAAGATTATGGGATATTAATCCATCTAAGAATAAAGATGGGAGTTATCCAGTTTTTCATGATAAAGGATCAATAGGAGGTTTGTTTAAAGGTTTTTTTGGTTATAATGGTGACCCAAGTTTAATTGAAGTTATAACATGGCTTATATCTGTTATTGGCCTTAATTATTTGTATAGAATATTCGGTGTAAAAAATAAAATAGGAGTTTAAAATGCTTAAAATACTAATTAGTTTTATATTATTGTTCAACTTATTGCTATCTGCTCCAGAATTAGTTATTGGAGAAGAAAGAGTAAATCCAGGTATAGTTTTTATTTTTGAGGGTGCAATAAAAGATCATGTGATGCCAATGGGCATGCATTTGCCAGAAGATCAAACACATATTCATATTGAAGCCAGAGTGAATTGGGATGAAAAAAATATACCTGATGGAACACCTCCAGGTGGATTTGTTCCGTATTTACATATGACCGCAACAGTAACAAATCAAAGAACAGGACTGATGACATTCGTAGATTTAGTTCCTCATATTAATTTAATTGATAATTTTCACTATGCTAGAAATATTACTTTACCTGGACAGGATGGGGATTTTTATACTGTTGATTTTCATATTATTCGTCCTACTGGCATTGATTTAGCTTTACATAAAGATTGGCTGGATAATTATGGAGACTCTCTTTTAAAAGATATATCTTTTTCTTATAAGGATGTTTATTTCAAAGAAATATGTGGTGCTTCAAGAAGAGATTAGCTTTGTAGGATAGATCTTTTTATTATTATATTTCTTGATAATTAAGTTATAATATCAAGAATTTATACCGAAATAATTCCCCTAAAATTTATATTGAGAATCATTTTCATTTAATATTTGCTTTTATTGCTGTTTTGTTATTAAATTATGATTATGAGATTCATTCTCATTTGTATTAATAAAAAAAAGGAATAAAAGTAAAATGAAAAAAATACTCTTATTAACAGCTTCATTATTCGCATTTATTTGCGCTGATGAATTCATGGAAGACGGCACAACTACACTTGGTGGTTATGGCGAAATGCATTATGATATGGAAGCAAATGATGGTGATGGTAAACTTGATTTTCATCGTTGGATTCTGTATGTAAAGCATCAATTTAATAGTGAATGGTCAATGATGTCAGAAGTTGAGATCGAGCATAACATGGTTGGTTCAGAATCAGCTCTTGGCTACGAAGGTGGTTATGTAGCTATGGAACAAGCCCATTTAAACTATTATAATGGAACATGGGGATTCAAAGGTGGTGTTTTATTGGTACCAGCAGGTATAACTAATGAATATCATGAACCTCCAACATTTATGAGTGTAGAAAGACCAGAATACAGTAAATATGTAATACCAACAACATGGTTTGATAATGGTTTTGCTTTTTATGGCAAAGTTGGTGGTGTTAATTGGAATTGGACTATGGTTGGAGATCTTGATGGTGATGATGTAGGAGCTGGTATTAGAAGTGCTAGAGAAAAAGGGTTTGCTTCCACAACAAGTGATTGGACTAAAACACTTCAATTATCTTGGGCTGGTATGGAAGGTCTTAAGGTTGGTGGTTCTATTACAATGAATGATGCACCAAAAGATGATGGTACTACAGTTGGTGTTAATCTAACAGAGTTCAATGTTACTTATACTAAAGATAACATGTATGCTAGATTAGAAAATGGTAAAATAGATTATGATAATAATGATGTAGCAGAATCAACATCTGGATATTATCTTGATTTAGGTTACAACATTGCTAGTATGGTTGGTTGTGACGACCAAGATCTTTATGTTTGGATGAGAAACAGTGCATATAATAGAGATGATATTGGTGATGATACTGAAATCTCTTTATTTGGTGTAACATTCAAACCTACTGATAATTTAGCTATTAAATTTGAAATGGGTGATAAAGATGATAGTGATGTAATGAGAATGGGTCTAGGTTATATGTTCTAGATTTTCTTCCTGTATGTTTTTCGATATATGCCAATACCGTAAACATGCGCAAAAAACTCTGTCCCGCTTGTATACCGGGACAGGGTTTTTTATTAAATTAAATTTATAAATTATAAATGTGAGTTATCATGAATTTTAAATATTTATTAATAATAACGGTTTCTTTTGTTTTATGTTCTCCTATAATGGATAAAGCAGAAAATGAGATAAAGCAATTTTTTCCTGAAAGTATTCAAATTCATCATAATCTTTATAAGCCAGATAAAAAAATTCTTAAATCTATACAAAATACTGTCAGACAAAAATTTTTTAGAAAAGAAGACAATTGTTGGCATATCGTAAGTAAAGATTCGTCTAATTATTATGCTATTCTTGATAATGTAAAGGGTAAGTCTTTACCTATTACTTTCTTGACTGTTTTTGATGAAAGTGGAAGAGTTTATGATTCTTCAATCATCAAATATAGAGAAGCTTATGGAGGTGAGGTTGCAAACAAGAGTTGGCTAAATCAATTTTCAAATTATACCGATTCCTCTGATTACAAGGTTGGAAGTTCTATTAGTGGAATATCAGGTGCTACAATTTCTGTAAATTCTGTATCAAAAGGAATTAATAAATTGTCTATATTAGTAGATTATATAATTAAAGATTTTAATGAGCAACTTTAAACTTAAAAATTTTGATAGTACAGCTAAAACCTTCTTAGCTTTTTTCTTATTTACAATACAAATTGGTATTGTAATAGGTGTTGGTTATATATACTATACTACAAGTTTAAATCCGGAGGGCACTATAGAGCATTACAATGGATCAGAAGTTGTAGAGGATGTTATTCCTGAGGAATTTCCCAAGCCATTAGAGGGTATGATACTAACTACTCATGCCCATGTAAATAGTTTTGCCCTTATTAGTTTGATAATTGGTTCTATTTTTTATTTCAATTCAATAATTACAAATAAGCTTAAGCTTATTTTAATGGTAGAGCCTTTCATATCTACAATTATTACTTTCTCATCTATATGGGTAATGAGGTATTTAAATGAGAGTTTTGTTTATTTAGTTATGATTTCTAGCTTATTAATGTATTTATGCTGGACAATAATGGTAATTATCAGTTTTTATGAGCTTTTATTTGAAAAGTAGGTTTTAATTTTATTTTTCTTCTAAAAAGACAATAATATCTTCAACATCATTTTTATCTAATACGATTGTTGAATATGGATCTTTAATAATGATTAGGTTAGAATTTTTTCTAAAAGTGACTCCACCATTTAGCTTCATTAAATTGCCTTCTTCCATTAAAATATTTTCTTGTGCTCTTCTTTGAATAGATAGCTTTGTCTGACTATCTTTCATTTCTTCTTTATTACTATTATGAATCGTCATAAACAAAGATAAAACTACAACGGTTGATAATATTATAAATTCTCTATACATTTTAAAATTCCATTTTTAACAAAAGTAATTTAATATATTGAAAAAATATAATTATATACAAATTAATTATAAATTTTATTTTATATGTCTAATACCATTGGTATAAATCATAAAATATATTAATTTTAGGGGTTAGAATTTGTTAAAACATATAGAAATAAATTTATTTTATGCCATACCTTACAAAACAATTTAAATTTTGTGCAGCACATAAATACTGGAACGATAAGTGGGATTACGACAAGAATTATAAAGTTTTTGGTGATGATGTTAGAGTTCATGGTCATAATTATGTTCTAGATGTAACCGTTACAGGAAATATTAATCCTGATTCTGGATTTGTTTGTGATTTGCAGCATATAAAATCAGTGGTCAATAAATATGTAGTTGATATTTTAGATCATAATCAAATTGAAAAAGATATTGAGTGGTTTGAAGGAAAACAACCCTCAACTGAAAATTTGGTTTTATTTATATGGAATCAAATTTCTTCAAAAATAAAAAAACCAACAAAATTATATAAAATTAAACTAAGGGAGACTCCGACAATATTTACTGAATATTTTGGACCCGATTTAAATGGAAATAAATAAAAAAATAGAAAAAATAACAAAAGATTTATTAAAAGAGTTAGGTGAAGACCCAAGCAGAGAAGGTTTATTAAAAACTCCCAGTAGGGTTGCAAAATCTTGGTCTTTTTTGACATCAGGATATAAGAAAGATTTAAAGAAGTTGGTAAATAATGCAATTTTCCATGAAGATTGTGATAATATGATTGTAATAAAAGATATTGAGTTTTACAGTTTATGTGAGCATCATTTATTACCATTTTTTGGAAGAGCACATGTTTCCTATATACCAAATGGTAAGATAATAGGATTATCTAAAATTCCCAGAATAGTAGATTTGTTTTCAAGGAGACTTCAAGTTCAAGAACGTTTAACCGTTCAGATTGCTCAAACAATTGATTCTATTCTAAGTCCTAAGGGTGTTGCTGTTGTGTTAGAATCAAATCATATGTGTATGCAAATGAGAGGCGTTCAAAATAAAAATTCATACGCTTCAACTTCAAGCATGATTGGTCTTTTTAGGAAGGACCACAAGACGAGAAAAGAATTTTTAGACTTAATTAATATGAATAAAAAGTTTTAATGGATTATGATATTATAGTTTTAGGAGGTGGTCCAGGTGGATATGTTTCTGCTATAAGAGCCTCAAAATTAGGTCTTAAAGTAGCTGTAGTTGAAAAAAATGATTTAGGTGGTATCTGTTGTAATTGGGGTTGTATTCCAACCAAATCTCTTCTTCATAATGCTTATGTTTTAGATTTAGTTAAAAATTCAAAGAAATTTGGTATTGATATTCCATCTTATAAAATAGATTGGAAGAAAGTGATCAAAAGATCTAGAGATGTTGCAAAACGACTGAACAAAGGCATTGAATACTTATTAAATAAAAATAATATAGACTACATACCTCATTATGGGAAAATGTTTGATAAAAATACAGTTTTACTTGATGATAATAAAAAAATAAAATCTAAATTCACTGTTATTGCAACAGGAGGTAAGTCTAAGCAAATACCTGGAATTGAATTTGATAATTCCTCTGTGATTTCATCTAGGGAGGCAATGAATTTAAGTGAAATACCTAAAGAATTAATTATCGTAGGGGCAGGTGCAATTGGTGTAGAGTTTGCTAGTATCTATAGTAGTTTTGGATCTAAAGTTACTTTAATCGAAGGTTTAGATCGTGTTTTACCAAACGAAGATTTAGATATATCTAAGGAGCTTGAAAAAATCTTTAAAAGAAAAAAAATAGATATTTTAACAAGTTCTCAAGTTAAAAAAATAACTAAAAGTAAAAAAAGTACTGTTTATCTAAATGATGATACGAGCTTAAAAGCTGATAAAGTACTTGTAGCAATTGGTGTAAATCCAAATGTTGAAAATATTGGTTTAAATAAATTAGGAATAGAACTTAGCAATGGATTTATTAACGTCAATAAATTCATGCAAACTAATGTTGATAACATTTATGCAATTGGTGATGTTTCTGGTCCACCTTTATTGGCTCATGTTGCATCATTTGAAGGTACTTTAGTTGCAGAGCATATTTCAGGAAAAGATATAAGTCCTATGAGGTATGATAATATTCCATCTTGTACATATACAAGTCCAGAAGTTGCTTCTGTTGGTTTAACTGAAAAAGATGCACTCTCTAAAGGCTTTAACATTAAAGTTGGTAAGTTTCCTTTTAGTGCTCTAGGAAAAACTCTTGCTGAAGGTGATAGAGATGGTTTTGTTAAAATTATTTATGATTCTAAATACGGCGAACTTTTAGGCTGTCATATTATAGGTAAAAATGCAACTAATCTCATAACTGAAATTTCTATAGCGCGAAATTTAGAGACAACATATACTGAAGTACTAAATACAGTACATCCACATCCAACTTTATCAGAAGCGATTCATGAAGCAACTGCTGCTGCATTTAACGAGGCTATCCACATATAATGATATCGTTAGAAGATCATATGGTTATAGATATAAATTCTACAGATTTAGACATCAATCATATAGTTAATTCATTTAGCTCAAATAATATTAACTATATTAATTTAGGCAGACGGAGCTATCTTGATTCTTGGAAGTTACAAAAAAAACTTCATGAATTAATTAAAAGAAATAATATTCCAAGCACTGTTTTATTTTTAGAGCATGAAAATGTATATACACTTGGTAAAAATGCGGATAAAAATTATTTACTTAATACCTATCCTGAGATTGATGTTGTTGAAACTGATCGGGGAGGTCAGATTACATACCATGGTCCAGGGCAGTTAGTTGGATATCCTATAATAAATCTTAATAATTATCAGAAAAGTATTACGTGGTTTATTGAGTCTATTGAACAAATAATTATTAATACATTAAAAGATTTTAAAATTAAATCATCGAGAAAACAAGGGCTCCCTGGTGTTTGGGTAGATGATGAGAAAATCTGTGCAGTGGGTGTAAGAATAGCTCAATGGGTAACAATGCACGGCTTTGCTTTAAATGTAAATCCAAATATGAAATATTTTGATGGTATGATACCATGTGGTATTTTAGATTATGGTGTCACTTCAATATCCAATAATATTAATAAATCACCAAATTTTAATGACATTATATCTAATCTAATTTCTGAATTTAATCATATTTTTAATAAATGAAATTTAAAGGCTATACTAAAAAACAATTACTTGATATTTATAGAAATATGCAATTATCTAGATATCTTGATGAAAAACAACTTATATTGTTAAAACAGGGTAAAGGTTTTTTCCATATTGGAGCATCAGGTCATGAAGCATGTACTTTAGCCGCGTCTCATTGCTTAAAATCTGGATCTGACTTTGCTTTTCCATACTATAGAGATCAAGCCTTTTGCTTAGGCTATGGAATGACTTCAAGGGAGATTTTACTTTCTTTTTTAGCAAAAGCTGATGATCCTAATTCTGGAGGTAGACAAATGCCTCAACACTTTGGTCATAAAGCATTGAATATTGTTAGTCAATCTAGCCCAACTGGAACACAGTACTTGCAGGCAGTGGGAGCTGCATTTGCTATACAAAAAGATAAATTAAATTCAGTTGTTTATGTATCTTCTGGAGATGGTACTACTAGCCAGGGTGATTTTCATGAAGCATTAAATTGGGCAAGTAGAGAAAAATCACCGGTAATTTTTCATATTGAAAATAATGGGTATGCTATATCTGTCCCTCTTTCAGAACAAACCTCAGGTGAATCAATTTATGGTATTACATCAGGATATGAAAATTTAGATAGAATTTCTATTGATGGAACTAATTATTTTGAATCTGTAATAGCATTTAATAAAGCAATTGATAGAGCAAGAAAAGGTAAAGGACCAACTGTTATTGAATCTAAAGTTGTAAGATTATTACCTCATTCATCTTCTGACGACCATAGAAAGTACAGATCTGAAAAAGAAATTGAAGAAGATAAGTTAAAAGATCCTATTACATGTTTTAAAAAAACATGCGAAAAAAAAGGAATTATCAAATCAATAGATTTTGATAAAATAAATCAAGAAGTTAAAGAACAAGTAGATAATGATGCAATTTGGGCAGAATCTCAAGATAATCCAAACTCTTTAAATTCTATGAAAAATATTTATTCTGAAGAAAAACTACCTTTCAATAATTCAAATGAGGTTGGAGATAAAATTGTATTGGTTGATGCTATAAATCATGCACTTGAAGAGGAACTTTTATTTAATAACAAATTACTTGTTTATGGACAGGATATTGCTGGTGGTAAAGGAGGTGTATTCACTGCAACAAGAGGTTTGACTGATAAATTTGGAGTTGATAGAGTCTTCAATTCTCCACTTGCAGAATCTTCAATTATAGGTACAGCAATAGGTCTTTCAACTCTTGGTTATAAACCAGTTATTGAAATTCAATTCGGTGACTACATATGGACATCAATGATGCAGATTAGAAATGAAGTTGCGACAATGAGGTACCGTTCCAATGGAGACTGGACATGTCCCCTTGTAATGCGAGTTCCGGTAGGAGGATACATCCATGGCTCATTATGTCATAGTCAAAGCATTGATGGTTATTTTACTCATTTACCAGGTATTAGAATTGCTTATCCATCTAATGCTTCAGATGCTAAAGGATTGCTAAAGTCTGCCTGCAGAATGGATGATCCTGTTTTATTTTTAGAGCATAAAGGTTTGTACAGGCAAGGATATGCTTCATCTGAAGAACCAAATGAAGATTTTTTGCTAGAATTTGGAAAAGCTAACATCGTTCAACAAGGTAGTGATATTACTATTGTGACATGGGGAGCATTGGTTCAAAAAAGTATAGAAGCTTCCAAAAAATCAAATTTATCAGTAGAAATAATTGACCTTAGAACATTAAATCCATTAGATTTTGATACAATATTAGATTCAATTAAAAAAACTAATAGGCTGATAATCGCTCATGAAGATAACTTAACTAATGGATTTGGAGCAGAAATAGCTTCAAGAATTTCTGATGTTGGATTTGAGTTTTTAGATGCACCAATTAAGCGAGTTGCCTCAAAGGATTCTCCAGTTGCTTATGCTCAAAGCTTGGAAGATGAAATTTTAGTTCAGGTAGATTGGATTGTAGATAGTATTAAAGAATTAGAGAATTATTAACGATGGAGTTTTTATGCCAGTAGATGTTTTAATGCCTAAACTAGGCGAATCGATTACAGAAGGAACAATCTTGGAATGGAAGAAAGAGATTGGCGATAGTATAGAAAAAGATGAAACTCTTTTAGAGATATCTACAGATAAAGTTGATTCTGAAATTCCCTCTCCAGACTCAGGTAAAATAATTGAGATATTATATTCAGTTAATGATGTTGTTCCGGTTGGTGAAGTGATAGCACGAATTGGTTCAGATAATGATCAGATTATTGATATGCAAAAAGATATCATAATTAATGATGAAATGGGTAATGACGAAATTATTCCTAATGAAGGTGAAATAAAGCCTATTGAAAGTGAGCCTAGTGATTCGTTAATTAAACAAGATGAAAGTAAACGATTTTATTCTCCACTGGTTAAATCAATTGCAAAAAAAGAAAATTTATCTTCTGATGAAATGGAAAGTATCATTGGTACGGGTGCAAATAATAGGGTAAGTAAAAAAGATATATTGAATTTTATTGAATCAAAAATAAGATCCAAGGGAAGTGATGTTAAAGATTCTTTAAGTACTTTAGAACCTAAGACACTTAATAATACATTGTCAGATAATTCAGAACCAATGGGGCATGTTAGATTGATGATTGCTGAACATATGAAAAAATCCAGAGATACTTCCGTTCATGTTTACTCAACATCTGAAGTTGATGTAACTAATATTGTAAATTATAGAAATTCTAAAAAAAATGACTATTTAGATAGGTATCAAACAAACCTTACATTCACCCCATTTTTTATTGATGCTGTTATTAAATCAATTCATGATTTCCCTTTAATTAACGCTAAAGTTGAAGGTAACAATATTGTTAATAATCTCAATATAAACATTGGAATGGCTGTTGCATTGGCTGATGATAATTTGATAGTTCCTGTTATTAAAAAATCAGAAGAGTTAAACTTTTTGGGAGTTGCTCGGTCATGTTCTGATTTGGCTCAAAGAGCTCGAGAAAATAATTTAAAGCCAGATGAAGTAAAAGACTCAACCTTCACTGTCACAAACCCTGGAGTTTTTGGTAGTTTGTTTGGAATGGGAATCATAAATCAACCAAATTGTGCGTTATTAAGCATTGGTTCTATACATAAGCGACCTGTTGTTAAAGAAACAGAATATGGTGATGTTATTGTAGTTAGGCATATGATTTATTTAACACTAGCATATGATCATAGAATCATTGATGGAGCATATGGCACAAGATTTTTAACTCATTTGAAGCATGAGTTAGAAAATTTTAATGAAAATAATATAAGATGATAAAAATAGAAACTCCACCTATTGTAAAAAAACCAAAATGGTTAAAAGTTAAGTTAAATACAGGCGAAAACTTTAAAGACATGAAGAATTTAATGAAAGAAAATTCATTAAATACAGTTTGTGAAGAAGCAAGATGTCCTAATATTTATGAGTGTTGGGATTCTAGAACAGCAACAGTTATGATTTTAGGTGATACATGTACCAGATCATGTGGTTTTTGCTCCGTTAAAACTGGTAAGCCTGATTTGGTTGATAATGATGAGCCAGCCAGGGTAGCTGATTTAGTTAAAAAGTTAAATTTACGTCACGTAGTTATAACCTCCGTAGATAGAGACGATTTAAAAGGTGATTATGGTGCAAGAATATGGTATGAGACTGTAAGTAAAATAAAAGAAAAAGTTCCAAAATGTACTGTAGAGATTTTAACTCCAGATTTTAGATATCATAAGCCCGCTTTAAATTTGGTTTATTCTTCTAAGCCAGATATTTTTTCTCATAATATTGAGTGTGTTAAGAGAATATCTAAATCTGTTAGAAGAAATTCAGATTGGGATAGAACTTTGAATGTATTAAAACATGCTGTTGATAACGGAATGTTAGCAAAAACCGGTATGATGGTTGGTTTAGGAGAAACCGATGAAGAAGTTTTTGAAGCAATGAAGTTTACTAGAAGCATAGGTGTTGAAATTTTTAATATTGGTCAATATTTGCAGCCAACTATTAAGCATTTGCCTGTAGATAGGTATGTTGAGCCTGAGATTTTTTCTTTATATAAAAATTACGGTCTTAAAATAGGATTTAAAGTAGTTGAATCAGGGCCTTTGGTAAGGTCTTCATATCATGCAGATCAGCAGGCGAGATTATACAATAAAAATAGTCTGACATTTTAACATGTTTGCTCTCTTTGGCATAAATTTTGTACTATAATCCTTAAAGTTTAATAAAAAGGTTCAATTATATGGAATATTCAGTTTTACCACTAAGAAACACAGTTTTATTTCCCAATCAAATAATACCAATATACATTGGTAGAAAAGCATCTTTGGATTTAATAAAAGATATAGATAATTCAAAAAATAAAGATATCGTAGTTGTGGCTCAAAAAGATGGTAATATTGAATCTCCTCTTAATAATGATTTATATCAAACTGGAACATTAGCAACAGTTATGAAAATTTTTGATATGCCTGATAATTCAAAATCTGCTATTGTAAAAGGAATAAGGCGTGTAAAGCTTGGTACTGTCACCTCTGATACGCCTTATTTTAAAGCTACTATTGATGAATTAAGTGAAACTCTGTACCCATTTGAAGAATTGAACAAATTATGTTCAACCTTAAAAAAATTATTTTCAAATTTAATTGATATCGCTCCGTACTTATCAGAGGAGCAGACAAATATACTAATTAATATAAAAGATCCATCTCAGATATCTGATAAGGCAATATCAGTAATAAATATTCCAACAAAAGAAAAACAAGAAATTTTAGAGAAGTTGGATGTGAAAGATAAAATAAAATTAACAATTAAGATTATAAACAGAGAGATTCAGAGATTAGAGCTTGGTGATAAAATACAAGCTGATGTTCAAGGAGAGATCTCTAAATCACAAAAAGAATATTACTTAAGAGAGCAATTAAGAGCCATTAAAAAAGAACTTGGCGATGAAGATTCATCATTAGAACTGGATGAATTAAAAGAAAAAATAGATAAAATAAAAATGTCTGATGAAGCAACTAAAGTTGCAAATAAAGAATTAAACAGACTTCAAAAAATACCAACACATTCTCCAGAATACACGGTTACAAGAACTTATTTGGATTGGTTAATAGAATTACCTTGGGAAAAAGAATCTAATGACAATGAAGATATAAAACATGCAAGTAAAGTTTTAGATGAAGGACATTATGGACTTGATAAGGTTAAAGAAAGAATTATAGAGCATTTGGCTGTTAGAAATTTAAAACGTTCAAGAAGTAAAAAAGGTGAGATTATAAAGAGTCCTATTTTATGTTTTGCAGGTCCTCCGGGAACAGGAAAAACCTCGATTGGAAAAGATATTGCAAATTCCATGGGCAGAGAGTTTGTCAGGATTTCCTTAGGAGGAGTAAGAGATGAGGCGGAGATAAGAGGACATAGGAGAACTTATATTGGAGCCTTGCCTGGTAGAATAATTACCAGCTTGAAGAAAGCCGGTACTAAAAACCCTATTTTTATATTGGATGAAATAGATAAGCTTGGAACAGACTTTAGGGGAGATCCTTCAAGTGCTTTATTAGAAGTATTAGATCCAGAGCAAAATTTTTCCTTCAATGATCACTATTTAGAAGTTGATTTTGATTTATCTAACATAATGTTTATTACAACTGCAAATAGAATTGACCAAATTCCAGGTCCCTTATTAGATAGAATGGAAGTTTTAGATTTTAGTGGATATATTCATGATGAAAAGATACAAATTGCTAAAAAACATTTATTGCCTAAGATGATTAAAGAGCATGGCTTGAAAAAGAAAGAAATTAGTTTCAATCAAGAAGCATTGTCTGTATTAATAGAATCATATACTAGAGAAGCTGGAGTCAGAAATTTAGAAAGGCAAATTGCAAATGTATGTAGAAAAGTAGCTAAGAACATATCTATAGGTACATTTAAATCAATAAAGATAGATGGGGCAAAGGTATCTAATCTGCTTGGTCCAGAAATATTCTTTTCTGATGTTGCTGAAAGATGTACAAAGCCAGGCGTTGTAATAGGCTTGGCTTGGACTGCATTTGGAGGTGATATTTTATTTATTGAAGCATCTAAAATGCTAGGTAAAGGAAACTTGAAACTAACAGGTAAGCTAGGTGATGTTATGAAAGAGTCAGCTCAAGCAGCTTATTCCTATGTAAGAACAAATGCTAAAATGTTTAATATAGATGAAGATTTTTATAAGAAGTATGATATTCATATTCATGTTCCTGCTGGAGCTATTCCTAAGGATGGTCCTTCTGCAGGTGTTGCAATGATTACCTCTATTGTTTCATTATTGACAGATAAGCCTATTAAAAATAAGCTAGGAATGACAGGCGAAATTTCCTTGAGAGGTAATGTGCTACCAATTGGTGGTTTAAAAGAAAAATCTACGGCAGCGCATCGATCTGGTCTAAATCATATCATAGTTCCTTTTCAAAATAAAAAAGATTTAGAAGACATTCCGGAAAAAGTTAAAAAAGATTTAAAAATATCTTTTGTGAAAGAAGTAGAAGATGTTATTAAATTAGCATTAGATTTATAAATTAAATAGGGCGATTAACTCAGTTGGTTCAGAGTGCCTCCCTTACAAGGAGGAAGTCGGGAGTTCGAGTCTCTCATCGCCCACAAAAAAACCCTTCATAACGAAGGGTTTTTATTATTTAACAAAAGCTTAAGGTGTTCGATATAAGTATATTATAAATATGGAAGTTATATGAATGATTTTATTACTTTGGATGGTATCGGATTAGTTCATTTTTATACAAGTAAAAAAGCTAAAGGACTAATTATAAGTATAAAAAAAAATAATGAAATTAAAGTAGCTGTTCCCATTCGAATTGATTTAAATAAAGCCGTAGATTTTGCGCAGTCAAAAATAGATTGGATCAAAAAAACTCAAGATAAAATATCAAAAAAAATAATTATAACTAATAATGATTATTGTAGATCAGATGCAAAGAAAATATTAGTAAAGCGTTTAAATCAAATATCGAAAGATACAGGCCTATCTTATAATAAAGTCAGTATTCGAAATCAAAAAACACGATGGGGAAGTTGTTCATCTTTAAATAATATAAGTTTAAATATTAAATTAATTGCCTTACCATCAAGATTAATGGATTATGTTATTTTTCATGAACTTGTTCATACTGTTGAGAAAAACCATTCTAAAAACTTTTGGAACTTACTTAATAAGTATTTACCTAAATCAAATCAGCTTAATAAAGAACTAAATAATTATGCTATTTAATAAGCTATTAAATTCAAAATGGACATCACTTGAAAAGGAAAATGGATGGTATCATTATCAAGTCTTAAATATTTTTAAAAAAGATAAGAATATTGAATTGTATGCTATTTGTAAAAAAGAAATTAGAATTAAACTATCTATAAATGATTTGAAAAATAAAAAAAAATGGATACCTGGCTGGAAAGATATATTAGATTAATTATTTTTTGAATGCCAATATGCAAGTCCAATTAAAATAAATTGAATTGGAAGTCTGATCCAAGAAGCAGCAAATGATGATATCCCTAAAAGTTCTTGTGGTCTTTCATTCAGTGCCAAATATATATTAGCAGGATAAACAGCTATTAAAAGAAGTATTAAGCCATATGCAGCTATCCTTCTAGTTTTTTTTAAAATAAGTAATATTCCAAGCATAACTTCAAAAAAGCCGCTTAAATAGACAAGTTCTATACCTATAAACTCTAAGTATGGGGGTATAATATATATAAACCAATTAGGGTCAGTAAAGTGTCTTATCCCTACACTTATATAAAAATATACCATTAAATAAATAGATATATATTTTAATACTTTTATCATTTAGTTTTTTTAGTAAAAAAGTACAGTAACCCAAAATGTATAAGAGCAAATAAATTAAGTAAAATTATATGCATTGGATATTGTCCCATTACAAGAGGATTATCAGCGATTGGAGGTTCCATTGTATAAAAATAATTTGCTTGACCACCAATAGTATAATTAATAATATGTATTAACAACAATATAGGTTGAGTATATAAAAATATTTTAAGCCATGAATATATTCTAGGTTTGTATCCTAAAATCATATAAAAGTAAATTGCAGAAAACAATATTCCTCCATGAGAAATATAATATTCATAATAAATTAATCCTTCAGTTCCGGTTGTGTAAACTGGAGTTAAAATAGAATAAAATGCGCCAACACTAAAGTAAAATAGAAATTCAAAAATCAATTGTTTATATTTTTTACTTATCTCTGTATTTTCTAAAATAGGTAGAAGACCAGACATGATAGCAGATAAACTGCACATTTGAAGTGGTAAACTCCACTCAATGTCCCAAAAACCCATACTGTATTGATACCATTGAACCCAAACACATCTAAAAAGAAGTATACTGCCAACAAAAGTATTAAAACTTTTTATTTTATTTTTTTTAAGAAAATTTTTTGATACGAACAATAATAATGATATAATAACAATGGTTAGAATAGTGTTTATCCACCACTCATTTGAAAATAATGAAATTGCGTAATATCTATTTTCTAACATACCATTAAATTTATTAATTTATAATTAAACATATAAGCATAATATCATGGAATTAAAATTATTTGATAACGGAGCAGATTTTTCATCGTGTAGGAAATACAGGTATACACTTTGGCGTAGCTGGAATAGCAGTAAACCTAAAGTTATGTTTCTTGGTTTAAATCCATCAACCGCAGATGAAGTTAAAAATGATCCTACAGTTACAAGATGTATAAAGTATGCTCAAAAATGGGGCTATGGAGGAATGTATATGATGAATATTTTTGCATTTAGAACAACATACCCAGTTGAATTAAAAAAAGCTAAGGATCCTATTGGCCAAGATAATGACAAGTGGATTAAATTAATATCAAATAAGGTTGATTTATCTGTTGGGGCTTGGGGTAATGATGGACAATATCTTAATAGATCACTAGCAATAAAACAGCTAGTCAATGATTTGCATTGTTTGAAAGTAAATAATTCAGGAGAGCCTGCACACCCGTTGTATTTAAAAGCAAGTTTAAAGCCATTTAGATTTTAAAATTTTATCTTTTTAATATTATAGTGTAAATTACATAATGAAAAAAATATGTTTTATTTTCCTTTTAGCATTTAGTTTTAGTCAAACAAATATCACCACACCTTTTGGTTCTACAGGTTTTGGTATTTGGATGACAACAGAACAAGCATTTAAAGAAGATGTAAATACCACATCTTTAATTTTCGATTTGCATTTACCGTTTGGTTTAGAAATGCTATTTGGAAAATCTGTTTTATCTAATGCAGATTATTCTTTTAATCAATTTGGTTTAGCATACGATGTTAAAGTTTTTGACTGGGGTTTTAAATTATTTGAAAAAAGGTACGATGCAGATGATTTTGATTTCATTGAAGACTATGAAAAGCAAGAGACAGGAGTAGAGTTTTACAGAAGAGGCAGAAAGTTAAACTCTTTTTTTCGTTATTCTAAATACAGCTTTAATAATATATTAAATCCATATGATGAATATTTTTCAATAGGTGGTGTTGGCAGAATGACGCGATTATATACATTTGGATTTGGTATTAAATCTCCAGTAGAAAAATTATTACATATGAGGTATTCTTCACTTGAGCTAACACTGGGTACATCTTTTTAGTTTTAAATAAAAAATTGTTAGCTTATATAAAAAAGCATTAAATTATTTCTAACGATAAACAACTATGAAATTTTTAAGGAAAATTTTAAATGATTAAAAACATATTATTAATTACAACACTTCTTTTCCTATTTTCTTGTAATAGTGGAATTATGAATTCAGATGATAATAATGAAACCGTTGCTGCAGTAAATTCTCCTGAATATGAATACATTCAACTTCAGGTGAAAATGCATAAAGCTTATACTTTATTAAAAGCATTTAATTCTGGTGTACTTACCCAAGAAGAATACGATAAATTAAAAGAAGAATTAATCTAAAAAAGGAAATAAAAAATGTATAAAACAATTAACGATAATCTAGAATGGTTATTAAGATTACCAGTTATTGGTACTTTTTTGTACCATGGCTATCCAAAATTAGGAACTGAAGTTGCAAATTTAGGGTATGTAGGATATTTGGTTGGTCCATTTGAATTTTTTGGTGCAATATTTTTGCTGGTTGGTCCATTTATAAATGATAAAATTCATAGAGCAGGAGCATTAATGATCTCAGTTATCATGGTTGGTGCTATATATATGCATCTGTTTAAATGGAATGATACTCTAAAGGATGTAGAATGGCAAATACTTTTGTTAGCAGTTTCATTGTACTTTGCTATTAAAGATTGTGATCTTATGCTAAATGATAATGAGTGAAAATAAGAGCCAAGTTATAGCAATCGGTGGGGGTGGATTTGGTCGTAATCCAAATCACAGAGTAATAGAACGATACATTCTTGATCAGACCGGTCTAGAAAATCCAAATATTTGCTTTATTCCAACAGCTAGCGCTGAGGATAAATCATATATAGTGAATTACTACAAAGCTTTTAGTAAATTAAATTGCAATCCAACACATTTAAACTTTTTTGAACGCACTCCCAATCTTCGATCTATATTAAATAAGCAGGATATTATCTATGTTGGTGGAGGTAATACTAAAAGTATGTTGGCTGTATGGAGAGAGTGGAAATTAGATATTTTACTTAAGAAATTATATGAGAAGGGTAAAATATTTTGTGGAGTTAGTGCTGGCTCTATATGTTGGTACAATAAAGGGATAACAGATTCTTGGGCAAGTAACTTAAGTATTCTTGATTGCTTAGGTTTTATTGATGAGATAAACTGCCCTCATTATTATGGCGAGAAAGATAGACAACCTTCAGTCCATTCTTTTATTAATGATGAAAAAATTAACTCCTGCTACGCCAGTGAAGATGGGTCTGCGCTTCACTATAAAGGTGGAAAATTAATTGGATCAATTGCATTTTATAAAGGTGCTAAATCTTATTATATTCATAAAAAATCAAATAAAATTGTTGAAGATGTAGTACCTGGTATTGACCTAAATACTTAGTTGTTTAAAATTATATTGATAAGAAGTATAATATCTTGAATATTAATTATTTGATCTTCATTAATATCAGAAGCATAGATTTGAATATTTGAAAGTTCATTGTTTCCAAGTATAGAATTCATTATAACTACAAGATCAAGGACATCTATTGTTTCATCTAAATTTGCATCTCCTGGTACATATGTAAATTGATTCAAGTAATCTATTAATGTTCTAACTGTTTGGTTTGTAGCCTCTATTGCAGTTTGTGTATCTATTAATCCACCTACATGTATATGACCTGCTGTTAGACATTTTTCGTCACCAGTTAAATTTAAATCTCTATACCATGTACCGTGGTAAGCCATAAACTCTGAGACATAGCCTCCAGGGTCTCCATTTAGATCTACGTATGGATTTAAACCAATTCCCATGCTATCTATGGCATTAATTATTTCGTTAATAGGTAGATTAGAATTTCTTTCAAACATCACTGATACATCAGAGTCTGGTGGACTTGGAGTAGGTTGAAAGGGTGATGTGAAATCGTTTATCCAGCTAAATCGATTGTAAGCATTAAATTCTAATTCCCAACTTTGATCCATATAGCCTCTGCTAAATGTTATCGTAGCAATTGGTCTATGATCATTAAAAATAGGCCAAAAATCTTGAGATGTGTCTTGATAATCGACTTCTAAAGTACCAAAACCTTGTCCACAATTACTGCAGTCTGGATTTGAAAATTCCGGGAAATATGAAATAATATCATAGCCTCGGTTTTCCCAATTCTCTCCTTGCCATCCCAAGGGATTTAAATTTTCATCTTGACTAAAATGACGAATCATTTCGTTAGTGGGTGGCCAATATCCTGTGAGCAAAATAATTGCATTTTCTCTTGATCTAATATTTTGCTGTATATAATCTGTATTAACTTCTTTAAACATAGTATTTGGGTTAGCGCTTGAATAATTAACCTCGTCATAAGGAGAAAGCTGTCCCAACATAACGTTTAAGCTTAAAATTATTAATATCGTTGTAAATCTTTTCATTTAATTATCTCAATTTATATATTATTATTAATAATTAGTTAAATTATTTTTATCACTAAATCTTCATCAATTCTAAATCTATCACCATAAACACCTTTAGGGTCTGCTTTTCCTACGCCTAATACCATAACTACATGTGTATTCTTATTTAGATCCAATATTTTTTTTACTCTATTCTCATCAAAGCCTTCCATAGGACAAGAATCATATCCTTGAGCAACAATACCCATCATAAAGTTTTGACACGCTAGAGCCGTTGTTTTTGTGACTATTTCAAAAAGGTCCTGTTTTGATATTGGTCCTCTTGGAACGGGTCTAAAAAAACCTGCTATAGCCGTAAAAAATGAGACGCACCTTTTAAATATTCCCGCTATTCCAAACATGTCATGGTAGTAAGAGTAAGGGATAACTTTATTATAATAGTTATCAATAATAGGGAGGAGCTTGCCTTCTTGTTTGTAATTTTCAATCAGTAGATTCTTATTTCTTCTCCAAGTATCAATCCTTGATACAGAAACAATAAGTTCCTGAGCTGTTTTAGCAGCATTTTGTGAAAAGCAGGCTTCAATAAGTTTATTTTTCTTATGCTTATCTTTAACCCAATAAAATTCCCAAGGTTGTAAGTTAGATGAGTTTGCTGCTAGAAGTGCAGACTGCAGTGATTTTAAAATCACTTTATCAGGCACTTTTTCAGTTGAAAACTTTCTAACTGAGCGTCTTTTTTGTACCAAATCAAAAAAATCCATAGATTTATAGCTCCATAAGTAAGTGTTTATTAGCAATTTTTGTTACTTAATTTGTAGTAATTCGATTGTAAATTACATTCAATTAATAAATAAAATCAATTGTTGTACATTTTTTTTTATTAATTTTAATAAATTTAAAAAATTAGTTAATTTTAATTGCATGAAATTTTATAGAATTCTTACAATAAAGTAGATAATGACAACGATAACAATTATACTGCTGTTAGCGATTAATTTATATGGATTTATTTATTCTATGTCCATTACAAAATATCATTTTTTAAAAGATAAAAAAATTCAAACAAAAGTTAATAGTTTCCAGCTTCTTTTAGATCGTTGCCCTCTAATTATATTTAATCTTTCAGTTTTAATAGTATTGAATGTTATCGGCATAAAATTTTTCCACTATATCTTTTTAACCGAATTTAATTCGTATTGGTATTCAGGCTATGAGGTGCTTTTTGTTTTGCTTGTAGATGATTTTTTCTTTTATGTTCTTCACAGGATGATGCATGAAAAAACCTATATCTATAAAAAAATTCATAAAATTCATCACAGAGCCAACACACCTATGCCGTTTGAATACCTCTATGTACACCCTTTAGAGTGGATGTCTGGAATGATAGGTCCATTCCTAGGAATGTATTTGCTTGGAGGTATTTCGTTTTTTGCCTATTGCTTATATTTGGTTATTAGAAATATCCATGAAATTCATATCCACTCGGGTATCAAATCATCAAGCTTCTTAAAGTATATCCCAATTTATGGTAATAATGAGCATCATGACATTCATCATTCTAAGAGAATGGGCAATTATGCCTCAACGTTTACTTTTTGGGATACCTTGCTTAACACTAAAATTAAAGGGAATTAAGATAGTTATGAATAAAATTAATATAAGCTATAACAGTAAGTTGGTAGTAGATAAAAAAATATTTCAATCTTATATTAAGGATTTAGAAAGTTTATATTCAGATCAAGTAACATTTACTGATTCAAAAGAAAATGATTTCAATCTCTATTTTAACGATAAATTAATTTATTCGCTTGAGGATAGTTTTGATGAAAATTTATCGATAGACGAACAGGTCTTAGAAAAATCAAAAAAATACATTGAAAACTCCATTAATCTAAGCAGCTCACGTGATATTCCTAGAGTTGATGACATAGGAATTGTTGATTATTAAATTTATTTTAAGCTAATATTTAGTTTTTTATAAATAAAAGATAACAGCCAAGCAGGACCAATTAATAAAAATTGTATGTCTTCAAAAAAAGAGGGTTTTTTACCCTCAATTTTGTGTCCTATAAATTGTCCTATCCATGCAACAATAAATGCAATAACATAAAATTTAAGTAAATCAGAAAAAAGAAGCATGCTTGATAGCTGATTAATTAGCCATAGGCAAAGGCCTGAAAAAAGAAACATCCCTATAGTTAAAGAATAAGAAAGTTTTAAATAGAATAAAATGGCAACAGTAATTAATGCCCATGCTAGATTTATTGTAACCTCTTGATTGTTAATCATAAAAGTATAAGAGAGTAAAGATAAGAGACCAAGTAAAGTAAAGGTGATAACCGGAACACAAAACCAGTGGATTAATTTATTGGTTTTATTTTGATGACTTTCACCGTACATATCTAGCCACTTCTCAATGGATGTATTCATTCTTCCTCCTTTATAGCATATTTTTGCCAAAACTGTACTGATTTTGCCCATTTATCCGATTCGTAATGCCCTTTTGTACCACCTGGTAGTTGCAATTGATTCCTCATCATTGTAACAGCTCCCATTGGCATTTCTTCAACCTCTTTAGGTATTGCATGAAAAGATATTAATTCCCAGTCACTTTCAGTAGTATTTTCATTTGATTCTTTAAGGACATCATTTCTGTAGAGTATTAGCTCAACCGATCCTGTTTCAAGAGGTGTTCCATTGGTAGATTTAATGCGTATGTAATGTTCTTCTTCGGGTCTTCTTCTTGCAACCTCTGCTTTTAGAATAGAGTTATCGTTAATTTTAACAAAAGGGCAGGTGAATTTCTTTGTCATTTCATTTTCTATTTTAATAATAACAACTCCATCTCTGTAACCTTTGACATAATCATTTTCATTTAACTTTTCCTCAGCATATTTAGCTATCTCAGGAAAGTCTAACGATGAATATGTTTTGCCAGAATTAGGTTTTTGTCTGTATACAAATTCACTTATGCCAACGGTCATCATTAAAAGATTTCCTTTTCCATGAATTATTTCTTTTTTATGGTAAGTAATTCTTTAATTTCTTCTTCACTGGCAGCTTCTGTTTCAGCAGATTTCATCCTTGATTTTAAATCCATTGTCTTCTTTTCAATATCTTTATAAACAGAGAGATTTTTGTCAGGTAGAGGCTCCAACTCGTCTTCCCACCTTCGTTGGTTAAGCCAGGTAGCAGGATGTGGGACATACTGAATATCTTTGTAGCGCCATCTGAGTAAATGTTCAGGATAAATTTTTAAAATTTCATCAATATCTTTTTTTGAAAGCTTTTTCCACCGACGCTCAGCGACGATTCTTGCTACTTTTCTTGGATATAAAGACCAAAATTTATCGAATTTTTCTTTATTAGTCATGGCTCTATGTTAATATTAAATCTACTAAAATTACAATATCTAGTACGTTAATTATTTCATCGCCATTTAAATCTGCTTGAGAATTAAATTCTGATTCGTATAAAATAATATTAATTGTTTGAATCACATCGAGTATATTGATTATGCCATCTGTATTTAAATCGCCTTGTAATTGTACTTGAGGGCAGTAGTTTCCATCTGGAGCATTTTGGGGAAGCTTATTTGATATATCTGATATTAGTTCATACATAAGGATGTCTGTAGATTGAAACAACTCTGGTGTACACAGCTCCCACTCATTATCAATTCCGTTGCATGTTTGGATATCATCTAATATTCCCATATATGACACTTCGCACCAGTAAAAATACTCTATGGCCATGCACTCATAATCACAGGTCCAATCATCGTAATGATACCATGCCTCTTCAGGATATTGGCTAGGCATGTTTATAAACTGTCCACCTCTAGCAAGGTCCATGGCTTCTGACATAATGGATGAGTTGGGTTCTATATCAAATTTTTCTGGATATACAGACACATGTCCTACATGGTTTATGGTATGAATAACCTCTTCAACTGTTGCATCATCGCCCCAGTGACCTGGATTTGAAGGGTCAATCTCATTGTTAAATAAAACAGCAGAGGCACCATCTCCATCATAATTATTAAAAAAACTATTGGCAGCTTGAGAATTTTCTGATGTGAAGATAGGCATTAAGGCCGATCTATCAGAAAGCTCTTGTTCTATTAATGGATCATCAACAATACCATCCTCATTATTATCTAGAAGCTCAGCCGCAATTGCTGCTGCATGTAATACCTTTTCATCGGAAATGTTTGAGGGTGCATATATTTCAAAACAATCTAAAACATTAATATATTTTGAAAAATATCCAAAGCCTGGTTGACTTTGATTGGGATTAGGTTCAATTTCAAAACAAACTTCATTTTGTGAGAAAATAATGTTTAAAAAAATTAAATATTTTAAATAATGATTCATAATGATTGCTTTAAATATAAAATAATTATTTTTAAAATTTGTTAAATATGTGATGTGTATCAAATAAAAATAAATAATCTTAGACGATGAGTGTTAAAAAATGTTATATTTGAATTAAGTGATTTATAGATTTATTTATTAAACTTAATTTTTAATTTGGAGGAGTTATGAATTTTTTAAGAATCTTTTATGTTTTAACCTTAACATTTAGTTTGTCCTACGCTCAAACAGGCACAGGTTGTAATGACATCGACGCAGAATCTTGTGATTTAGGAAGTTGTGGTCAATATACCTGGAATTATTCTACAGGCGTTGGCCAGCAATGGTCTTATCCATCACAAATAACTTCATGCTCGCCAACAGCTGCTACTGTAGGCGCTTCTGGTGGTGGAACGTACGATTTTGGTGACTATGAAGAAATTTGGTTTTATATTGGTTCAGGAGTAAATACTTATAATATAACGGCATTAAATGCTACAGATATCCATATTGAAAGAGGGTCAGGGAGTGGTAATCATGTGAACATTACTTACTCCGGAACTGCTCCTAATGTATATAATGTTGGTGGTGGAACAGGTAGTGGAACTAATACTTTAATAGAACTAATTGTATCTGGTTGTACTGATACTACAGCATGTAATTACAGTGTAGATGCTACAGATGATGATGCTTCTTGTACATATGCAGCTACAAACTTAGATTG
>PANN01000006.1 GCA_002707645.1 Fidelibacterota bacterium | reverse complement strand
TTTAATATTATCACTTTTAACATCTTCAGGTAAATCAAAACTTCTTAAAAATTTACCATAAGAAAATTCAGAATAATTATTATCATCTTTATCGTTCCACTTTTTTTCTCCAGATAGTGTTAATGTATTTTTTTCTAATTCAATAACAACATCTTTTTTACTTAGACCAGGCAGCTCAGCTCTAATACAATAGGTTGAATCTGTATTTAAAACCTCAAATTTTGGCTTCCAAGATGTTGAATAATTTAACGGTGAAGTTAAATCACTAAAATTATTCAAAACACCTTCTAGATCACTAAAAATACTAACTGGCCTTGCTATTGGACTCCATGTTATAAGTTTCATTTTATTTCTCCTTTATTATTTTTATTAAAATTATTTATAAAACTTTCAAACAATAATAATTCAAATAAAGTACCAAACTTAAAATTTAACTTAAATCATGGAATTATGTCATAATTTATTGTCATTATGGCACCGCGTAATGACAATATGTCATTTTAGTATTGTTTTAATCTTGATTATTCCAAACTGCAAAATCACCAGGATATGCTCCGACACTGTAAAGATTTATTTCTTCACCGCTACTATTCATAACTCTAACGGTATTGTCTGTTAAGCCGAGCCATATGTAGCCATTAATTTCTTCAGCATGATAAATAGCTGATCCATAATCACCTATTCTTCCTAAAGCATTAATTTCTAAATTACCATCCAATGGTGCGATACCTCCATCATAAGTTCTGTATACTGAATTATTGCTTACCAATATTGAACCTCCGCAAGCAACACCTGCACCATAGTCTGAGCTAGTAACAAGACCACCTGAAATCTTAGATGATCCGTAGTATGTAGTGTACCAATCATTGCTATAATTTTTTCTTGCGATATAAACTTCATCATTAAACATCAATAAAGATTCAGGTCCCAATCCAACCTCATATGTTTCTAAGACAGACATAGAAACGGGGTCTATTTTTACTACACTAGAGCCTAGATTTTGATCGTAAAGAGCCAAGTTAGGAATAGAAACAAATAGATTCACTCCATCTGTAATTATATCTTCCGGAAGACCCCCTAACATTAAAGAAGATTCTATCTGATAAGTAAATAAATTTAAAACTTTAACATCTTGAGTATTCCAATTTGTGAAATAAACTTTATCATTTAAAACAACCATTTCTCTGGGAGATGAATCACCAGTCAGAACCTCAATCCCTGGCTCGCTAATACCACTTTCAGATATATCATAAACCATTATTCTATGGCTATTATTAACGATAACAAATAATTTATTACCATGAACCTCAACTGATTGAACAACATCACCTAGTGAGCCAATATTAGATGTATTTCCATACTCATCAATCACATAAACTGTACCATCACTTGAACCAAAATTACCCTCACATGCAACAAAAACATAATTGCTGCTTGTTGTTGGCCCAGAAACTGTATTCCCATCATCAGAACAACCAGTCATTAAAAACATAGTTGAAATAAATAGTAAAACTATTTTCATTTTAAAACTCCTCTAGCGAAATTAATTTGAATCACGAATCCTTTATCGCGAAGGATTATGATTTTAGGAGTATCTGACTTATCATTGCTGAATTACAGTTGCGCGACAGCTTCGGATTTGCACCGAATTCCTCCTAAGAATTGTAATAGAATTTATTGATTTTTAATTTTATATCCCAAAGAAAGGATTATTTCTTGTACTTTTTTATCAATATTTAAACAGCTACTGTAAATCAAATGTCCACTTGCTAAATCAATATCAATATCTCCTATTCCATCTAGCTTTTCTAAACTTTTTTTTAATGAACTAACACAATGATTGCATGTCATACCCTCAATATACAGCTCGTTCTTATTTGAAATTATGGATTTTTTTTTAGAAAAGTATTTAATCCTTAAAGCATTAAACAAAATAATAATTAAGGATAAAGATAAAATCAGCCCTAAGCTAGACCCTAGAATATGATTAACCTCATAGCCACTGTCTTCAATGCTTAATCCAGGAAAGATAAAATCAAACAATAGACCAAAACCAATGGAGCATATTACTATACTAGCTAAATAAATTAATAAGTTCTTTTTACCTAATATTTTATATATAACAGACATAGTTGCAATGTTTGTCGCTGGACCAGACATTAAAAATACTAGAACTGCTCCCATTGAAAAACCTGATGAATGCAAAGCAAACGCTATAGGTACTGAAGCTGTAGCACATACATATGTAGGTAATCCTAAAACCAACATTATTAACATCCCTACAATACCTGAACCAAACATATCAAAATAATTCGCAGGTATAAACACTAACATTAAAGAAGATAACACTAACCCAAAAATTAGTGGGCCAGCAATATCCATAGGCAGCTTTACAAAACCATAATTAAAAATATTATAAATTTTAGATTTAGATTCATCATCGCAACAATCATCATTACAGCTCCCATCAACAATATTTTTTTTTCTATCATCATATATATGAACAAAAGCACCTCCTAAAATTCCAGAAATAAAAGCAATAATAGGCCTATAAATAGCGAAAATAGGACCAAGCATTGCATAAGTTATAAATATACTATCAACCCCAGTTTGAGGAGTAGAAATTAAAAAAGATGTTACAGAACCCTTGCTAGCNCCATGCTTTGATAAATAAGCTGAGACAGGAATAACTCCGCATGAACATAAAGGAATAGGTACTCCCAGCAATGAGGCAAGAAAAACAGAAAACAATGAATCTGAGCCTAAATACTTCTGCACTAAATCTACAGTTAAAAACTCGGATAGCAAGCCTGATATAAAAAACCCTAAAATCAAATAAGGAGCAAATTCACTAACCATCATCCATAAATTATTTAATATCATTTTTTTCCTCTAATATAATCAACTATATTTTTTAAATATATTTTCTTAAATTTAAAATATATAACTTATACTTTTACAATATTTTAGGAGAATCATGATTTTANTTAGATNTCTATTTACGAGCGTAACAATTTTATTCCTTTACTCATGCATGGGATCTATGAGCATGGAATTCAATTCTGCTAGAACATATGCAAGGATTGAAGATAATCTAGTTGAAGCAGAAAAATGGGGTGTTATAGCACTTGATATGGAGCCTGACAATTCCCAAGTTCCTTGGTTTCTAGCTAATGAAGTATACAGACCTCAAAAGAAAATGGATAAAGTAGCTGAAATGTTCAAGCTCGCTCTAAAAAGAATGGATACGAACCTTGAAAGACCATTTAAATCGAGNGGGGTTGAAATAAAAACAGTTCATCAAGCAATTAGAAATGAAGCATCTACAATTCATAATGATGGAATAAAACTTCTTAATAGAGGNAAAAAAAATAAAGCTATGTCCAAATTTTTATTCTCAATAGAATTAAATCCACAGCTTGTAGAAAATTACATTGCCTTATCTGATATGTTTTATGAAAGAGGTGATATGGTTAAAACCATNCAATATTTAGATAAAGGCTTTGAAATTAATAAATCAAATCAAAATTTAATCTTTAGAAAATCAAAATATGCAAGAGAATCAAAAGACTACGATTTAGCTATTTCATCATTACAGAAAATTGAAACTAATGATGAAAAATTAAATCTTTTAGTAGAAAAAGAAATTTTTATGATATACATAGATAAAGAAGATTACAAGCAAGCAATCGATTTTGGATCTAAGCTTTTTGATAAATTATATAACAACACAGACACAGATGATCTTGTACTATCTGAAACTTGCTATAATCTTGCTGTTTGCTATAGATACATAGGCTACGATTTGTATAATAATGTAGCCGATGTGATACAATCAGCAACAGAGGAAAAAAAAGTAATTAAAGAAACTTTAAAGAAAGCAGAAAAGGCAAAAGAATATTTATCCAAATCTAAAGAAAAGTTTTTTGATGCAAGTGGATTTAATCCGGATGACAAAACAAGTGCGAATTATGCAAAAGAATTGAGCAAAGTAATCAAGCAGTTAAGAAAATTATTTATCCCCGCACTTAAAGAAAAGCTATAACTATTTACTAGTCTGACTTCTTTTGATTAAATACTGCAATAAAGTTTTATCTAAAGAATCTGATGTACTTACTAAATTATAATCAATCTTATCTCTTAGGCATTCATTTTTATAAAATTCTGAGAATTCTCTAAAAGCTTTATTGTATTTATCTTTTACTAACCTTGAATCAGCAATGATTTTATAGTCATTTTCAAGATCAATAAAATTCATATTTTGATTGTAATCTAAGTTTTTCTCTTTTGGGTCTACGATATGGAATACAATAATTTCATGACCTTTATATCTAAAATGTCTCAAGGATTCCATTACTTTTTTCTCATCGTCTAACAAGTCTGAAATTAAAATTATCAGACCTTTTTTATTAATCGATTCAGCAAGACTATGTAAAAGATTGGAAATATTTGTTTCTCCCCCAGTATAAGAATTATGCATAGTTTTCAAAAGTAAATTTAGATGATTTACTTTAGATCTAGGNTTAATGACTGTATTAATTTTTTTATCNAAAGTAGTTANTCCNACAGCATCTTGCTGTTTAATCATTAAATATGATANTGCTGCNGAAATAGATTTAGAATATTCGAATTTAGTTAATTTATTAGAACCAAAATCCATGGATAAACTTTTATCTAAAATAATATGACATTTTAAATTTGTTTCTTCTTCAAATTGCTTAATATAAAAACGATCAGTTTTACCCCATAATTTCCAATCTATATATTTTATTTCATCACCAAAACCATAGGGTCTGTGCTCAGAGAATTCTACAGAAAAACCATGATATGGACTTTTATGCATCCCAATAATAAAACCCTCAACTACAAGTTTCGCTCTTAAAAATAAATTATCTACCTTGTTTATTATAGAAGGATTTAAATACTCCTGATATTCTTTTTTCATTTTTCCTTAGATAATTCTTTTAGCACATCATCAATCTTAACACCTTCAGCCTCAGCATTAAAATTAAGAATTATTCTATGTCTTAAAACTGGCACTGCAACTTTCATTACATCTTCAATATCAGGGGTTGCTTTGCCAGATAAAAGAGCATGAGCTTTAGCTGCAAGGATTAAAAAAGAACTTGCTCTTGGACCCGCTCCCCAATCAATATATTTGTTTGTAAGTTCATGAGATTTATCTGAGGGTCTTGTATTATGAACGTAATTAACCGCATATTCTATTACGTTATCAGAAACAGGTACATTTCTGACTAGAGTTTGATAATCTGTCAGTTCTTTAGAATTAATAATTTTATTAATTATATTTGAAGATGACGAAGTATTAGACTTGACGATATCTAGCTCATCCTCAAATGGAGGATAGTCAATTAGTATATTAAACATAAATCTGTCAAGCTGAGCTTCAGGTAATGGGTATGTTCCTTCTTGCTCTATGGGGTTTTGCGTCGCCAATACAAAAAAGGGAGTATCTATGTTATATGTTTTTCCTCCAGTTGTAACACAATATTCTTGCATTGCCTCTAATAATGCAGACTGAGTTTTGGGAGGAGTTCTATTAATTTCATCAGCTAAAACGATATTTGAGAATATAGGACCTTTAATAAATTTCAACTCTCTATTTCCAGTTTCTAAATTTTGGTTTATTACTTCTGTCCCAGTAATATCTGATGGCATTAGATCAGGTGTAAACTGAATCCTGCTAAAATTTAAATCTAAAACTTCAGAAATTGTTTTAACTATTAATGTTTTTCCTAAACCAGGTACACCCTCTAATAATATATGACCTTTACACAGCATTGCAATAAGAATGTGCTCAATAACTTCACTCTGTCCAATAATGACTTTCCCNATTTCATCATAAAATAAAATTTTTTGTTCATTTAATTTTTTCAATAACTTTACATTATCCATATTAAACCTTTAGATTTTTTATATTAATTATTAATAAACTATCATTTAGATTAACAATAATTAATAACTTTTACCAATTGAATATTGAAAATGAATAAAAAGATTAATTTAATGGGCATGACCCAAACTGAATTAGAAAAATATTGCATTGCTAATAGTTTCCCTAAATTTCATGGCGAACAATTATTTAGATGGTTATATAAAAATAATAACTCAGATTTAAATACAATAAGCAATGTTCCAAAGAAATTAAAAGAAAAAATAAATTCAGACTGCGAAATAAGCTTATTAAAAATTAAAAATAAATCCATCTCAAAAATAGATCAAACTATAAAATTTTTATTAGAAACAAACGATCATAAACTAATAGAGTCTGTAAGCATGATTGATAATAANAGACATACTGTATGTATTTCATCTCAAATTGGGTGTAATGTTGATTGTGATTTTTGTGCAACTGGTAAAATGGGGATTGATAGAAATCTAAATGTAGGCGAAATAATTGAGCAGTTGATAATGGTTAGAAATAATACTGAAAAACCTATTACAAATATTGTGTTTATGGGNATGGGAGAACCTTTTCTTAATTATAGAAATGTTATTGAATCTTGTAAAATATTTACTAACCATAAAGCCTTTAATCTAGGAACAAAACGTATAACAATTTCTACTGCTGGAATACTTCCCCAAATAGATTTATTTATCAATGAAAAGCATAAGTACAAACTTGCTTTATCTTTAAATGCGCCAAATGATTCAATAAGAGATAAAATCATGCCAATTAATAAAAAATGGAATATAAATAGTTTGATTACATCGATAAAAAAATATACTTTTTTTAAATCACGTGTTATCATGTTTGAATATGTATTATTAAATGGTATAAACGATTCAACTGATAATGCCTTAGAACTTTCAAAGCTACTAAAAAATATTGAATGTAAGGTCAATTTAATTCCTTTTAATCAAATTTTAGGACGTTATAAACGTTCAGATGATAATAAAATAAATAAATTTTCTGAAGTATTAAAAAAACATAATATAAGAGTACTAATCAGATGGAGTAAAGGTGAAGATATTGACGCTGCATGCGGACAACTAGCTACTAAACATGAATCTTAATAAAGCAATTAATTATATTTCTAAATTTATTAAAGATAATCCAAAAGTTTGTATAATACTTGGATCAGGTCTTGATAATTTTACGAAACTTATATCAGATAAAATTATAATCCCTTATGATGAAATACCAACATTCTATAAAACATCTGTNGAAGGACATAAAGGAGAATTTATTTATGGGACAATAAATAATGTTCCTATTTTATGTGCTAAGGGCAGATTTCATTACTACGAAGGGTACACCTTTAAACAAGTTGGTTCATTAATAGAAATTTTCAATCATTTCAATCCAAATCTATCTATTATAACTAACTCTTCAGGATGTTTAAATATTGATTGGGATATAGGGAGCCTAATGATTAGTAATAAAATTATTGATTTTTCTTTTATTCATTCAACTAAAGCAGAAGAGTATCCATTCAAAAAGCATTCATTTTTTAACTTAGCAAAAGATATTGCAAAACAAAATAATATCCTTTTAAATGAAGGAGCATATACATATACGATTGGGCCATCATATGAAACATATCCTGAAATTAAAGAAATTATAGGTCTTGGAGGAAAAGCAGTTGGAATGTCGACTTTTCCTGAATATCTGATGTGTAAAAAATTAAATTTAGACTTTATTATTATTTCATGCCTTACTAATTATGGTGCTGGGATACAAAAAAATAAGGTTACTCACGAAGAAGTGCTTGAAAATGCGGATAAATCAAAACAAATATTTTCTTCTTACTTATCTAAACTTATTGAAAATATTGGACGCTCCAAAATATAGATGAGCAAATAATTGAAAGTATTGTAAGTATTAGTATAAGAAACATAGAATTTATAAAAATTGACATACGTCCCATATTTTTTGTTTTGTTTTTATATGGAAAGGGAATATCAGGAACATCAACTCCAAGAAACTTGCAAATAGGCTCCCATCCTTGGCCAACCTCATAAATTAGCAACCTGTCTTTCGGTACATAATCAATTACAGATTGATTCCATTCATTAAACTTTTTCATTTTTTCTTTATCAGTTTTTGCACCTTCAAAGGCACCTCTAGTTCCAAGAATCATCTCATTATGTATTTCTTTTTGTAATTTAAATGATGTGTAGGGTAATTTTGCAATAAATCTAAAAGCAAAGCTTTTCAAAAGTTTATTATTTAATACATTCCAGCTTTTAACCCAGCTTTCATCATCTCTTAAATTTAAAATTACTTTTGAATCAGGATAATAATCCATTAACTCTTTATAATAATTGCAGCTTGGAAAATCTAAGCATGCACCATATCCCTTGTAAATTTTTTCCCAGTTATTTTTTTTAGTATTATCAAAAATTAAATTATGCCACTTTTTAGCATCCTGTTTATTCAATAATATATTTTGCATATGGTAAGAGGGCTGTTTATTTATATGCTCTAACGCATACTTTAAACTTCTAGTCCCAGTTCTTCCCCATCCTGCACAAATTACTTTCATTTAATTCCTTTAAAAATATTTATTAAATTTAATTGGTTATTATTATAAATAAAAAAGGATATTATAAATATGAGAAGACATCTTACTATGAGATCAGGAAATCCGACTCTAAACCAAAATACATTTAAAAATTTCTCAAAGAGTTCAGGAACAGATGTAATGACAATTGATGGCACAGTTAATAAAACAACTATCTCATTAATGATATTACTATTTTGCGCATACTATACATATTCAACAGCTAATACCAGCTTAATAATGGTAGGATTCATTGGCGGGTTCATTACTGCTTTAATAACAATTTTTAAAAAACAATGGTCACCTANAACAGTTCCAATATATGCTGCCTTAGAGGGATTAGCGTTAGGTGGTATCTCAGCAATGTATGAACATATGTATACAGGAATAGTCCAACAAGCAATATTTTTGACAATGGGTATTTTTGGAGCACTTCTTTTTGCTTATAAAAGCAAGATAATTAAACCTACCGAAAATTTCAAATTAGGTNTTTTTGCTGCAACAGGTGGAATTGCTTTAATTTACTTAATAAGCTTTGTGATGAGTTTTTTTGGTGGTGGTTTAGCAATTATGAACCCACAAAACTCATCTTTATTTAGTATTGGATTTAGTTTATTTGTTGTTATAATCGCATCACTCAATTTAGTACTNGATTTTGATTTTATTGAGGAAGCATCTGAAATGGGAATCCCTAAATATATGGAATGGTACTCTGCATTTGGATTGCTTGTTACATTAATTTGGCTGTATTTAGAAATACTAAGATTGCTTGCAAAATTACAGTCAAGAAGGAATTAATCTTAATTTTTAGTTAAAGTAATACTTTAAATAAATTCTTGCAATAAACATTTTATTATTGTTAAGTTAATGTGTTGGTGTTGAAATATAAGTTTTTAATACAAATATTTTAGTTTTTTGATGATTTAAAGTTTTTTTGAAGAATTCTAAAAGTGCATGAAACTTTTAGATATTAAGGAAACAATAAAGGAGAAAGACAATGAAAAATGCTTTATCAAATGTTAATGGTTGGTTAGGTGGTTTAACTGGCCTTCTTAAAACAGTTGTTGTATTTTTTGTGTTCGCAGCTATTATATGGCCAACAGGATTACCAAATGTTATAGGTGGTATAGTTGGTCTTGTTAATATGTTCCTTGGTGGTGGACTAGCTGGTTTGCTTGCACTTTGTGTTTTTTGTTCATTTATGGACTAAAACTAACAAAACCAAGTTTATGGGCAATAATTAGTTATTGCCCATAAACCAAATTAATCTAATTTGGAGGCAATTAATGAAAAAAGCAATGGCAACTGTTACTACGTGGCTTAATGATCTAACAGATTTACTTAAAGCTCTAATAGTTTTTGGAATTTTATCTGGTATAATTTGGGATGATTATTTTGGAGTTATTGGTGGAATTGGTAAGCTAATGGGAAATATCGATCAAGGTGGTTTAGCTGGACTAGTTGCATTAGTACTTGTAGTAACATGGTGGAAAAAGAAATAATATAGTTTAAAAACGATATTAAATTCTCGTCGGAAGTATATATAGAAAAGTCCTATTTTTTAGGACTTTTTTATTTATAGTCAATCTCTGCTTTTACAGTAAGCAATCCTTTTTTAAATACACACTGCTCAATAAATCCAGACTTATTAACTTTTACAGTTTTTTTTGTATTGGGTAAAAATAATCCCCATAAAAATATATCAGTATCTCTGATTAATCCAGAGCTGTCTTTATTAACTTCATCTAAAAATAATTCATAATCGTCATTTTCATTAATAATTGAAATATTATAATACTTCCCTTCTCTTTCAATTATATTAATTTTATTAATAATTTGCTTATTATTATTTGCCATTAAGTATAAAATTGAAAAAATATTTATATCACTTCTATCTATGTATATATTACTGTTTTTATATTTGACTCTATCATTAATAAATTCTGTTTCTATAAAATTAACTAGATTTGGCTGTAAAGTCTTTTTTTCATACAATAAAGTATTATATTTATACTTGTCNATAATTACAGTATAATAATTATCTATTTTAAAGAAATTATCTATAAAAGGCTTAGTTTTTACTTTATAGTCTAATTTTATACTTTCTTTATTAAATATAATTGTATCATTAGACGAAACTTCACAATCAGCTACATAAATACCAAAAAATTTAATTTTGTAATTAAGATTTTCAGATAATATGAATGAACAAAAAATGATGAATGGTAGTAAGTATTTAATCTATCTACCTTTCCATTTTAGATTGCTTGCATAGAAACTTCCAATACCAACAATAACTATATAAGGTATTTGTAACATAAACCATAATTGAAATAATACATTATTAATTTTATGATCTAATTTTTTACAGCTCAAAATATATAGTAAGTACTCAAAGAAATACTTAATAAATATCATTATAAAAAAACTATTGAAATTTGAAGTTATTAANAAAAGAAAGAATATTAAGTTAGAATAGAAAGTTGATACTGAAATTATATATAATAGTCTATTATATTTCCACATTATATTTGCATCACCAGCCCATCGAATTTTTTGTAAAATCAAGTCCTTCCAACTTAAATGTGATTTTGCTTTTACGAATGAATCTTTATGTGAGCTATAAGATACTTCACAATCCTTATTTTTCATACATAACTGCATAAAAATTGAATCATCACCCTGCAATAATTTTTTTATTTTATTAAAACCTTTATTTTTTATAAAAAGTTTTTTTTTGTAAGCTTGATTTTGGCCTATACACGCAAGGGGTAATCCTGAAGCTACTGATGAAATAGCGGATACCATTAAAATTTTAAAATCAATATGTTGGAACTTTGATGCTAAAGTGTTTTTTGACTCAACTTCGGAAAACCCAACAATNTAATTACCTTTAGTAAAATTTTTACTTAATTCTAAACACCATTTTTTATTGATTCTACAATCTACATCTGTAAATAAAAGCCAATCATATTTTGATTTAGAAATTCCGTAATCAAGTGCTTTTTTTTTATGTCTTAATTCTGAATTATAATCTCTAGTATTGAAATATTTAAATCTATTATCAATTTGGATATAATTATCTATAATATTTTTAGTATTATCTGAGGAATCATCATCGACTATAATAAACTCTAAATTGCCCTTGTAATATTGACTTTTCAAATCTTTCAATATATTTAATATGGATTCTTCACCATTTCTAACGCAGACTATGATTGAAATATCATCAAAATTTGAATTGCTACTTTGAATATCTTTAATCTTAAAAATTCCAGTAATAAAAAAAATTATAGTAGTTATATAAATAAAAAATATAAAGTAGCTAATATATAGGAACATAACTAATAAAAATTAAATGAAGTCATTTGTTTTCATCCAATCATCATCAGCTAACTTAGACATATAATTACGAATCGAATCGGGTAAAATAACCAAACATTTTTGATTATTTTTTAGACTTTTTGATGCCGTTAAAGCTGCCCATACAGCTCCTCCAGAAGAACCCCCAACTAATAATCCTTCTTCTTTAATAAGTTTTCTCGCCATAACAAAAGAGTCCTTATCATTAATTTTAATNTATTCATCTACTAAATTATTATCTAAAACATCTGGGAAAAAATCATATCCAATTCCTTCAACTTTATAAGAAAAAACATCTTTTCCACCACCTAAAATTGAACCGAATGGATCGACTCCAATAATTTTTATGTGTGGTAATTTTTCTTTTAGTTTTTTAGCAACTCCCGTAATTGTTCCACCAGTACCAACACCTGCAACAAACATATCTAAATCGTTATCCATATCATTAAGTATTTCATTCGCTGTATATTCATAATGTACTTCTGGATTATAAATATTAGAATATTGATCTAAAATATGTGAATTAGGAATATCTTTATTTAATTTTTTTGCAATTTGAATATGACTATCTGAGTCATCCCACGCAGCTTCAGTTCTTGTCCTAATAATTTTTGCTCCTAAGGATTTTAAAACAACTTCTTTTTCCTTGCTCATTTTTTCTGGCATCGTTATAATCATTTTATAACCTTTTACCGCAGCAGAAAGAGCCAATCCAATACCTGTATTACCGGAAGTAGGTTCTATTAATGTATCTCCAGGTTTAATAATACCTTCTTTTTCAGCCATTTCTAACATATACTTCCCAATTCTATCTTTTATTGAACCGCCTGGATTAAAAAATTCACATTTAGCATAAACATCACAATCAAGATTATTTGCTACTTTATTTAAACGTACTATAGGTGTATCGCCAACTGCATCTAGTATATTTTTTAATTTCATAATTTATACCTTTATATTTCCTTTATATTCAATTACTCCCTTGGATGAAAAAAAATTTGTACTGTAATTCTTACCAAATAGTACCTCAGAATTTCCTCCATCATTAATCACTTTTATAGATTTAATATTTTTATTTTTTTGACTATAATCATATGCACAAGCATAACTTCCAGATGCACAAGAATCCATTATTGATTCAATTCCCTTTTCATAAGTTTTAACTTGAATAGTTTCATTATTTATTATTTTATAAAAATTAACATTTATTCCTGCTGGACTAAATTGTTTATCATATCTAATTTTTTTCATATCTTGCGCTAGTTGTTTTTTACTGCTCCATTCTTTACTATAATTTATAACTAAATGTTTAGCTCCAGAATCTAAATAATTACTATTATAACCATTCACTTTAATATTTTTTAATTTATACTCAGGTTTATTTATTTCTACTTTAACAAAATTATGTTTAATATTTTTTGTTTTATACGTTATATCATTTGAAATAATATTAAAGTTATCTATGTTAAATTCTTTTTTTAAAACTAAAGAACAACAAATTGCTCCGTTCAAACAAAATGTTTCCCACGAACCATCATTATTATAATAATCCATAAAAATTAAATCGTTTTTATAATTTAATAGAATCAAACCATCTACGTATATATCACTTTCAACATTACATATATTTTTGATTTTTTCTCTAGAGAACAATGATGTGTTTAAGGTATCTCTATGTAAAATTATTTTAAAATCATTTCCATTACTATTACATTTATAAAAGGGTATATTCATAAAATAAATTTAACTTCTTATAAAAAAGGTAAGTTTCTATCTTTTTCAGATAGGATAGCTTGGTTCGTATCAATTTCCCAATCAACATTAATAGATTTATCGTCAAACCTAATACCAGAATCATATTTTTGTTGATAACTTTCATCAACTAGATATGAGACGATTGCCTCCTTACTAAGAGTTAAAAATGCATGCCCAAAACCTTTAGGTATAAAAAGTTGTTTTTTATTTATATCATCTAATTTAACAGAAATATATTTTTTATATGTTTTTGAATGTGGTCTTAAATCAACTNCAATATCTTGAACTTGACCCTTTATAACTCTAACCAATTTTGATTGTTGATATGGTGGTTTTTGAAAATGTATACCTCTAAGAACACCCTGCTTTGAAATAGATTCATTAGATTGTATAAAATTACAATTAAGATTTTCAGATAATTCCTGATTAAATGATTCAAAAAAATAGCCTCTCTCATCATTGTAAAGTTTTGGCTTAATTAATTTCACTCCATCTAAATTTGTATTTTTGATAATCATAACTTTATTTTAATTACTTAATCAAATTATCTAGCCATAATTTTTTTTGTCTTGATAAATTTGATCTATAATTTTTATAATTTTTGCAATTATATAATTTATTAAATTTTTTTCTTAATTTAATTTCTTTAAAAAACTTTGTATATTTTTTCCATCTTTTAGAAAAACTATCATAAGTAGAAATTTGATTCGTATAACATCCTCTTAAATTAGACTTTATATAATAATTATATAGCTTAATCCAAAAATCTGAGTCAACTGCACATGAAAATTCTGAAGTCCACTCCCCAAGACCTCCTATTTTATTGAAAGTTTCTTTTCTGATTCCTATAGTAGTTCCCTGGACTCTGTAGCTTTCATAAGATCTAAATCTATTATTATTATCTTTAATCTGTCCAAACACTACATCATAATTATTAAATAAGTTAATTAAGTTTTCAATCGAATTATTAGAAATAAAATAATTGTCATCATCTAAAAATAATAATTTATCACTATGGGATAAGCTTACTCCACAATTTGTTATAAAAGCTTTATTCATGCTATTATTTATCTTAGGAAAATGAATCCACTTAGTAATACCATCAACTTTAAGATTTTGTTCAATTAAGAAATCTTTTAATACTTTATCTTCTAATATGTATATATTTTTATTATCAATTTTTTCAATTCTCGAGCAATTATCTAAAAAAGAATAATTATAGAATGAACCATCATCAGCAATCGTTACTTCAACTTTATATTCTTTTTTTTGTTGATTAATNTCATTAATAGTTTTTAATAATGGATTATCTAATAAATTTTCAGGCTTAAAATGTGCTATTATAATTGATAAATCATAAGTCATTTACAATACCCTTAAATAAATGAAGATCAATATCATTAGTAATTTTGAAATTTTCAATTTCTCCTTTAAAAAACTTTACATCTATTTTCTTATTATAATATATTGAACCAGATATATCATCATATCCATAAGCTTCATTTTTACAATAATTTTTCAATATATTTTTTTTGAATCCTTGAGGGGTTTGAATTTTTTTTATTTTATCTCTATTTAAATAATCAACTAATTTATTATCAATTGAAATTATTGAATCTACAATATCAACATAAGGACATGAAGCATCATAATTGTCTAAATAATTGATACAATTATTAATAATTTCATGTGAGACTAATGGTCGTGCAGCATCATGTATTAAAATTTTTTTAGATTTATTGGATACAGCATTAAAACCATTACGCATAGATTCGNATCTAGTTTTTCCACCTCCTACTACTTTACATTGATTATATATATTTTTAAATTTAATAACCCAATTACTTGGGACAACTATAATAACTTCAAAAATTTTATTATTACTTAGAAAAGTATTAATTGAATACTCTATTATACTTTTATTGTTATGATTAATGAATTGTTTTGGTATTTCTGAACTGAATCTTTGACTTTTTCCACCTCCTAAAATTATAACACTATTCATTGCTATCCTTAAATTGAATATTATATAATTTACTATAATATCCATTTTTTCTCATTAATTCATTATGAGAACCAACTTCTTTAATTTTTCCATTTTTTAATACAATTATTCTATCAACATTTTTTATTGTAGTTAATCTATGAGCAATCATAATTACAGTTCTATCCTTCACTAAGTTATCTATTGCTTCTTGAACCTTTTTTTCTGATTCAGAATCTAGAGAAGATGTTGCTTCGTCAAAAATTAAGATTGGAGGATTTTTAATAATCGCTCTTGCAATAGATAACCTTTGTTTTTGTCCACCTGATAATAATGATCCTCTTTCACCGATTAATGTATCATATTTTAACTCTAAAGATGAAACATAATCATCAATTTTAGCAATCTTTGCAGCTTCAATTAGCTTATCTTCTGAAATATTATTACTTCCATATGTAATATTATTTTTTATTGTATCATTAAATAATATTGGCTCTTGAGTTACAAGGCCAATTAAATTTCTAATCGATTTAGTATTAATTGTACTATATGAATTATTATCTATTTTTATGTTACCTTGTTTGAAATCATAAAATTTTAATAATAAATTTGTTAGTGTTGTTTTACCAGAGCCACTTGTTCCAACCAGTGCAACTTTTTCTCCTTTTTTTATAGTTAGATTTATATCTGATAAAATATTTTTTGTATTATTCGAATATGAAAAATTCAAATTACTAATTTCAATTTTATCTTTAAATATATGCATTTTTTCTAAACTATCTTCATTTGATCTTAAATATGGCTGGTCTATCATATGAAATAATCTTTCTGAAGATGCTAATCCTGTTTGAATAGTTGCTATACTATTCCCAAGCTTTCTTGCTGGCTGTAACATTGCAAATAAAAAAATTATAAATCGCATAAAATCATCTGATGACATTTTATTATGTACAAGAACTTCTTGACCCCCATACCATAATAAAAATACTCCTAAAGTAACGCCTATTATATCATTTATTGGAGTTGTCAATCCAAACAATCGTTGATGTTTAAATTCTAATTGAAAAAATTTATAGTTTTCTTTGAAAAAATTTGAGATTTCATTTGAGGTCATATTAAAGGCTTTAACAATTTTTATTCCAATAATTTTCTCTTCAGCATAACTTGAGATATCTGCTATTTTCATACTCGCTCGCGTTACTTTTCTCTTTATACTTTGACTTATTTTCAAAATAAGAAATCCAGAAATAGGTACGGTACATAAAATCAAAAATGTCAAAGATGGACTTATAAGAAATAGCATATATATTAGAATAATAATACTTATTAACTCATTAATTAAAACTTGTAATGATTTATTAAATGCTACTTTTATCCAATTTATATCATTTAACATGATTGATAGTATTTCGCCTGTTTTATTTTTATCAAAAAATTTCAATGAAAATCGTTGGATGGAACTATAGAATGAATCTCTTAAATTTTTGACTATATTTAATTGTATATAACTTATACCCACCCAATTTATGTAATAAAAAATATTTTTGAATAAAAATGTAATAAATAAAATTATACAAATCATTTTCAATTGAATAATTTGTGATTCTGATGAAATTAAATTTGTTAAAAAATGATTTATATTACCGTTGATGCTATTAAGATTATAGGTATTAAGTGTGCTAGAACCAAATAAATTACCTATTAAAGTTCCTACAACCCACAGTGAAGCAACATTAAACAAAGCGTACAATAGCGAAGCAATAATCGAAATACATAAAATAAATTTATATGGTTTAAAGAATGCTCCCAATCTAATTAATATTTTCAAATCCCATCTCCTTGTCTTAACGTTTTATATGGATTTAAAGTAAGGTCAATTATTGTTGAACCTTTAGATTTTAAATTAACTTCACCTGAAAAAATATTCAGATTAGAAAATTTAGCACTTATCTCATCTATACTATTCAAAGAATATTGACTATGAATATTAACACTAGTTGTAACAATAGGCTTATTAATATTCTTAACTAAATTAATTGCAAAATTTGATTTAGGTATTCTAATACCAATTTTTTTAGAATCACATGTTAAAAGATCTGGTAAATTATCTTTTTTATTAAATAGTAAGGTATATGGACCCGGTAAATATTTTTTAATGTCAATTTTATTTTGAGTATTTAATAAGCAAAAATTATTGAGCATCTCAAAAGAATCAACAATTATACTTAAAGGCTGGATTCGATTTTTGAGTTTATTAATTTTGTTTATTGCTTCTTGATTTGTTGCATCAACTCCAAGACCGTACAAAGTATCTGTAGGGTAAACTATAATTTCACCATCTAATAATAATCTAGATGCTAAATTAATATTTTTATTTATAGCCTTATAAATCATTAATTATAAATTTCTTTATCCCATTTTTTATGAAACCAAAAATACTGCTCTGGGTACTTTAAAATAATATCTTCTAACATTTTTGAATATATCGTATTTACTTCTACAATTATATCGTCTCTTTGTTCTGATTTATTTTTTAATATAATATTTTTAAACTCTAAGTGATATTTCAAATCTTCTTTTAAAATACAAAATCCAATTAATATTTTCGAGTTAGTAGCATTATAGAAGTGTCCAGCTCCTTTAGGTATTGAGCAGGGCTTACCAAAAAAATTTATATATGTACCATGCCCCTTAGCATTCTGATCACTTGCAATCAATAAGATTTCTTTATCTAGCAGAGATTTAAGCATTTTTCTTTTAGATCCTTTATTTGAAATTAATGATACATTTAATAATTCTCTACATTCGTTAAAAAATTTATTTCCTCCATTATTTTTTTGAACTCTAGCAATAGCAGTAACTTTTTTATATTTATGAAGTATCGATGTAATAACTTCCCAATTCCCAATATGAGCGGTCATAAAGATTACTCCATTGTCTGATAATAATTCTTTTTCCAAGACTTTATCATATTTTAGGTTTTCAATGTCTATATTAATATTATACATCCTAATAAATTCTATTATTAACTTTCCAAAATGCTTATATGTGTTTTTCAAAATAGTATTAATTTCTCTATTATTTTTATCTTTAAATACAATTGATAAATTTATTTTTGCGACTTTACTCCTTAATGGAAATACATAATACATTAACAAGCCTAAAAAAGATCCAATGCGAATAGCAAATATTCTTGGAATTAATGATAAAATAAAACTAAAAAGTCTTAAAAAAGAGTATGTTATTAGATTGACCAAAGGGTATTTATAAATTATTAATTAAAATAAACATTATTGATTAAATTTAAGCACATTTTATTAATATGAAATCAATAAATAATATAATACCCAAACATTTAAAAAAATATATCGTTAAACAAGATTATACTAATTATAATGAAATAAATCAATCAACATGGAAGTTTATTATGAAAATTTCTATTGATTTCTTCAAAAAACATGGTCATAGCATTTACATTGATGGATTAAAAAAAACAGGTATTTCTTTAGACACAATTCCAAAAATTAGTGATATTAATAATAAATTAAGTCAATTTGGTTGGAGTTCTGTTCCAGTTAGAGGATTTATACCACCTAATATTTTCATGGAATTTCAATCACTTAAAATATTACCTATTGCTACAAATATGAGGACTCATAAACATCTTACATATACACCAGCTCCAGATATTTTGCATGAAGCAGCAGGTCATGCTCCGATTATTGCAAATAAAGATTATTCTCAATATTTAACCGAATATGGACAAGTAGCCAGTAAAGCAATAATGTCATCAGAAGATATGGAGTTATACTATGCAATAAGAGCTCTTTCTGATATAAAAGAAAAAGCTAACGTAAGTAAAAAAGAAATAACTCTTTTAAATAAAAAACTTACAAAAGCTTATAAAAATATATCCTATACGAGCGAATCTTCTTTATTATCAAGAATGAATTGGTGGACAGTTGAATATGGGTTAGTCGGCGATTTAAATAATTATAAAATTTATGGTGCAGGTCTTCTATCTTCTGTTGATGAAAGTGAAAATTGTCTAATAGATGATGTTAAAAAACTACCCTTTTCAATCGATTGCATCAATTATAAATATGACATAACCGAACAACAACCTCAATTATTTATTGCTAGAAACTTTAGACAGCTATCAAAAGCACTTAAACAACTATCAAATAAAATGTCATTTAAAATTGGTGGAGTTTATGGTCTAGAACAAGCAATCAAAGCAAAAACGTTATGTTCAATAGAAATTGATCATAAAATACAAATATCTGGAATTGTGGAAAAATATATTAAAAAAAATAAAAACCCTATATTTATTAAAACATATGGAAAAACACAAATATGCTATGATAATAAAGAATTGAAAAATCAAGGAGTTGAATATCATCAACATGGATACTCATGTCCGATAGGAAGGTTAAAAGAAATAAATAAACCTATTAACAAATTATCAAATAATGATTTAGAAAAATTAAATATCAAAAAGAACAAGTTTATTAATTTAGAATATAATAGCGGAATTATACTAAGTGGAAAAGTAAAAAAAATAACGACAAAAAATTCTACAATAATAATAATTAAATTTAATGATTGTACAGTAAAGTATAAAAATGAATATCTATTTATGCCAGAATGGGGAGATTTTGATTTGATCTGTGGCGAATTAATAAATTCTGTTTACGGTGGTGTCGCTGATAAAACAAATTATGATAAAAAAATAAAAGTAAAATCAAAAATTAATAATTCAAATAATGATGATGTTTCTATTTACATTAAAAAGCTAAACAAATTACATAAACAAATAAAAATTTTAGAAAAAAAATATTCAACTATTAATTCAAGAAAACTATTTATAAAAATAATAAGTACATATCCAGAAGAATGGTTAATATTATATGAATTACTTGAATTAACTACATTTAATATAGATATGGAATTATCAGGTGAAATTAAAAATATCTTAAACAAATTTATAAATGATAAACACTCTGATTCTAAGGTTATTAAACGTGGTCTTGATTTAATTAAATAAAACTTTTTTTAGATACTTTCTATTACTTAAATTATATGCGATAAAATAACTCGTATACAACATGTTAAAAATCACTAAAACAGCAGAATATGCATTGATAGCAATCAAGCATATGAGTAATAAAGAGGCAATATGCTCATCTAATCATATTGCAAATCAATATAATATCCCAAAAGAGATAATGGCTAAAACATTACAGAAATTATCAAAGAAAAAGTATATCAATGCTGTAAAAGGCCCTAAAGGTGGTTATTCTGTGAAAAACTCAATTAAGAATATTAATCTTATTGAATTTATTGAAGATATTGAAGGTCCAGTAGGGATAAGTACATGTTCAAAAAATGAAGAATGCAATTTAATTGATTGTTGCAATATAAAAGATCCGATTAATAAAATTAATAATAATATCAAGAACATATTAAGTCGAGTTAAACTGAAAGATATAGCATTTTAAAATGGATAAGGTAAAAAGAACAAAAAAACAATTAACAGATATTTCATCTAGTGAATATAAGTATGGGTTTAAGACTAATATTGAAGAAGAAAGACTTCCAAATGGTTTAAATGAAGATATAATAAAATCTATATCAAAAATTAAAAATGAACCTAAATGGTTATTAGATTTCAGATTAAAGTCATATGAAAAATGGAAAAAAATGAAAGAGCCAAATTGGCAAAATTTAAAGTATCCTAAAATTGATTTTAATGAAATATGTTATTATTCATCTCCAAAAAAAAAGAAATTAAAAAGCTTAGATGAAGTTGACCCAGAATTATTAAAAACCTATGATAAATTAGGAATTCCACTAGATGAACAAAAAATGTTATCTAATGTTGCTGTTGATGCAGTCTTTGATAGTGTTTCAATTGCAACCACATTTAAAGATACTTTAAAAAAAGCTGGTGTAATCTTTTGTTCTTTTTCTGAGGCAGTTATAAAATATCCAGATTTAATTAAAAAATATTTAGGAACAGTTATTCCATCATCAGATAATTATTATGCAGCTCTAAATTCAGCTGTGTTTAGTGATGGTTCTTTTGTTTATATTCCAAAAAATACAAAGTGTCCTATGGAACTATCTACATATTTTAGAATTAATGCAGCTAATACTGGCCAATTTGAAAGGACATTAATCATTGCAGATGATAATTCATATGTAAGCTATCTGGAAGGCTGCACTGCTCCAATGCGAGATGAAAATCAACTACATGCAGCTATTGTTGAATTAATTACTTTAGATAATGCTGAAATAAAATATTCGACTGTTCAAAATTGGTACCCAGGAGATAAAAATGGTAAAGGAGGTATATATAACTTTGTAACAAAAAGAGGTCATTGCAAAGGAAATAACTCTAAAATTTCTTGGACTCAAATCGAAACAGGATCTTCATTAACTTGGAAATATCCGAGCTGTGTCCTAAAAGGAGATAACTCAATTGGAGAATTTTATTCAGTAGCTTTAAGTAATAATTATCAACAAGCAGATACTGGCACAAAGATGATTCACCTAGGTAAAAATACAAAAAGTACAATTATATCTAAAGGAATTTCAGCCGGGCATGGACAACAAACATACCGTGGCCAAGTTAAAATTATGAAGAATGCTATTAATTCAAGAAATTTTTCTCAATGTGATTCTATATTAATAGGTAGTAATTGTGGTGCACATACTCAGCCATATATAAATATAAAGAATTCTTCATCTAAGATTGAGCATGAAGCTACGACATCTAAAATAGGTGAAGATCAACTATTTTATTGTAACCAAAGAGGAATTTCAACAGAAAATGCTATTTCTTTAATTATTAATGGATTTTGTAAAGATGTCTTTAAAAAGCTACCAATGGAGTTTGCTATTGAAGCACAAAAGTTAATGGAAATAAGCTTGGAAGGATGTTCGGTAGGGTAAATGTTAAAAATAAATAAATTAAATGTTGGTGTTGATGATAAAAATATTTTAAATAATATTAATTTAGAAATTAACAAGGGTGAGCTCCATGTAATAATGGGTAGAAATGGAACCGGGAAAAGCACACTTTCAAATATAATTACTGGAAAAGATGGCTATAATATTGGTGGTGGAGAAGTTTTATATAAAAATAAAAACTTATTAGATATGAGTACTGAAGATAGAGCTCTGGAAGGAATTTTTATGTCATTCCAATATCCCGTATCAATTCCTGGATTAAATACAATGCACTTTTTAAGAACTTCAGTTAACTCAATTAGAAAACATCAGAATAAAGAAGAATATTCATCTGGAGAATTCATTAAAGTATTTAAAGAAAAATTAGCCATAGTAGGCTTAGATGAATCTTTTGCAAAAAGATCTGTTAATGATGGTTTCTCTGGAGGTGAAAAAAAACGATTTGAAATTCTTCAAATGCTTTTAATAGAACCTAAATTAGTGATCTTGGATGAAACAGATTCAGGCCTTGATATAGATGCTTTAAGAATTGTTGCTAATGGAATTAATAATTTTAAATCTAAAAATAATAGTTTTTTATTAATTACTCACTATTATAGAATTATTGAATATTTAAATCCTGATTTTGTTCATGTGCTTCTTGATGTAAAAATTGTAAAATCTGGAGATCAAAAATTAGCATTAAAATTAGAAGAGAATGGTTATGGCTGGCTTAAAAAATAATTCAAAACTTAAAGATGATTTAATAGATAAGATTAATAATTTAACTTTCCTTGACAAAGAACAATGGAAGTATACAAACTTCAATTATTTATCAAACTTTAACTTTGATAAAAATATTTCTAAAAATTCATTATCTATAAAAAAGAATGATTCTATTGAAGTATTATCAATTAATGATTTAAATGAAGATAGTGAAAAAAACTATTTAAAATTTTTTAATAAAATAATACCTCAAGAAAATAAATTTATTTTATATAATACCGCATATTTTCATAACGGTTATTTTTTTAATGTTAATAAAAATATAGATGATGCATATGCTTTAATTGAGAGTAATATTACTGTAAATTCAAAAAATAATTTTTCGAACGATAGAATTATTTTTAATTTTAATAAAAGTTCAAAAACAACAATTCTTTTTAATGAAAAAAATACCAAGCAAATTAAAAACAATGCCGTGTATGAACTTTTTTTAGATAATAATTCATGTGTTGATTTTATAATTTTTTCCAATCAGCCTAGTGCAACAAAAATTTTGAACTTAAGTGCTAAAATTAATAAAGATGCAATCTTAAATATTTATACTATTAATATATCTGGAGAACTAATAAAAAACAACTATTTTATAAACTTAGATAAACAAAATAGTAAATGCAATTTTAATGGGATTGACTTATTAAATAAAAAAAATCATATTGATAATTATATTGAAGTAAATCACAACAACAAAAACACTTTCAGCAATATCAATTACAACAACATACTTGATGGTTATTCAAAAGGAATATTCTATGCTAAAACTGTTATAAATGAAAATTGTAGTCAATCAGAAGCATTACAAAGTAATAAAAATATGCTTTTATCAAAATCTTCATCTATTCATTCTAATCCTCAATTAATTATAAACAATGATGATGTTCAATGCGCACATGGTTCAACAACAGGTGAAATTGATTCAGATGCTCTTTTTTATATGCAATCAAGAGGAATTAGTGAAAACAAAGCAAAAAAAATGTTAATTAATAGTTTTTTATTTAAAATCATCAATAAAATGAAAGATAAAAAAATTCTATCATCTATAAATAATGAGATAGATTCTTGGATTAATAATGTCGATTAATAACAGAATAAATGAAATAAAGAATATTTTTTCAATTTTTGATGACCCGTTAGATAAATATACTGAGATAATTGAATTTGGGAAAAAAAATAATTTCTATGATAACGCGAATAAATTAGATTCATACAAAATTCCAGGCTGTGCTTCTCTTGCTTGGGTATACGTAAAAAAAAATAAAAATAAATATATGATACATACTGATTCAGAAGCTTTCATTGTAAAGGGATTACTGAGTATTCTTGAGTACGTTATAAATGACTCTACAAAAAATGAAATATTTAGTTTATCAATTATTGAAATATTATCTAAAATTGGACTCGATAAATCAATTACAAGCCAACGTACAAATGGTTTCTTAAATGCATTAAATAAAATAAAAGAACAGATTAACGAATATGAAAAATAATGATTTTATAGAAGTTCTGGAAGATTGTAGTGCTCATTTAATTCCTTCTGGTGATGCAATCAAATTAAAAAAAGGAACTCGAGCAAAAATAACACAATCTCTTGGAGGTGATTTTACTTTATATGTAAATGGGAATCTTGTTAAAGTAAATGGTAAATATTCAAAAGCACTAGGACAAAAAGAACAAATTATTGAAGATAATGAAACAATATTAGATTATGATGAAAAGCATATATGGGAAATTTTAAAAATGTGCTATGATCCTGAAATTCCAGTTAATATAGTCGATTTAGGGTTAGTATATGATTTGAAATCCGAAAAAATGAATTCCGGTAAATATAAAATAAGCATTAAGATGACTTTAACTGCTCCTGGGTGTGGAATGGGGCCGGTCATTGCTCAAGATGTAGAAGATAAAGTTTTAGGTATTAGTTTTGTTGAAGATGTATTAGTTGAAGTTGTTTGGGAGCCTCTTTGGAATCAAGATATGATGACAGAAGAGGCTAAATTAAAGTTAGGAATGATGTAAATGAAATTTGATGTAAATAAATATAGGGACCAATTTCCTATAATTAATAATAATCTAATTTATTTTGATAATGCATCAACCACACAAAAACCAACGTCTGTAATAAAATCTATAACTGATTTTTACACAGATATAAATGCAAATGTTCATAGAGGAACTTACCAAATCGCTGAAGATGCAACATTTAAATATGAAAATTCAAGAAAGATAATTGCAAAATTTATTAATGCCAAAAACAACGAAATTATTTTTACTAAGAGTACTACTGAATCAATTAATCTAGTCGCATATAGTTTGGGTCTAAATTTTTTCAAAAAAAATGATGAAATATTAATTACAGAAATGGAACATCACAGTAATATTGTTCCATGGCAAATGATATCAAAAAAATTTAATCTAGTATTAAAATATATTCCCTTAGATAATGAGGGTCAATTAGATGTCTCTAATTTATCAGAACTTATTACAGAAAAAACAAAACTAATATCAATGACACATATGTCAAATGTTCTTGGTTCTGTAAACCCTATAGAAAAAATTATATCTATCGCTAATAAAAAAAATATTTTAACACTGATCGATGCTGCTCAAAGTATTTCTCATATACCTATAGATGTAAAAACATTAAATTGTGATTATTTTGTTTTTTCCGGTCATAAAATTATGGGTCCAACAGGTGTTGGTATCTTATACGGTAAAGAAAATCTACTAAATTCAATGGAACCCTTTTTAACAGGAGGACATATGATTAAAGATGTTACTATGAAAGAATCAACCTATAATTTATCTCCATTTAAATTTGAAGCAGGTACACCAAATATTGCTCAAGCTATTGGTCTAGGTGAGGCAATTAATTTTTATAATCAATATGATTTTAATGAAATGCATGACTATATAAGTAAACTATATGATTATTTAATAGAAACCTTGAAAAGCATTGAAGGTATTAAATTATTTTCATATAATAAAAACAGTGGACCAGTTATATCATTTACTATAAATAATATACATGCATACGATGTTGCTAAATTATTGGATACTTCAAAAATTTGCATTAGAGCTGGGCATCATTGTGCACAACCTATTCTAAATAAATTCAATTTGGAATCTATAAATAGAGTGAGTTTATATTATTACAATACCAAACAAGAAGTAGATTTATTAAAAAAAAGTTTATTGAAAATAATTAAAGTTTTAACTTAGCTATTTTTTACTAATACAGATTGCAATTGACCTTGCTGATGCATTTCTAAGGCTATATCACAACCACCAATTAACTCCCCTTCAACAAATAATTGAGGTATTGTTGGCCAATTTGAATATTTAGATAATTCAACTCTGATATTAGGATTTTCTAATACATTTGTTGCTACAAAATCAACATCATAATAATTTAATATTTTAACTATCGTAGCAGAGAAACCACACATTGGCTGGTCTTTTGTTCCCTTCATATAAAGCATAATTCTATTATTGCTTATATCATTAATTATTTCTTCTTTTAATTCCATTTTAATCTCATTTTATTTAAGTTTAGAATTCATAATGTAAATTTATTATAATTTAAGGAGTTAATTATAATAATTTTTAACATAATAAATGAAAAAGTATCTACTAACTCTTTATCTAATTTTAATAACATGTATGCTTGCTGAAAACAGGCCTAAAATTGCACTTGTATTATCTGGAGGTGGATCTAAAGGTATGGCACAAGTTCCAACATTGCAGGTTATAGACTCTTTAAATATCCCAATAGATTATGTTATAGGAACAAGCATAGGATCTATTACGGGTGCTTTATATTCAATGGGGTATTCAAGTGATGAAATTTTATCAGAAGGGCTTAAAACTAACTGGGATATTATTTACTCAAATTATAAAAAAAGAGAAGATTTATATTTTTTTCAAAAGAATGATTATAATAAATATCCAGTTATATTTAATCTTAAGGGTATTTCTCCGCAAGCACCAATGGCCATAACAAATGGACATGCAAGTTATATGGATCTTAATAGTAAGTTTGCTGTTTATGAGTTAATAAATGATTTTAATAACTTTAAAATACCATTTAGATGTAATGCAATGGATCTTCTTACAGGAGAAGAAATTATTTTTGATAATGGTTCTATTTCAAAAGCCCTAAGAGCAAGTTCATCAATCCCTTCGGTTTTTAATCCAGTTGATAATGACGGGTCTTTGCTTATAGATGGAGGGGTATGTAATAATTTTCCAACAGATATTGCTAAAAAAATTGGAGCCGATATAGTTATTGGAGTAAATGTTTCTAATTCGTTGAGAGAGTCTAGTGATATAAATACTATTTTTGACATTTTACGTCAAACGATATCATTAAATGGTTTACAGAAAAAAATAAAGAATAAAGAATATGTAGATATACTAATTGAACCGCAAGATTTAAAATCAGGAAGTTCATATGATAATGAGTCTCTTAAAAATTCTTATAGAAGCGGGCAAAAAGCTGTTTATAAAGAAATTGATAAATTCTTAGAATTACAAAAAAAATTAAATATTGAAAATAAATCAATCATACTTTCCTCAATCAAAGAAAATGATTTTATAATTAATAGTATATTAATTAAATCAAATGATAATATTAATTTAAATGAAATATTTCCTGAGTATTTATACCCTTTTACTATATCAAAAGAGTCTTTTTTAGATAGACTATCCCAAATAAGAAAATCAAAAATATATATCAACTTTAATTATAAGCTTTATAATGAAGTAAATGGGTACAAACTGATTTTGTATATTGAAAAAAAACCATCTATCACTATTAATAACATTTCAATAGTAGGAAATAAAAAACTTTCAGAATCATTTATTAAAGATATTTTAAATGTAAATAAAGATGAACAATTAGATTTCAATAATCTGCAAAGTAATATAGACAAGGCCTATAACCTAGATTTGTTTGATAATATTAGATATGAATTGAAAAATTATAATCATAATAAGGTAGATTTAAAATTTATTATTAAAGAAAATGCTAATAATAAAATGAAAGTCGCTGCTAGATGGCATGATTACTATAAAATTATTGGAGACATAAAATTTGATTTGATAAACAAACCAATTGAAAAATTTAGAATTACAGAACAAATTAAAATTGGTAATACAATTAAAGAAAACAATATGAATATTTATTATATAGAAAATTTTAATTATCAATCAAAATTTATACCTGTTATCAAATTAAAAAATATAAAAAAAGAAGTTAATTACTATAATTCAGATAACTCTATAGATAGACAATCTATATACATAAGAGATTATTCATTTAATGCTATTTTTAATTTCAAGAAATATGGATACTTTGATTTTGGAATTCATAAACAAAAAATAAATTATCAAGCTTTATTGAATACTGAAAATTTTTACTACTATAGTTTTAATTTAAATATTGATCAAATTGATAATATCCTTTATCCAAAAAAAGGATATAATTATAAATATACATTTGAAAAAAGTAATGATAACTACAAATACTATTTAGGTAAATTAGAATTCAATCATTACTTTGAATTGTCTAATTCATCTAGAATAAAATATTACGGAGATGTAATTCATAGTAATTTAAATCATAGTGATAATTTATTAATATGTAAAAGTATACATTATCTCCCATATGATAGAACTCTTTCATTTAGTCAATTCAATCTATTTGTTAATAATTTATTGTCGCACGGATTAGAGCTAAATATAGATTATAAAAATAGTACTACTATAAGATTTTTATATAATCATATATATAAATCAAAATTTAAACATAATGGTGATGTAAATAATAATTTATCAAGCTTTGGGATTGGGCTTAGAGTTATGTCTATTTTAGGACCGTTAAACTTTATGTGGACAACATCTAATGATTCAATTTATAATATCAAACAAAACAATTACTTCTTTAATCTAAGTTATAATTATTAAGTATGTTTTTACATATGAAGTTGTATAAATTTGGGCTTTGATTTAGCTGCCGGGGTGGTGGAATTGGTAGACACGCTGGTCTTAGGAACCAGTGCTTAATAGCGTAAGAGTTCGAGTCTCTTCCTCGGCACAATCATTAATTAAATAAATTCTTAAAGAAGTATTTACCTTGAATGAAATAATCCCAAACTATACTATTTGAATAAATAATTTTTTTATTAAATAAAGAACTATCACTTAATACTCTTATTTTCTTCACTACTACTCTCTTTTTAAGTATATAAGGAAAATTTAATAATGATAATATCGATAAATAATGTGAAATAAAATGTAATGGTTTTAAACTTAATAAATCTTTTATAGATGAAATAACTTCTAGAAGTAATCTTAATGGAAATATTTTAACTACGTTTACAAACTCATAATTACTCAGTAATAGAATCAAACTATTCCTATGATTTAAATATTTTTTGTAAGGCGAATCATAATCTAAAGTTTTTCCACCATGATGATAGATAATTGATTGTGGATTTATTATACATTTATAATCAGCTAAATTACATTTCCAGCAAAAATCAATTTCCTCCATATGCGCAAATAGTTTCTCATCAAATCCATCTAAATTTATAAAAATTGATTTTCTAGTTAAAAAACAAGTTCCTGAAGTCCAAAATACATCTTTAGATTCTTCATACTGCATATTATCTTTTTCAATTGTATCAAAAATTCTTCCTCTACAAAATGGGTAGATTAAATAATCTATATAACCTCCACATGCGCCAGCATAATCAAATAAATCTCTATTTTTAAAATTTTTAATTTTTGGTTGAACGGATGCAATTTTATCATTTCCATCTAAACTTTTAACCATATGATTTAAAAAATCTGGGTTTTGTATTGTATCATTATTAAGAAATAGTAAATAATTGCCGGTAGCAAAACTTGCTCCTAAATTACATCCTCCAGCATAACCTAAATTTTTTGGTGATTTTTTTAAAATGACATTTTTATAATTATTCTTAATCTTATCAAAGCTATCATCATAAGAATTATTATCAATTACAATTATTTCAATATTCTTATATACTAACTTTTGAAGTGATTTTAAACATTGATCAATAATTGAAAAATTATTATAGTGGGGTATAATAATTGAAACTTTATTCATAATTAATTAATTGAATTAATTTGAATCAAATAATCATATAGCTGAATAAGTTCATTGTTTTGAGGATATTCATTTAAAAAATCTTCAATAAGGCTAATTGCTTTATCTGATTCACCTAATTCATCATAAACTCTTACAATAGAATATAGTAATCCGATTGGCTTGTACTCTTTAAAGAGTTCATTGCAATAAGAAATAAATTCATTGGATTCTAAATTATCTGATAAAATATCTCCTATATACTTTTGTAATTCAAAATTTAAATTATCAGAATTTTTTGTAAATAGTGCTGTTGCTCTTTGTTTAATAAATTCTAAATCATTAAGCTCGGCTAATTTATGGAGTAAATAAATTTCAGTTTGAATATCAATTTTTTATTAAATAAACGTTTTAAGATTTCTAATTGTTTTACCGTATTATTTGTAGAGCCATAAATTGAATCGCTGATTAAGACCACAAGTCCAGGTTCAATTTCTAACATATCGGGAGGAAAGTAACTATCCATCATTGATATTAGATTTTCTGCTTCTAAATAATTTCCTTCTTTAATATCATACTGAGCTAATCTAATAAATCCAATTCTATAATTCTGTACTAACCTCTTAATATTATCATTAAAATAAATACCATTATCATCTAATCCAGAATATCTATATATACCCTCACCACTTTCAATTATCTGTGTATAAGAAATTTCATCCTTAATAATTTTTTCTAGATTGGATTCCATTAAATTTTGTTTCATTTTTTTATAATTTATGGGATTAATTTTATTTTTGTCTATAATAACTCTATAAGTCATTCCTTCCATTGACAGATAACGCTCTAATCCAATTTGATTATTTGGAGCAACTGTTGCTGCAAAATATATAGGCCTTGTAACATTAATATCATTAATAATTTTTAAAATCATATAATCCTGGACTCTCAATAATCTACCAATTAATGTTGGTCTTATAGTAAAAGATATTGGATTATTACTGTTTAATGTACATTCAAGCTTACTCCAGGACTCTTCTTCATTGAATTTCTGACCACATAATTCAAATGCAGATTCCGTTGCATACCAAGGATCAATCTTATAAATATCATCACTAAAAATATCTTTACTAAAATCAAACTCTAATTGAGGTTCATGCTTCATTAGTTGTTCTATATACCATGGTGTATTTAATAAACTTAAATTTATAACTTTTACATCGCGCCTAATATTTTCTACTTCTTGAAGATACCATAAAGGGAATGTATCATTATCTCCATTTGTAAAAATAATACCGTTTGGTTCACATGAGTTAAGCAAATTATACCCATAATCCCATGCAACAAAATTATTATTTCTATTATGTTCAAAATAATCTGTTCCTAAGATTTTCATTGGCATAAATATAAAAATTGATATTAATAACGAGGTTAAAAAGAAAGATGATATATTATTATTTTTAACAATTTTTCTTACTTTATTCAAAAATGCAGATAGACCAATTCCTATCCAAATTGAAAATGTAAAAAAACTACCTACAAAAGAATAATCTCTTTCTCTAGGCTGAGGATCATATTGGTTTAAGTAGATAATAATTAACAATCCCGTTGCTAAAAATAAACTTAATACTGCAAAAGCTCTCTTGGGATCTTTTTTAAAATGAATAAATAAACCAAATAGACCAAATATAAAAGCTAACGGAATACCGTATCTAAAAGTATTTATTCCATCTAATTTTTCATTACCTATTAAATTTCCATTTAGGTCACTTATATACCAAGGAAAATCTTCTTTATCTCCTCTACCAATAAATTGCCATGCAAAGTATCTTAAATACATTTCACTAACTTGATAATTAAAGAAGAAATTCATCTGTTCATTAAAAGTAGGATTATTTTTATCTAGTGTATATCTCTTCCAGTTTGTATTCTCCGCCCTTGACATTGTTGATTTCCAATTTAAAATATCCCAATCTCCATATTGATCTCTATTCATGTATGATAAAGCTCTATCAACTGTATTCGGATTATTTTCATTTATCCGAGGATATTGTTCTGCCCTAATAAATATTAATATATATGTTGAATAGCCAATCAAAACTAACAAGAGGCTTGAGAATATGAATTTATTAACTATTTCAAACTGGTAGTTTGAGCTATTGTAGGAACGATAAAATATAAAGCAAATCAGACAGATTAATGATACTAACAAAAAAATACTGCTTCTAGATTGCCATTTTAAAAGATTAACAAATGATATATTATTTTTTAATTTTTCAAATGAAATATAATCATCATACAAGTATTTGAATTCATCCACTTGATTATTTCTTGTAATAATAAGAGTATTAACTTTATCTTTTAATCCCTGTTGATTTAATGAATTGCGATTGTTTTCAATTTGATTAGTTAATTTATAAATTTCTTTATCATATAAATCTATCTGATTTTGAACATCAATTAATTTAATATGTAGATTATCTGATAGCTGTGACGGACTCTTAATTAACAATGAATTGGTAATCAAAAAAGAAATAAAGCAGAACGAAATAGCTGAAAAACAATATGCATATATATTTAAAAATTTATTTTTTTTCTTTAATATTAATAATGCAATTGAGGTAATAATTAAAACTGGTAATAAAATAATGAAAAATAAATTTCCGTTTAATTTATTCATTAAATCTGGAATACCTTTTATAATGCCTATATAAATTGTTATAAAAATAATCAGTGATAGTAGTACCGGAGCTATAAATGTTTTTATATTGAAATTGAATTTTTTAAAATATATAATTAACATAACAAATGGAAGAGTTAATAAATTTAAAAGATGTACTCCAATTGCTAATCCTAACATATAAATAATAATTAATAAATACCTTAAATTCCAATTTTTAGTATGATTTTTTGACCATTTAAGAATCATCCAAACAACTATAGATGTAAAGAAAGTTGATACTGAATAAACTTCAGCTTCAACAGCATTAAACCAGTGAGAATCAGTAAATGCAAAAGTTAATGAAGCTGTAAAAGCACTACCATAATTAATCATTGAATCTAAATAATCTTTTGCTTTCCCTCTATACTCTTCTATTAAGTAAACAATAATTAAATATAGAAACATTACAGATAATGCGCTTGCGATTGGAGATATAAAATTAATCCTAGCACCTATATCATCAAATAAAGGTAATGAACTAAAAATATTTCCTAACAGCAAGTAAAAGGGTGCACCTGGGGGATGTGGAACGCCTAATATATAGGAAGTTGCAATGAATTCGCCACAATCCCAAAAAGATACTGTGGGTGCCATTGTTAAAATATAAACTACGAAAGGAATAAAAAATGACAACACCAATAATATTTTATTTATATTCTTATGCATTTAACCAATATTAATAAACTCTAACATATCCTTATAATTTATCATGAATTCTGATTTAATTAATTTATTTTTTTCTAATTCTAATTTTGGATCTTAATCAATTATTTTAAATGCTAATTTTCGTGCTCTATTTATTATTTCTCTATCTTGACTAAAATTTATTAAACCAGAATTTAAATATCCATGCTGCCTAGTACCAAAAAAATCACCCGGACCTCTTAATTTCAGATCTTCATCTGAAATGATAAAACCATCTGATGTTTGTTCCATAATTTTTAATCTTTGATTTGAATTAAAAGTTTCTTTCCTTTGAATGAGATAACAATATGACTGCAAAGAACTTCTTCCAACTCTACCTCTTAATTGATGCAATTGTGTTAATCCAAATCTTTCTGAATTCTCAATTGCCATAATCGTAGCCATTTTATGATCAATTCCAACTTCAATTACCGTTGTAGAAATTAAGCATTGTATTTCACCATTGATAAATTGATTCATAAGCTTATTTTTTTTATCTTTCACCAATTTTCCATGCATAAATCCCAATTTATAATTATTAAATATTTTTTGTAATAATTCATAACCAGATTTTGCATCTTTTAAATCCATTTTATCTGACTCTTCAATTAATGGATATACTACATAGCAATAATTTCCTTTGTCCATTTCTTTTTTCATATGATCATAAACTAAGTGAATATTTTCATCATTAATTAATTTTGTTATGATTGATTTTCTATTTTGAGGCATTTCATCTATCCAAGAAATATCCATATCTCCATGAATAGTAAAAGCTAAAGTTCTAGGTATGGGCGTAGCAGTCATAGATAAAACATTAGGATTATTACCTTTATCTAATAAACCTTTTCTCTGTCCTACACCAAATCTATGCTGCTCATCTATGATTACAAGACCTAAATCTTTAAATTTAACCTTTTCTTGAATTAACGCATGGGTTCCAACAATAATATTAATTTCTCCATTTTCTAACTTTTTATATATGTCATTCTTATCAGTTTTATTAATATTACTAATTAATAATTCACAAGAAATATTATAGTTTTTAAAATGTTTAATAAAACTATTAAAGTGTTGTTCTGCAAGAATTTCAGTTGGCGCCATAATAGCAATTTGTGAATTATGCCCTACCACGATTGCGGCGGTAATAACAGCTACAATTGTTTTACCGCAGCCAACATCACCTTGAATTAATCTATTCATTGGTTTTTTTAATTTTAAATCAGATCTAATATCTCTAAGAGATTTAATTTGTGATTCTGTTAAATTAAAACTTAAAGATTTATAAATTTCTACTGCATACTTACCAAGTTCTTTATATTCTTTTCCTTTATAAGATTCATTCTTTTTTTTATTTAATGCTTTTAATAATTGAAGGAAAAAGTGTTCATTAAATTTCAATCTGTATAATGCTGTATCAATAGAAAATTGGTCAATTGGATTATGAATTGAATAAATAGATTTATTTAACTCTAGAAGACCTTCTTTTTTTAAAATAGATATGTTAAAAAAATCTACAAAAATATTTTTATTCTTATTAAAAATTTGTAGTAATAACCTTCTAATTCCCCGTGTATCAAATCCAGCTTTTTTTAAAATATTATTCGATGAATACAGCGGAACAATTCTAGCAGTATTAATTGGGTCATCGTCAGCATCTAAAATATCAAATTCTGGATGTATAATTCTATATCCTTGATAAAACTCAATTTTTCCAAATAAAGCTACTATATCTCCCTCATTAAACTTTTCCATAATCCAAGATACACCATGAAACCATAATCCATTTATTGTATTTTTTGTATCTGTCAATGTTAATTGAAAAAAACTACCTTTTTTTGTTCTTTTTACACTCATTGAAATAACTTTTGCTACTACAACAGCTTTTTCATTGACAATCAGGTCAGATATTTTTTTAATATTTGTTCTATCTAAATATTTTCTAGGATAGTGTTTTAAAATATCAGAAACAGTATTAATATCATTTTGATATAATGCTTGAGCACGCTTAGGACCGACACTTTTTAAAAATTTTATATCTGTATTTTTATCAAATGTGTAATTGGAATTATTCAAATTAAATATTTTATGATATTAAGCTTTTTAAATTTTCAACTAACTTATCATAATCATTTTTGTAACTAATATATTTTTCTTTTTCATGATTAACTATATTTTCAGGTGCTCTTTTAAGAAAATTTTCATTATCTAATTTTTTCTTAACAGAATTCATTCTACCTTCGATATCTTTTATATTTAATTTTAAACGATTAACCTCTTTATTAATATCTATTAAATCAGCTAGCGGTAAAAATATTTCTACATCATTTATTACTGCTGTAGAACATAAATTTGGTTTTTCTACATCTTCGCCTGCTGAAATTGATTTTATTTTTGTTAAAGATTGAAAATATTTTTTGTTTCTCACAATGATTTCAATTTTATCTTTTGTGCCACGACATATTAATTCTGCTTCTTTTTTAGGAGAAACATTTAATTCAGATCTAATGTTTCTAATTGCAGAAATAACATTCATTATAAAGTTTAATTCTTCTTGTATATTAATATTAATCAATTCTTCATTTACAGATGGCCATTGGTTTTTAACTAGTATATTTTCATCTTTATTTTCAAAAAATGACCATATTTCTTCAGTAATAAATGGAGCATAAGGATGTAATAATTTTAAAATAGTTTTCAGAACGTGGACAGCAACTGAAATATTAATCTCTTTTTCTTTAGCATTATTACCATACATTCTATTTTTAGAAAACTCAATGTACCAATCGCAAAAATCTCTCCATACAAAATTATATATAGTTTTAATTGCTTCGTTTAATTTGTAGGTTGATATTTGATTATCAACTAAGCTAATTGTTTTATTTAATTTTGATAATATCCAAAAATCAATAGATTCTAGTTCATCTAAATTAATTTGGTTAAAAGGTCTTATTGAATTAGAATCATCAATATTCATCATTAAAAATCTTGATGAATTCCAAAGCTTATTCATGAAATTTCTACCTTGTTCTAATCTGTCAATTGAAAAAAGAACATCGGTTCCTTGAGGTGCAATCATTAAGATACTAACTCTAACCGCATCAACACCATATTGTTCAAATAGTTCTATTGGATCAGGAGAATTACCCAAAGACTTACTCATTTTTTTACCATGTTCATCTCTAATTATACTAGTAAAATAAACATTTGAAAATGGTATTTCCCCTTTAAAATAGAGCCCTGCCATAATCATTCGTGCTACCCAAAAAAATATAATATCAGGACCAGTTACCAAGTCTTGAGTCGGATAAAACTTATCTAAATCTTTTGTTTTATTTGGCCAACCTAATGTTGCAAGAGGCCAAATCCACGAACTAAACCATGTATCTAAAACATCTTCATCTTGAACCCAACCTTCCTCTGTTGGTGGATTCTTACCACAGTAAATTTCTCCATCTTTATACCATACAGGAATTTGATGTCCCCACCACAATTGTCTAGAAATACACCAATCATTAATATTATTTAACCAATGATTATATATTTTTTCCCATCTCGGGGGATGAAACTTTATTTTTTTATCCTTAACTACTTTTAATGCAGGTTCAGCTAAATCTTTCATCTTCATAAACCATTGTTTAGAAATACGTGGTTCAATAACAACGTTTGTTCTTTCAGAAAATCCAACTTTATGTGTATAATCTTCAATTTTTTCTAATAATTGTAGTTTTTCAAGTTCTTGAACTACTTTTTTTCTAGCTTCAAATCTATCTAATCCTCTAAATTTTTCTGGAACATTATCATTTAAAGAAGCATTATCATTCATAATATTTATAATCTCTAAATTATTTCTTTGAGCCATTGCAAAATCATTAGGATCATGTGCTGGGGTGATTTTAACACATCCAGTTCCAAAATCTTTATCTACATATGTATCTGAAAAAACTGGTATTTCTTTACCTACTATTGGTAAAATAATTTTTTTACCTATAAAATCACTAAACCTTTTATCATTAGGATTTACAGCAACACCTGTATCACCTAACATTGTTTCTGGTCTAGTAGTAGCAACAACCAAATATTCATTAGAATTTTTAATTGGATATTTAATGTACCACAATTTTCCATTTTTCTCTTTGTAAAATACTTCCTCATCTGATAGCGCTGTTAATCCAACTGGATCCCAATTGATCATTCTTTCACCACGATATATAAAACCATCATTATAAAGCTTTACAAAGGCATGTATTACAGCATCAGAGTATTCTTTATTCATTGTAAAGTTTTGTCTATCCCAATCGCATGAACAGCCTAATCTTTTTAATTGCCCAATTATTATTCCACCATATTTTTCAGTCCATTCCCATGAATGGTTAATAAAATTTTCTCTACCTATTGCCTTCTTATTAATATTTTCTGATAATAATTTTTCAGTAACTTTTGTTTCTGTAGCTATTGATGCATGATCAGTGCCTGGTAACCACAATGTATTTTTACCCATCATACTTTCTTTTCTTATAAGTATATCTTGAATTGTGTTATTTAAAACATGACCTAAATGTAAAATTCCTGTCACATTTGGTGGAGGAATCATTATTGTAAAAGTATTATCAGATTCATCTGGAGAAAAAACTTTATCTTGTTCCCAAGCTTTATACCGCTTTACTTCTACTTCAGAGGGGTTATATGATTTTGGTAATTCCATTATATTATATATATTAAAAAAATATTAGCTTAAATTTAAATACTTACTATATATGATAATATTATTAAAAAAAATAATTTAATGAAATATGGGAATATATCAACAGGTTCTGAAGAAGCTAGTCTTGCTGCAAAAGAAATATTAAGATTTGGAGGTAATGCATTTGATGCTGCCGTTAGTGCTGTTTTTGTTTCAATGACTTCAGAATTTTCACTCACTGGAGCTTTTGGTGGCGGTACTTTATTAGGAATTAAAGATAATAAAACACCTTTTGTTTATGATTTTTTTGTTAACTCACCTTATAAAAATAATAATAAAAGTGAATTTGTTAATATAAATGTTGATTTTGGAGAAACTTCACAAAAATTTAATATCGGAAAAGGGTCTATTGCAACACCAGGAAATCTTATGGGTTTAATGGAGATACAAAGAAAGTATGGGAAGCTTGATATTAAGGATGTGCTGCAAAATGCTATTTACATAGCAAATAATGGTGTAAAAATAACAAGCTATCAAGGCTATATTATAAGTCTTATTAAACCAATTCTCGAATATGATACTTCTACAAATAATTTATATCTAAAGAATAATAAACTTATTAAAGAAGGTGATATTTTTAAGAACACGGCATTCGGAAATTTTCTGTCATTATTAGCTAAAAAAGGACATAATTATTTTTATAATGGAAATGGTTTAAATCCTATTTTAAAATCGTTAGACAATGAAAGTAATTTAACAAAAAATGATTTTTTAAATTATAAAACATATAAAAGAAAAGCTAAATCAATTGATTTTAAAAATCATGTAGTATATACAAATTCAACACCTTCACATGGCGGACCTCTTATTATTTTTTTATTAAAATTATTAAAGGAATCAAAAATAAAAATTAATAATGATAACTTGATTTACGCCATGAATATAACATCAAAGGCAAGGGAAACTGCCTGTATTAATCCAGAGTTAGAAAGTGAAATTAATAATATATTCGACGATGAAAATTTTAAAGAATATTTAAATGAATTTAAAGAAAATAATCCAAAATTTTCAAAACCAATAGATGGTTTTGGATCAACTACTCATGTTAGTGTTCTTGATAAACAGGGTAATGCTGCAAGCATAACGACAACAAATGGTGAAGGCTGTGGTCATACTATACCTGAATATGGTATCATGATGAATAATATGCTGGGTGAAGAAGATTTAAATCCTTTTGGTTTTCATAATTGGACAACAAAAAGAAGACTTCCAACGATGCTATCACCCATAATAATAACAAAAAATAATAGGCCTAAATTCATTTTTGGGAGCGGGGGAAGTAATAGAATAAGATCAGCAAATATTCAAGTAATTCTAAATTTACTCGTTCATAGAATGAATCTCCATGATGCAATATCTAAACCTAGATTACATTTAGAAGGAAATACATTATTTCATGAACCTAATACAAAATTCAGCATTAACAAAAATATTAATCTAAAGTCTTTTAAAAGTAAAAGTTTATTTTTTGGAGGAGTAAATGCAGTTAGTAAAAAATCTTCAGTTTCTGATGAAAGACGAGGTGGGCACAGTATTATTGACTAATTAAATAATTATTTTATTAATGAGTACTGGAATAAAGCATTTTCTCTTGAATCTTTTAAGTTAACAATTGGGCTAGCATAATCGAGCATTATGCTATACTCCCATGGCTTTTGTAAATACTTTAAGGGAATATTTTTTAACTCAGGAACATATTTCAATGTATATTTACCCTCATTATCAAACTTTTCACCTTGCAGAATTGGATTGAATATTCTGAAATATGGAGCAGCATCAGCACCAGTGCCTGCAGTCCACTGCCAACCAGCAATATTTGAAGCATAATCTGCATCAAATAAACAATCCCAAAACCAACTCTCTCCTAACCTCCAATCTATTAATAAATTTTTAACTAAAAACGAAGCCGTAACCATACGCATTCTATTATGCATATACCCAGTCTGCCATAATTCTCTCATTGCTGCATCTACAATAGGATAACCTGTTTCACCTTTTTTCCATGCATTAAATTTTTCAGTTGAGTTTTGCCAGACGAAATCATCAAACTTTGTTTGTAAATTATCAGTTTCCATAAATGAGAAATGATATAATAAATAATATGAAAATTCTCTCCATCCTATTTCAGATTTATAGTGTGCAATATTTCTATCTAAATCTAATTTATTTAATTCATACCACATTCTATTAACAGATATCATACCAAATCTGATGTAAGGTGAAAGCTTAGATGTATAATTTGAGGCAGGAAAATCTCTACCTTGCTTATAATGATAGATTGAACTATCTAAAAAAGAATCAAATATTTGAGTAGCAGAATCTTCAGATATTTTCCAAAGATTATCCATTTTATCATACCAATTAAACTTACTTAGTAAATTCAAATCTTTAATGTCTGTATCATTATTGATTTTCAAAAAATTTAATTTATTAGGTTTTCCTAGAGGTAAATCTGGTGCTATTTTTTCAAGACAACCTCTCCTGTAATATGGTGTAAAAACTTTATAAGGAGTATTATCTTTTTTTAAAACTAATTTTGGATCCCACAATAAAGTGCAATTAAAAACATTTACTTTAACACCACATTGTAATAATTCTCGTTTTAATTTTTCAAACAAAGCAATATCGTTCTTTAAAAACGGCTGTTCACAAAAAATACTTGAAATTGAATACTTTTTGACTGTTTCTTTTAATATCTTTGATGAATCTCCGTTGTATAAACATAAATTTCCATCAAGTGATTTTTTTAAACTATTAAGCGCATTATAAAGCCAATACCTAGATGCACTTCCGAGAATTTTTTTAATATTTATATTATCATAAATATAAACAGGTAATATTTTTTCTGAATGCTTTGCTGCATAATACAAAGCAGGATTATCATTTATTCTTAAATTATTTTTAAATAATACGATTGAATTCATAAAACAAATTTACAATTTATAGGATCTCTATAGAAAATATTAAATTAATTTTTTTTGAACTGATTATAAATTCCAAAAGGAATATAAAGTACAAGAAAATAAATAATAAAAACTGGCTGTATATAGAGTATATATTCAGGTGATGGGTATTGAGCAGCATAATTTAGAAATATAGTATCAACTTTTGGCAATTCAATAACATAAAAATAATTCGCAGGATCTCCATTAATATTATTTCCTAAAAAGTGATTAAGTCCTAATGCAAGAGGTGCAATAATATTAATAAACAAATAAGTTAAACAAACACCCTTAAATCTTAATCGATAGTTATACGCTGTCATTAACCAAATTAAATTTAATATAATTAAAGAGTGTTGTAATTGGATGCAAATAACTCCAATAAAATTATTTATATTTAAAAAGTCTGGTGTTACTAATCCTTGAAATGCTCCAGAAAAACCTAATAAAAAGGCACAATCAAATAAAAAATTATGTGATGAATATTTATCTTTATGATTATAGCTTTTACTAGAAAGAATACATATTAATGAAAAATAAAAACTAATTTGACAAAATTGTAGAAAAGGTAAATCGCGATGAATTGAAAAGATATAATTTGAATCTAAAAATATTCTATTTATATAATCTAGTAACTCCTGTGATAAGCAAAAAATTATTATCCATTTAGAAATTTTATTCTTTAAAATATCATCTTGTAATTTATATCCTTTTATAAAAATAAAGAACCATACTACTATCATTATAAATGATAAGCAATGATGATAAAAATATCTACTATCTATTGGTAATTCAGCAAACATATATCTAATGATTAATTAATAGTAAATGATTCATAAGCTAATTTTTCAGCAAATCTTAAATTATCCATATTATTAGAGAATAATCTTAAAATCACATCTCCCTTATTTATTTTATCACTACTTTTTTTAAAAAATTCGGCCCCGGCATTGTTATCCTTATTACCATTTAATTCATTTATAAAATTAACAGCTTCTCCAATTTTTTTAGTATTAATAAATTGTAATTTCCCAGATTCTGCAGCTTTGATATCAATATTATCAGTGTAATTACAATTAATATTACTTATATCACCACCATGTTCATAAACCATTTTTTCAAAAACCTCATAAGCTTTACCACTACTAATTACATTTAACATTTTTTCTTTTGCATTGTTAATTTTTGCTAATGCACATGCAGCTTGCCCTAAATCAAAAACTACCTCCATTAAATCATCTGTACCTTTTCCTTTTAAACAATTAATTGATTCAATAATTTCACAACTTAAACCTGCAAAATTACCAAGTGGTTGATTCATATTAGTACCTAGATATTTCACATTAACATCAAATTTTGAACCGATTAAAGACAATAATTTTCCTAGCTTAACCCCTTCTTCCTTAGATTCTAAAAAAGCGCCATTTCCATATTTAATATCTAATACTAAACCCTCAATCCCTTCTGATATTTTTTTACTCATTATACTCCCACAAATAAGTGGCAAAGAAGCAATTGTATTAGTTTTATCACGTAATGCATAAATCTTGCGATCTGCTGGGCAGATTTCATCAGTTTGGCCAATTATAGAAATCCCAATATTCTTAACATTTTTTTTGAAGCTATCAATACCTATCAAACCATTATAACCTCTAATAGATTCAAGCTTATCTAAAGTACCACCTGTGTGACCCAAATGTCTTCCAACAACCATTGGGACATAACATCCACATGCTGCTAAAATAGGACCTAATATTAGAGATACTTTATCTCCGATTCCTCCAGTAGAATGTTTATCTATAACATATCCATCTAAATTATTAAAAGTTATTTTTTTTCCAGATTTAATAATTGAGCTTGTATAAGAAACTGTTTCGTCGATATTCATACTATTATCAAAAATTGCATTAAGCCATAAAGTCATATCATCACTATTTATTTTATTATTTAAATATGATTTAACAATAAAATTAATTTCTTTAGAGCTATGAAATTTGTTGTTTTTTTTATTATTTATTAATTTTTGAATATCGGACATTAATTATTAACCAAATGGATGTGGTAGTAAATCTGAAATATGATGTGTTTCATAATCATTGCTTTTACCATCAGAAATATAAATTGGTATGTCAGCCAGGTATTCATGAATAATCTGTCTGCATGGACCACATGGTTTTCCTGATATAGAAGAAACAATTGCTATTGCTTTAAATTTTGTTATACCTTTCGATAATGCAGCATATATAGCTACTCTTTCAGCACACATTGTACTAGGGTATGCCGCTGATTCTATATTACAACCTAACACTATATCATTATTTTCTGATAGTAATGCACAGCCAACAGTGAAATTACTATATTGTGCATGAGCATGACTTTGAGCTTTAACAGCTTGTTTAATTAAATCTAATGGTTCCATTTTTTCTTTCGATTAGTAATTTAAACATTTAAATATAATTATTTATTTACAATATAAATAGCTATTAAACTGATTAATCCTCCAACCATTGTATTTAGAGAAAATATTTCATTTAAAAAGATAAATGAAGTCCCCATAGCTAAAAAGGGGACAGAAAATATAAAAACACTCGCTTTTATAGGTCCAATTATAGATGTTGAATACATATAGACTGAGGTCCCAAAAGACATTGCAGCTATTGAAACTAAAAAAAAGTTGAAATAAAATCTAAAGTCTAATAAAGATAAATCAATTAATTTAAAATCTGTAAAAAACCAAGATATAACCATTGTAAAAAAATAACATAAACTAATAAAAATATATGGATTGATTTTTTTTTGGGCAAGATCAATAAAAACTGTCATAACTCCCCATGTAAAAGCACAGATTAAAAAATAGATATTTTTTATATCAAATATTATATCAAATCCATGTTTAAAAACATCCATAATAATTAGGCCTCCAAATAATCCCACAATTATACCTAAAACTTCTTTAAAAATAATTTTTTTTCTAATGAAAGATATTATTAGTAGTGTAAATAATGGATTTAATGTAGTTACAAGTATTGCACCTCTTCCAGCCTCACCAAAATATGTACCTTTAAAAAAAGCAATGTTATATATGAAAAATAATATACTCGGTATAATAATATATTTATACGCTTTAAGACTAGGAAGATTCTTTTTATTATATATTAAAAATGGCAGTAAAGATATAAAGCCTAATAAAAATCTGAAAAAAATGAGATTATAAAATGATAGATACTCGCCTACTATTTTTGCATTGGTCCATGCAATAGCCCAAGATATCATAGCTAATGATAATAATATATATATACTATTGAACGAAATTAGTTTAAGTAAATTCATTTAATACATCTAAAGCATGAGATTTAGTCTTAACTTTATCAAATACTTTTTCAACAACACCTTTTTCATTGATTAAGTAAGAAATTCTATGGATTCCTTCGTATTCTTTGCCCATAAACTTTTTTAATCCCCAAGCTTTATATGATTTAAGCATTGACTTAGATTCATCACATAACATCAGATATGGAAAATTATATTTTTCAACAAACTTTGCTTGTTTAGATACTGAATCAGCTGAAACTCCTATAATTTTAATGTTTAAATTTTCAAAATTTTTGAATTCATCACGGAATCCACAACCTTGAACAGTTCATCCAGGAGTATTCGCTTTTGGAAAAAACCAAATGATATATTTTTTTCCTTTTAGGCTTGAGGAATTAAACAATGTGTTATCATAATTAAACAACTCAAAATCTGGAGCACTTTCACCTATATTTAAATACATATAATTCCTTTATTATTTATCTTTATATTAAGATTATAATTTAAATATTAAATTCAATAAAAATATGGTTAAAATATATACGTCCAACTGGTGTGGCTATTGTGATGCTGCAAAAAAATTATTAAATAAATTAAATATTCAATATGAAGAAATAAATATTGAAGAAATAAATATGTCTAGGAAAGATTTATTAAATTTAGCTGGACAATATACAGTTCCTCAAATCTCTATAAATAATTCTTTTATTGGAGGATATCAAGAACTCCAAGTTTTATACCAAAATAATAAATTAGAAGAATTAATCAATGATCAATAATAACATAAATCATTATTATGAAAAACACTATGATAAAGAAAATCTACTTCAAAAAAAACAAGAGAATATATCCAAAATGATGATAATGTATCAAAATTTTTAGCTCCAATAAAAGATGGGTTAATGATTTGTATTAAAATATGAATAGTTTAAAAAATAAAAATATATTACTGTGTATTACAGGATCTATCGCTGCTTATAAAGCATGCGAGCTGTTAAGACTCCTTAGAAAAGAAGGATCAAATGTACAAGTTATGATGAGTGAATCAGCTGAAAAGTTCATCGGGGTTGCTACACTTGCGGCTTTGTCAAATAATGAAGTTTTAACGACATTATTTCCAAATAATCCAAAGGGAGGTATGGATCATGTAAAACTTTCATTTGAACTTGATGCAATTATAGTAGCTCCTGCTACTGCAAATATTTTATGTAAAGCTGCAAATGGTGTCGCAGACGAAATAGTTTCAACTACTTTATCAATATGCGATGTTCCTATTTTATTTGCTCCAGCTATGAATTTTAGAATGTGGAATAATGAGGGAACTATTAATGCAGTTAAAATTCTTGAAAAAAGAAAAAATATTATTGTTCCTCCTGAAGAAGGTCAGCTAGCTAGTTTACATGAAGGTAAAGGAAGATTTGCAGATATTAATAATATAATGAATAATATTAGAAAATTATTTAATGAAAATCTTATTTTAGAAAATAAAAAAATTTTAATAACAGCTGGTCCTACGAGAGAACCAATAGATCCTGTCCGATTTATAACAAATCATTCCAGTGGTAAAATGGGATATGCTTTAGCAAAAGCTTCGAAAGAATACGGCAGTAAAGTGACTTTAATATCAGGGCCTGTTTCTATACCAATTGTTCCTGGAGTAAAAATTATAGATATTACTACTGCAGAAGAAATGAATAATAAAATAGAGGATGAATTAACTAATAATACTTTTGATTATATATTTATGGCTGCAGCAGTTGCAGATTACAAGCCAATAGAATTTTCTGACAAGAAAATTAAAAGTAATGATAAAATACAGAACTTAAAACTAGAAAAATCTATAGATATAATGGCAGATACTATCTCAAAACATAGAGGAATTAAAATAGCATTTGCACTAGAAACTGAAAATGGACAAGTAAATGCAATTAATAAAATGAAAGCTAAAAAGAGCGATTATATTGTTTTGAATTATGCTAATGAATCTGGAGCAGGTTTTAATGAAGATACCAATCATGTTTATATTTTTTCTAAAAAGGGTAGCAGTAAAGAGTTTAGAAAAAATACAAAATTAAGGATAGCAAAAAAAATATTAGAATATATAGTTAATAATGAAAAATAATACAAAAAAAGTTGAATGTGCTGGTGGAATTATTTTAAATAAAGCAAATAAAGTTGTAATAGTAAATCAAAATCACGATTCCTGGTCATTACCGAAAGGTCATATTGATAAAGGAGAAACTCCCATTATTGCCGCAATCAGAGAAATCTACGAAGAGACTGGAATCACTAACCCGGTTTTAATAAAAAAAATAGGATTTTATAATCGGTACCGAATTGGACTTGATGGCCNAGATGATTTATCAGAACTTAAAACAATCCATATCTTTTTATTTGAATCAAATCAAAAAAAATTAGTACCTATAGATAAAAATAATCCTGAAGCAAAATGGATTGATGTCCAAGAAGTAGAAAATTATTTAACACANAAGGAAGATATCATTTTTTTTAAAAAAAATATTAAACTAATCATCTAGTAATATTTTTAACATNACCGGCCTATGATCTGAAATATATGCATCATAAGCACTCAAACCCCCATTCAAAGACCAATCTACTAGAACCGTTTGAGTATCAACAACGTAATTAAATAATTCATTGGTAATTAAAATATGATCTAAATGACTAGGCCAAGAAGGAAAAGACCAGAAAGTGTTAGAAGAATTTGCAATAGTAAAATCAGTAAAGTAAAAATTATTCATATCCGATAAAAAAGGTGAAAAAACATTATTATTATCTATTAATAAATCATTAAAGTCNCCCAAAACAATAACTTTCGAATCGTTAAAAAATGTATTTATATACGAATGAAGTAATAAAGAGGCTTGCAATCTTCTATCTTCAGAACCACTACAACATTTATAATGAATATTAATTAAAATGAAATTATTATTTTGATAAGATATTTCAAGAACATATGGTTCTCTGTAAGCAAAATAATATGAATTATCATTTAATATTGTATAAGGATTTGAAACTATTTCAATATTTTGTGTATTAATTATATATGAAAGCTCCTGATAATCAGAATCAATTCCGCCNGATCTAAAACCAACCCAATCATTACCCAAGGAATCTAATATATTATTAAAATTTTGCATATCTACAATTTCTTGTAATGCAATAATATCAACATCTAATGAATCAATTATCTGCTTAACATACATATTAGTAAGATTATTTTTAGGAAAATTTTCAATGTTCCACGTTACTAAGTCTAAAGTATTATTATCACCTTTAATATTAAGGGGTGAATTAAATAATGAATCATTTGGACTTAAAATATAGCTTTCTTGTTCAGAACAAGATAAAAACAATAACCAAAAAAATTGAAATATAATTTTTATATTTGACATAATAGATATCTCTAAATTTATTAAAAAATGACTAAAAAAATTATATTAATTACAGGGTCTAGTGGTGAAATTGGAAAATCATTAATTCAACAACTCTCAAATGATAATATTATCATTGCATTAGATATTACACATGATGACTATACTAGCCCTAATATAAAACAAATAACTGGAAGTATATTAGATCAAAACATATTAGATAAAATTAACAAAAAATATAATTTATCTGAAATATACCATTTAGCAGCTGTTCTAAGCGCAAAAGCGCAAAAGAACCCTGATTTTTCAAATGAGGTTAATTACAACGGTACCATTAATTTATTAGAACTTGCTAAAACACAAGCGCTTAAATATCAAAATTCAATTAAATTTTTCTTTCCTAGCTCTATTGCTGTATACAATGTATTAAATCAAAACTTAAATGATATTATTAATGAAAAAGACTTGTCTGAAAATCCAATTACAGAATATGGTAAAGCAAAATTAAAATGTGAAAAAATTGGTATTAAAAAGTATTTAAAGAATAATGTTGATTTTAGGTGTATTCGATTTCCAGGGATTATTTCTGCAAGCTCTAAACCAACCGGAGGTACTAGTGATTATGCACCTGAAATGATACATTCAGCATTTCTTAATAAGAATTATAATTGCTTTGTGCATAATCAAACTATTTTACCCTTTATGGCGATGCCTGATGCAATTTCAGCGATAATTAATTTAATGAATGCAGAAAATAATAAAATAAAATCTAAAGTATACAATGTGACATCATTTAGTCCTTCAGTAATTAATTTTGAAAACAAAATAAAAGAATTTTTTCCAAATTTTAAGCTAAATTATGATATTGATTTAAAAAGACAAAAAATTGTTGATAGCTGGCCAAATTTTATTGATAAATCTTTAGCAAAAAAAGAATGGTCTTTTTCTTACATCTATAATTTTGATAATCTATTTGAAGACTATATTATTCCAAGTTTAAAAAAATACTATAATCATGAATAATTTAAATAAAACATTAAAAAAAGAGTTAAATCTTATTAAAAAAAATGGATTATATAAATCTGAAAGATTAATTTTTTCACCTCAAAATTCAAAAATAATCATCAAAGATAATTATGAAGTATTAAATTTTTGTGCAAATAATTACCTTGGACTTTCAAACCATCCTGATATTCTAAGTGCCGCAATAAAAGGAATTAAGGATTATGGCTTTGGTTTAAGTTCAGTAAGGTTTATTTGTGGAACTCAATCAATCCATGATGATTTAGAAAAGAAAATTTCAAAATTTTTAAATAAGGAAAATACAATTTTATATACATCCTGCTTTGATGCAAATGGAGGATTATTTGAAACATTATTTAATGATAAGGATGCAATAATATCAGATCAATTAAATCATGCATCAATTATTGATGGAATAAGATTATGTAAAGCAAAAAGATTTAGATATAGTAACTCAAATATGGAAGAATTAGAATCTATATTAAAAAAAACCAGTAAATTTAATCAACGAATAATTACTACTGATGGTGTTTTTTCAATGGATGGATTCATTGCTAAATTAGATGATATTACTTCGCTTGCAAAAAAATATAATGCTATTGTTCATGTTGATGACTCTCATGCAACTGGTTTAATTGGTCCTAGCGGAAAAGGTTCTGCAGATTATCATAATGTACTACATAAAGTTGATATTATAACATCGACACTTGGAAAGGCACTNGGCGGTGCCTCAGGTGGATTNACATCTTCATCCAATGAAATAATTAATACACTTCGTCAACGCTCAAGACCTTATTTATTTAGTAATTCATTAGCACCTAATATTGTATGTGCATCATTAAAAGCACTTGATATTATTGAAAATGATACAAAGCTTCAAGATAGATTAACTAGTAATACAATATTTTTTAGGAATGAAATTAAAAAAATAGGATTTGAAATTAAAGAAGGTGTTCATCCTATTGTTCCAATTATGATTAGAGATGCAAAGATTGCTCAAAATTTTGCAGCAGATATATTACAGTTAGGTATATATGTAATAGCTTTTTCATACCCAGTAGTTCCTCAAAATGAATCTCGCATACGAGTTCAGATTAGTGCTGCACATACTAAGTCGGAATTGAAATATGCTATTGAGGCATTTAGGAAATGTGGAGAAAAACACAGTATAATTTAAAAGTTCATTGTAATTCCGTAAACATATCCTGCAGGTCCTAAATTTAAGAACCCAATATCAATAGCCTTATTGTTATCTGTATAAATTGTAACTCCAATAGATAATCCATATATGTAGTCTTTGTAGTTATTGTAAGCATTTAATTTTTTATAGTTTGAACTATTACCTATTCTAAATTTTAAATAATTACTAAATTTTTTACTTAAAGAAACAATATGAATAGGNGTAGATACAAATTGATTATAGACTAAATCATATCCAAAATTAAAATTATTATATAGATATATATTATCTAAACCAAATTGAATTTTATAAGGATTATTTTGATTATTTGAAGTGTAATGATTTAATACAAGACCTACATTTTCTAATCCAATATAAGCATTAAAACTTTTAATTTTAAATTTTTTTTTTAATATTAAATACGAAAGCATCTGATTTATAGTTTTCTATTTGACTATGTATAAAGCCAATTGAGGAAGATAAATTGTTATTTGATTTAATTATATCATATGCNATTAAATATTCATATGATTGAAATGAATTTATAATATTATTATCTATAGAGTCTTCAATCAATCCAAAATTCAAAAGCGAAAAACTATATCTTCCAATATTAAAGTTTAAAAAGTTAATTTGGGCTGGATACTGAATATAGCTAATACTATATTTATCATTATGAACAATATCTTCATGAGCATAGCTATTATTAAGAGATAATAGAAATGAATTTTTGGGAATACTTAATATCTGGTACTCAGATTGAGTAAATAAAAAATTAAATATTAATAATAATACGTATCTATTTTTCAGCAGCTATTTTAACTTTAATTTTTGGTTTCAAGCTTTCATTTAAATGAATATATACAAAATGATTGCCAATTTCTTTTAATGATTCATCTAAAACAATTTCTTTTTTATCAATTGAATAGCCTTTTTTGTCAAGCTCATCAGATATCATTTGAGAAGTAACTGAACCAAATAATTTATCATTTTCACCTGCTTTTAATTCAAATTTTAAAGTAAGCTTATCAAGTTGATTAGATAATAGTTCTAAATTTTTTCTATTCTTAGCTTCTTTAATTTTTTGATTTTCGATCCATTTATTATAATATTGAATATTATCATCCGTGGCAATTGAAGCAATTTTATTAGGAATCAAAAAGTTTCTTGCATATCCTGACTTTACATTAACAATTTCTCCAATTTGTCCTAATTTTTCATGTGTTTGTAGTAATATAATTTTCATTTTTTCTCCTAACTATATCTTGGATCAACAGCAAATGGTAATAATGCCAGAATCCTTGCTTTTTTAATTTCAGCTGTAATTAATCTCTGGTACTTAGCTGATACACCTGTAACATGAGATGGTATAATCTTACCTTGATCGGTTATAAACTTTCTCAAAAATTTATATTGTTTATAATCTATTTGTTTAATTAAATCTTTATCTTCCTTAAAAGGACAGACTCTTGATTGTGCTAATATTGCCATTACTATTAAACTCCTTTTTAAATTTTATTTTTATTTAGAATTTTCATTTTCCAAATCAGCTACTTCTCAGATTTTTCTTCTTTTGAATCAGAATCCTTTACAGTTTCTTCCTCTGAATCAGCTACTTCATCAGATTTTTCTTCTTTTGAATCAGAATCTTCTACAGTTTNTTCCTTTGAATCAGCTACTTCATCAGATTTTTCTTCTTTTGAATTATCTTCTTCTATAACTTCTTCTTTTAAATCGACATTTTCTTTAGATTCTAGTTCATTAGAATCAGTTTTAATATTATCAGAAGATTTTTTTTTGACTTCTTTAGTTACAACTTTCTTTACTTCTTTTTTATCTTTTTCATCTAACACCTCAGATGATTCAATCTTGGTTATTAAATGACGTAATATATTTGTATTTAATTCACAATCAACATTGATTGATTGAACATTTTTACCTTCCAACAAAAACTGACAAAATAAATATGTACCATATTTTTGTTTGTCAATAGCATAAGCTAATTTCTTTTTGCCCCAGTTATCATCAAATAAAACCTTTCCTTTTGATGATGTTATTTGTTCATGAATTTTATTCTTTATATCTATCAAACGACCCTCTTGAAGAGCTGGATGTATGATGTAAACTATTTCATAATTATTCATTAAAACTATCTCCTTTTTAAAATTCTTAAAATAAAAATGGTGCCATTACCAATGATACTACTGACATTAACTTGATTAAAATATTTAACGAAGGTCCTGAAGTATCTTTAAATGGATCTCCTACAGTATCACCAACAACAGCAGCTTTATGAGGCTCTGAACCTTTACCATATTTTTCACCATTTATTGTAACACCTTCTTCAATCATTTTTTTTTGCATTATCCCAAGCTCCACCGGCATTTGATTGAAATATTGCCATTAGAACTCCACAAACAGTAACACCAGCAAGTAAGCCGCCTAGAGCTTCTGGACCAAAAACACCACCAACTATAACTGGTGTTAAAATTGCTAATAAGCCAGGAAACATCATTTCTTTAATTGCTGATTGAGTAGATATTTCCACACATTTTCCATGTTCTGCTGAATCTAAACCAGCATTATAAGTTTTTTTATCTTTATCTGACCATGATGATTCATCGCCTTTATTTAAAACCTTAAGGGCAGCTTTCAATTCTGGAATATCTTTAAATTGTCTTCTTACTTCCTCAATCATTGACATTGCAGCTCTTCCAACAGCTCCCATTGCCATTGCTGAGAATACAAATGGTAGCATTCCTCCAACAAATAAACCACCCATAACCCATGGGTTTGTAATATCTATTAATAAAGGTTGACCTGTTTTCATTTCAACAACAGATCTAAATGAAGCAAATAAAGCAAGCGTTGTAAGTGCTGCAGAACCAATAGCAAAACCTTTTCCTATAGCAGCTGTAGTATTACCTACGGCATCTAATTTATCAGTTCGTTCTCTTACTTCAGCTGGTAATTCAGCCATTTCTGCAATACCACCTGCATTATCAGATATAGGACCATATGCATCAACAGCTAATTGTATTCCTGTATTAGCAAGCATTCCAAGTGCTGCCATTGCAATACCATATAAACCAGCAAAAGAAAATGCACCAATTATTGCAGTAGCAATAATTAATGTTGGAATTGCTGTTGATTGCATTCCGATACCTAAACCTGCAATAATATTTGTAGCTGCACCTGTAACAGATTGTTCTGAGACTGATTTGACTGGTTTTGTTCCTGTCCCTGTGTAATGTTCAGTAATTAAACCAATACCTAGACCTGAAGCTAACCCAATTAATGTAGCATAAAATATACCCATTGCAGTAGGTGCATTATTTAAAGATTCTAATGGAATAAAATTAGTAATCAAAAAATACATTACAACTACCATGATAGCAGATGAACCAAACTCGCCAATATTTAATGCTTTTTGAGGACTTCCACCTTCTTTTACAGATACCATGAAAGTACCTATAATAGATACTAAAATTCCTGACCCCGCTATATATAATGGTAACATAACATATTCCATTCCAAAAGCTAGTCCTAATACCATAGAACCAATAATAGCCCCGACATATGACTCAAATAGATCGGCTCCCATACCAGCTACATCACCAACATTATCACCTACATTATCAGCAATAGTAGCAGGATTTAATGGATGATCTTCAGGAATTCCTGCTTCAACTTTACCAACTAAATCTGCTCCAACATCTGCAGCTTTGGTGTATATACCACCTCCAACTCTTGCAAATAAAGCAATAGATGATGCTCCAAGTGAAAATCCAGTTAATGCTTGGATTAATTTAGACATATCAGAAAATAGACCCAAACCATCATATAAGAGGAATAAACCCGTAACACCCAAAACCCCTAATCCAACCACACTTAATCCCATTACGGAACCACCAGTAAATGCAACATTAAGCGCTTTTGCTAGGCTATCTTGAGCAGCATTAGTAGTTCGATTATTTGCTTTTGTAGCAACTCTCATACCTAAAAATCCTGCTAATGCAGAGGAAAAAGCTCCTACTAAAAATGATATAGAAATTAACCAAGAATCGCCTTGACTATTAGCAGCAAATGCAAGCATACATGCTACAACAATCACAAAAACTGACAATATGCGGTATTCAGCTTTTAAAAATGCCATTGCTCCGTCCGCTATGCTTTTCCCAATTTTCTTCATTCTATCTGAACCTTCATCTTGTTTATTAATCCAACTAGTTTTAAAGAACGCGAAAAGCATTGCAATTAAACCTGAACCAAAAACATAAAACAATTTATTTTCCATTATCATTATTCCTTTTATTATAATTATTCATTGCTGAACTAATATTATGATTAAGATAGTAATTAATACCATCAGAAGCATAATTAATTACTTCATTTACTAAATCTAAATATTTCTTAGAAAAAGGCTTCAATACATATACTTCTGATGGTCTCATATCCATATCAGTTGCGATACCAACTTTCAATCTATCAAACTGCTTAGTATTTAAATGATTAATAATAGATTTAATTCCATTATGACCTCCATCAGAACCATTTTCTCGAAATCTTATTTGGCCTAAATCAATATCAATATCATCATAAATAATAATAATGTCATTAATATTTTTATAATAATTCATTACCTGTTTAATGGCTACACCACTATTATTCATAAACGATGTAGGCTTTAAAAACATGCAATTATTACCAAGTGCAAATAAATAATCACCTTTACCTAATTTATATTTTAAAAAGCGCTGTTCAACTAATTTATCAATAATCCAAAAACCAAAATTATGTTTAGTTAAACGATAATTGTCACCTGGATTTCCAAGACCAACAATTAATTTCATTATTTTTCTTCTTGATCAGAAGAATCATTTTTATCATCATTTGGAGTCTGCTCGCCAGGAGCTNCTCCTGAACTAGGTTCAGCTAATCCCTCAGTTTCACCTTCTTCTAAATCTGGCTGAGCTTCTTCTTCTTTCATTGCCTGAGTAACAGATGCAATAACCTGATCAGTATCAGATTTTATTGAAATTTTTTCTTCAAGCTTTAAATCTTCTACCTTAAGACTATCACCAAGCCCTAATTCAGATATATCTACTGAAATATTTTCAGGAATATCAGATGGCAAACATTCTATTTCAATTTCATTTAGAGATTGAACTAAAACTCCACCTTCATTTAATACTCCTGCAGCATTTCCTTCTAATTTCAACTGTACTTGTACTGAAACTGATTGATTCATATCAACTCCGTATAAATCAACATGCAAAACTATATCTGTAACAGGATGATATTGAACAGATTTAAAAATAACATTTTGTTTTTTACTTCCTACTGCAATATTGAAAATACGTGCTCCTGATTTTTTAGCTTCCACTAAAGTTTTATTATTCATATAAAAAGCTATACTTTCTTTTGAATCATAGGAATAAAAAATTCCTGGTATATTTCCATCTCTTCTTAATTGCTTTAAAGAGCTTTTAGAAAGATTATCTCTTTTAAATATATCTAATTTAAATTCATCAGCCATTTTTTTATCCTTTCGCTTCTTGAAACATTGAACTTAATGATGTTCCATCTATAATTCGTTTTATTGCTTCTCCAAAAACAGTCGCAACACTAATAATTTCTAATTTATCAAACATTTTATCTTCAGCTAATTCAACAGTGTCACAAACAATTACTTTACCTATTTTAGAATTTGATAACCGATTAACTGCTGGTCCAGATAAAACTGGATGAGTAGCAATTGCTGTTACTGAAACAGCACCATTATCCATCGCAGCTTCTGCCGCATTACATATTGTTCCTGCTGTATCAATCATATCATCTATTATTAATACTTCTTTGTTCTTTAAATCTCCGACCAAATTTGCAACTATTGCCTCATTAGCCTTAGGTCTTCTCTTATCTATTAAAGCAAAACTAATACCAAGTGATTTTGCATAGGCTTGACTCATTTTTGCGCTTCCAACATCAGGGGCCAATACAACACCTGTTTCTTCGTTTAAATTNATTTTTTTCAGCTCTTTAAATAAAGCCATCCTAGAGTATAAATGATCAAATGGAACATTTACAAAACCTTGAATCTGTGAAGAATGTAAATCCATTGATACAATACGATCAGCGCCTAAACCAACAGCCATATCAAGTATAACTCTTGAAGAAATAGGAACTCTTGGTCTATCTTTTCTATCTTGACGGCCATAACCGAAATATGGAATGACTATAGTCACTTTTTTTGCCGAAGCTCTTTTAGCTGCATCAAGAATTAACATTAATTCTAAAATATTTTCTGCTGGAGGATTAGTTGATTGAATGATAAAAACATCTTCATTTCTAATGTTTTCATCAAACGCAATAGATAACTCTCCATCACTAAATTGACTTATATTAAGCTTTCCTAAATTTACTCCTAAATAATCGCAAATTTTTTCAGCTAATAGCCTATTTGAATTTCCACTAAATATTTTCATGCTGGGGGACAGGGAGTCGAACCCCGATTCCATGGACCAAAACCATGTGTCCTACCATTGAACGATCCCCCAAATTTTACTTTTTTACAGGGGAGACTATGAGGGTATTATAATGACTTATACTCTGTTTTAATTGTTCTAAAACATTTCTATCATTGTATACACCAAACATAGTCGAGCCACTGCCTGACAAACCTGAATAAAGAGCTCCATTTTCATATAAAAATCTCTTTATTTCAAAAATTTCTGGATATGTCGATCCTACAACATCTTCAAAATCATTTTCAAATAACTTCCAATTCACTTTACTGTCCAGGGCGGGAAATTTAGGGCTATAATTATTATACTGCAACTTATTTTTAATTTTTTTATATGCCCAAGATGTATTAACTGAAAAATCAGGAAATATCAAAACGATATAAAATGAACTGATTTCTGGACAGTTATGATTTATAATTTTTTCTCCTCTACCTGATATAAGTTTTACACCTCCATCTATAAAAAAAGGAACATCGCTCCCTATTTCTAAACCAATCTCACAAAGCTTATCACTGCTTAAATTTAAATCATGTATTTTATTAAGAGCCTTAAGTGTAAATGCTGCATTACTACTACCTCCACCCATTCCACCACCAATAGGAATATTTTTTTTTAATTTAATTTTATAGTGCTTTTGAAAATTAAATTTTTTATCAAGTAATTGGTAAGCTTTAAAAATTGTATTTTGATTAGTAATTGGGATATCAATATTTGAGCAAATCAACTCAAATGAATTTGATGGAATAAAAGTAATTTCATCACATAAATCTAGCTCGATAAAAACTGAATTTATATTATGGTAATTATCGTTTCTAAGATTTAAAACTTTTAATCCTAAATTAATTTTGGAAGAAGACTTTATTTTGTATGCTTTTTCCAACTATCTCTTAAATTAACAATTTGATTGAATATTATATTGTCTTTTGATGAATCTTTATCCACTTTAAAATAACCTTTCCTAACAAATTGATAATAATTATTAATAGATGGTTTCTTCATAGAAGACTCAAGCTTTACATTATTAATCTCTTTTAAAGAATTATNATTTAGATTATTAATAAAAGAATTTTCTTCATCATTGTCATGTGGATTCAATTTAGTAAATAATTTTTTATATATTCTTATAGAAGCATTTATTGAATGTGATACAGATACCCAATGAATAGTTCCTTTAACTTTCCTTCCATCTTTGGACCAACCTCCTTTTGTATCTGGATCATATTTACAATGTACTTCTTTTATATTACCGATGCTATCTTTTGTAATATGTGTACATGTAATATAATAGGCATGAAGCAACCTGACTTCTTTTCCAACTGTGAGCCTAAAGTATTTTTTAGGAGCATCTTCCATAAAATCATCTTTTTCTATGTAAAGTTCCTTACTAAAAAAAATATTTCTTAAACCTGCATTTTCATTCTCTGGATTGTTTTTTGCTTCTAATATTTCAAATGAATCTTCTTCATAATTATCAATAATTAATTTTACAGGATCTANTATAGCCATGACTCTATTAGAATTTTGATTTAAATCTTTTCTTACAAAGTATTCTAAATGTTCAATTGATGAATAACCATCGTTTTTACCTATACCTAAACTATAAATAAACTCTTTTATAGCATTTGGAGGATATCCTTTTCTTCTTAAACCTGAAATTGTAGGCATTCTTGGATCATCCCAGTTCAAAACATGCTTATCATCAACTAATAATTTTAAATGTCTTTTACTCATTATTGTATATTCAAGGTTTAATCTTGAAAACTCAATTTGCTGTGGATGAAAAACATCTAGTTGATTTAAAAACCAATCATACAAAGGCCTGTGATCTTCAAATTCTAATGTGCATATAGAATGAGTAATGTTTTCGATAGAATCTTCTAAGCCGTGTGCCCAATCATACATGGGGTAAATGCACCATTGATTTCCAGTCCTATGATGAGATGCATGTAATATTCTATACAATACAGGGTCTCTCATATTCATATTTGGTGAGAGCATATCTATTTTTGCTCTTAAAACTTTTGAACCATTTTCGTATTTTCCATCTTTCATTTTTNTAAATAATTTTAAATTTTCATCAATGGTTCGATTCCTAAATGGACTGTTAATTCCAGGCCTAGTTAATGTGCCTCGTGTAGTTTTTATTGATATTGAATCCTGATCATCAACATAGGCTTTTCCTATTTTAATTAAAGCAATTGCATNGTTATACATTTTTTCAAAATAATCTGATGCGTAAAGAGGTTTGCTAAATTCAAACCCTAACCATTCAACATCTTTTATAATTGACTTAACATATTCACTGCTCTCTTTTTCAGGATTAGTATCATCAAATCTCAAGTTACATTTTCCATTATATTTCATGGCAATCCCAAAATTCAAACAGATTGACTTAGCATGACCTATGTGCAGATAGCCGTTTGGTTCTGGTGGAAAACGTGTAATAATATTTTTATATTTACCTGAATCTAAATCTTTATCTATTATATCAGTAATAAAATTTTTTATTAATTCATTATAATTCATATATCAAATCTTTTGATTCTTTTAATTGATTCTTCAATACCTAAAATATCAATTATAGTAAAAATATCAGGACCATGTGTTTTACCAATTAAAGCAATTCTAATTGGAATGAATAAATTTTTACCAAAAATATTTAAACTATTTTTTGAAATTAAAATAATATCATTAATTTTTTCTTGATNAATATTTTTTAATACTCTTAACTCCTTGTACCAGAGTTTGAATAAATCTATATAATCAAATTTATCGATATCTTCATTATCTTCTAAAATATAAAATCCACGAACCTCATCTAATATTTGTTCAACTACATTAATTCGACTTTTACAATAAATAGCTAGCTTGTCTAAATCAACCTTAGAATTATAAATATTAATCGATTGTAGTTTATTAGTAATAATATTTTTCATGCTATCATGATTCATCATTTTAATATATTCTCTATTCATCCAAATTAATTTCTCTCTATCAAATATAGCTCCTGATTTATTGATTCTATCTAAAGAAAATTTTTCAATAAGATTGTCTACAGAAAAAATTTCTTGATCATTTTCAGGGTGCCAGCCTAATAGTGCAACAAAATTAAGAAGTGCTTCCTCAAGATATCCTTTATTAATAAATTCCTCGACTGAAACATCTCCTTGTCTCTTTGAAAGCTTACTTTTATCTTCATTTAAAAGTAGCGGAAGATGACAAAATTTTGGGGGATCCCAAGACAATGCATCATATAAAGCAATATGTTTTGGTAGAGATGAAATCCACTCCTCTCCTCTGATCACATGAGTTATTTTCATTAGATGATCATCAATTACATTTGCAAAATGGTATGTGGGATAACCATCAGATTTAATAATAATAGGATCTTCAATTAAACTTAAATCAAATTCAATTTCTCCCCTGATTAAGTCATTAATTTTTAATTTTGAATTGTTTTTTACTTTCAGTTTTACAACATAATTACTTGAATCTAATTTAGATAAAACAGTTTTAGTATTATAATCGGGTATTAGTTCTCCGTTAACATCAAAGCATACATAGGCAAACTCNTTTTTTATTAATTCTAAATAGTAGTTTTTATAAATATCTAATCTTTCAGATTGTATGTAAGGACCATAATCATCTTCTTTATTAGGGCCAATATCATAATTCATTTTAAATTTATTTAATATGTTTATCAAATTTTCACTGGAATTTTCAACNTACCTGTTGCGATCTGTATCTTCTATTCGCAAAATAAATTCTCCATTATNTTTTTTTGCAAATAAATAATTATATAATGCAGTTCTTAGTCCTCCAACATGAAGATACCCAGTAGGACTGGGTGCAAAACGAGTTCTAATCCTCATGAGTTTTTCATTAATAATAATGTAGCAGTAGACATGACACCTTTCTCTTTGCCTATAAAACCCAAATGATCTGTAGTGGTAGCTTTAACAGAAATATTATCAATATGAATATTTATTATTTTAGATAAATTTTCTCTAATTGAAGNAACATACGAATTAATATGTGGCTTTTGAAGAACGATATTAACATCAATATTACTGATAAAAAATCCTAAATCATCCATCATCTTTAAAGTTTTTTCTAAAAAAAATACGCTCGAAATATTTTTAATCTTCTTATCTGTTGATGGGAAAAAAGTTCCAATATCTCCTTTTGCAAGTGCTCCTAAAATTGCATCTACAATTGCATGAATAACAATGTCACCATCACTATGACCAACAATTCCTAAATCAGANTCTATTTTAATCCCTCCTAAATATAAGGGTTCTCCTAATTTTAATTGATGGACATCAATTCCATGACCTACTTTAATTTNCATTACATTAGTAGCATTGAATCACCATAAGAGTAAAATTTATATTTTTTCTTCATGGCTTCTTGATATGCTTTCATAATCATATCTTTATTNGCAAANGCTGATACTAGCATCATTAAGGTCGACTTTGGTTGATGAAAATTTGTAATTAAACGATCACACATTTTAAAGTGGTATGGGGGATATATAAATTTATCAGTCCAGCCACTTTTGGCAGTGATTTGAAATCCAGAAACAACAACTGTTTCTAAGGCTCTAACAGATGAAGTTCCAACGACCCATATTTTCTTCTTTTTTTGTCTGGCAACATTAATTGTTTCAGCTGTTTCTTGTGAAACTTCATAATATTCTGAATCCATATTATGTCTTGTTAAATCTTCAACTAATATTGGTTTAAATGTTCCAAGACCAATATGAAGAGTGATATAAGTTATATTCACACCTTTCTTTTTTAATTTAGTAAGCATTTCTTTTGTAAAGTGTATGCCTGCAGTAGGTGCTGCAACTGAACCTCTTTCCGATGCATAAACAGTTTGATAATCTTGTTTATCACTGTCTTTGCTAGGCCTTTTGATGTAAGGTGGTAATGGAGCATTCCCATATTTATCAATAAATGGGTATAAATTTTCATTTTCCTTAAATTCAAATCTTAATACACGTCCACCAGATACTGTATTATCAATTACGTCACATCCAATTTGGTCATTGAAAAATAATTTATTACCAATTCTTACTTTTCTTGCTGGTTTTACCATTGCTTCCCATAAATCAGTATCTAATTCTCTAAGTAAAAATACCTCAACTTTTGAATCTGATTTTTCTTTAGAAGCGTAAAGCCTGGCTGAAAAAACTTTTGTATTGTTTAATACAAGAACATCGCCTTTGTTAAATAATGATGTGATATCTTTAAATTTTTTATGCTGAATACTTCCATCTTTTTTATCTAGCATCATTAATTTGCATTCGTCCCTTTTTTTTGATGGATGCTGACCTATACACTTTTCAGGAACTTCTAAATCAAATTCTGATAATCTCGGTGGTCTTTCTACATTTCCAAAAAACATAATCTTCCTTTCTATTTAAATAATTTTTTTAATCATTTTTATCTACATTTAAATACTTATAAGCTTTATCTAATGCTATTCTTCCCCTTAAAGTTCTTTGTAAGTAGCCCTCTTTAATTAAATAAGGCTCATATACCTCCTCAACAGTTCTGGGATTTTCAGATATTGCAACTCCAATAGAATCTAAACCAACCGGGCCACCATTGAAATTTTTGACTAGGGCTTCTAAAATCTTATAATCCATTAAATCTAAACCATTTGTATCTATTCCTAAATTGTCTAGAGAATCTGATGCGACTGATTTTGTTATAACGCCATCTGATTTAACTTCCGCAAAATCTCTTGCTCTTTTCAAAATCCTATTTGCTATTCTAGGAGTACCTCTTGAACGCCTCGCTATTTCATAAGCTCCATCTTGATCAATTTTTATTTTTAATAACTTAGAAGACCTCATAATAATTTTTACAATATCATCATGATTATAAAAATTTAACCTTAAAATTACTCCAAATCTTTCTCTTAAAGGAGATGTCAAGTTTCCTAATTTAGTTGTTGCGCCTACTAAAGTAAAATGATTTAAATTTAATTGCACACTCCTAGCATTTGGTCCTTTATCTATCATAATATCAATAATATAATCTTCCATAGCTGAGTATAGATATTCTTCAACAACTGTATTTAAACGATGGATCTCGTCNATAAACAGTACATCAAATTCATCAAGATTTGTTAATATACCTGCTAAATCTCCAGCTTTATCCATTATTGGCCCAGATGTCATTTTTATATTTGTATTTAATTCTTTAGAAATAATATTAGCTAATGTTGTTTTTCCTAATCCAGGAGGTCCAAATAGCAACACATGATCCAAAGCATCTTTGCGTTTTTTTGCTGCTTGAATATAAATTTTTAGATTTTCAATGATTTCTGATTGACCTATAAAATCATCAAATGATAATGGCCTTAAACTACTATCATTTTTCTGNTCTTCTTCTTGCTTTTTGGGAGAAGTTATATTTTTATTTTGGCTAAATGAATTAATCATAGAATTATTACTTAATTTAATAATTTTTATAGTATAATTACCTTATTAAAATCTCTCAATTAATAATTTTCTATTTTATTTTATAATAATCTTTAAAATATAAGCTAATATTTACTAATATAATAAGGAACTATCTAGATAGTTGAAACTATAAGTATAGATGAAAAAAATAATTTTACTCATATTATGTTTATCTTTTTTTGGATTTGTTAAAACACAAGAAACAATTCTTCAAAAAAGAAACCTTGCTAAATCTTATATTGATGCTGGTTTATATGAAGATGCTATCACTGTTTATAAAAACATATTAAATTTCCAAAAAGATATATTAGGGAAAGAAAATCCTGAGCTTGTGTACACTCTATTTTCTCTGTCAGATTTATATTTATTGGAAGATAAAAAGGATTCATCCAAAATTTACCTTAACAAAGCATTAAAGATTCAATATTTTAATTTTATCCTAAATCAAAAAAAATACTTAGGAACATATAATAAATTAAAAAGTATTTATGTTTTAGAAAATGATTCAACAAAAGTAAATAAATTAGATAGTCTAATAAATATTCTTTCAACCATTGAAAATGACTCTATTTATATTAACGCAGATACATTGTTTAATTNTCCAGCGATAATAACAAATACACCAACAGCAATTGATTCTACTGCTCTTGTTTCTGAGTATACTAAAAATGATCAAGCGATAGAACTAATCAATAATGCTTTATCTTATGTTAACACAGGGTTATACTCAGAATCAATTTCTGCTTTTAATACCGCAATTAATCTTAATGCTAGTATAATTGATCTAAATTATTTATTAAATACTAACTACGGAGATTCCGTTCAAATTAATAATCTCTATCAAAATTTTCAAACTATTAATGAATATGATTCTACAATAAATAGACAAAATATTTTTTTAGGCATACTATCCGAAAAACTAGAAAAACCGAAAATTGAATCGATTAATTATTTAAAAAAATACATTGATTTTTTNCCAGACGATAAAAAAGGATTTTTATATCTTGGAAATATATTTTTAGAATTAGAGGATTATTTATCTGCGATGCACTATTATCACAGATTATTAATCATAGATGCGGAAAACTTTGATGCAAATTATAATTTAGGATATTTATTNGTTAAATTAAAAGATTATGAAAATGCAATCACTATGCTTAATAAAGCATATGAATTAGATACAAATCATTTTGAATCAAAACATTTCCTTGGATATTCTTATTATCAATTAGGGGAATATAAAAAATCAATTAATGAATTAACTCAGGCTCTTTTATTAAACTCTAAAGATCCAAAGACTTACTACTATTTAGGTAAATCATACATAGCGATAGATAAAAAAAAGCAGGCATTGGAGTCATTAAATATGTCCATAAAATTAGATCCATTTAATGGCTATGCACACTTCGAACTGGGTAAAATATATGAACAAATATTAAAAATAAATTTAGCTATTGATGAATATAGATTGGCTTATAAATATATTGATAATCATGAACTTAATTATCGATATGGTAAAATACTTTTTAAGGAACAAGAATTTCGCAAGGCATTGCTACCACTGAGAAAATTTATTATATATGAACCAAGTAATGTTGAAATATTAGAATTACTTGGAACAATTTTCTTAAACGAAAAAAGATTTACTGAGTCAATTGATACATATAATAGATTAATAGAAAAATTTCCTGATAATGAAACATATTACTCTAATATTGCTTTATCTTATTATCAATTAAATAATTTTTCAGCAGCCCAAAAATATTATGAAAAAGTTTTAACTTTTAATGAAGATAATACTGAAATTTTATTTAAGCTAGGCTCTATATCTAATCTTTTATACGAATATAAAAAATCTGAACAATACTTATTAGAGTCCATATATTGCGGCTTCACTTCAAAAGATATTTTATTTGAACTAGGTATAGCTTATGGAGGACAAAAAAAATATCTACAAGCATTATTATCTTTAAAAGAAGCACTAAATTACTCACTCGATGATCCAATTTTACATTACCAACTAGGTATTATATATAACGAAATGGAAATATATGATTTAGCTATTAATGAATTTAAACAGTATGTAAGTAAAATTAATGATGATCCCATTAGTTATAGACTGCTTGCAGATTGCTATTCAAATACAAATCAATTTGAACAATCTATTATTTATTATCGTAAAGCTCTAGAGCTTTATAATTATGAAGATATAAAAACAATATATAATTTAGGATTGTCTTATTTTGAAATTTCAGATAATATCAATGCTGCAAAATATTTCAAATCAATATTAAAAATTAACTATGATTTTTCCAAAGCTCATCATATGCTTGTAAAAACATATCTTAATTTAGGAAGATTTCGTGAAGCAAAAAAAGAGTGTGATATTTTGTTTATGCTAGATACTTCTTTATATAATTCATTAGATTATTGTAAAAATTAATTTTTTTTTATTAAATTAACGACCAGATTATTAACGTCAAATAGGATTTATATGAAAATTTTAATACCACCTAGCGAAGGAAAAGCTAAAATACAAAAACCTCAAGATATTTTGTTTAAAGATACAANTTTTGTTTTTGAAAAGTACGTCAAGCAAGTTGTTAGGCTTTTAAATCTTATCGATAACGAAGATTTACGATCTATTTATGGGACATCTCAAGAAAAATCTGAACTATTTCATAGACAAAACGAAGATATTTTCAAAAGTAGATGTGATTATGCAATAGAACGATATACGGGAGTTGTATATGAACATCTTAAATGGGGAACACTGAGTGATTCAGGTAAAAAATATATGGAAGATCATGTATTAATCTTCAGTGGTTTATTTGGTATGACAACACCGCTTACTTTGATTCCAGATTATAAACTAAAAATGAACGTTTTATCATTGCAATATCATTGGGGTCCTGTATTAACAGACGCTTTAAAAGATGAAGATGTAATATTTGATTTGCTACCTCAAGTTTATAGGAAATCTTATAAACCCGGTAAAAATGTTATAAATGTTGATTTCAAAGTTGAGAAAAAAGGTAAAAAAACTGCAGCTGGTCATTTTGGTAAAGCTGTCAAAGGAAAATTCATAAGATTTCTTGCAGAAAATGCAATTACAGATACAAAAGATTTTTCAGGATTTAAATATGATGGGTTTGAATGGGTAGATAATGACCATTTTGTAAAAGTAATTAATGATTAAAGTTGAAAAATTAATTAAAAACTATGGTGATTTTGAAGCCGTCAAATCAATCGACTTCTCAATTGACCATGGTGAAGTTGTTGGTTTTTTAGGATCAAATGGTGCAGGTAAATCAACAACTTTAAAAATACTTACCGGCTATTTAACCCCTACATCTGGGAATGTATTAATCAACAATCTAAATATCGAAACTCACGCTCATGAAATAAAAAAAATTGTTGGATATTTACCAGAAAGCAATCCCCTATACCATGATATGTTTGTTTACGACCTCTTAAAATTCACAGCAAATACTCGCCAAATTTTTAATAATGACTTTAAAAATGCATTTGAAAAAGTGATCGCTCAATGCGGTTTACAAGATGTTATTCATAAAAAAGTTGGGGAATGTTCTAAGGGTTATAAACAAAGAGTTGGTCTTGCATGTGCAATGATTCACGATCCTAAGATTTTAATATTGGATGAACCAGTAACAGGTCTTGATCCAAATCAAATTATTGAAATTAGAGAATTAATTAAAAATCTAGGGAAAGAAAAACTAGTTTTAATGTCTAGCCATATTCTCCAAGAAATTGAAGCAACTGTTGATAGAATTATTATAATAGATCATGGTAATATTGTTGCTGATGGAACAACTAAAAAATTAATGAATCAATTTATGGGCAATGTAAAATTAACTTTAGAAATAGTTGGATTTACAGATACTAAGCTAGAAGATTTCAAAAAAAAGTTCGGAAAAATGAAAATCAAGAAGCTAAAGGATATGCATAAAATCATTGTTGAATACAAAAAGAAAGATGATCCAAGGTTAGAAATATTTAGCTTTATGGTAAAAAATAAATTATCTATGCTCCAAATGAACCCTGAAACAGCAAACTTAGAGGATATTTTCAGAAAGCTAACAAACTAATTATGTTGAAGAGTAATATATATAATATATTTAAAAAAGAATTTGATAGCTATTTTACAAGCCCTATGGCATATATATTTTTGGTTGTATTTTCTTTGGTAAACGGATACTTCTTTTCAAACACATTCTTTTTAATTGGGCAGTCTGACTTAAGAGCTTTATTTAATATAGTTCCAATGGTTTATCTATTTTTTATACCTGCAATAACAATGGGCCTTATTGCAAAAGAGAAAAATTTNGGAACAATGGAGGTAGTAAATACTCTTCCAATTAAAGAACATGAGTTTGTAATAGGAAAATATTTAGCAGCGCTTTCACTAATTGTAATTGGATTACTTTTTACAGTTGTACACTTTCTTACGCTTGTAAGTTTTGGAACTAACATAGATTATGGAGCCTTGTTCACTGGTTATCTTGGTTTGTTTTTTGCTGGTGCTGTTTATGCTGCAATAGGAACATTTGCAAGCAGCTTATTTGATAATCAAGTTGTTGCATTTATAATTGGGGTATTCATTGTACTCATGTTTTTTCTATTTGATAAATTGCTAATATTTGTTCCTGCATTTATGGCTGGATTTATTCAATACCTAAGCGTTGATTATCATATTTCAAATATTGCAAGAGGTGTAATTGATTCAAGAAATTTAATTTATTTTATATCAGTTATTGGTATGTTTTTATTCCTTACAACTCAAGTCTTAAATAGTAGGAAATGGAAATAATGAATCTAAATAATAAAAGATCAACCTTAATTTTTTCAGCTATTATTTTAATTGCTATTGTTTTTATTAATCTAATTGGAAGAAATTGGTTTGTAAGATTTGATTTAACTGATAACAAAATGTATTCTTTATCATCATCTAGTAAATCAGTTGTTCAAAAAATTGATGATATATTTACCATAAAAGTTTATTTTTCATCCGATCTTCCTGCTCAGTATTCTAATAATAAACGATACCTGCAGGATATCTTAGAAGAATATACGGCCTATAGTTCTGGCAATCTAAAGTTTGAATTTTATAGCCCAGAAAACGAAGAACAAATTGCTGAAGATGCCCAAAAATATGGGATTCAACCTGTACAGCTTCAAGTTATTGAAAATGATAAAGTTGAAATAAAAAAAGTATATATGGGACTTGTGCTGCTTTATGAAGACAAACGAGAGGTTATTCCAGTTATTCAAACAAGCACAGGACTGGAATATGATATTACAACAAAGATTAAAAGTATGGTCCAAATTCAAAAAAGTTCTATCGGTATCGTATCGTTACAAAATGAAATTACTAATGAAAATTTAACACGATTTTTGAATGAGCGCTACATAACTAGACCAAACTTAAATTTATCAACCGTAGTGCCTGAAAATATAGATATATTGCTATTTAATGGAATTAGTGATTCTCTGGATGTGGAGCAAGAATCAAATCTAAGAAACTTTATATCAAGAGGTGGTAATATCTTTTTTGCTCAAAATAGAATTAGTGTGGATATCCAAACACAACAAGCAAATCCCATTCAATCAAATATATTTTCAATTTTAGATTCATATGGCTTGACTATTAAAGAAAATTTAGTTTTAGATAAAACATGTAATCAAGTAAATGTACAACAACAAATGGGGCCTTTTAGAATGGCTGTTCCAATGGATTATCCATTCTTGCCAATATTAAAAAAATTCAATGAATCTGAGGTTACAGTAAATGGACTCGAATCAATCTCGTTAATTTTTACAAGTGAGATTCAAGCAGACTCTGTTTATTCAGATAATCTTGTAGAGTTTACACCTTTATTGTATACTTCGAATCGTTCATCATCAATGAGTGAATTTTACAATTTAAATCCTGATCCAAAAACAAATCCTATTTTTAATCAGCTAACAGAACCATCAAAAGTTGTAGGGGCTAGATGTATTGTTGCAGACAAGCAAACAGGTATTGAAAGCAATCTTACTTTAGTAAGTGATTCGCAATTATTTTCAGATCAAGGAGGTGGAGGATCACAAAATAATATTATTTTTGTAATGAATACTATTGATTATATGCTGGGAGATAGTGAGCTTATCGCATTAAGATCACGAGAAGTTTTAGATAGACCTCTTATTGGAGATGCTGAAGGTGTTTCAAATCAGACGCGATTAACATGGAAAATTATTAACATGCTACTTCCAACATTATTGATTATTCTTCTAGGAATTTATTATAGAAAGAAACAAAATAATAAATCAAAGATACTTAGAGCTATTTATGAAAAATAAACTTTATATATCATTAGGAGTTCTTGCAATTCTAATTTTGTTTTACATGATGAATATTAATCAGCAAAAAAGTTATCAAAGCTCTTCAAATCAAATTTTCGATTTTAACCAAGATCAAGTAAGCAGTCTATTAATTAAATCTGAAACTGGATCTATTGAAATTCAAAGAGTAGATACATCATGGGTTATTGCCAATAATGACTCTCTAGTATTAAAAGCAAATGTATTAACTACATTTTTTGATAAAGTTTTTGAGCTAGAATCAGAAACAATCATGACTAAAAATCCAGAAAAATGGGTCAAATATAGCATTGATGATATAATGGGTACACATTTATCTTTTTATGATTTTAATAATGATATATTAGGAACATTTGTATTTGGCAGATCTGCTTCAGATTTTTCTAGATGTTATATTAGATTTAATGATAACCCAGAGGTTCATCTGGTTAATCAAAATATCATGTATAATCTACAATCAAGACCTGAATATTGGGGTGAAAAAGTTACAGAAGAGGCTCTTTAATCAGTACAAATATATTCCTGAATTTCTATTTGCTCACCAAACATTGTACCAAAAATAATATTTGACATATTTGTTATCTCTCCATTATAGTCAATAGTAA